>JAJDXK010000155.1 GCA_022823305.1 Alphaproteobacteria bacterium
GCCAGCGCGGCCTCGGGCAGCGCCTGCTTGCGCTCCGCGACGTGGCGCCGCTTGTCGGCGCAGATCCTGGCGAGCACGTCGCTCATCGGCCGCCGGCCCCTTGCGCCTCGGCAGGCGCGCCCCGCCCGCTGATCTCGACCAGCCGGTCGAGCACGGCGCGTGCGCCGCCGCCGTCGATGGCTGCGGCCGCCTGCGCTGCGCCTTCGCGCAGGTCGCGGGCGCGGCCGGCGACGACCAGCGCGGCTGCGCTGTTGAGCAGCACGATGTCGCGGGCCGGGCCGGGCTCGCCGGCCAGCACTGCGCCGACGATGGCGGCGTTGGCTTGCGCATCGCCTCCCTTGAGGTCCTCGGGCCGGGCGCGCGGCAGGCCGGCATCCTCCGGCGTCACCTCGAAGCGGCGGATCGCGCCTCCGTCGAGTTCCACGACCGTCGACGGCCCCGTGGTGGTGAGTTCGTCGGCGCCGTTGCTGCCGTGGACGACCCAGACCCTCTCGGAGCCCAGATTGCGCAGCACCTCGGCCATGTGCATGGTCCACCCGGCGTCGAACACGCCGATGAGCTGGCGTTTCGCGCCGGCGGGGTTGGAGAGCGGGCCGAGCAGGTTGAAGACGGTGCGCGTGCCGAGCTCGATGCGGGTGGGCCCGACGTGGCGCATGGCGCCATGGTGGCGCGGCGCCATGAGGAAGCCGATCCCTGCCTCCCACAGGCAGGCGCGGACGAGGGCCATGTCGGCGTCGATGGTGACGCCGAGCGCGGCCAGAAGGTCGGCCGAGCCCGAGCGCGACGAGAGCGCCCGGTTGCCGTGCTTGGCGACCGGCACGCCGCAGCCCGCCGCCACCAGCGCCGCGGCGGTCGAGATGTTGAAGGTGCCCTTGGCGTCGCCGCCGGTGCCGCAGGTGTCGATGGCGCCTTCAGGCGCGTCGAGGCTCAGCGCACGGGCGCGCATCGCCTGGGCGCCGCCGGTGATCTCGTCCACGGTCTCGCCCCGCACCCGGAGCGCCATGAGGAAGCCGCCCATCTGCGCGGGCGTCGCCTCGCCCTCCATCATCGCGTCGAAGGCAGCCCGCGACTCCTCGACCGAGAGCGCCGCGCCGCTCGCGACGCGCCCGATGAGCGCCTTGAAGTCGGTGGTATCGGTCATGGAGGTCAGAGGCCCGCTCGCTCGCGCACCGGCCGGCGGGCGCGCCGGCCTGCCGGATGCGCATGGTGTTATAGCCGGTTCTCGGCGAAACGCCATGCGGCGTCCGCACGCGCCCTTGACCGTGCGGGCGAGAGAGCCGACATCTCGGGCGTGAGCGACGAGCCCCACACGATCCTGACGGCGCGACCATGAGCGCCGGCGACGCGCGGGCGACCTATCGCCGCATCGCGCCCTTCTACGACTTTCTCGACGCGCCCTTCGAGCGCAGCCGCTACGCGCCGCTGCGGGGCGGGCTCTTCGCCGGGCTCGAGGGGCGAATCCTCGACGCCGGCATCGGTACCGGCCGCAACATCCCGCACTATCCCGCCGGCGCCGAGGTGGTGGGCATCGACCTCTCGACTGCGATGCTGGCGCGCGCCCGGCGGCGGCGCGATGAACTCGGCCGCGCCGTGCCGCTGGCGGCGATGGACGTGCTGCGGACCGCCTTTTCCGACTCGAGCTTCGACGCCGTGGTCGCGAGCTTCGTCTTCTGCGTGATCGGCGCCGAGCAACAGCGGCCGGCGCTCGCCGAGCTCGCGCGCATCGTCAGGCCCGGCGGCGAGATCCGCCTGCTCGACTACTCCTGGTCGGCCCAGCCCTGGCGGCGTTTCGTGATGCGCCTGTGGATGCCCTGGGTGCGCTGGGCCTACGGCGCGGACTTCGGCCGCGACACCTGGCGCCACGTCGAGCCCGCCGGCCTCGTTCTGGCGGAGAACCGCTTCCTGATCGACGACGTGGTGCGCTACGTGGTCGCGCGCCGTCCCTGACCCGGTGGCTCAGTTGCGCGGCGCGAAGAGCGCGCCGAGCGTGCCCTCGTTGACCGAAATCTGGTGGCGGCGGTAGAGCGCGGCGCGGTAGCTATCGGTGACGTCGCTGCGCCAGGCACGGGCGAGCTGGTCGCGGATGCGGTTGCGCTCGTCGCTGGAGGTATCCCGGCCGGCGTCGTCGATGCCGGTGAGCACGGCGACGCCCCAGCCTCCCGGCGTCTGCGCGACGATCGGCTCGCCCGCGCCCTCCGACGCCTCGAACAGACCCTGGATCAGCGGGAAGGAGGCGTTCGTCCCGGCGTTGCTGCCGTCGCGCCGCACGCCCTCCAGGGTCGTCACGCTGAAGCCCGCGTCGCGCGCGGCCTCGCGCAGCCCCTCGCCGGCCCTGACGCGGTCGGCCAGCACGCCCGCCACCCGCTCGGCCGCCTCGTTCTCCGCGTCGCGCACGAGCGCGGCGCGCACGTCGCTCCGCACCTCCGCCAGCGGCCGCGGCGCGGGCTCGTCGACCGCATCCACCCGCAGGATCAGGTAGCTCCCGTCGGCGAGCTCGGTGAGGTGGGATTCGCGCCCCTCCTCGGTGCGGAACAGGAGCTCCAGCACGTCGTCGCGCCCGGCGAGGTCGGCCAGCACCGGCGCGCCGCTGCGGTCGAGGCCGTTGCTGGTGACGTCGAGCAGCATCACGGGCTCGACGCCCACCACGGCGGCCCCCTGCTCCAGCGAGGCGCCGCCGCCGAGCTCGTCCTCGAGCACGGTCGACAGCCGGAACAGCCCGGCGCCCGCGAGATCGAGCGCCATCTCGTCGTGCAGCGACTGCCGCACCTCCTCGAAGCCCTGGCGCCGCGCCGCGACGACCTCGTTCACCTTGAAGAGATGCCAGCCGAAGGCAGTCTGGACCGGGTCGCTGACCGAGCCCTCGGAGAGGCCGAAGACCGCCTCCCGCGCGACCTGCAGGGGGCCGGCGGCCTCGAAGTCGGCGATGGTGGTGACGCTGGCGCCGCGCCGCTCGAGATCGGCGGCGACGGCCGCGAAGTCCTCGCCCTGCGCCAGCCTGTTGGCTGCCTCGCGGATCAGCGCCTCCTCCCGGGCGTTGATCTGGCTCACGGCGCGGCGCTCGGGCAGGTCGAACTCGTCGATCCGCGCCTCGTACTCGGCGTAGACGTCGTCGTCGCTCAGCTCGATCTCCGAGACCAGGGCCTCGGCGGCGAGCTGCACGACCACCGCGCTGCGCCGCTCGGGCGCCATGAAGGCGCTTGAATTCTCCTCGTAGTAGGCCTCGATGGCGGCCTCGTCCGGCTGCGTGATCCCGCCGATGCCGCGCGCCTGCACCAGCGCGAGCTCGGCGCTGCGCTCCTCGGCGCGGAAGCGGTGGACCGCCCCGGCCAGCGCCTCCGGGACCGGGCGGTCGCTCCCGATGGTGCCGATGAGCTGCTCGCGCAGCAGATCGACGCGGATCAGGTCCTCGTACTCGCCCCGGGTCATGTTGTTGCGCTCGAGGACGAGGTCGTAGAGCTCGGGGTCGAAGACGCCCTGCTCGTTGGCGAAGGCGGGCGCGCTCTCGAGCTCCCGCATCACGCTCACGTCGGCGGCGCGGAGCCCGAGCGTATTCGCCTCGGCGTCCAGCAGGTACTCGCGGACGAGCATGTTGAGCACCCGGCCCGTGAGCCCGGCCCGGTGCGCCTCCTCGCGGGTGAGGTCGGGGCGGCCGGAGCGCTCCCGCTCCTGCTGAAGGGCGCGCTGGAACTGGCGGTCGAAGAGGACCGTCGGCACGTCGACATCGCCCACCGTCGCGACCGCGGCGCGGCTCCCGCCGGTGAACACGTCGTTGATGCCCCAGGCACCGAAGCTCAGCGCCAGGACGATGATGACGCCGCGGGCCGCCCACGTCTTGGTGGCCTTGCGCATGGATTGCAGCATCTCGGGACCCGCCGCGTGGTGGAACCGCGCCCGCGCCCCTGCCGGGCGCGCGCTGCGCCGGATAATAGGAGCGCCCGTGTGCAGCGGGCAACACGGAAGCTGCGGCGCCCCCCGTCCTGTCCCGACCCGCCGGCGCGTCTGGCCCCCCGGCGCGGGCCGTGATAGAGCAGGGCGGCCCCGCGGCGACGACCGCCCCCGCCCCGGAGGCCCGTGACCCAGCAGCTGCGAACGCCGCGACGCACCATGACGCCCGCCTCCCGGTCCCGCCGGCCGCTCCTGATCGCCAACTGGAAGATGAACGGCCTCCACGCCGACGGGATCGAGCGCGCCCGGGCGCTGGCGGCCCATGTGGGCGGCGCCGAGGCCATCGACGGCGATATCGTCGTCTGCCCGCCGGCGACGCTGCTCTTCGCGCTCCGCGCCGTGTTCGCGGGCTCAGGCGTGGCGCTCGGCGGGCAGGACTGCCATGCCCAGGCGGAGGGCGCCCACACCGGCGACGTGAGCGCGCCCATGCTCTCCGACGCCGGCTGCAGCCACGTCATCGTCGGTCACTCCGAGCGCCGCGCCGGCCACGGCGAGGGGGACGAGCAGGTGGCGGCCAAGGCGGCTGCGGCGCATGCGGCGGGTCTCACGGCCATCGTCTGCGTCGGCGAGAGTGCTGCCGACCGCGACGCGGGCCACGCACTCACCGTGATCGGCCGCCAGGTCGGGGGCTCGCTGCCCGAGGGCGCCGCGCCGGCCAACACCGTGGTCGCCTACGAGCCGGTCTGGGCCATCGGCACGGGCCGGACGCCGGGCCCGGCCGACATCGAGGCGGCGCACCGGCAGGTCCGGGCCGGCTGGGAGCGGCGATTTTCGGGAGGCGGCGACGCGCTCCGCGTGCTATATGGCGGCTCCGTCTCGGCACGGAACGCGGGGGAGATCCTGGCCGTGCCGGGCGTCGACGGCGTACTGGTGGGCGGCGCCAGCCTGTCCGCGGACGCGTTCTGGCAGATCTGCCAGGCGTGCCGCTGAACCCGTCCGGGAGCGAAGACGAGGAACGCAGGTGGAAACGATCCTGCTCGTGGTCCTGATCATCATCGCGGTGGCGATGATCGGCCTCGTGCTGCTGCAGCGGAGCGAGGGCGGCGCGCTCGGCATCGGCGGGCCTGGCGCGATGTTCTCCGCGCGCGGCACCGCCAGCCTGCTGACCCGGGCCACCGCGGCGCTGGCGGCGGCCTTCATGATCCTGAGTCTGGTGCTGGCGATCCTCTCCGGCGGCTGGACCGAGCGCGAATCGGTGCTGGACACCGTGGAGGAGGACCCGCTGGCGGTGGAGACCGAGGCGCTGCCGCTGCCGGGCGAGCTCGACCTGCCCACCGACATCGAGCCGCTGGACCTGCCCGACGAGCGCACGGCCGCCCCCCGCGCCGAGTGAGGCGCAGGGCCTTCCCGGCTGCGCTCCGGGCCGCCGCAGGGGCGGGTGTGGCCGGCACGACACACTGAAAGAATTTGCGCCGGCGGGTGGTGGCGACTCGGCCTCGTTTGCTAGGGTAAGGGTCCATGACGCGGTACATCTTCGTCACCGGCGGCGTGGTGTCCTCCCTCGGCAAGGGACTCGCTTCGGCAGCGCTCGGCGCGCTCCTGCAGGCGCGCGGCTACCGCGTGCGGCTGCGCAAGTTCGACCCCTACCTCAACGTCGATCCGGGCACCATGAGCCCCTTCCAGCACGGCGAGGTCTACGTCACCGACGACGGCGCCGAGACCGACCTCGACCTCGGCCACTACGAGCGCTTCACCGGCGTGCCGTCCCGGCGCTCCGACAGCGTCACCGCGGGCCAGATCTACCAGACCGTGATCGCGAAGGAGCGGCGCGGCGATTACCTCGGCGGCACCGTGCAGGTGATCCCCCACGTCACCGACGCGATCAAGGACGCGATCGTGCGCGAGAGCGACGGCGCCGACTTCGTGCTGGTCGAGATCGGCGGCACCGTGGGCGACATCGAGGGCCTGCCCTTCTACGAATCGATCCGCCAGTTCGCCTACGAGCAGGGCCGCGACAACGTGATGTTCGTCCACCTCACGCTGGTGCCCTATATCGAGACCGCCGGCGAGCTCAAGACCAAGCCGACCCAGCACTCGGTGAAGGAGCTGCGCAGCATCGGCATCGCGCCCGATCTGCTGCTCTGCCGCGCGAGCCGGCCGATCCCCGAGTCCGAGCGCCGCAAGATCGCGCTCTTCTGCAACGTGCGCGAGGACTGCGTGATCGCGGCGACCGACGTGGAGACCATCTACGAGGTGCCGCTGAGCTATCACGCCCAGGGCTTCGACACCCAGGTCATGCGCTACTTCGGCATCGATGACGCGCCGGCGCCGAGGCTTTCCGGCTGGGAGGAGATCGTCCGGCGCACGCTCTCGCCCGAGGGCGAGGTGGCGATCGCCGTGGTCGGCAAGTACACGGGCCTGCGCGACGCCTACAAGTCGCTCTTCGAGGCGCTCACCCACGGCGGGGTCGCCAACAGCGTGCGCGTCGACACGCGCTGGATCGAGGCCGACGAGATCGAGGAGAACGGCACCGCCGGCGCCCTGGAATCGGTGCACGGCATCCTGGTGCCCGGCGGCTTCGGCGAGCGCGGCGTGCCGGGCAAGATCGCCGCCGTGAAGTACGCCCGCACCCGCGGGGTGCCCTATTTCGGCATCTGCTTCGGCATGCAGCTCGCGGTGATCGAGACCGCGCGCAACGTCGCCGGCATCGAAGGCGCCGGCTCCACCGAGTTCGGCCCCTGCGACGACCCGGTGATCGGGCTGATGACCGAGTGGAACCGCAACGGCCTGGTGGAGCGCCGCAACGCCGGCGACAACCTGGGCGGGACCATGCGCCTCGGCGCCTACGAGGCCGTGCTGGCGGAGGGCAGCCGGGTGCGCTCGGTCTACGGCAGGGCGCGGATCTCGGAGCGCCACCGCCACCGCTACGAGATGAACAGCGCCTACTGCGAGCGGCTGGGCGAGGCCGGCATGCAGGTGGCGGCTCTCTCGCCCGACGGGGCCCTGCCCGAGATCGTCGAGCGTCCCGACCACCCCTGGTTCGTGGGCGTCCAGTTCCACCCCGAGCTCACCTCGCGCCCCTTCGAGCCGCACCCGCTCTTCGCCTCCTTCATCGAGGCGGCGGTGAGGCAGGCGCGGCTGGTGTGAGGGCGATGTGAGCGCAGCGCCGGCCCCGGGCCGGGTGGCGATCGGCGACTTCGAGGTGGGCAACGACCTGCCGCTCGCGCTCATCGCCGGCCCCTGCGCCATCGAGGGACGCGACCACGCGCTTCGCGTGTCGGAGACGCTGGTGGAGATGACAGCGGCGCGCGGCGTGCCCTTCGTCTACAAGAGCTCCTTCGACAAGGCGAACCGCACCTCGGGGCAGAGCCCGCGCGGCATCGGCATGGACGAGGGCCTCGCCATCCTGCAGGCGGTGCGCGCGGCCCACGGCTGCCCGGTGCTGACCGACGTGCACCTGCCCGAACAGTGCGCAGGCGTGGCGCAGGCGGTGGACGTGCTGCAGATACCCGCCTTCCTCTGCCGCCAGACCGACCTGCTGCTGACGGCGGCGGCCACGGCGAAGCCGGTCAACGTGAAAAAGGGCCAGTTCCTGGCACCCTGGGACATGGCCCACGTGGTGGCGAAGATCACCGGCGCCGGCAACCGCCGCGTGCTGGTGTGCGAGCGGGGTGCTGCCTTCGGCTACAACACCCTGGTCTCGGACATGCGCAGCCTGCCGCAGCTGGCCGAGACCGGCTGCCCGGTGGTGTTCGACGCGACCCACTCGGTGCAGCAGCCGGGCGGGCGCGGCGCGGCGAGCGGAGGCGAGCGCCGGTTCGTGCCGGTGCTGGCGCGGGCCGCGGTCGCGGTCGGCGTCGCCGCGCTCTTCATGGAGACCCACCCGGAGCCGGACGCGGCGCCCTCCGACGGCCCCAACATGGTACCCTTGGACGAGATGCCGGCGCTGCTGGACCGCCTGCTCGCCTTCGACGAGCTGGCCAAGAAAACCTGAGGGAGCGAGCGATGCCGCAAGGATGCGTGTTCATCGACGGCGAATACGTGACGCCCGAAGACGCCAGGATGTCGATCTTCGACATGGGCTTCGTCTGGAGCGACACCGTCTACGACGTAACCTCGACCTGGGGCGGCTGGTTCTTCATGCTGGACGAGCACCTGGAGCGCTTCGCCCGCTCCTGCGCCGGCTTCCGGCTGGAGAACCCCCACGGCCCGGACGAGATGCGCCGCATCCTCGCCGAATGCGTCGCGCGCAGCGGGCTCGAGAACTGCTACGTCAAGCTCCAGCTCACGCGCGGCGTCCTCAAGGACCATATCCGCGACCCGCGCCTCGGCGAGCCCGCGTTCGTGGCCTACGCCATCCCCTACGCCTGGATCTGGGGCGAGGAGAAGTGCCGCAACGGCGCCGCGCTCCACCTCAGCGGCGTCGAGCGGGTCTCGTCGAGGGCGATCGACGCCCGCTACAAGAACTACAACCGCGCGGACTTCGTGCAGGCCCGCTTCGAGGCCTACGACCAGGGCTGCGACGACGCCATCCTGGTGGGGGCCGACGGCGCGCTGACCGAGGGGCCGGGCTACAACATCTTCGTCGTCAAGGACGGCCGGGTGGCGACGCCGGATAGCAACGTGCTGGAGGGCATCACCCGGCGCGCGGTGGCCGAGCTCTGCGACGAGGAGGGGATCCCCTACGCCTGCCGCCGGGTCGAGCCCGAGGAGCTGGGCGCGGCGGACGAGCTCTTCGCCAGCACCACCGCCGGCGGCGTGATGCCGGTGGTGCGGCTCGGCGACAGGCCCATCGGCAACGGCCACGCGGGGCTGCTCACCGGCCGCATCCAGTCGCGCTACTGGCGCAAGCGCGAGGAAGGCTGGCACGGCACCCGCGTGGAGGACATCCTCGAGGCCGCCTGAGCGCCCCGCCGGCGCCGGCCTCGGGCGGCAGCCGGGCGCAGCACCCCCACCTCACCCCGGCCCTCTCCTCCCCGGCGGGGAGGAGAGGGAGAAGAGGCGACGCCATCACGTTCCCCCTCCGCCTTCGGGGGAGGGGGACAGGGGGAGGTGGGCGCTCTTCGTGCTGCCGTGATCCGGTCAGGCCGGATCGTTCCCTAGTCCCGCGCCGCAGCCTCGCCGATCAGGTTGAAGTCGTGCTCGCCCACGCCCTGAACGAGGGTGACGCGGCAGCCCCGGCCGTCCTTGCCGGAGACCCTGTGTGCGGTGAGCGGCGGCACCACGCAATGCTCGCCCGGTTGAAGCTCGTGACGGGCGCGAGGCGCCCGGGTCTCGATCACCACCGCTCCTTCGAGGCCGACGAACACGTCGGTCACTGTCGTGTGGTAGTGCCACGGAACCACCTCGCCCGCGCCCAGGGTCATGACCTGCACACGCATGCCGTCGGCATCGGCGACGATGTCGTGGCCGGCGATCGAATAGGGCAGGTCCTCGATTGCCGTCATGATCTCCTCCGCTCGTCCGCGCTCTTCCTCCAGCGCCGCGCGGCCCTCTCATGTCCCCGCACCATGGTGCGGTGCCCGGCGTGCGCGGGACGCACCAGACTCGCGGCATGACGGGCATCGGACCGGCGGCAGGACCGGGAGCGCAGCGGCGGCACGCCGGAATTTGCAAAACGAACCCAATTTCGTGTAACCCATTGTATTGCAACGTAAATCATCTGCATTTAGGCGCAGCTACCCCTCCACGTAGTCCTCGATGTACTGGCGCACCACCTCGTCCAGCGGCGGGTTCTCGGGCAGGCCCAGCGCGGCAGCCCGCTCGGCCCTGGCGTAGCCCGGCCAGGAGCCGACGATGCGCTGTATCGCGGGGTCCGGCGCGTCGATCACGGCGCCGAGCTTCCGGCCCGCGCCGACGCGCTCCAGCGCCGCCACCATCTCGCCCGCGGTGGCCGAGAAGGAGGGCAGGTTGACGGTGCGGTCGTCGCCGAGCGCCGCGCCCGGCACCTCGTGCAGGGCGACGAGGCTCTCCACGATGGTGCGGTAGCCGCCGAGCACGATGCGCGTCTCGCGGCTCACCGGGAGCTCGTGGTCGATGCCCGCCAGCGGCTCGCGGAAGAGTCCGCTGGCGAAGCCCGAGGCCGCCTTGTTGGGCTTGCCCGGGCGCACGATCACCGTCGGCGGGCGGCCGCCGCGCCCGTCGAGCCAGCCCTTGCGGGTGTAGTCCGCCACTAGGTGCTCGTTCATGACCTTGGTGACGCCGTAGGTCCCTTGCGGCGTGATCTTGGTCGCGTCGTCGATGGTCTCGGGCAGCGCGCTGCCGCCGTAGACGGCGATGCTGCTGGTGAAGACCAGGCGCGGCTGGCCGGGTGCGGCGCGGCAGGCCTCGAGCACGTTGAGGCCGCCGGTGAGGTTGACGCTGAGCGCAAGGTCGAAGTCCTGCTCAGCACCGGCGCTTACCACCGAGGCGAGATGAAAGACCGAGAGCGACTCGCCCGCGATCAGCCCGCGCACCGTTGCGCCGTCGGCGACGTCGCCGGCGACCAGCGAGACCCGCTCGTCGTCCAGGCCCTCCGGCGGCCGCTCCGGCACCGCGGAATCAAACAGGACCAGCCGTTTGATCGCCTCCTGCGCGCCGGAGGCGCCGGTCAGCGTTCCCCGTTCGAGCAGCGCCCGCGCCAGCCTCTGGCCGAGAAAGCCGGTTCCGCCCGTGATCACCACCTTCATGCGTGCCCTCCGCTCGCCCGGTTCCGTTCCCGCTCGACGTGGTTTGTTCGCGTTCCCGCTCAACATAGCCTATTGGCATGGCGCGCCGGTATGCGGATGATAGCCGCGCGCATCCGCCCGGCGACGGGCGGCGGGGCAGGGCGGCGCGATGGAGGCGAGGATTGCGATGGCGGGGACGCTGGGACCGAACCAATCCCTGATCGACGAGCGCGCATCGCGGGCCCGCCTGATCACGCCCGTTCTCGTGCTCGACCTAGACGCGATGGAGCGCAACATCGCCGCCATGGCGGCCTATGCGGCGGAGCGTGGCGTCGCCGTGCGCCCCCATGCCAAGACCCACAAGAGCGTGCAGATCGCGAAGCGCCAGTTGGACGCCGGCGCGCTCGGCATCTGCTGCGCCACCCTGGGCGAGGCCGAGGCGCTGGCGGCAGGCGGGATCGAGGGGCTGCTCGTTACCTCGCCCGTCGTGGCGCCGGCCAAGATCGCCCGCCTCATGGCGCTGCGCCAGGGCAACGAGTCGCTCATGGTGGTGGCGGACGACATGGACAACCTGCAGGCGCTCGCCGCCGCCGCCGAGGCGTCGGCCTGCGTGCTGAACGTGGTGATCGACGTCGATGTCGGGCTGCACCGCACCGGCACCCGCGACGCCGCGACCGCGGTGGCGCTGGCCGAGGCTGCGGTCGAGAGCGACAGCCTGCACTTCGCCGGACTCCAGGGCTATGCCGGGCACGTCCAGCACATCGAGGACTTCGGCGACCGCCGCGCCTCCTCCCACGGCGATCTCGCGCCGCTGCGCGAGGCCCGCGACCGACTCGCGGAGCGTGGCATCGAGGTGCCCATCGTCACCGGCGCCGGCACCGGCACCCACGACATCGACACCGAGATCGGCCTGATGACCGAGCTCCAGGTGGGCTCCTACGTGGTGATGGACGTGGAGTATCTGGAGGTCCAGGCCGAGGGCGGCGGCGACTGGCGCTTCGAGCCCGCGCTCTTCGTCCGCTCGACTGTGGTCTCGGCCAGCCACGACGGCAGCGCCACCATGGACGCGGGCCTCAAGTGCTTCGCCACCGACGGGCCGCTGCCGCGCTTCCACACCGGCGTGCCCATCGGCGCGCACTACGAGCACTTCGGCGACGAGCACGGGCGCATCGTCTTCGCCGGCGCCAACGAGCGGCTCGCCATCGGCTCCGCGCTGGAGTGCATCGTGCCGCACTGCGATCCCACCGTGAACCTCTACGACCACTACCACTGCGTGCGCGGTGAGACGCTGGTCGACATCTGGCCCATCGAGGCCCGCGGCCGCCACTAGGCAGGGGCCATGGCGTCGATCTCGCTTACGGGTCTGACCAAGCGCTTCGGCGACCTCACCGCGGTCGCCTCCCTCGACCTCGAGATCGGGGACAAGGAGTTCGTGGCGCTTCTCGGGCCGTCCGGCTGCGGCAAGACCACGACGATGAACATGATCGCCGGTATCGAGACGCCGTCGGAGGGGCAGATCCTCTTCGACGGCCGCGACGTGCGCCTGGTGCCGCCCAACCGGCGCAAGGTCGGCTTCGTGTTCCAGAACTACGCCATCTTCACCCACCTCTCGGTGCGCGAGAACCTGGCCTTCGGCCTCAAGGTGCGCAACCTGCCGAGGGCCGAGGTCGAGCAGCGCGTCGGCGCCATGGCCGCGCTGATGCGCCTCGAGGACCGGCTCGACTGGCCCACCGCCAAGCTCAGCGTCAACGAGCTGCAGAAGGTCGCGATCGGCCGCTCGGCCATCACCGAGCCCGAGATCTTCCTGCTGGACGAGCCGCTGAGCAATCTCGACGCCGCCTTCCGCGCCTTCATGCGGACCGAGCTCAAGCACCTGCAGCACCAGTTCCAGCAGACCATGGTCTACGTCACCCACGACCAGATCGAGGCGATGAGCCTGGCCGACCGCATCGCCGTGATGGATCTCGGCGTGCTGCAGCAATACGGCTCGCCCATCGAGGTCTACAACGAGCCGCGCAACGTCTTCGTCGCCAACTTCATGGGCAGCCCGAGCATGAACCTGGTGCCGTGCGCGCTCACCGGCGGGGACGGCGCTTATGCGCTCGATTTCGGCGAGGGCGGCAGCGCGCCCGTCGATCACGACGACCTCAAGCGGCGCTGCAGAGCGGCGCGGGAGCCCGCGCTGATCTTCGGCGCCCGGCCCGAGGACCTCGACCTCGCGCCCTCGGGCTACACCGGCCCGGGCATCGAGGCGACGGTCACCTTCGTCGAGCCCATCGGCCCCCGCACCATCGTCCACCTCGCCGCCGGCGAGCGCCGCATGAAGATCGCCAAGGGCAAGCACTACGGCATCGAGCTCGGCGCGCAGGTGAAGGCGGTGCTGCCGCCCGGCAAGTGCCACCTCTTCGACGCCGGGACGGGCGAGGCGCTCGGCCACGCCTAGCGCGGCGGCCCCCTGTCGCGCAAACGAGAGAGAGTTCAACCAGCACCATGGCACGGCTCGAGCTCAGGAACGCGAGCAAGTACTACGGCAAGACCGTCGCGGTGAAGGACATCGACCTCGTCGTCGAGGACAACGAGTTCTTCTGCATCTTCGGCCCGCCGAGCTCCGGCAAGACGACCATCCTGCGCCTCCTCCTCGGCCTGGTGGCGCCCGACGAGGGCGAGATCACCATCGGCGGCGCGGCGGTCGGCGAGCAGGGGCCGAAGGAGCGCAACCTCGCCATGGTGTTCCAGAACCTCGCGCTCTTCCCGCACATGACCGCGGGCCAGAACCTCGCCTTCCCCCTGGTGGAGCGCAAGCTCGAGAAGGCGGCGATCACCGCGCGCGTTGCCGAGGTGGCGGAGACGCTGCACATCACGCCGCTGCTCGACAAGCTGCCGGCGCACCTGAGCGGCGGCGAGCGCCAGCGCGTCGCCATCGGCCGGGCGCTGGTGCGCGACCCCGCCGCCTTCCTCATGGACGAGCCGATCGCGGCGCTGGACGCGCGGCTGCGCGAGGAGATGCGGGTCGAGCTCAAGCGGCTGCAGCGCGAGCTGCACCACACCATCGTCTACGTCACCCACGACCAGGAGGAGGCGATGTCGATCGCCGATCGCATCGCCGTCATGGAGGCGGGCGAGATCCGCCAGGTCGGGACGCCTGCCGAGATCTACAACCTGCCGAACAGCCGCTACGTCGCCGAGCTGATCGGCGCGCCGCCGATGAACTTCGTCGACGGCACGCTGGCCGAGGGCGGCCGCTTCGAAGGGGGCGAGGTGCCGCTCTCGATCGTGCTCGACGGAGCGGAGGGCGCAGGCCCGGCGGCGCTCGCGGTACGGCCGGAGGACATCGGCATCGACGCGGCGGGCACGGGCAACGGCGTCGAGGCTGCGATCTACGAGGTCGAGCCGCTTGGCGCGTTTACCATCGTCGACGTCAGCCTGGGCGAGCAGGTCCTCAAGGTGCAGGCGCCCGGTCAGCCGCAGTTCACGCTGGGCGAAGGGGTGCGGCTCGCGCTCGACCCCGACCGCTGCCACCTCTTTCACGGCGAGACCGGCGACCTGATCCGCTCCGCCCGCTGACGGCTGTCTATACAGATGGTATACGCGCCCATGTCGAGCGGGCGCTTCGCGCCGGGCCGGAGGGAATGAGCGATGCCCCAGGTCACCTTCCGCATGTCGGCCGAGCGTCTGGCGTTGATCGACCGCGCAGCCGCGAGCCGCGGCGTGAGCCGCACCGAGTTCGTGCTCCGCTCCAGCGAAGCGGCGGCCGTCGAAGTGCTGATGGAGCGGCCCATCATCACGCTCGATGACGAGGTCTACGACGAATTCATCGCCGCGCTCGATGCGCCGGTGCAGCCGAATCCCGGCCTCAAGAGGCTGTTCGGCTTCCGGCCGTTCTCGGAGCGCGAGCCGCTCATGCTGGTGCTGCGCATGTTCGAGCTCAGGGCGGTGTTCGAGTCGTGAGAGAGACGGCGTCATTGCCGACCGCCTGCCTGGGGTATAGGGTAGAAAAGAGAGGACGCTTTCTACCCTGGCCGGTGCGATGAGCCTCAACATCAAGAACGACGAGACCTGCCGCCTCGCCCGCGAGCTCGCCGAGCTCACCGGCGAGAGCATGACTGGCGCGATTACCGTGGCGCTGCGCGAGCAGCTGGAGCGCGAGCACCACGCGCGCAGCGTCGAGGCGCGTCTCAAGAAAATTCGTGCTGCTGCAGAGCGCTGCGCAAGAGACCTCCGGCCAGGGCCTTCGGCCGTGGAGCACGGCGACCTGCTCTACGACGAGCGCGGCCTGCCAAAGTGATCATCGATAGCTCGGCGTTGCTCGCAGTTCTCTTTCGCGAGCCGGACGCCGAACGATACGAGGCCGCGCTTGCAGCGGCGCCCGCGTGCCGCATGTCTCTTGCCAACGTCTTCGAGGCATCCATCGTGTGGGAAGGCCGCAACGGTGCCGCGGCGGCAGATCGATTCGACATGTTCATGGGAGAGGTCGGGATCGAGACGGTTCCGGTAACCGCCGAGCACGTCCACGCCGCCCGCAGGGCCTGGCGGCGCTTCGGCAAGGGCAACCACCCGGCGGCGCTCAACTTCGGCGACTGCTTCGCCTATGCGCTCGCCACCGTGAGCGGCGAGCCGCTGCTCTTCAAGGGCGAGGACTTCGTGCTGACCGATGTCGAGGCAGCGTAGGCAGCCACGCCGCTGTCTACTCCCCGGTGCGGCGCCCTACATGTTCTGCAGCAGGTGGATCAGGCTGGAGGTGTCCCAGCGCCTGCCGCCGCGCTGCTGGACGTGGGCGTAGAACTGGTCGACCAGCATCGACATCGGCAGCAGCGCGCCGTTCTTCTTGCCCTCCTCGAAGCACAGGCTGAGATCCTTGCGCATCCAGTCGACGGCGAAGCCGAACTCGAACTCGCCCTTGAGCATGGTGGAGCCGCGGTTCTCCATCTGCCACGACTGGGCCGCGCCCTTGGAGACCACCTCCAGCACGGTCTCGCCGTCGAGGCCGGCGCGCTGGGCGAAATTGAGCGCCTCGGCGAGGCCCTGGACGACGCCCGCGATGCAGATCTGGTTGACCATCTTGGTGAGCTGGCCGTTCCCCGCCGGGCCCATGTGGGTGACGTTGCGCGCGTAGGCGTCGATCACCGGCCGGGCGCGGGCGAAGTCCGCCTCGTCGCCGCCCACCATCACCGTCAGCATGCCCTTCTCCGCACCGGCCTGCCCGCCCGAGACCGGCGCGTCGAGGAAGCCCACGCCACGCTCCTTCGCGGCGGCGTGGACCTCGCGGGCGACGACGGCGGAATCGGTGGTGTTGTCGATGAAGATGCTGCCTTCCGCCATGCCGGCGAGCGCGCCGTCGTCGCCATAGACGACCTCGCGCAGGTCGTCGTCGGCGCCGACGCAGGCGAACACCATCTCGGCACCGGCGGCGGCGGCGTCGGGCGACGCGGCGGCACGGCCCTTGTGGACCTCGCACCAGCGCTCGGCCCTGGCCCCGGTCCGGTTGTAGACGGTGACCTCGTGGCCGGCCGCGGCGAGGTGCCCGGCCATGGGGAAGCCCATCACGCCGAGCCCGAGAAACGCCACCTTGGTACCGCCGCCATTTGCCATTATGATTCCCTCCCCGCCGGCTTTCCGCGCCCGGGCGCGGCATCCTAGCGGCGGCAGTTGGGGCGGGCAATGACGCCTCCAAGTCTTGCACCCGCAACGGTGTACCGGGCCTCCTGGGGGCCGGCAGCATCGGGCGATTGACGCAGATCAGGGCGCCGACGCGAGCCCACGCCACACCGTAGCGCGCGAATCCGTCGGCGCAGTTGTGGGAGCTGCCCGCCCACTCGCCATGATGCTGGTGCCATGACAGCGCTTTGCAGCCCTGGTGCGAGATGCCCGGGAGCGACGGCGAGAATCGCCCGCCGCGGCGCGGGCATTGCCGCGTCGCTGCTCTTCCTGCTGATCCTGGTCGCCGCTGCCGGCGAGTCCCGCGCCGCGGTCGACCTCGGCAGCGCGCTCGCCACCGTGGAGCCCGCAGAGCTGGTGCCCGGCGCCGACCGCTTCGGCCCGCCAGAGGGCGCGCCGCCCCGTGCGCGCGTCTTCGAGGGCGAGACGCTGCGCGGCTACGTCTTCCTCAACACCGATGTCGCCGGCGCGGTGGGCTATTCCGGCAAGCCCATACACCTCCTCATCGGGCTCGACACCGAGGGCACCGTCGCCGGCGCGGTGCTGCACGAGCACCACGAGCCGATCGTCCTGATCGGGATTCCCGAGCGCAAGATCAAGGGCTTCATCGGCGGCTACGTCGGGCGCAACGTGCGGGACTTTCTCGAGCAGCGGGACGCCGGCGACCGCTCGCTCGACATCATCTCCGGCGCCACCGTCACCATCATGGTGATCGACGACGCCATCCGCCGCTCGGCGCTGCGGATGGCGCGTGCGCTCGGCCTCGCCGGGCTGGGAACGGCCGCGGCCGCCCAGGCCCCGCGCCGGGGCGAGATCGACCCGGCCCAGCAGGGCGCCGAGGACTGGATGACGCTGATTGGCGACGGCTCGGTGCGGCGCCTCAGCCTCAGTGTTGGCGACGTGACCCGGGACTTCGCGGCCGCGGGCAAGGAGAAGGCGGCGTCACGGCCCGAGGGCGACGATGCGGAGGCGCGCTTCATCGACCTCTACGCAGGGCTCGCGAGCGTGCCCGTGATCGGCCGCAGCCTGCTCGGCGAGGCCGAGTACGAGAACCTGCGCGCTCGGCTGGAGCCCGGCCAGCATGCGCTGCTGATCGCCGCCAACGGCCTCTACTCGTTCAAGGGCTCGGGCTTCGTGCGCGGCGGCATCTTCGACCGCATCCAGCTCGCCCAGGGCGACGGCAGCATCCGCTTCCGCGACCGCAACTACAAGCACCTGGGCGACGTCGAGGCGGAGCTCGCGCAGCCCTTCGCCGAGGTCGGGCTCTTCGTGGTGCCGGCCGATGCCGAGTTCGACCCGGCCGCACCGTGGACCCTCCAGCTCCTGGTGCAGCGCGCGATCGGCGCCCTCGACAAGGACTTCCTGCTCTACGAGCTGGGCTACACCCTGCCGGGCCGCTACCTGCTGCCGCTACCCCCGGCGGCGACCGAGGCGGCCCCGGCGCTCAGCGAGCCGGAGCCCGCGCCGGAGCTCTGGCGGCGCATCTGGGAGGACCGCATCGTCGACGTGGCGGTGCTGGGCGTGGCGCTCATCGTGCTCACGCTGCTCTTCTTCTTCCAGGAGTGGTTCGTGAAACGGCCCAAGCTCGCGACCTCGGTGCGCGTGGGCTTCCTGCTTTTCACCGTCGCCTGGCTCGGCGGCTTCGCCCAGGCCCAGCTCTCGGTGGTGAACGTGCTCACCTTCGGCAACGCGCTCGTCACCGAGTTCAAGTGGGACTATTTCCTGATGGACCCGCTGATCTTCCTGCTCTGGTGCGGCACCGCGATCGCGCTGCTCTTCTGGGGCCGGGGGGTGTTCTGCGGCTGGCTCTGCCCCTTCGGCGCCCTGCAGGAGCTGCTCAACAAGGCGGCAAGGCTCGCGCGCGTGCCGCAGGTGACGCTCCCCTGGGGGCTGCACGAGCGGCTCTGGCCGGTCAAGTACGTGATCTTCATCGGCATCTTCGGGGTCTCGCTCTACGATCTCGCGCTCGCCGAGCGGCTCTCGGAGGTGGAACCCTTCAAGACCACGGTGATCCTGCGCTTCGCCCACGAGTGGCCCTTCGTGGCCTGGGCCGGCGTGATGCTGGGCGCCGGGCTCTTCGTCGAGCGCTTCTTCTGCCGCTACCTCTGCCCGCTGGGGGCGGCGCTCGCGATTCCCGGCAAGATCAGGGTGATGGAGTGGCTGCGCCGCCACAAGGAATGCGGCGCGCCCTGCCATCGCTGCGCCCAGGAGTGCATGGTGCAGGCGATCCACCCCGACGGGCACATCAACCAGAACGAGTGCCTCTACTGCATGCACTGCCAGCAGGTCTACCACGACGAGCACCGCTGCCCGCCGATGATCCAGCGCCGCCTCAAGCGCGAGCGGCGCCGGGCGCGGGCCTCGGCGCACGTCGTTGTTCCACAGGCGGCCCCCGCCGCAGCCGGCGCGGGCCGTCCCGATGCAACCCCAGGGTCCTGACGAAGAGGAGAGAGCAGAGACCATGTCGAAGAAAGCGGAAACCGAACACACGGGCGTCACACGGCGCGAGCTGATCGGCACCACGGCGAAGATCGCCACCGTGGGCGGCGTGGTGGCCGCCGGCGTCGCGGGCGCGAGCCCGGCCGGCCCGCCGCGCAAGGCCAGCGCCGCCACCGAGGCGGGCTCGGCCCACGTGGGGCCCGGCCAGCTCGACGAGTACTACGGCTTCTGGTCGTCCGGCCAGTCCGGCGAGGTGCGCGTCTTCGGCGTGCCGTCGATGCGCGAGCTGCTGCGCATTCCGGTGTTCAACCGCTGCAGCGCCACCGGCTGGGGGCTCACCAACGAGAGCCGCAGGATCATGACCGAGAACCTCCTGCCCGAGACCAGGAAGTTTCTCGAATCGCGCGGCGGCATCTACACCAACGGCGACGCCCACCATCCGCACATGTCGTTCACCGACGGCACCTACGACGGGCGCTACGTCTGGATCAACGACAAGGCCAACACGCGGGTGGCACGGATCCGCTGCGACGTGATGAAGGTCGACAAGATCGTCGAGATCCCCAACGCCAACGACATCCACGGGCTCAGGCCGCAGAAGTACCCGCGCACGGGCTACGTGTTCTGCAACGGCGAGCACGAGATCCCGCTGCCCAACGACGGCTCGGTGCTCGACGACCCGTCGCAGTACATCGCCATCTTCACGGCGCTCGACGGCGACACCATGGAGGTGGCCTGGCAGGTGATCGTCGACGGCAACCTCGACAACGTCGATGCCGACTACCAGGGCAAGTACGCGGTCTCCACCTGCTACAACTCCGAGATGGGCATGAACCTGGAGGAGATGACCGCCGCCGAGCAGGACTGGGCCGTGGTCTTCAACATCGCCCGCATTGAGCAGGGGGTGATGGACGGCGACTACACCGAACACCAGGGGGTCAAGGTGCTGGACGGGCGCAAGGGCTCGCCCTACACCCGCTACATCCCGATCTCCACCAGCCCCCATGGCGTCAACACCGCGCCCGACGGCCACCACATCGTCATCAACGGCAAGCTGTCGCCGACCGTCTCGGTCATCGACGTGCGCCGCCTCGACGACCTGTTCGACGACAAGATCGCGCCGCGTGACGTGATCGTCGCCGAGCCCGAGCTCGGCCTCGGGCCGCTGCACACCGCCTTCGACGGCAAGGGCAACTGCTTCACCACGATCTTTCTCGACAGTCAGGTCTGCAAGTGGAACATGGACGCCGCCATCCGCCAGTACAACGGCGAGGATGTGGACCCGATCGTCGAGAAGATCGACGTGCACTACCAGCCCGGCCACAACCACACGTCGATGGGCGAGACCAAGGAGGCCGACGGCAAGTGGCTGGTCTCGCTCAACAAGTTCTCGAAGGACCGGTTCATCAACGTGGGCCCGCTGAAGCCCGAGTGCGAGCAGCTCATCGACATCTCCGGCGACAGGATGCAGCTGGTCCACGACGGCCCGACCTTCTCCGAGCCGCATGACTGCATCATCGTGCACCGCAGCAAGATGAATCCGAACCAGATCTGGGACCGCAACGACCCGACCTGGGAGGAGGCACGCCAGCAGGCGGCGAAGGACGGCGTCGATCTCGACTGGGGCGAGGACGTGATCCGCGACGGCAACAAGGTGCGGGTCTACATGTACTCGGTCGCGCCCTCCTTCAGCCTCGAGAAGTTCGAGGTCAACGAGGGGGACGAGGTCACGGTCTACATCACCAACCAGGACGACGTGGACGACCTCAGCCACGGCTGGAGCCTCTCCAACTACGGGGTCGCCATGGAGGTGGCGCCCCAGGCCACTGCGTCGGTGACCTTCACCGCCGACAGGCCCGGCGTCCACTGGTTCTACTGCCAGTGGTTCTGCCACGCGCTCCACATGGAGATGCGGGGGCGCATGTTCGTGAAGCCCAAGAGCGCCTGATGCGCCTGCGGCGTGCGGTGCCGGCCCTCTGCGCGGCGGCGATGCTGCTTGCCGCCGCCGGAGGGCCGCGCGCCGCGGCCGCGGACGCGATCCATGTCACGCCGGGTGCGGGGGCGTTGCAGGCGGCGCTGGATGCGGCCCCGCCCGGTGCGGTGCTGAGGCTCACGCCAGGCGTCTACCCCGGTCCGGTCGTCATCGACCGCACGCTGACGCTGGAGGGGGAGCCCGGCGCCATCCTCGACGGCGGCGGCAAGGGCCGCGTGCTCAGCGTCGTCGCGCCGGACGTGACGGTGCGCGGGCTCATGGTGCGCAACTCGGGCACCAGCCTCGCCGAGACCGACGCCGGCATCTTCCTCGACAAGCCGGCCTCGGGCACGCTGATCGAGGGCAACCGGGTCGAGAACAACCTCTTCGGCATCTACCTGCACGGCGCCAGGCGCGCGCTGGTGCGCGGCAACGAGGTGATCGGCAGGCAGGACCTGCGCATGAGCGAGCGCGGCAACGGCATCCACCTCTGGGCGGCTAGGGGCTCGGTGGTGGAGGGCAACCGCGTGCAATTCGGCCGCGACGGCATCTTCGTCACCACCAGCCGCAAGAACGCGTTCCGCAACAACGCGTTCCGCGACCTGCGCTTCGCCATCCACTACATGTACACCCACGACAGCGAGGTCAGCGGCAACCGCTCCCGCGACAACCACGTGGGCTACGCGCTGATGTATTCGGACCGCCTGCGCGTGTTCGACAACGTCTCGGTGGGCGATCGCGACCACGGCATGCTGTTCAACTTCACCAACAAGTCGCGCATCGAGGGCAACGTCGTGCGCGCAGGCCGCACCAAGTGCGTCTTCCTCTACAACGCCAACCGCAACCTGCTCTCGGGCAACCTCTTCGAGGGCTGCGCCATCGGCATCCACTTCACCGCGGGCTCCGAGGGCAACCGCATCGTGGGTAACGGCTTCGTCGGCAACGCGACGCAGGTGAAGTACGTCGGCACCCGCCACGTCGAGTGGTCGGCGGAGGGCGTCGGCAACTACTGGAGCGACAACCCGGCGCTCGACCTCGACGGCGACGGCATCGCCGACGTGCCCTATCGCCCCAACGACCTCATCGACCAGGTGGTCTGGCGCCATCCGCTGGCCAAGCTGCTGCTCACCAGCCCCTCGGTGCGAATCCTGCGCTGGGCGCACGACCGCTTCCCCTCGATCTATCCGGGCGGCGTGGTCGATTCCGCCCCGCTCATGCGCCCGCCCGCGCTGGAGGCAGGCTGATGGCGGCGCCCGCACTCGCGCTGGAGGCGGTGACCAAGGCCTACGGCCGGGAGAGGGCGGTAGACGCGGTGACGCTCAGCCTCGCGCCGGGCGAGCGGCTCGCCCTGCTCGGCCACAACGGCGCCGGCAAGACCACGCTGCTCAAGCTCGCGCTCGGCCTGACGCGGCCGGACGGCGGCGGCGTCGCGACGCTCGGCTGCGCCCCCGGCAGCCGCGGCTGGACCGCGGCCAGGCGCGGCATCGGCTTCCTGCCGGAGAGTGTCGCCTTCCTCGGCTCGATGACCGGGCGCGAGACCATCCGCTTCTACGGCCGGCTCAAGGGCGTAGGTCGCGAGGTATGCGAGGAGGCGCTCGCGCAGGTGGGACTCGCGGAGGTGGCGGGCAGGCGGGTCAGGACCTACTCCAAGGGCATGCGCCAGCGCCTCGGCTTCGCGCAGGCGATCCTGGGCGCACCCCGGCTGCTGGTCCTGGACGAGCCGACCGGCGGTCTGGACCCCGATTCGCGGTGCGCCTTCCACGCGACGCTGGCCACGCTGGCCGGACGGGGCACGGCCATCGTCCTCTCCTCCCACGTGCTGACCGAGGTGGAGGCCGGGACCGACCGCATCGCCATCATGCGCGCAGGCCGGCTCGCCGCCTGCGGCAGTGCGGAGGAGCTCAAGCGCCGGGCCGGGCTCGCGGTCACCATCCGCGTCGCCGTGCGCCCCGGCGGCAGCGCCCGGCTGGCCGAGGCCCTCGGCGGCCGGCCTGCGGAGCGGATCAACGACCACGCGGTCGAGTTCCGCTGCAGCGCCGGCGAGAAGCGCGCGCTCGTCGAGCGCATCCTCGGCACCGGCGATGCGGTGGAGGACATCGAGATCCTCCCGCCCGGCCTCGATGCGGTCTACGCGCGCTTCGGCGGGACGCAGGCGGAGGCGGAGGGCGCGCCGTGAGCGCGGTCGCCGTCATCGCCGGGCGCGAGGTGCTTGCGGGCGTCCGCAACCGCTGGATGCTCGCCGCCACCCTGCTGCTCGGCGCACTCGCGCTGATCCTCGCCTTCGTCGGCTCGAGTCCGGTCGGCGCGGTCGACGCGACGAGGCTCTCGATCACCGTCGTCAGCCTCTCCAGCCTCTCGGTCTTCCTGGTGCCGCTGATCGGGCTGCTGGTGAGCTACGACACGCTGGTGGGCGAGATCGAGCGGGGGACGATGCCGCTGCTGATGACCTGCCCGGTGACTCGCTGGCGCGTCGTGCTCGGCAAGTTCGCGGGCCAGGTCGCGATCCTCGCCGTGGCCACGGTGGCGGGCTTCGGCATCGCCGCGCTGGTGGCGGGGCTGGGCGAGGGCGGCGGGCCCGAGGCCTGGGGCGCCTTCGGGACCATGCTGGGCGCCTCGATCCTGCTGGGCGCCGCCTTCATCGCGCTCGGCACCCTCTTCAGCGCCGTGGTGGCGGAGCGCGGCACCGCGGCCGGGATCTCGGCTGCGGCGTGGCTGGTCTTCGTCGTGCTCTTCGACATGGCGCTGCTCGCCATCCTCGTCGCCGACGAGGGCCACGCGGTCTCGGGCGAGCTCTTCCGCGTACTGCTCCTGCTCAACCCGACCGACGTCTACCGCATGCTGACGCTCGCGGGCTCCGAGACCGTGGGCGCGCTCTCCGGCATGGCGGGCGTCAGCGCCGAGGCCGCCTTCGGGCACGGCGTCCTGCTGCCCGTGATGCTGCTCTGGATCGCCGCCCCGCTCGCGCTCGCGGGCCTTCTCTTCGGGAGGAAGGAGCTGTGAGGCGTGCCCTTGCCCTGGTCGCGGCCGCGCTCTTCGCGCTGGGGCTGGCCGCGGGCTGCGGCGACGACAACGACGTGGTGGCGAAGCCCGCGCCGGTGGAGCCCACGCGCGAGGCGACCGGCCACTACTGCGGCATGATCCTGGTCGATCACAGCGGCCCCAAGGCCCAGGTTCACCTGCCCGACCAGCCCCATCCGGTCTGGTTCTCCTCGGTGCGGGACGCGATCGCCTTCACCATGCTGCCGGAGGAGCCCCGCAACATCGCCGCCATGTACGTGAACGACATGGGCACGGCCCAGTGGGACGCGCCGGAGCCCGGCACCTGGATCGACGCCGAGGGCGCCTGGTACGTGATCGGGAGCGCGCGCATGGGCGGCATGGGCGTGCCAGAGGCCGTGCCCTTCGCAGCCCGCGAAGCCGCCGAGCAGTTCGTCGCGGCGCACGGCGGGCGCATCGTCGCGCTTGCCGACGTGCCGGAGGGCTACATCTTCGCCTACGCCGAGGAGCCGGACGGGGCCGACCCGGCTGGACACGGGGAGCACCAATGAGCATCGTGCCCGGCGTCGCGCCGACCCGGCGGCGCTTCATCGCCATCGCCGCGGCGGCGGCCGGCCTGCCCTTCGCGGTGCTCCGCGCGCGCGCGGAGACGGCGCCGCTGCAGCGCTGGTCGGGCATCGCGTTGGGCGCCCGGGCCGAGATCGTGCTGCACGATTCCGATCCCGCCCGCGCGCGCCGGCTGATCGCGGCCTGCGTCGCCGAGATCGACCGGCTGGAGGATGTGTTCAGCCTCTACCGGCCCGAGAGCGCGCTCGCGCGCCTCAACCGGGACGGCCGGCTCCCGGCGCCGCCGCTGGAGCTGGTCGCGCTGCTGGCCGAGGCCCACCATTACGCGGAGCGGACCGAGGGCGCCTTCGACGTCACCGTGCAGCCGCTCTGGCGCCTCCATGCCACGCATTTCGCGCAACCCGGCGCCCGCGCCAGCGGGCCGGAGGCAGGCGCGATCGCACGGGCGCAGGCGCTGGTGGACTACCGCGCCGTCGAGATCGAGCCGGCAGAGGTCCGCTTCGCCCGGCCGGGCATGGCGGTGACGCTGAACGGCATCGCCCAGGGCTACATCACCGACCGCATCGCGGCCCTGCTGCGCGACGCCGGCATGGGCAGCGTGCTGCTCGACATCGGCGAGACGCGCGCGCTCGGCCGCCACCCCGACGGCCGCCCCTGGCGCGTCGGCATCCGCCATGCGGCGCGGCCGGAGACGGTCGCGCGCACGATCGCGCTCGCCGACCGTGCCGTCGCCACCTCGGCGGGCATCGCGAGCCCCTTCGATGCGAGCGGCCGCCACCACCACCTCTTCGATCCCGCGACGGGCAGACCGGCGCGCACGAGCGGGCAGGTCTCGGTGATCGCGCCCCGCGCCACCACGGCCGATGCGCTGTCGACCGCGCTCGCGGTCCTGCCGCCCGCGCGCGCCGCCGCCGTCGCCGCCCGCTTCCCCGAAATTTCCGTGGTGAGAGATGCGGGCTAGGATGCGCCCCGCCTAACCTCGATTCCCGCAGAGCGGGCGCCCCATGGCCGTCTACACCGAAGTCTCCGACGACGAGCTCGCCGCCTTCACCGCGGACTACGACATCGGCCCGGTCCTCTCCTTCAAGGGCATCGCCGAGGGGGTCGAGAACTCGAACTACCTGCTGCTGACCAAGAGCGGCCCCTACATCCTCACGCTCTACGAAAAGCGGGTCGCGGCCGAGGACCTGCCCTTCTTCCTCGGCCTGATCGAGCACCTGGCGGGGCGCGGCGTGCCCTGCCCGGTGCCGGTCCACGGCCGCGACGGCGCGGTGCTGCGCGAGCTCTGCGGCCGGCCGGCGGCGATCACGAGCTTTCTCGCCGGAGTCTGGCCCAGGCGTCCCGCGCCCGCCCATTGCGCGGCGCTGGGCGAGGCGCTCGCGCGGATGCACCTCGCCGGCCTCGACTACCCGGCGGAGCGCGCCAACGCGCTCTCGCTCTCGAGCTGGCGGCCGCTCTTCGAGCGCTGCCGCGCCGGCGCCGACGACGTGGTCCCCGGCCTCTCGGCCGAGATCGCGACGGCGCTGGAGCGGATCGAGGCGGAATGGCCGCGCGATCTGCCGCGCGGCGTGATTCACGCCGATCTCTTTCCCGACAACGTGTTCTTCGAGCGGGGCCGGCTCAGCGGCCTGATCGACTTCTACTTCGCCTGCAACGACGCGCTGGTCTACGACCTCGCCGTTTGCCTCAACGCATGGTGCTTCGAGCCGGACCTCAGCTTCAACGTGACCAAGGCGCGCTACGTCATCGCGCGCTACCGTGCAGTGCGCCGCTGCTCGGAGGCGGAGATCGCGGCCCTGCCGCGGCTGGCGGAGGGCGCCGCGCTGCGCTTTCTGCTCACCCGCCTCTACGACTGGATCAACCAGGTGGACGGCGCGCTGGTGCAGCCCAAGGACCCGCGCGAGTACCTGCACAAGCTGCGCTTTCATCGCGGCGTCAGCGACCCGCGCGCCTACGGCATCGACCCGTGAGACATGCGGGTTAGGATCCACACCGACGGCGCCTGCAGCGGCAATCCGGGGCCGGGGGGCTGGGGCGCGGTGATGGCCTGCAACGGCCGCACCCGCGAGCTCAGCGGCGCGCACCCGGATACCACCAACAACCGCATGGAGCTCACCGCCGCGATCCGGGCGCTGGAGGCGCTCACGCGCCCGTCGGCCGTCGACCTTTACACCGACAGCACCTACCTCAGGGACGGAATCACCCGCTGGCTGCCCGGCTGGAAGGCCAGGGGCTGGCGCACCGCGAGCAAGGCGCCGGTCAAGAACCGCGATCTGTGGGAAGCCCTCGACGCCCTCGGCAAGCGCCACGACGTGGCCTGGCACTGGGTGCGGGGCCATACCGGCGATCCCGGCAACGAGCGCGCCGATGCGCTGGCCCGGGAGGCGCTGAAGGCGGGCGCGGGGTAGGAGGCCCGGCTACTCCGCGGCGCTGGCCTGCGGCGCGGGCGTGCGGAAGGCGGCGAGGAGCTCGGCCTCGCGCTCCTTCGCGCAGGCGATGTTCGCTTCCTTGACGTGGCCGAAGCCGCGCATGGCGAGCGGCACCTCCGCGATCTCCACGGCAAGCGCGTGGTTGTCCGACTCGAGGCCCGCGATCAGCGCCGCCACCGTGGCCTCGTACTCGTCGATGAGCGCCCGTTCGCGGCGCCGCTCGGCGCTGTAGCCGAAGATGTCGAGCGGGGTTCCGCGCAGGCCCTTGAAGCGGGCCAGCAGGCGGAAGGCCGCGAGCATCCAGGGGCCGAAGACCTGCTTCTTCAGGTGGCCGGTCTCGGGGTCGCGGCGGGCGAAGAGCGGCGGCGCCAGGCTGAAGCGGAGCCCGTAGGAGCCCTCGAACTGTGCTTCGACCTGCCGGCGGAAGCGGCCGTCGGTGTAGAGCCTCGCGACCTCGTACTCGTCCTTGTAGGCGAGCAGCTTGTGGTAGGCGCGGGCGACCGCCTCGGTGAGCTGCTGGCGGCCCGGCGCGCGCGCCCGCTCGGCCTCGCGCATGCGGGCGACGAGGGCACGGTAGCGCGCGGCGTACGCCGAGTTCTGGTAGGCCCTGAGGTCGGCGGTGCGGCGCTCGATCAGCGCCTCCAGTCCCTCCGGCGCAGGCGCCGCGCGCGCCGGCCCGGACCCGGCGGCAGCGGCCGCGACGGCGCCCGGATCGTGCGCCGCCGCGCGGCCCCAGCGGAAGGCGCGCAGGTTGGCCTCCACCGCGACACCGTTGAGCGCGATCGCCTGCTCCAGGGCGTCTGCGCCGAGCGGCACCTGGCCGCGCTGGTAGGCGACGCCGAGCAGGAAGAGGTTGGCGTAGACGGCATCGCCGATCAGCGCCGTCGCGAGCCGGGTCGCGTCGACCACGTCGAGCCCGGCCGCAGCCGCCCGGATCACCCCCTCGAGCTGCTCGTCGGGGAAGGCGAGGTCCGGCGCCCGCGTGAAGTCGCCGGTCGGTATCGGGTCGCCGTTGACGACCGCGTGGGACGAGCCCTTGTCGAGCCGCACCAACGCGTCGCGGCTCGCCGCCACCACCAGGTCGATGCCGAGCATGAGCCTGGCGCCGCCGGTGGCGATGCGCACGGCGTGCAGGTCGTCGGCCCGCTCGGCGATGCGGATATGGCTGGTCACGGCGCCGTACTTCTGGGCGAGGCCCGCCTTGTCGAGCACGGTGGCGCCCTTGCCCTCGAGCCGGGCGGCGGTGCCCAGCAGCGCGCCGAGCGTGACGATCCCGGTGCCGCCGACCCCGGCGAGCAGGATGCCGTAGGGCTCGGTACACGAGGGGCGCGCGGGCTCGGGCAGGGCGGCGATCAGCCTGTCGTGCTCGGCGGAGGGCGCGCGCGTGCGCCGGCGCCCGCCCTTGACCAGGACGAAGCTCGGGCAGAAGCCCTTGATGCAGGAGAAATCCTTGTTGCAGGCGGACTGGTCGATGGCCCGCTTGCGGCCGAACTCGGTCTCCAGCGGCACCACCGACAGGCAGTTGGACTGCACGCCGCAGTCGCCGCAGCCCTCGCACACGTCGGGGTTGATGATGACGCGCCAGTCCGGGTCCTCCAGCAGGCCGCGCTTGCGCCGGCGCCGCTTCTCGGTCGCGCACATCTGGTCGTAGACGATGGCCGAGACCCCCTCCCACTGGCGCAGGTCGCGCTGCACCTGATCGAGCTCGTCCCGGTGGTGGATGGTGACGCCGTCGGCGAACTGTCCGTCGAAGGGGTACTTCTCGGGCTGGTCGGTGACCACGGCGATGCGGCCGACGCCCTCCGCCTGAATCTGGCGGGTCACGCGCTGGACCGAGAGCGGCCCGTCCATGGGCTGGCCTCCGGTCATCGCCACGGCGTCGTTGTAGAGGATCTTGTAGGTCATGTTGACGCCGGCCGAGACCGCGGCGCGGATCGCCAGGATGCCGGAGTGGAAGTAGGTGCCGTCGCCGATGTTCTGGAAGACGTGGCCGGTCTCGGTGAAGGGCGCCATGCCGATCCAGCTCGCGCCCTCGCCGCCCATGTGGGTGAAGGTCGCGGTCTCGCGGTCCATCCACTGCGCCATGTAGTGGCAGCCGATGCCGGCGAGCGCGCGGCTCCCCTCCGGCACCTTGGTCGAGGTGTTGTGCGGGCAGCCCGAGCAGAAGTAGGGTACGCGCTCGATCGCAGCGCTCTCGCGCGCGGCGCCCTCGTCCCAGCGGGCGCGCAGCCGGGCGAGGCGCGCCTCGACCTGCTCGTCGGCGCCGAAGCGCCCGAGCCGGGCGGCCAGCGTCTGCGCGACGCCGGTCGGGTCGAGCTCGCCCGAGGCGCGAAGCAGCGGCCGGCCCTCCTCGTCGCACTTGCCGATGACGCGGGGGCGCCCGCTGGCGGCCACGTTGTAGAGCAGCTCCTTGATCTGGCTCTCGATCAGGCCCCGCTTCTCCTCGACGACGAGAATCTCGTCGAGCCCGCCTGCGAAGCGGCGGATGCCTTCCGGCTCCAGCGGCCAGGACATGCCCACCTTGTAGAGCGCGAGCCCGAGCCGCCGGGCGCCCGCCTCGTCGATGCCGAGGTCGTCGAGGGCCTGGCGCACGTCGAGGTAGGACTTGCCGGTGGTGACGATGCCGAGGCGCCGCCCCGGCCCGTCGATCACGCTGCGGTCGAGCCCGTTGGCGCGGGCGTAGGCGCGGGCGGCGTCGAGCTTGTGCTCGAGCAGGCGCTCCTCCTGGTCGAGCGCCGTGTCGGGCCAGCGGATGTTGAGCCCGCCTTCGGGCAGGGCATGGTCCTCCGGCGTGGCGGTGCTCACGCGCCGGGGGTCGACCGAGACGATGGCCGAGCTGTCCACCGTCTCGGCGATACAGATGAAGCCGACCCAGAGCCCGGCGTAGCGCGAGAGCGCCCAGCCGTGCAGCCCAAAATCCAGAAACTCCTGCACGCCCGCCGGGTTGAGCACCGGCATGGCGGCGCTCACGAAGTCGAACTCGCTCTGGTGCGCGGTGGTCGACGAGGCGCAGACGTGGTCGTCGCCGGCCAGCGCCAGCACGCCGCCGTGCGGTGCGGTGCCGGCGTTGTTGGCGTGCTTGAAGACGTCCATGGTGCGGTCGACGCCCGGTCCCTTGCCGTACCAGATGGCGAAGACGCCGTCGTGCTTCGCGCCGGGGAAGAGCCCCACCTGCTGCGTGCCCCAGAGCGCGGTGGCCGCGGTGTCCTCGTTGACGCCGGGCTGGAAGAGGATGCCGTGCTGCTCGAGGAAGGGCCGCGCCTGCCACAGCGCGCGGTCGAAGTTGCCGAGCGGCGAGCCGCGGTAGCCCGAGATCATGCAGGCGGTGTCCAGACCGGCCGCCTTGTCGCGCAGGTGCTGCATCATCGGCAGCCGCACCAGCGCCTGGGTGCCGGTCATGTAGACCTCGCCCGAGCGGGCGGCGTACTTGTCGTCGAGAGAGACCGCGGCGAGCGTCATCGTCGTTCCTGTCCTCGGCGTCTGGCTCTTCTTGGGGCACGGCCGCAAGCGGCGGCCAGCGTGCGCGCGGCCGCGTCGCCATCATACCCCATGGCGGCGCAGCCGCACGAAGGCGGCATGGGGCGCGTGGGCCGCGTTGCGTTTGCGCCGGGGTGCTGACACCCTCGCCGCCGCAGGCCGGAAGGGGAGGCGGGCATGAAGGGCTATGACGCTTACACCACGATGACCTTTGCGCGCGAGCGGCGCGTGCTCACCGTGACGCTCGACCGGCCCGACGTGCTCAACGCGGTGAACGCGGCCATGCACGCCGAGCTCGCGCGGCTCTTCCACGACATCGCCGCGGACCCCGAGACAGACATCGTCGTGCTCACCGGCGCGGGCCGCGCCTTCTGCGCCGGCGGCGACGTGGACTGGCTGCAGGGCGCGATGGACGACCCGGCCATCTTCGACGGCATCGCGGTGGAGGCGAAGCAGATCGTCTTCGGCCTGCTCGACTGTGAGAAGCCCGTCGTCTGCCGGCTCAACGGCGATGCGGTGGGGCTCGGCGCCACGGTCGCGCTCTTCTGCGACATCATCATCGCGGCCGAAGACGCGCGGATCGGCGATCTACACGTCAACATCGGGCTCTCGGCCGGCGACGGCGGGGCGATCATCTGGCCCCAGCTCGTGGGCTACCCGCTGGCCAAGGAGTTCCTGATGACAGGCCGGCTGATCGACGGCGCCGAGGCGGCGGCGCTCGGTCTCGTCAACGAGGCGGTGGCGCCGGACGAGCTCGACGCGCGCGTCGCCCGCATGGTGGGCAAGCTGGAACGCGGCGCGACCCAGGCGATCCGCTACACCAAGGTCTCGATCAACATCGGGCTCCGGCAGCTTGCGCACGCGATGATGGACGCCTCCATCGCCTACGAGAGCCTGACCAACGTCTCCGCCGACCATCGCGAGGGGCTCGCCGCCTTCAGCGAGAAGCGCAGGCCCGCGTTCGGCCGCGGCGGGGGGCATTGATGGCGCAAGCCGATGGGGCGTCGTTGCCGGGCTGGGACCTCGGCGACCTCTACCCCGGGCCTGAGTCGGACGCGCTGCGGCGCGACCTTGCGGACGCGGACGCGGAGGCCACCGCGCTTCACGAGGAATTCGCCGGCACCGTCGCGGACCTCGACGGTGCGGCGCTGGGCGCCCTCATCGCCCGCTACGAGGCGGTGAAGGAGACCCTGGAGCGGCTCACCAGCTACGCCTACCTGGTCTACTGCACGGCGCTGGAGGACGCAGACGCGGGCCGCTTCTTCCAGACGATCCGGGAGGAGACCACCGCCATCGAGAGCCGGCTGCTCTTCCTCACCCTCGAGCTCAACCGGATCGACGACGAGGCGCTCGAGGAGAAGCTGGAGGCACCCGCGCTCGCCCGCTACGCGCCCTGGGTGCGCGACGTGCGCGCTTTCCGCCCCCACCAGCTCTCGGACGAGGCGGAGCGGCTGCTGCACGAGAAGCAGGTGGCGGGCCGCGCTGCCTGGGTGCGCCTCTTCGACGAGACCATGGCCCAGCTTCGCTTCCCCGTGCGCGGCGAGGCGCTCACCAGCGCCGGGGCGCTCAACCTGCTCTCGGACAAGGATTCCGCAACGCGCAAGGAGGCCGCGCAGGCGCTGGGCTCCGTGCTCGGCGAGAACGTGCGCACCTTCGCGCTCATCACCAACACGCTGGCCAAGGACAAGGAGATCGAGGACGGCTGGCGCGGCTTCGCGCGGCCGATCTCGGCCCGCAACCTTGGCAACCGGGTCGAAGACGCGGTGGTGGACGCGCTGATCGCGGCGGTGGAGGCGGCTTACGCGCGCCTCGCCCACCGCTACTACCGCCTCAAGGCCCGCTGGATGGGCACCGACGCGCTCGACTACTGGGACCGCAACGCGCCGCTGCCCGAGGACGACGACCGCAGCATCGGCTGGGGCGAGGCGGTCTCAACGGTGCTCGATGCCTACCGCGCCTTCTCGCCCACGCTCGCGGACATCGCCCGTCGCTTCTTCGAGAACGACTGGATCGACGCGCCGGTGCGCGCGGGCAAGGCGCCGGGCGCCTTCGCCCACCCCACCGTGCCCGGCGTGCATCCCTACCTGCTGCTCAACTACCAGGGCAAGACGCGCGACGTCATGGTGCTGGCCCACGAGCTCGGCCACGGCGTGCACCAGGTGCTGGCAGGCGCGCAGGGCCTGCTGATGGCGGAGACCCCGCTGACGCTGGCGGAGACCGCGTCGGTCTTCGGCGAGCAGCTCACCTTCCGCGCGTTGCTGGAGGGCGAGGACGATGCGGCCCGCCGCCGCGTCATGCTCGCGGGCAAGGTGGAGGACATGCTGAACACGGTGGTGCGCCAGGTCGCCTTCTGCGCCTTCGAGCGCCGCGTCCACGACGAGCGCCGCTCGGGCGAGCTCACGCCCGAGCGCCTCTCTGAGCACTGGCTCGCGGTCCAGCGCGAGAGCCTGGGCCCGGCGCTCCGCCTCGAGGACGACTACCGCTTCTACTGGAGCTACATCCCCCACTTCATCCACGCGCCCTTCTACGTCTACGCCTACGCCTTCGGCGAGTGCCTGGTGAACGCGCTCTACGCGGCCTATCGGGAGAAGCCTGCGGGCTTCGAGCGGAAGTATCTCGACATGCTGCGGGCCGGCGGGACGCTGCGGCACCGGGAGCTGCTGGCGCCCTTCGGCCTCGATGCCTCCGACCCCGCCTTCTGGTCGCGCGGCCTCGACGTGATCGCGGGCTTCGTCGACGAGCTGGAGGCGGCGATCTGACGCCGCCCGGCGAGACGCTGCCATTCTGGAGGGAGCGGGTGTCTTCGATTCAGAATTCTACGAAGCGTCGAGGGTCTTGTCGTGCTCTCCGACGTTGCGGAGGATGCAGGTTCCGTCCGCAACTTCGAACGACAGTCGAATTCCTTTGCTGACGCGAATTGCCCATGTGTTCTTGCGCGATCTGACTTTCTCTAGGTTCCGACTGGGGCGGGGCCTGTTGTCATTCAGAAGCTCGGCAAGCGCGTCGTCAACCGCTTTCTGATGTCGCTTGTCTAGGCGACGGTAGGCCTTGCTGAAGCGTTCCAGTCGGTTGAAGTTCTCGATGCCAAGAGCCACCTCTCAGCGGCTTCTCATGTCCGCTACAAGGCTCTCAACATTATCGAACGCCTCACCCTCGGGCTTTTCGAGGTCCGCATCGTGCTCGATGACGGCCCACCGGAGGTCCACCAGTGCATCGTGCAGCTTTTGGAGCGCGCCGATTGCCTCCTCGTTTCTCTCAGATACCTCAACAGCATGTTCTGCTGGAAGCATCGACCAGTCCAGTTTTTGAAGGGCATGGATTGTTTTTCTTACGCCGGCCTCTGCAGCGACAGACTTAGGCGTCAATTTACCCGTTGGATCAAGCGGCTCGTCATATCCACCAGTTTGGGCAAGTTGGGCAAGAATTCGGCTGCATACCTTTTCGATAGTTTCAGCATTATTGCGCGCATCTGTTGCCACATCGATAACGGCATCCACCGCGCGCAAATAGTCGAGTGAGAACTGCGAGTCTGCCTTCACCCTATTGTAGATGACCTCCAGACGCGGAATGGAGGTTTGTGTTGTTTGCATATGTGTCTCCAGTCCTCCGGCCAGATTCCCCTGTCCGTCGACCACATCCTTGCACACCCCGGGACACGCGGAACAGCGAAAAGTGCGCTTGTGGCCCAAGGGTCATGCACCATCGCGCACGTGCATTCGCGCGAGCGACTCGTCCGAATCAGCCGGAGCTCGCGCCTAGAGAAACACCGTGCCGCCGTCCACCATCAGGGTCTGGCCGGTGACGAGCCCGCTCGCGTCGGAGGCGAGATAGAGCACGGTGCCCACCAGGTCGTCGGTGGTGAGGTTCTTCTGCAGGCTCTGGCCGCTGGCGACGGCCTGCAGCAGCTTCTCCTTCTTGGGCCCGAAGAAGTCGTCGGTGCCCTCGGTCAGCACCGCGCTCGGTGCGACGGCGTTGACCCTGATCCAGTCGCGGCCGAGTTCGCGCGCGAGCGCGCGGGTCATGCCGATGACCGCGGCCTTGGACGTCGCGTAGTGGAGCCCGAAGGGCATGCCGTAGACCGCGGCCAGCGAGGCGATGTTGATGATCGAGCCGCCGCCCGCCTCGCGCATGGCCGGCACGCATGCCTTGCAGCACTGCCAGACGCCGCGCACGTTGACGGCCATGGTGCGGTCCCACTCG
>JAJDXK010000050.1 GCA_022823305.1 Alphaproteobacteria bacterium
CCCGGCGCGGGCGTCGCGGAGGGCCTGCCCGCGTGAGCCGCCCGCAGGCCGGGTCGCCGGCGGAGGCCGGCGCGCAGATCCGCTTCGACGACAACACCCTGCTGCCGCTGCTCTTCGGCGACCACGACCGCCACCTCGTGCGGATCGAGCATGCGCTGGGCGTGGTGCTGCGCTCGCGCGGCAACGAGGTCGCGATCAGCGGGCCGCCCTCCTCGGTCGCCGCCACCGAAGAGGTGCTGCGCACCCTCTACGACAAGCTGAAGCAGGGCCTGCCCATGGGCGGGGGTGAGGTCGACGGCGCCATCCGCATGGCGACGGGGCGGGGCGCTGGCGGCACGGAAGACGCGGCAGGGAGCGGCGCACGGGCCGAGCCGGAGGCCGAGCTGGTGCTGCGCACCCGCAAGCACCCGGTCAGCCCTCGCTCGCCGCGCCAGGCCGAGTACGTACGCGCCATGCTGGGCAACGACCTGGTGTTCGGGCTGGGCCCCGCCGGCACCGGCAAGACCTACCTCGCCGTGGCGGTGGCGGTCTCGCTCTACCTCGCCGGCCGGGTCGAGCGCATCGTCCTCTCCCGGCCTGCGGTCGAGGCGGGCGAGCGCCTCGGCTTCCTGCCCGGCGACCTGAAGGAGAAGGTCGACCCCTATCTCCGCCCGCTCTACGACGCGCTCTACGACATGCTGCCGGCGGACCTGGTCGCCCGCCGGCTGGATGCCGCCGAGATCGAGATCGCGCCCTTGGCCTTCATGCGCGGGCGCACCCTCTCCCAGGCCTTCGTCATCCTCGACGAGGCACAGAACACGACGCCGCTGCAGATGAAGATGTTCCTGACCCGTCTCGGCGAGGGCTCGCGCATGGTGGTCACCGGCGACCTCACCCAGGTGGACCTGCCGGCGGGCGCGCGCTCGGGCCTGCGCCATGCCGTCTCCGCCCTCGAGGGGCTCGGCGGGGTGGCCTTCGTCCGCTTCGGCAACGCCGATGTCATGCGCCATTCGCTCGTGACCCGTATCCTCGAGGCCTACGACGCTGGCGACGCGCACACCCCCGGCGATGATCGAGATCGCGATCCGGCTCCGCGATTCGGCGTGGTCGACCGCTCTTCCTGACGCCGCCGCCGTGGCCCGCCGTGCCGCCGCCGCGGCGCTCGACGCCGCGGCCGACCTGCCCGGCCCGGTCGAGCTCGGCGTGGTGCTGGCGGACGATGCCTTCGTGCGCCGGCTCAACCGGGAATACCGCGGGCAGGACCGCGCCACCGACGTGCTCTCCTTCCCCCTGCACGAGCCGCCGCGGCTGGCGCCGCCGCAGGGGGAGATGCCGCTCATGCTGGGCGACGTGATCCTCGCCCGCGAGACCGTGGAGCGCGACAGCGCCGCCGCCGGCGTCGGCCTCGCCGAGAGGGTGAGCCATCTCGTCGTCCACGGGGTGTTGCACCTGCTCGGCCACGACCACGACGAGCCGGTCGCCGAGCGGCGCATGCGCGCGCTCGAATCCCGCACGCTATTGGGGCTTGGCTTATGCGATCCCTACGCTACTCTGTGAGCGTCCGGCGCGCCCCGCGATTCGCGGCCGCCGGTGCAGAACGATGAGCGACGACGACAAACCTCCATCTAGCGTCAACAGTGCCGGCGGCGAGCGCAACGGGCGCGCCCGCGCGTCGCTGGTCCGCCTGCTCGCCACCTGGCTGCGCAAGGGGCTCGGCCGCGGCAACGGCAACTCCTGGCGCGACTCCCTGGGCGAGATCATCAGGGAGGAGGAGATCGCCGAGCAGATCAGCCCGCACGAGCGCGACCTGCTGATCAACCTGCTGCGCTTCGGCGCGCTCACCGCCGAGGACGCGATGGTGCCCCGCAACGACATCACCGCGGTCGAGATCGGGACGCCGCTCGCCGACGTCGTCGCCACGATCAAGGCCGAGGGTCATTCGCGCATGCCGCTCTACCGCGGCAACCTCGACAACGTGGTCGGCATGATCCACATCCGCGATGTCATGCGCCACTGGGGCGAGGAAGGCCCCTTCGATCTGCACGAGATCCGGCGCGACATCCTGTTCGCGCCCCAGTCCATGCCGATTCCGGCGCTGCTCAAGGAGATGCGCGAGACCCGCCTGCACATGGCGGTGGTCGTCGACGAGTACGGCGGCACCCACGGCCTGGTCACCATCGAGGACGTGGTGGAGGAGATCGTCGGCGAGATCGAGGATGAGCACGACGCGGTGGAGGCGCCGGCGCTGGTCCACCTGGACGACGGCGCCGTGGAGGCGGACGCGCGGGTGCGCGTGGACGAGCTGGAGCGCGACCTCGCGGTCCACCTGCTCGACGACGCCGTCGAGGACGCGGTCGACACCCTCGGCGGGCTCGTGTTCACGCTCGCCGAGCGGGTGCCGCGCGCGGGCGAGCGGATCCCCCACCCGGCCGGTTTCACCTTCGAGGTCCTGGAGGCCGATCCGCGCCGCATCAAGAGGCTGCGCGTCAGCCGCACCGAGCCCGAGCGACGCCAGGCGCACGGCCGCCCGTGACCGCCTCCGGGCGCCCTGCCGCAGCGCGGCTCGCGGCGCTCGCGCGCACGCTCGGCGCGGC
>JAJDXK010000051.1 GCA_022823305.1 Alphaproteobacteria bacterium
GACGCACACCGCCCCCTGCACCATCACGGTCTCAACAACATCGAACTCGCGTCCGTGAAGAGGGTGAAACCGATGCGTCACCTGAAAGGTTCGCCGCTTAGCACCTGATAGGGGTGCCTTTAAATCCTGACTCCAAGGCGGCCGGGCGCTTCTCGACGAAGGCCCTCACCCCCTCGGCGAAGTCCTCGCTCGCCGCGCAGTCGGCGAACATCTCGCCCTCCATCTGGAGCTGATCCTCGAGAGAGGCGTGGCCGGAGGCCCTGAGCAGCCGCTTGGTGTTGGCGAGGGCGAGCGCCGGGCCCACGGCGAGGCGCCGGGCCAGCGTCTCGGTCTCCTCCTCCAGCCGGTGGGGCGAGACGACGCGGTTGACGATGCCGAGCCGCTCCGCCTCGCGCGCGCCGAAGCGATCGCCCAGCAGTGCCAGCTCCATCGCCTTCTTCGCCCCCACCGTGCGCGGCAGGAACCAGGTCGACGAGCCGTCAGGACTGGTGCCGAGGCGGCAGTAGGCCATGGTGAAGACGGTGTCGGCGGCACAGAGCGCGAGGTCGCAGGCGAGCACGAGGCTGAGCCCGAAGCCGCCGGCGGCGCCGTCGACCTTGGCGATGACCGGCTGCGGCATGCGCCGCATGATGCGGATGATCGCGTGGACCCGGTCGATCATCGACTCGAAGTGGCGGCGGCGCTGGTCCGGTTCGAGCCCCACCACCTCGTGGAAGGCGCGGATGTCGCCGCCCGCCATGAAGCGGCCGTCCGCGCCCTGCAGCACCAGCACGCGCGTCTCGCGCTCGCGCTCGACGGCCGCGAGCGTGGCCACCATCGCGTCGCAGAGCTCGTCGTTGAGCGCGTTCAGCACCTCCGGCCGGTTCAGCGTCATCCGGGCGATGCCGCCCTCGCGCTCGATCAGCACCGTGTCGCTCATGTCGCATGCCTCCTGCTTCCGCCGTGTGCGCCTCCTACCATCTGGCGGCGCCTTGGGCGAGACTGTCGCGCAGGAAACCCCCGCGGAGGAGAACAGCGATGGCCGACAACGCGGTTCGCATCAAGACCGACCCCGATCCCTACGAGGCCTTCAGGCTGGCGCAGGCCTATCGCGTCGGCGACCTGATCTTCGTCTCCGGTCAGGCCGCCATCGACCTCGACGGCAGCATCGTCGGCGCAGGCGATTTCGACGCCCAGGCCGAGCAGACCTTCAAGAACCTGGCGGCGGTGCTGGAGGCCGGCGGCTCCAGCCTCGCGAAGGTCGTCAAGGTAACCATCTTCCTCAAGGACATGGGCAATTTCGGCAAGATCGTGAGCTTGCGGGAGAAACACTTCACGCCGCCCTACCCGGCGGACACCATCGTGGAGATCACCTCGCTGGCGCTGCCCGAGCTCGAGATCGAGATCGAGGCGATCGCCATGGTCGAGGGCGAGATCGTGGGCTGATTGCACCCGCAGACGCGCCCGCCCGTCCTCGGTTGCACGGGCCGACGCGATAGCCGGCGCGGGCGGCAGGGTGCTATAACGGCGCCCCCTCGATCCTCGCCCGGCGGGACGGCCCCATGAACCTCCACGAGTATCAGGCCAAGCAGGTGCTGGCGGGCTTCGGCGTGCCGGTGCCGCGCGGCGTGCCCGTGCTCGCGCCCGGCGAGGTGGAGGCCGCAGTCGACGAACTGGGCGGCCCGGTCTGGGTGGTGAAGGCGCAGATCCACGCCGGCGGGCGCGGCAAGGCCGGCGGCGTCAAGGTGTGCACCAGCCGCGACGAGGCGGTGGAGACCGCGCGGGGCATGTTCGGCCGTGTGCTCGTCACGCACCAGACCGGTCCCGCAGGCCGCGCGGTGCGCCGCGTCTATCTGGAGGAAGGCGCGGCCATCGCGCATGAGTACTACCTCGGCGCCGTGGTGGACCGGGAGAGCGGGCGCGTCGCGCTCATGGCATCGCGCCAGGGCGGCGTCGACATCGAGGAGGTGGCGGCGCGGAGCCCGGAGGCCATCGTCACGGTGACCGTCGATCCCGCGAGCGGCTTCCAGCCCCACCACGGGCGTGGACTGGCCTTCGGCCTCGGGCTCACGGGCGCGGCGGCGAAGGCGGCGGGCGCGCTCGCCCGCGCCGTCCACGACGCGGTCCTGGGCTGCGATGCGAGCCTGGTCGAGATCAACCCGCTGATCGAGACCGAGGACGGCGCGCTCGTGGCCCTCGACGCCAAGGTCGGCATCGACGACAACGCGCTCTTCCGCCGCAAGGAGCTCGCGGCGCTGCGCGACCCGGACGAGGAGGACCCGGCGGAGCGTGCGGCGGCCGGGCACGGGCTCAGCTACGTCAAGCTCGACGGCAACATCGGCTGCATGGTGAACGGCGCCGGCCTCGCCATGGCGACCATGGACATCATCAAGCTGCACGGCGCCGAGCCCGCCAACTTCCTCGACGTCGGCGGCGGCGCCAGCCGCGAGAAGGTGACGGAGGCCTTCAAGATCATCCTCTCCGACGCCAACGTGCGCGGCATCCTGGTCAACATCTTCGGCGGCATCATGCGCTGCGACGTGATCGCCGAGGGCATTGTCGCCGCGGCGCGCGAGGTCGAGCTGGGGCTCCCCCTCGTGGTCCGGCTCGAGGGCACCAACGTGGAGAAGGGCAAGGCGATCCTCGCGGGCGCGGGCATCGACCTGATCGCGGCCGACGACCTCGGCGATGCCGCGGCCAAGGTGGTCCAGGCCGTCGGGCGGACGGGCTGATGGCGGTCCTGGTCGATCGCGAGACGCGGGTCATCTGCCAGGGTTTCACCGGCGCCCAGGGCACTTTCCACTCGGAGCAGGCGATCGCCTACGGCACCCGCATGGTGGGCGGCGTCACCCCCGGCAAGGGCGGCGAGATCCATCTGGGCCTGCCCGTGTTCGACACCGTGGCGCAGGCGCGCGATGCGGCCGGCGCCGACGCCTCGGTGATCTACGTGCCGGCACCCTTCGCGGCGGACGCGATCCTCGAGGCCATCGCCGCCGAGATCCCGCTGGTGGTCTGCATCACCGAGGGCATCCCGGTGCTCGACATGGTGCGGGTCAAGCGCGCGCTCGCAGGCTCCGTCACCCGCCTGATCGGCCCCAACTGTCCCGGCGTCATCACGCCCGACGAGTGCAAGATCGGCATCATGCCGGGCCACATCCACCGTCGCGGCCGGGTCGGCATCGTCTCGCGCTCGGGCACGCTGACCTACGAGGCGGTGGGTCAGACCAGCGCCGCGGGGCTCGGGCAGTCGACCTGCATCGGCATCGGCGGCGACCCCGTCGCCGGCACCGACTTCATCGACTGCCTGGCCCTCTTCGCCGGCGACGAGGAGACCGAGGCCATCGTCATGATCGGCGAGATCGGCGGCACGGCGGAGGAAAAGGCCGCCGACTTCGTCCGCGCGGAAAAGCTTGCCAAGCCCATCGTCGGCTTCATCGCCGGACTCACGGCGCCGCCCGGCCGGCGCATGGGCCACGCCGGCGCCATCATCTCCGGCGGCAAGGGGGGTGCCCAGGACAAGATCGAGGCGATGCGGAGCGCCGGCATCACGGTGGTGGAATCGCCCGCGGCCATCGGCACCACCGTGCAGGGCGTGCTGGGCCGCAGCCGCACGTCCGGGCGGGCGGCGTGAGCGACGGCCTCGACGGAGCCTCCGCCTTCCTCGGTGGCGCGGACCCCGCCGTCATCGAGCAGCTCCACGCGCGGTACCTCAGGGACCCTTCCTCGGTCGATCCGAGCTGGCGCCGCATCTTCGAGAGCGAGGCGGGCGCGCCGGCAGGCGCTGTGGATGCGCTTCCGGCCAAGGCGGCAGAGGCGGCCCGAGAGGACGGGCCGGCGCTCGGGCTGCCCGAAGCCCGTCCGCCTGCCGCGCCGGCGGCGGCCGAGCGCGACCGGGACGGCCCGGTCCAGGCGGAGACCATCGATTCCATCCGCGCGCTCATGATGATCCGGGCCTACCGGGTGCGCGGCCACCTGATCGCCTCGCTCGATCCCCTCGGCCTCGAGGGCGAGCGGCACCATCCCGAGCTCGACCCCAAGAGCTACGGCTTCTCCGAGGCCGACTACGACCGCCCCATCTACGTCGACGGTGTGCTCGGGCTGAAGCGGGCGAGCCTGCGCGAGGTGCTGGCGATCCTCAAGCAGACCTACTGCACGCGCATCGGCGTCGAGTTCATGCACATCCAGTACCCGGAGCGGAAGGCCTGGGTGCAGCGCATGATGGAGGGCGAACGCAACCGGCAGTCGCTCTCGCCGGGCGAGAAGACCGGGATCCTGCGCCATCTCTACGAGGCGGAGGGCTTCGAGCGCTTCCTCGACGTGAAGTATGCCGGCGCCAAGCGTTTCTCGCTGGAGGGATCGGAGAGCGTGATCCCCGCGCTGGAGGCGGTGATCGCCCAGGCCGCCGGGCACGGCGTGGAGGAGATCGTCATAGGCATGGCCCATCGCGGCCGGCTCAACGTGCTGACCAGCATCATGGGCAAGTCCTATGCTGCGGTCTTCTCCGAGTTCCAGGGGGGCGTCACCGCCGCCGGTGACGTGCAGGGCTCGGGCGACGTGAAGTACCACCTCGGCGCGTCTGCCGACCGCGACATGGGCGACGGCCGCAGGCTGCACATCTCGCTCACCCCCAATCCCTCCCACCTGGAGGCGGTCAACCCGGTGGTGCTGGGCAAGGTGCGTGCCAAGCAGGCGATGCGCGGCGACAAGGCCCGCGAGCGGATCATGGGCCTGCTGATCCACGGCGACGCCGCGCTCGCGGGCCAGGGCACCTGCTCCGAGGTCTTCGAGCTCTCGGAGCTGCGCGGATACCGCACCGGCGGCACGGTCCACATCGTCGTCAACAACCAGATCGGCTTCACCACGAGCCCGAGTCAGGCGCGCACCTCACCCTATCCGTCCGAGGTATCGAAGATCATCCAGGCGCCGGTCTTCCACGTGAACGGGGACGACCCGGAAGCGGTGGTGCGCGTCTGCCAGATCGCCGCCGACTACCGCCAGCACTTCAAGGCCGACGCCGTGGTGGACATCTTCTGCTACCGCCGCCACGGCCACAACGAGGGCGACGAGCCGGCCTTCACCCAGCCCGCGATGTACCGCGCGATCCGCGAGCGGCCGACGATCCGGCAGATCTACACCGAGCGCCTGGTCGGCGAGGGCGTTCTCACGGTCAGGGACGCCGATCGCATGATGGAGGACTTCCGAGCCCGGCTCGAGACCGAGCTCGAGGCCTCCAAGAGCTACCGGCCCAACAAGGCCGACTGGCTCGAGGGCGACTGGGCCGACATCGAGACCTCGCCTCGCGACGAGCGCCCGGGTGAGACCGCGGTGGCGCCCGAGGTGCTGGCCGAGATCGGCCAGGCCATCACCCGGGTGCCGCCCGAGTTCGCCCTGCACCCGCGCATCCGCCGCCAGCTCGACGAAAAGCGCGCGGCGATCGAGGCGGGCGGCCCGGTCGACTGGGCCACCGCCGAGGCGCTGGCCTTCGGCTCGCTGCTGCTGGAAGGCAAGCCGGTCAGGCTCTCCGGCCAGGACTGCTCGCGCGGCACCTTCTCCCAGCGCCATGCCGGCCTGATCGATCAGGAGACGGAGGAGCGTCACATACCGCTCAACAACATCAGGCCCGGCCAGGCCCGGCTCAAGCTCGCCGACAGCCTGCTGGCGGAGGCTGGCGTGCTCGGCTTCGAGTACGGCCACTCGATCACCGACCCGAACGCGCTGGCGATCTGGGAGGCGCAGTTCGGCGACTTCGCCAACGGCGCCCAGGTCATCATCGACCAGTTCGTCTGCGCCGGCGAGACCAAGTGGCTGCGCATGTCGGGCCTCGTCATGCTGCTGCCGCACGGCTTCGAGGGACAGGGGCCGGAGCACAGCTCGGCCAGGATGGAGCGCTATCTGCAGCTCTACGCCGACGGCAACGTCCAGGTGGTGAACTGCTCGACGCCGGCCTCCTACTTCCACGCGTTGCGCCGCCAGCTCCGCCGCAGCTTCCGCAAGCCGCTGATCGTCATGTCGCCGAAGTCGCTGCTGCGCCACCGGCGCTGCGTCTCCACCCTCGACGAGATGAGCGGGGGTGCCCGCTTCCACCGGGTGATCGGCGAGGTCGATCCCGCGATCGTGCCCGACCGTGTGCGGCGCGTCGTCTTCTGCTCCGGCAAGGTCTACTACGACTTGGCTGCGGCGCGGGAGGAGCGCGGCACCCGCGACGTGGCGCTGCTCAGGCTCGAGCAGATCGCGCCCTTCCCCAGCCGCAGCCTCATGGTGGAGGTTGCGAAGTACCGCGAGGCCGAGGTGGTGTGGTGCCAGGAGGAGCCCGAGAACATGGGCGCCTGGTCCTTCGTCGCCCCCCGCATCGAGGCGGTGCTGAGCGAGCTCGGCGGCGAGGCGCGCCAGCCCCGCTACGTCGGGCGCGCACCCGCGGCCTCGCCCGCGACCGGCTTCCTGGTGGTGCACCAGCGCGAGCAGCGGGCGCTGATCGACGCGGCGCTCGACGGGGAGGGCGGATCGTGACCATCGACATCACCGTTCCGGCCCTCGGCGAATCGGTCACGGAGGCGACCGTGACCCGCTGGCTCAAGGCGGAGGGCGACGCGGTCGCGCCCGACGAGACGCTGGTGGAGCTGGAAACCGACAAGATCGCGGTCGAGGTCAAGGCCGAGGCCGCCGGCACCCTCGCCGAGATCGCCGCCGCCGAGGGCGCCGACGTCGAGGTGGGCGCGCTGCTCGGCCGCCTCGTGCCGGAAGGCGCGGCAATTGGTGCCAAGCCGGAAGGTGCGGCAGCGGGGACCGCGCCGGACTCTTCCGACGCGCCCGCGGCGGCTCCCGCGCGCGAGACGGTGCCCGCTCGCGCGACTTCCGTGCGCCGGACCCCCCCGCCGTCGCCGGCCGTGCGGCGCCTGCTCGACGAGCACGGCCTGGATGCGGCCGAGCTCAGGGGCAGCGGCAAGGGCGGTCGCCTGTTGAAGAGCGACGTTCTGGCCGCCGTGGTGGCGCGCGCCGCCCCCGCCGCTGCGCCTGAAGCCGGGCCCCCGCCGGAACCTGAGCCCGAGACCGCCCCGCCCGAGCCGACGCCGGAACCCGCTCCGGCACCTGCCCCTCCGCCGCCGGCGGCTCCCCAGTTGCGCCGTGACGATGCACGCGAAGAGCGGGTGCCCATGAGCCGCCTGCGCCGCCGCGCCGCCGAGCGGCTCAAGCTCGCGCTCGACACGGCGGCGATGCTCACCACCTTCAACGAGGTGGACATGAGCGCGGTCCAGGCGCTCCGCGCCGCGCACGGCGAGGCCTTCGAGCAGCGCCACGGCGTCCGCCTCGGCTTCATGTCCTTCTTCGTGCACGCGGCCGTCGCCGCCCTGGTCGAGTACCCCGCGGTCAACGCGCAGATCGAGGGCGACGAGATCGTCTACAAGCACTACCACGACATCGGCGTCGCGGTGAGCGCGCCGCAGGGCCTGGTGGTGCCGGTGCTGAGGGACGCCGGCGCGATGAGCTTCGCCGAGGTGGAGCAGGCGGTTCGCGCCTATGCCCTCAAGGCGCGCGAGGGCAAGCTCGCGCTGGACGACCTGCTGGGCGGCACCTTCACCATCTCCAACGGCGGGGTCTTCGGCTCGCTCATGTCGACGCCGATCATCAACCCGCCGCAGTCCGCGATCCTCGGCATGCACAAGGTGCAGGAGCGTCCGGTCGCGGTCGCAGGCGCGGTGGAAATCCGGCCGATGATGTATCTTGCGCTGAGCTACGACCACCGCATCATCGACGGCCGCGAGGCGGTCAGCTTCCTGGTGCGGATCAAGGACTGCATCGAGGACCCGCAGCGCATCCTGCTTGACCTCTGAGGGCGAGATCACCGGCCGGAGCAGCCATGAGCGACCATGAATTCGATGTCCTGGTGATAGGCGCCGGGCCCGGCGGCTACGTCGCCGCCATCCGCGCGGCCCAGCTCGGCCTCAGGGTCGCCTGCGTCGAGCGCACGCCCACCCTCGGCGGCACCTGCCTCAACGTCGGCTGCATCCCGTCCAAGGTGTTGCTGCACACCTCGGAGGAATACGCCCACGCCAGGGCGAAGCTCGCCCGCCACGGCGTCGTGGTCTCGGGCGTCGAGCTCGATCTCGAGGCCATGATGGCGCACAAGGACAAGGTGGTCGGCGACCTCACCAAGGGCGTCGTCGGCCTGCTGGAGAAGAACGACGTCACCCATATCGAGGGGCATGCCCGCCTCACCGGGCCCGGCACGGTCGAGATCGAGGGCCCGGAATCCCGCACCGTCTCGGCCGGCGCGATCGTGATCGCGACGGGCAGCGTCTCCGCCCCGCTCGCGGGCGTCGAAGTGGACGAGGAGCGCATCGTCACCTCCACCGGCGCGCTGGCGCTGGCGCAGGTGCCGGCGCGGATGGCGGTGATCGGCGCGGGCTACATCGGCCTCGAAATGGGCTCGGTCTGGAGCCGCCTCGGCGCCAAGGTCACGGTGATCGAGTTCCTCGACCGAGTCCTGCCGGGCATGGACGGCGAGGTGGCGACGCAGATGCACCGGCTGCTCAGGCGCCAGAAGATCGCCTTCAAGCTCGGCACCAGGGTGACGGGCGCCGAGCGCACCAACGAGGGCGTGCGCCTTGCCATGGAGCCGGTTGCAGGCGGCGAGGCCACCAGCCTCGACGTGGACGTGGTGCTGGTCGCCGTCGGCCGCCGCCCCAACACCGAAGGCCTCGGCCTCGACGAGGTCGGCATCCCGCTCGACGGCCACGGCCGCATCGAGGTCAACGAGCGCTTCGAGACGACCGTGCCGGGGGTCTACGCCATCGGCGACGTGATCGCAGGGCCGATGCTGGCTCACAAGGCAGAGGAGGAGGGCATCGCCGTCGCCGAGATCGTCGCCGGCGGCAGCGGCCACGTGAACCGCGATGCGATCCCCGGCGTCGTCTACACCGCACCCGAGGCCGCCGCCGTGGGCCAGACAGAGGAGGCTCTGGAAGAGGCCGACATCGACTACACCGTGGGCCGCTTCCCCTTCGCCGCCAACGGGCGGGCGCGGTCGATGTCGGCCACCGACGGCTTCGTCAAGGTGCTGGCTGATGCCGAGACCGACCGCGTGCTCGGCGTCCACATCGTCGGCCACGACGCCGGCACGCTGATCGCCGAGGCCGTCACGGTGATGGAGTTCGGCGGCTCGGCCGAGGACATCGCCCGCACCTGCCACGCCCATCCCTCGCTCAACGAGGCGGTCAAGGAGGCGGCGCTGGCGGTGGCGGGCCGCGCGATCCACGTGTAGGCGGGGCAGGACCATGAACACCGGCGCACCGGCTGCCACCATGCGGCGCATCAGCGAGATGACGGAGACGCACTTCGACGGCGTGAGCAAGCCCTACGTGCCGCCGGCGCAGCTCTCGATCTCCGACAAGCTCACCCTGCACCGCGAGTGGGAGAGCGACATCGACCCGGTCACCTACGAGGTGATCCGCCACAACCTGTGGAACATCAACGAGGAGCACGGCGCCACCATCCAGCGCATCTCGGGCTCGCCGGTGGCGATCTACGCGCTCGACCTCAACCCCTCGATCCTCACCGAGGACGCCGAGTTCGTCTATTTCGGCCCCTACATGCAGTACATGTCGGGCGTCACCGACACGCAGGTGAAGTGGATCCTGGAGAACCGCAGCGACAATCCCGGCATCGCCGAGGGCGACATGTTCCTCGCCAACGACCCTTGGGTGGGGGCGGCGCACCAGATGGACGTGATGGTGATCTGCCCGGTGTTCTGGGAGGGTGAGCTCTTCTGCTGGATCACCAACTGCCTGCATCAGTACGACATCGGCGGCATCACGCCGGGCAGCTTCTGCCCCGCCGCCGAGAGCGCCTTCGACGAGGGGATCCTGATCCCGCCGGTGAAGATCGTCGAGAACGACGTGGTGCGCCGCGATATCGAGGAACTCTACCTGCGCTCTTCGCGCAAGCCGGAGATGGTGGCGCTCGACTTCCGCGCCCAGCTTGCCGGCAACATGAGCGCGCGCGAGCGCCTGCTCCAGCTGGTCCGCCGCTACGGGCCGCGCACGGTCAAGGGCGTGATGAAACGCATCATCGACAATGCGGAGACCGCCTTCCTCGCCAAGCTGGAGCGCCTCCCCGACGGCGCCTGGAGCGACCGCACCTACGTCGAGGCCTGCCGCCCGGGCGACCGCCGCACCCACCGCGTGCAGATCACCGTCACCAAGCAGGGCAACCGGCTGATCTTCGACAACGACGGCACCGCGCCGCAGGACGGCGCCATGAACGCCACCTATTCCGGCTGGCGCGGCTCGGTCATGGTGGCGATCAACGAGCTGCTGGCCTGGGACCAGTACTTCGCGGTGGGCGGCGCGCTCAGGCACATCGACTTCGACCCCACCGCGGGCACGCTCAACTGCGCCGACTTCCCGGCCAGCGTGTCGACCGCGCCCACCCAGTCGATGGAGATCTCGCTCTATCCCGCCTACAACGCGATCTCCAAGATGCTCTATTCGGACGAAACGCTGCGCGGCGACATCATGGGCATCGGCGGCACCAGCCAGTGGCCGGCGACGCTCTTTCGCGGTATCGACCAGTGGGGCGAGCGCTACGGCTACCTGCTGATCGACCCCATCGGCGGCTCCATCGGCGCGTTTGCGCACGGCGACGGCATCAACACCGGCGGCCAGGCGCGCACGCCGATCTGCCAGCTCCCCAACGTGGAGCACAACGAGCAGAACTTCCCGCTGCTGGTCCTCTACCGCAAGGAGCTGCCGGATTCCGGCGGCGCCGGCAGGTATCGCGGCGGGCTCTCCGCCGAGACCTGCTTCATCCCCCACAACACCGAGCGCATCACCCAGGACACGCTGTCGTCGGGCAACGCGACGCCCACGTCCACCGGCATGATGGGGGGATATCCGTCCACCACCAACGCCTACCAGTTCATCCGCGAGAGCGACATCCTGGAGCGCATGGCCGAGAGCCGCATGGTGGAGGATCATTCCGAGGTGTCCGGCCGGCCCGAGCACCTGGAGCTCCGGCAGGAGAACTTCGACCAGCACCCGGCGGACGTCTACGCCGTGCGCTGGTCGGGCGGCGGCGGCTTCGGCGACCCCATGCGGCGCGAGGCGGCGAAGATCCAGCACGACCTCCTGCACCGCAACATCACGGCGGAAGCCGCGCGGACCATCTTCGGCGCCGTGCTGGCCGAGGACGAGATCACCGTCGATGCCGAGGCCACGCGGGAGAATCGCGCCGCCATCCTGGTCGAGCGCCTGGCCCGGCTCGGCAACGGTGCGCCGCCGCCGGCCAAGCGAGAGGGCGGGACCCGGCTGCACGCAACGGACGCGCTCGACGTGCGCGAGGACGAGGCCGGCGCCTATTGGGCCTGCGGTGCGTGCGGCACCTCCCTCGGCCCGGTCGAGGGCAACTACAAGCTCGCCTGTCTCAAGGACGTGCGCCCGGTCTCGGACTCCAACCCGCTGATCGGCGACCCCGCCCTCTTCGTCGACGATGCGGTGGAGTTCCGCCTCTTCTGCTGCCCCGGCTGCGGCACGCAGATCGAGAACGAGATCGCCGTCGCCGCCGATCCCATCCTGCGGGATATTTCGCTCAGGCTTGCCCCCGATGGCTGACGACGCTCACACTCCCTCCAACGCCCACGCCGACCTCATGGCGCGGGACGCAGCCCGCGTCTTCGGCTGGCGCTACCAGCCGGCGATCCAGTTCGAGCGGGGCGAGGGGATCTGGCTCTACGACGTCGACGGCGAGCGCTACTACGACCTCACCGCCGGCATGATGTGCAACGTGCTGGGCCACTGCCACCCCGAGCTGGTGGAGGTCATGCGCGAGGAAGCCGGCAAGCTCTGGCACGAGAACTCGTGGTACTCGAACCCGCACCTCGTCCGCTTCGCCGAGCGCATCGCCTCCACGCTGCCTGACGGGCTGGAGGTGGTGAACTTCGCCGTCACCGGCTCCGAGGCCAACGAGATCGCCATGCGCATGGCGCTCGGCGTCACCGGCAGACACGATATCCTCTCGGTGATCCGGGGCCTCCACGGCGGCAGCCTCGCGGTTGAGTCCGTGACCACCATCGGCGGCGCCCGGCGGCGCCACCTGGGCCCGCTGCTGGCGCCCGCCAACGCGCCCGCGATCTACGCCCCTTTCTGTTACCGCTGCCCGATCAACCTGGAATACCCCGCCTGCGACGTGGCCTGCCTCGCGAGCTCGCGCGAGCTGATCGACCACGTGACCAGTGGCGACATCGCGGCCGTGCTGGCGGAGACCATGCTCGTCGCAGGCGGCATGGTGGTGCCGCCGCCGGAATGGCTGCCCCGGCTCAAGCAGCTCGCGGAGTCCGAGGGCGCGCTGCTGGTGCTGGACGAGGCCCAGCTCGCGCCGGCCCGCACCGGCAGGCTCTGGGGCTTCCAGCACTACGACGTGGTGCCCGACATCGTCACCTTCGCCAAGGGAATGAGCGCAGGACTCGCCATCTGCGGCGCGGTGACCACGCGCGAGATCGCGGAAGAGGCGCGCGGCAAGGCGGGGCTCCCCTGGGCCGGCACCTATTCCGGCGACCCGCTGCCGGCGGCAGTCGCCGACAGGCAGCTCGAGATCGTGCTGCGCGACAGGCTCGACGAGCGCGCGGCCGCCTCGGGCCGGGTGCTGCGCGCCGCGCTGGAACGCCTGCGCGATGCGCACGACGTGATCGGCGACGTGCGCGGCCGGGGCCTCTACCAGATGCTCGATATCGTGAGCGACCGCGGGGCGCGCACGCCCGATCCCGCCATGGCCGAGCGCATCCGCCTCAACGCGGCGCTCGGCGGCGTGATCGTGATCTGCATCAAGAACTTCATCCGCATCTGCCCGCCGCTCACCGTGACCGAGGCGGAGATCGGCGCGTTTGCCGAGCGCCTCGACCGCGCCATCCGCCGCGCGCTGGACGGCCATCCCAGGGACGTCGACTTCCGCGCGTCGAGTTCGCTGGCCATGGGCAGCGCCGCTCCCTAGGCGGGCCGCAGGGAGGCCACCATGACGAGCCAGGTCTTTCCCAGGGAGGAGTACGAGGCGCGCTGGGCCAGGGTGCATGCCGAGATGGAGCGCCGCGGATACGAGTGCGCGGTCATCTGGTCGCGCGGCGCGAGCTCGTACGATCGCTGCGCCAACCTGCTTTGGCTGGTGAACCACTACTCCGGCCACCCCGGCCAGACGCCGGACAACAACCTGTGGCAGGGGCGGGGCCACAACGCCCTCATCATGCGGCCGGGCCGGGAGCCCGAGCTGCACAACGACGAGCTGCTGGAGCCGGCGGACTGGCTCGCCACCGACAACTGGCACTGGCACCAGAACCCGATCAGGGGCACGGCGGACGCGCTCAACGCGCAGGGGGTCACCGGTCCGGTTGCCATCGTCGGAACCGACTTCCTGCCCTGCAAGTACATGGACTGGCTGCGCGAGTGGTGCCCGCGCATCGACTGGCGGCCGGAGGACGACCTCGTCAAGTCGGTGCAGCACGTCAAGAGCGCCCGCGAGCTCGAGGTCTTCCGCGAGGCGGGCGAGATCGCGAGCAGCGCGCTTGCCCTCATCATGGAGGGACTCGTCGCAGGCCGGACCGAGGCCGAGTCCGCGGCCGCCGGGGCCGCCGAGGTGGTGCGCCGCGGCGGCATTCCCAACATCATCCGCCTCTCCCACGGCACCGGCGACGAGATGAACAACTTCAGCCGCTATCCGCTCAGCGGTGCCGACCCCGACTCCGCGCCGAAGGAAGGCGACTTCGTGCGCGCCTGGATCATGGGGCCGATGCGCCACGGCTACTTCCTCGACCCCGGTCGCACCGCGGTGTGCGGGCGCAAGTCCACCTCTACCCAGCGCGCGCTGATGGAGGCCTGCATGGGCATCGTCGACGGCGTGATGGCGAAGATCCGCCCCGGCGTCTCGCCCCACGAGCTCGCGCGCGAGGGCGACCGGCTGACGCGCGAGGCCGGCGGCGGCGACACGGTGGATCAGGCCGGCCTGCAGTGGCCGCTCTACGGCCACCTCTGCGACATGATGTTCGAGAACCCGATGTACGGGCTTTCCACCTGTGACGAGGACCAGCTCATCCTCGAGAACATGGTGTGCAGCTCGGAGGCCTTCCTCGCCTGGGAGGGGGTCGGCGCGGTAGGCTTCGAGCAGAACCTGATCGTGCACGCGGACCGGGTGGAGGTCATCACCACCACGCCGGTCTGGTGGGACTGACGAGAGGCGCAAGGCGGGACGCGGCGTGGGACTGAGGATCGCGATCGATACCGGCGGCACCTTCACCGACGTCGTCGCCATCGACGAGGCGGACGGCAGCCGCTATGCGCTGAAGACGCCGAGCACGCCGGCCGACCCCAGCATCGGCCTGCTCGACGGCGTCCGCAAGGCGGCCGAGGCGGCGGAGCAGGGCGAAGGCGCCGTCGCCCGCCTGCTGCACGGCTCGACCACGGCGACCAACGCCGTCCTGCAGCACCAGTTCGACGGGCTCGGCCTGATCGTGACCGAGGGCTTCCGCCACGTCATCGAGATCGCGCGCCAGTCGGTGCCCGACGGCTACGGCAACTCCTTCTTCTGGGTGAAGCCGCCGCGCCTCGTGCCCTTGCACCTGGTGCGCGAGGTGAAGGGCCGCATGACCCACCGGGGCGAGGAGCTGGAGCCGCTGGACGAGCAGGCGCTGGTCGAGGCCGCAGGCGAGCTCGCCCGGCGCGGCGTGCGCTGCATCGCCGTCTGCTTCCTGCACGCCTACGCCAACGACGACCACGAGCGCCGCGCGGGCGACCTCATCGCCAGGCACCATCCCGAGCTCTTCGTCTCGCTCTCGTCCGTGGTGCTGCCCGAGTACCGCGAGTACGAGCGCGCCATGACCACGCTCATCGACGTACTGGTGAAGCCCTACTGCCAGACCTACCTGCGCACCGCGGCCGAGCGCATCGGCGCGGGCGAGGGCGGCGCGCCCTTCCTCATCATGCAGTCGAACGGCGGCGTCGTGCGCCACGCGACCGCCGGCGAGCGGCCCGTGACCATGCTGCTCTCGGGCCCGGCCGCAGGCGTGCTCGGGGCCGTCCACATGGCCCGGCTCGCGGGCTTCGAGGACGTGCTCACCCTCGATGTCGGCGGCACGTCCACCGACATCTCGCTGGTGGAAGGGCTCAAGCCCCAGCTCACCAGCCAGTCGCTGGTGGAGCACTATCCGGTCAAGACGCCGATGCTCGACATCGCGACCGTGGGCGCCGGCGGCGGCTCGCTGGCGTGGATCGACGACTACGGCGCGCTCAAGGTGGGGCCGGAGAGCGCGGGCGCCGACCCCGGCCCGATCTGCTACGGCCGCGGCGGCACCCGGCCCACGGTCACCGACGCGGCCCTGGTGCTGGGCCGCCTGCCGGGCCAGCTTATCGGCGGGGAGCTCGCCCTCGATGCAGGCGCAGCGCGCGATGCCTTCGCCCGCCTCGGCGCCCGCTTCGACCTCAGCCCGGAGGAGACCGCCGCCGGCGTCTTCGAGATCGCCGCGGCCAATCAGGTCCACGGCATCCGCCAGGTCACCACCAGCCGGGGGCGGGAGCCGGGCCGCTACGTGCTCGCGGCCTTCGGCGGCGCGGGCGGCATGTTCGCGGCCGAGGTGGCGGCGTTTCTCGCCATCGGGCGCATCCTCTCGCCGCCCGACCCGGGCAACCTTTCGGCCTTCGGCCTGCACGTCTCCGACATCAAGCGCGACTACGTGCGCACCCTGGTGCGCCAGCAGGCGAACGCGGACGCGGGCGAGATCGACGGCGCCTGGCAGGAGCTGGAGCGCATCGGCAAGGCCGAGGTGATGGCCGAGGGCGTGGCGGCCGAGCGCATCCGGCTCAGGCGCAGCGCCGACGTGCGCTACGTCGGCGAGGGCCACGAGGTCCCGGTCGAGATCCCGCCTGGCACGGAGGGCGTTGCGGCGGTGGAGACCATGTGGTCCGCCTTCCACCGGGTGCACTTCGACGCCTTCGGCTTCGACTACGAGGGCCGCCAGGACGTGGAGGCGGTGAACCTGCGGGTCCAGGTAACCGGCCAGGTCGACCGGCCTGCGGCGCACGAGGTCGCCCAAGGCGGCGCAGCCGCGCCGGTCTCCTCCCGCCCGGTCTACTGGCGGGAATCCGGCTGGGTCGACTGCCCGATCTTCCGCCGCGAGGACCTGGGCGCGGGAGAGCGGCTCGACGGGCCGCTCATCGTGGAGGAATATGGCTCGACCGTGGTGGTGCCTGCGGGCTGGGGGCTCGCCTGCGACCGCTACGGCAACTTGGTCATGGAGAAGGCGCGATGACGAAGATGGACAAGGCAGGCCTGGGACCGATCGAGCTCGAGGTCATCGCCGGCGCCGTCCGCTCGGCCGAGCTCGAGATCGAGGCGGCGGTGGAGCGCACCGCGCGCTCGCCCATGATCCGCGACCAGCACGACTACCGCGTGGCGCTCTTCGACGCCAAGGGCCGCAAGCTCACCGGGCGCTCCTACTCCGCCCTGGTGGAGCCGGTGTTCGAGTACTTCGGCGCCGACGACATCAACGAGGGCGATGTCTTCTTCTGGAACGACCCCTACAACAGCGCGGGCGGCATCGGCCACGTGCCCGACCTCTGCACCACCATCCCGGTCTTCCACGAGGGCCGGCTGGTCGGCTTCAGCCAGGTCTTCGGCCATCACGACGACGTCGGCGGCTCGGTGCCCGGCAGCCTGCCGGTGCACGCCACCGACATGTGGTCCGAGGGCCTGGTGGTTCCGCCCATCAAGCTCTACGAGCGGGGCGTGCTGAACAAGGCGGCCTACGCCATCATCGGCCGCAACTCGCGCCTCGCCGACCATCTGGAGGGCGACATCGACGCTGAGATCGGCGCCGCCCGGCTGGGGTCGAGCCGCGTCGTCGCCATGGCGGAGCGCTACGGCGCCGACGTGCTGGAGGCCGCCTTCGACGCCATCGTCGAGAACTGCGCCGAGACGCTGCGGCGCGAGCTGCTGCCCAAGATTGCCGACGGCGTCTACCACTGGGAAGACTACATCGAGAACGACGGCGTCGATGCGCCGCGCCTGCACGCGCTCCGGCTCACCATGACCAAGACGCCGGAGAAGATCACCCTCGACTTCAGCGGCACCGACCCGGAGACCAAGGGCCCGATCAACTGGCCCATCGACTATTCCGAGGGCCGCTTCGTCCGCAAGTGGATGGCACCGGTGCTGCGCTCGCTCGCGGACACGCCCGAGCGCGCCGCCGAGATCGACATGAACGAGGGCGTGCTCGACGTGATCGACGTGGTCTTCCCCGGCAAGGGCACGCTGGTGACGCCCACCTTCGGCCGGCCCACGGGCATGCGCTTCTTCATCCTGCTGCGCGCGCTAGGCGTCTTCGCCGCCTGCCTCTCCAAGGCCACCGGCGGGCGCATGCCGGCGGACCACGAGACCATCCGCATCTGGGGGCTGCACGGCAACGCGGCGGACGGCGACTTCTACCTCTTCCGCGAGGTGCTGGGCGGCGGCGGACCGGGCCGGCCCTGGGCCGACGGCAGCGACGTGGTGCACATCGTCCCCAACTCGCGCAACCTGCCGGCTGAGTTCTCGGAGACGCGCTATCCCATCCGCATCGAGCGCTTGGGGCTGAACCAGGACTCCGGCGGCGCCGGCTACCGGCGCGGCGGGCTCGGCTACGACAAGCGGGTGCGCGTGCTTGAGGCCTCGACGCTATTGTCCAACGCCGACCGCGCCATGCTGAACACCTACGGCGTCAACGGCGGCGGACCCGGCGCGCCCTATGCCATCTCGGTCGAAGATCCCGCGGGCGACGTGCGCGAGGTCGCCGGCATGGCCGACGGCATCGAGGTGAAAGCGGGCTCGGTGGTGCGCATCGTCACCACCGGGGGCGGCGGCTGGGGCGATGCGCTCAGGCGCGAGCCCGCGCTGGTCTGCCGCGACGTAGAGAGCGGCCTGGTCTCGGCCGACGCGGCGCGCGAGCGCTACGGCGTGGTCCTTGCCTGCGAGGACGGGGCCTGGAGGGTCGACGGCGCGGCGACCCGCAATCTCAGGGCCGGGATGGCGGCGCGGCGCGGGCCGCTGCCCCTCTTCGACCGCGGCCCCTACTTCGAGGCGCGCAAGGCCGAGGGCGGCATCGCCTGGCCCGAGGGCTGGCAGGACCCCGACGCGGCGTGGCGGGCGGAGCCCGTCGAAGCCACCATGGACGCGGCGGAATGAGCCCGCGAAGGCGGCCGATGACGGCGGAGGAAGCATGAGCGACGCAGCGCCCGGCCCGGACTGGGACCTTCTCATCCACGACGCGGGGCGCCTCGACGAGGTGGAGCCGGTCTCCATCGGCATCCGCGGCGGGCGGATCGAGGCCGTAGCGCCGTCGCTCGAGGGGACGGCGGCCGAGCGTATCGACGCGCGCGGCGGGCTGGTCACGCCCTCCTTCGTCGATCCCCACTTCCACATCGACAAGGTGCTGAGCCGCGACCTGCTCGGCGCGCTCGGGCCGCAGGAGGCCTTCGACCGCGCCCGCGAGGTCAAGACCCGGTTCACCGTCGCCGACGTGGAGGAGCGCGCGAGCCAGGCGCTGCGGCTCGCCGCGGCCCACGGCATCGGCCGCCTGCACGCTCAGATCGACGTGGACTTCGCCACCCGGCTGGTCTCCTTCGAGGGCGTCATGCGCGCGCGCGACCGCTTCGCCGGCGTCGTCGACGTCACCCTCGCCGCCTTCCCGCAGGAGGGAATCGTGGCGGACAAGGAGGCGCCGGCACTGCTGCGCGAGGCCCTCGAGATGGGTGCCGCCGCGGTGGGCGGCCTGCCGGAGGTGGAGGCCTCGGTCGCGGACCAGCGCACCCATGTCGACACCTGTCTCGAGCTTGCCGCCGAGTTCGGCGTGCCGGTGGAGATGCACGCCGACTACATGGACCGGGCCGAGCTCAAGACCCTGGAGATGCTGGCCGACGCCACCGTCGCCCACGGCATGCAGGGCCGGGTCGTCGGCAGCCACTGCAACGCGCTCGCAGTCTACCCCGACGACGAGGCCGGGCGCGTCATCGACAAGGTGCTGGCCGCCGACATGGCGATCACGGTGCTGCCCATCGCCAATCTCCAGATGCTGGGCGGCGATGGCCGCACGCCCCGGAATCGGGGCTCGTCGCGGGTGAAGGAGCTGCTGGATGCCGGCGTCAACGTCGCCGCAGGCGCCGACAACATGTACGACATCTGGTACCGCTTCAACCGGATGGACCCGGCGGAGCTCGCCTACATGACGGTGCACAGCGCAGGCATGCGCACCGACGAGGAGGTGCGCGAGGGCTTCGAGATGGTGACCACGCGGGCGGCGCGGATCATCGGCGCGCCCGTGCCCGCCGTCGCCGCCGGCTCGGCCGCCGATCTGGTGGTGTTCGAGGCGACCTCGCTGGTCGACATCCTGCGCCGCCTGCCCGGCCGCCGCATCCACATCAAGGGTGGCCGCCGGGTCGGCGGGGTGGAAGGCTCCTTCTGGAGCGCCGCCTGAGCACGGTCTCCGGCCGTGCCCGTTTCTTACGCAGATGTAACCGGTTACAATCCCCGGCACTCCGACATTGAGGGAAACGCGTGTTCACCACTAATCCCTTCGCCGCGCTGACGACGACCCTTCCGTCCGATGCCATCCAGATTTACGTCGGCGTCATGATCGCGCTGGTGGTGTGCGGCACCCTCTTCGACGTCTGGCACAAGGGCAGCGCCGCCTACTTCTTCGACAGCTGGCGGCGCTCGAGGAACAAGGGCACGCGGCAGGTCGGCGGCGGGCAGGTGCTGGGGCTCGCGATCCGAACCGTGCTGGTGGAAGTCGCGACGTCGGCCGAATTCGGCCTGGGCCGCCGCCGGGCCGCTCACCTGCTGACGATGTACGGCTTCCTGCTCTACGTCGCGACCACCGTCGTCATGGTGTTCTGCTATGCGACGCCCGACAGCGCGACGCCCGCCGTCCTGCCCCAGCTCTGGATCGCCGGCGCCCTGCTGGTCTGCCTCGGCGGCTACTGGTTCTGGTTCTTCATCCGGGTCGACGTGGCGGCCGAGGGCAACTCGCCCTTTCGTATCGTGCGTGCCGACCTCTTCGTCCTCTCGCTTCTCGCCAGCGCTTCGCTGGGGCTGATCTGGGCCGCCCTGCAGTCGGTCGAGAGCTGGGGCGCGAACATCGTCCTCGGCCTCTACCTCATCGCCACCACGGTGCTCTTCGGATCCGTCCCTTGGTCCAAGTTCTCGCACATGTTCTTCAAGCCTGCGGCGGCCTTCGAGAAGCGGGTGTCCGAGGCGACGGGTTCGAGGAGCAACCTGCCGGCCCCCGCCGACGAGCCCGAGACCTTCGGCAGCGCCCGCGAAAGGCCCCGCCACTACTGACCGGCCCGAATTCGCCAGAGGAGACAACGGAGCCACATGCCGACATTCGTCTACATGACCCGCTGCGACGGCTGCGGATACTGCGTCGATATCTGCCCCTCCGACATCATGCACATCGATAAGACCTACCGGCGCGCCTACAACATCGAGCCCAACATGTGCTGGGAGTGCTACTCCTGCGTGAAGGCGTGTCCGCAGAATGCCATCGACTGCCGCGGCTACGCCGATTTCGCGCCCATGGGCCACAGCGTGCGCACGCTGAGGGAAGAGGCGAAAGGCACCATCTCCTGGAAGATCAAGTTCCGCGACGGCACGGAGAAGGATTTCGTTTCGCCGATCCGGACCACGCCCTGGGGGTCGATCAGGGCGCCGGCCGACTACGACGCACCCACGGCGCAAGCGATGAAATCCCAGGAGCTCGCGCACGAGCCGGACGCCCTCAACATCGCGGCGCTGCCCGCGCTCGCGCCGGACCGCTTCAGGGAGGGAGCCCTCTAGTGGGTCTGTTCTCGCGCCGCAAGACGGTCTTCGTGGACGCGGACATCCTGGTCGTCGGCGGCGGCATGGCCGGCTGCGGGGCGACCTACGAAGCGGGCTACTGGGGGCGCGACCTGAAGGTGGTCTGTGTCGAGAAGGCGAACATCGAGCGCAGCGGCGCCGTGGCCCAAGGCCTCTATGCCATCAACTGCTACATGGGCATGCAGTGGGACGAGAACCGGCCCGAAGACCATGTCCGCTACGCTCGCAACGACCTCATGGGTCTGGTGCGGGAGGATCTGGGCTACGACATCGCCCGCCACGTCGACTCCGCGGTGCACAAGTTCGAGGAGTGGGGCCTTCCCATCATGAAGGACCCGGAGACCGGGCGCTATCAGCGCGAAGGTAAGTGGCAGATCATGATCCACGGCGAGAGCTACAAGCCGATCGTCGCCGAGGCTGCCCGCAAGGCCGCGGCGCAAGTCTACAATCGGATCATGGTGACCCACCTGCTGACGGACCGGACCAAGCCGGGCCGCGTCGCGGGCGCGGTCGGGTTCAACGTCCGAACCGGCGACTTCCACGTCTTCCGCGCGAAGGCGGTCATCGTCTGCGCCGGCGGCGCATCGCACATCTTCAAGCCGCGAGCGGTGGGCGAGGGCATGGGGCGAACCTGGTACGCCCCCTGGAGCAGCGCGTCGGCCTATGCGCTGCCGATCCTCGTCGGCGCCAAGATGACCCAGATGGAGAACCGGATCGTGCTGACCCGCTTCAAGGACGGCTACGGTCCGGTCGGCGCCTACTTCCTCCACCTCAAGACCTACACCGAGAACGCCTACGGGGAGGAGTACGAGTCCAGGTGGTACGACCACACCAAGGCGCTGGTGGGCGACTACATCGACATGCATCCGGTGCCCACCTGCCTGCGCAACCACGCCCTGCTGGAGGAGATCAAGGCCGGCCGCGGCCCCATCCGCATGGTGACGAAGGAGGCCTTCGCCGATCCCCACAAGGAGCAGGTCGGCTGGGAGAACTTCCTGGGCATGACGATCGGGCAGGCGGTCGTCTGGGCGTCCCAGAACATCGATCCCAAGCACACCAATCCGGAGCTGACCACGTCCGAGCCCTACGTCATGGGCTCGCACGCCACCTGCTCCGGCGCCTGGGCGAGCGGTCCGGAGGACTGCGCGCCGGCGGACTACCAGTGGGGCTACAACCGGATGATGACCGTCGACGGCCTGTTCGGCGCCGGCGACACCATCGGCGGCTCCGCCCACAAGTTCTCGTCAGGCTCCTTCACCGAGGGCCGCATCGCCGGAAAGGCGGCGGTCAACTACGTCAACGACCTCAAGAGCGAGCAGCCTCAGGTCAGCGAGAAGGAGTACGAGGAGCTCAGGAAGACCGTCTTCCAGCCGCTCGAGACCTACCGGGTGGGCCGCAACGAGATCGTCGCGGGAACGGTCTCGCCGAGCTACATGCTGCCGCTTCACGGCCTGCAGCGTCTCGAGAAGATCATGGACGAATACGTGGGCGGCATCAGCGCCCATTACACGACGAACGAGCCCATGCTGACTCGCGGGCTGGAGCTGCTCGGCATGCTGAAGGAGGACCTCGATCGTCTGGGCGCCGAAGACCTTCACCAGCTTCAGCGGGCGTGGGAGCTTCACCACCGGGTGCTCGCCTCGGAGGCCGTGACGCATCACACGCTGTTCAGGACGGAAACGCGCTGGCCGGGATACTACTACCGGGGCGATCATCCCAAGCTGGACGACGCCGATTGGCACTGCTTCACGCTCTCTCGCTACGACCGGGAGGCCGGGGAATGGGCCATGGAGAAGGCCCCCGTCTACCACATCGTCGACTAGCCCCGACGTCCCGCCACGAGGACGCCCCGTGCCCGCGCTGATTGCCCCGCACGGCGACGCCGGCCTGAAGCCCCTGCTGCTGCCGCGGGAGGCGCGGGACGAGGCACTCAAGAGGGCGCGCACCCTGAAGCGGCTGCCGCTCTCGACCCGCGAAGTCTCGGACCTCTTCATGCTCGCCATGGGCGCGTATTCGCCGCTCACGGGCTTCATGGGCGCGGCCGACTGGCGCGGCGCGTGCCTCGAGATGCGCCTGGAGGACGGACTCTTCTGGCCGCTGCCCATCACCCTCTCCTGCGGCGAGGACGCAGCCCCCGCCGTCGGCGACGAGGTGGCGCTCACCGATGCGGGCGGCGGGATCCTGGCCATTCTCGCGGTCGCCGAGACCTACGCCATCGACAAGGCGCTCGAGTGCCGCGAGGTCTACCGCACCGACGACGAGGGCCACCCGGGCGTCGCCAAGGTCATGGCGCAGGGTGCGGTCAACCTGGCGGGACCGGTCTCGGTCCTCTCCGAGGGTCACTTTCCCGAGACCTACGCGGGGCTCTACCTGCGCCCTGCCGAGACCCGGGCGCTCTTCGCCGGGAAGGGCTGGGCGACGGTGGCCGCCTTCCAGACCCGCAACCCCATGCACCGCAGTCACGAGTTCCTCGCCAAGGTCGCCCTCGAGGCGTGCGACGGGCTGCTCATTCACCAGGTTCTGGGTGCGCTCAAGGCGGGCGACATCCCGGCCAGGGTCCGGGTCCGCGCCATCGACTGGCTGGTCGCCAACCACTTTCCGCAAGGACGGGTGATCCAGGCCGGCTATCCCATCGAGATGCGCTACGCCGGCCCCCGCGAGGCGCTGCTGCACGCCCTCCTCCGCCAGAACTTCGGCTGCTCGCACCTGGTGGTGGGGCGCGACCACGCCGGGCTCGGCGACTACTACGGGCCCTACGACGCGCAGCGCATCTTCGACGAGATCGACGCAGACAGCCTCGCCATCCGGCCGCTCAAGGTCGACGATACCTTCCATTGCTTCGACTGCGAGGGCATGGCGACGGGCAACGTGTGTTTCGCCGCCGAAGGCGGGGAGGACCCGGTGGGCGAGGAGGAGCGCCATCGTGCGGTGGCGGCGGTGGCGACGGGCAGCGCCGGGGGCCGGCCCTGTCGCCTGGGCGATGCCGGAAAGCTCCGTATCTCGGGCACACGGCTGCGCGAGATGTTCGCGAACGCCGAGGCGATCCCACCCGAGTTCAGCCGCGACGGCGTGCTCGCCATCCTCCGGGCCTATTACGAGGGTAGCCCGTGACGCTCTATGATGGCTGACGAGCAAGGCGGGCCCGCGCGGGCCCGGCACGGGCAGAAAGGACAGGGAGGCGCATCATGGCGGAGGTATCTTCAGGCGGGCGCGATCTCGTGGGCTACGGCGCGAACCCGCCGGCAATCCCTTGGCCGGGCGGAGCGCGGCTCGCAGTCTCGGTGGTGGTCAACTACGAGGAAGGCTCGGAGTATTCGCACGCCATGGGCGATGCACACCAGGAAGGGCTCACCGAGTTCGGCAACTACCCGCTGCCCGAGGACTACCGCAACCTCGCCATGGAATCGATGTTCGAGTACGGCTCCCGCGCCGGCGTCTGGCGCATCCTGCGCCTCTTCGAGGAGACCGGGGTCGCGTCGACCTTCTATGCCTGCGCCCTCGCCTTCGAGCAGAACCCGGAGGTCGCCCGCGCGGTCGTCGCCGGCGGCCACGAGGTGTGCAGCCACGGCTGGCGCTGGGAGGAGGTGTTCCGCCTCTCACGGGAGGAGGAGCGCGAGCACATCCGGCTCGCCATCGAATCCTTCGAGCGCACCTGCGGCAAGCGGCCTGTGGGCTGGTACTGCCGCTTCGGCCCCTCGGTCCACACCCGCGAGCTGGTGGTGGACGAAGGGGGCTTCATCTACGATTCCGACGCCTACAACGACGACCTGCCCTACTTCGTCGAGGTCTCGGGCAAGCGCCATCTGGTGGTGCCCTATACGTGCGATATCAATGACTTCTCTTTCTGGACGGCGCCCGGCTTCCTCACCGCCGAACACTTCTATCAGTACGCGCGGGACAGCTTCGACACGCTCTACGCCGAATCCGCGACCTGCCCGAAGATGATGTCGATCGGGCTGCACGCCCGCATGATCGGCCGCCCCGGCCGGATCGGAGGACTCGCCCGCTTCATCGAGCACGCGCAAGCGCACGAGGGCGTCTGGTTCGCGACGCGCGAGGAGATTGCCCGCCACTGGCTCGCCGCGGCGGGGTAGCCCCCGTCACTCCGCCAGCAGGCGCCGGGCGATGATGAGGCGCATGATCTCGTTGGTGCCTTCGAGGATCTGGTGCACGCGCAGGTCGCGCAGGTGGCGCTCGATGGGGAAGTCCATCAGGTAGCCGTAGCCGCCCAGCAGCTGCAGCGCCTGGTTGCAGACCTCGAATCCCGTATCGGTGGCGAAGCGCTTGGCCATGGCGGTCGCCGCGGTGGCGTCGGCGCTGCCCGCGTCCAGCGTCGCCGCGGCGCGGTGGATCAGCAGGCGGGCCGCCTCCAGGTTCGTCGCCATGTCGGCGAGCCGGAACTGCAGCGCCTGGAACTCCGCGAGCTTGCGGCCGAACTGCTCGCGCTGCAGCAGGTGGTCGCGGGCGATCTCCAGGCTCGCCTGGGCCGCGCCGATGGAGCACGCGCCGATGTTGATGCGCCCGCCGTCGAGCCCCGCCATGGCGATCCTGAAGCCTTGGCCCTCGGCGCCGATCAGGTTCTCCGCCGGCACGCGGCAGTCCTCGAAGGTCACCATGGCGGTGGGCTGGCTGTGCCAGCCGAGCTTCTTCTCCTGCGCGCCGAAGCCGAGCCCCGGCGCATCGCGCTCCACCGCGATGCACGAGATGCCGTCGGCGCCCTGTCCGCCGGTCCGCACCATGCAGACGTAGACGTCGGCATGGCCGCCGCCGGAGATGAAAGCCTTGGTGCCGTTCAGCACGTAGTGCTCGCCGTCAAGCCGCGCGCTGGTGCGGAGCGAGGCGGCGTCCGAGCCCGAGCCCGGCTCGGTGAGACAGTAGGCCGCGAAGTGCTCCATGCTGGCGAGCCGGGGGAGGAAGCGGCGGCGCTGCGCGTCCGCGCCGAAGCGGTCGATCATCCAGGACGCCATGTTGTGGATGGAGATGTAGGCGGCGGTCGACGCGCAGCCCCGCGCCAGCCCTTCGAAGATCAGCGCGGCGTCCAGCCGCGTCAGGTTCGAGCCACCGACATCGTCGCGCACATAGATGCCGGCGAAGCCCAGCGCTGCGGCCTGGCGCAGCGCATCGATGGGGAAGGTGCAGTCGCGGTCCCACGCCGCGGCATGGGGCGCGAGCTCGTTCTCGGCGAAGTCCTGCGCGAGCGCGCGGAACGCCTCCTGCTCTTCCGAGAGGGTGAAGTCCATGGCCCGCCTAGCTTAGCGAGCGTCGGCGCGCCTCGGCGAGGCGAAATATCAGCGGCGCCGCGATCACGATCAGGATGATGCGCGCGACGTGGTGGGTGGAGACGAAGGCGGCGGCGCTGCCGAAGGAGAGCGCGATCAGGCTCATCTCCGCGAGCCCGCCGGGCGCCAGCGCGAGGAAGAGGGCGGAGCCGGCGAGGTCGGTGGCGGCGCCGAGCCCGTGGGCGGCGCCGGCGGCGATCAGCACCATCAGCACCGCGACCAGCGCGGCCAGCAGCATCACGCGCCAGAGCTCGCGGGGCGCCATGCCGACGAAGCGCGCGCCGATGGCGCCGCCGAGGATCACCTGGGCGGCGGCCACCAGCTCGCCCGGCGGCTGGGCCGAGACCAGCCCGCTCAGGTGCAGCGCGGCGCTCAGGACCAGTGGCCCCACAAGCTGGGCCGCCGGCACGCGCAGCGCCTTCGCCGCCGGATAGCCGACGAAGGCGCAGGCCACCAGCGCGACGAGGTCGACCCAGGAGGCCCCGCCGCCCGCCGGCAGCGGCAGGCCCACCGGCTCGTAGCCCTCCACCAGGCGGTAGTAGAAGGCGATGAGGAACACCGCGACGAGGATGCGCGTGCCGTGGGTGAGCGAGATCTTGCGCCCGTCGCCGCCCATGCTCTCGCCCAGCACCATCATCTCGCTGAGCCCGCCCGGCATGGAGGCGAAGTAGGCGGTCGCCCGGTCGTAGCCGCCGATCCTGCGGAAGACGGCGTAGGCCATGGCCGCCGTCGCCACCGTGGACAGCACCACGCCCGAGAGCCCCACGTACCAGTCGGCGATGCGGGCGAAGAGATCGAGCGTGAACTGGCTGCCGAGCAGCACGCCCAGGATCGCGATCATGGCGTTGCGGACGGCGGGCGGCACCTGTAGTGGCGCGCCGCCGAGCGCGGCCGCCGTCGCCGCGGTCATGGCGCCCAGCATCCAGGGCAGAGGCAGGGCCAGCGCATGGAAGACCGCGCCGCCTGCGGCGCCGAGTCCGATGGCGAGCGCGAAGCGCTGCGCAGCCACGCGCAGGTTTGCGGCGCGGACGCCGCCGAGGAAGGGGGGGCGCTCCCGCTTCACGGATCGCGCCGGCGCGAGGCGTGGCCGGGACTGCGAGGGGAGCACACGGGGAGCCGGGAACGCTCTCTCAGGGCGTGAACTGCTCGCTGAGGATGCGCTCGGTGAGACTGTGCTCGGGGTCGAAGAGCAGGTGGATCGCCGTCGCGTGATCGACCGCCACCTCGACCGAGGCCACGTCGCGCACCTCGGTGTAGTCGGCGACCGCGCTGACCGGGCGCTTGTCGTGCTCGATCACCTCGAGCCTGACGGTCGCCTCGTGCAACAGCAGCGCGCCGCGCCAGCGCCGCGGCCTGAAGGCGCTGATCGGCGTGAGCGCTAGGATGTTGGCACCGAGCGGGATGATGGGTCCATGGGCGGAGAGGTTGTAGGCGGTGCTGCCCGCGGGCGTCGCCACCAGCACGCCGTCGCAGATGAGCTCGTCCACGCGCACGACGCCGTCCACGCTGATTCTGATCTTCGCGGCCTGGCGGGTCTCGCGCAGCATCGAGACCTCGTTGATGGCGAGCGCCTCGCGCGTCTCGCCGTGGATCGTCGCCGCCCGCATGCGGAGCGGATGCAGCGTCGTGCCGTGCGCGCGTTCCAGCCGCGCCGGCAGGTCCTCGAGCGAGAACGCGTTCATCAGGAAGCCGACCGTGCCTCGGCTCATGCCGTAGATCGGCGTGCCCTGGCTCAGGAAGCGGTGCTGCGTCTCCAGCATGAAGCCGTCGCCACCCAAAGCGATGACGACGTCGGCCTCGGCCGGCTCGGCGAGAGGATAGCGGGCGGCGACCTCGGCAAGCGCGGCCTGGGCATCGGCGGCGCTGGATGCGACGGCGGCCATCCTCCGGTAACGCATGGAATCCCCCGATGGGCGGCGCGGGGCTCGGGCTGGGCGGCGGCGGCTCAGCCGCCGGTCACGCTCATGTGGCGGCCGACCGCAGGGCGCGTGTGGCGGCGGTCGATGATGAAGTCGTGGCCCTTGGGCTTGCGCCCGATCGCCTCGTGGATCGCGGCGATCAGCACCTCGTCGCTCTCGCTCCGGCGCAGCGGCGTGCGCAGGTCGGCCGCGTCCTCCTGGCCGAGGCACATGTAGAGCGTGCCGGTGCAGGTGAGTCGCACCCGGTTGCAGGATTCGCAGAAGTTGTGGGTGAGCGGCGTGATGAAGCCGAGGCGCTGGCCGGTCTCGCGCACGGTGACGTAGCGCGCGGGCCCGCCGGTGCGGTGGTCGCTCTCGTCGAGGGTCCAGCGTTTGCGCAGGCGCGCGCGCACCATGGAGAGAGGCAGGTAGTGCTCGGTGCGGTCGCCGTCGATTTCGCCCAAGGGCATGGTCTCGATGAAGGTGAGGTCGTGGCCTTGCGTCCCGCACCAGGCGACCAGGTCCTCGATCTCGTCCTCGTTGACGCCGCGCAGCGCCACGGTGTTGATCTTGACCTTGAGTCCCGCCGCCTGCGCCGCCTCGATCCCCGCCATCACCTGCTCCAGCCGGCCCCAGCGGGTGATCTGCGCGAACTTGTCGGGATCGCGGGTGTCGAGGGAGATGTTCACCCGGCGCACGCCGGCGGCATGGAGGCGTTCCGCATGGCGCGGAAGCTGGCTGCCGTTGGTGGTGAGCGTCAGCTCGTCGAGCGCGCCGCTCCGCAGGTGCCGGCCCAGGCTCTCGAACAGCCCGATCACGCCCTTGCGCACCAGCGGCTCGCCGCCGGTGATGCGAAGCTTGCGCACGCCGAGGCCGACGAAGGCGCTGCACAGGCGGTCTAGCTCCTCCAGCGTCAGCAGCTCGGCCTTGGGCAGGAAGCTCATGTGCTCGGACATGCAGTAGACGCAGCGGAAGTCGCAGCGGTCCGTGACCGAGATCCGCAGGTAGGTGACGTGACGCTCGAATGGGTCGATCAACATTGCTCGTGCTCCGTGGGCACAGGGCTGGCACCGGCCCTCGCCCGGCGCCATATTACGCGATATTGCCTTGGGGCCGCGAATTTCTCGCGCGGAATCCGGGTCAAAATTGCGCGATTGCCCGCGTGCCGCTGCTAGGATCGCGCGGCACGGGCATGGCGGAGGCTGGACGGTGGCGCGCTCGGTGGTTCCGGTGATCGACATCGCGCCCTTCCTCGCCGGCGGGGGCGGGGACAAGGCGCGCGTGGCCGCGCAGGTCGACGACGCCTGCCGCGAGATCGGTTTCCTCGTGATCGAGGGCCACGGCGTGGCGGCGGCGCGGATCGAAGAGATGCGCAGCGTGACCCGCGCCTTCTTCGCGCTGCCGCACTGGGAGAAGCTGCGGGTCAAGATGCCGCCGGACCGCTACCGCGGGCTGATGACCGTGGGCAGCGAGGACGTGGCCTACAGCATGGACGGGGACGAGAACGCGCCCGACTGGCGCGAGAGCTTCGTCACCGGGCCGCACGATCATGCCTACGACGAATACCACTACGGCGCGGAGGGCTGGCGCTTCTTCGCCGCCAACCTGTGGCCCGACCGGCCGGCGGAGATGCGCCCGCTGTGGGAGGCCTACTACGGCGTGATGGAGCGGCTGGCGGGCGACCTGATGCGCATCTTCGCCGTGGCGCTCGGCCTCGACGAGCACTTCTTCGCCGACAAGATCGACCGCCACATCACCAACTTCATCGCCTCCTACTACCCGCCGCAGCCGACCCCACCGGCGCCCGGCCAGCTTCGCTGCGGCCCGCATGCGGACTACGGCAGCCTCACCATCGTCTCGTCCGACACCGACGTCGGCGGGCTCCAGGTTCTGGGGCGGGACGGCGCCTGGGCCGACGTGCCCTGCATCTCCGGCACCTTCGTCATCAACCTCGGCGATCTGATGGCGGAATGGACCAACGACCGCTGGCGCTCCACCCTGCACCGCGTCGTCAACCCTCCGCGCGCGGAAGCAGACAGCAGCCGGCTCTCGCTGCTCTTCTTCCACCAGCCCAACTACGACGCCGTGATCGAGTGCATCCCGAGCTGCACCGACAAGGCCAACCCGCCGCGCTATGCGCCCATCACCTCGGGCGCCCACGTCGCGCGCAAGATCGACCTGAGCCGCCGGCCGCTGCTCGACGGCGCGGCAGGGGCCGCGGGATAGCGGCAGGGGCGGCGGGTCTCGCGTGCGTCGCGCTTGACTCGAGGCCGGCGGGCCGCATGGTGCAGTCCCGGCGGCAACGAGACGGAAGGGAGGCAGCCGTGGCCGAGGATTCAGGGCAGGGCGCCCACGATCAGATCGACGACGCGCTGGCACGGCTCGAGCGCGACGGCATCCAGCATGTCCGCTTCGAGCTGCCGGACATGCACGGCTCCGCCCGCTCCAAGCAGGTGCCGGTGGAGCAGTTCGCCGCCACCGCGCGCGCGGGCCTCAACATGTACGGCGGCATCGTGGCGCTGGACACCGCCTCGCACGTGATCCCCGGCACCCTCTACAACGAGGAGGTCAAGTACAAGGACCAGACCCTGCGCCCGGACCTCGCGACCCTCGCTTCCGTGCCTTGGCTCGACGGCATGGCCAAGGTCATCTGCGACACCGCGTGGGAGGACGGCACGCCGCTCCACGCCGCCCCTCGCCACGTCGCGCGCCGCATGCTGGAGCGCGCCGCCGATCTCGGCTTCGGCATCCAGAGCGCGCACGAGTACGAATTCTACGTGCTCGACCGCGAGACGCACCAGCCCTTCTTCGGCGGCGTCCACATCTTCAACAACCTGCGCAACGACCACCTGCCGGCGATCCGCGAGGTGGTCGACGGCCTGCGCGCAGCCGGCATCCCGATGCTGACGGCCAACGCCGAGTACGCCCCCTCGCAGTACGAGCTGGTCTACAGCCATGCCGAGGGGCTGGCCGGCATCGATAACGCCTTCACCTTCAAGAACGGGGTGAAGGAGATCGTGCAGCACGCGGGGCTCTGCGCGACCTTCATGGGCAAGCCGTCTGCGGACTCGGCGGGCTCCGGCTGCCACTACCACATCAGCCTCTTCGATCGCGGGAGCAGGCGGAGCGCCTTCTACGACCCCGACAACCCGGGCGAGATGACGGCGACGCTCCGCCACTTCGTGCAGGGGCTGCTCGACCACGGCGCCGCCTGCATGGCGCTCTTCAACCCGACGCCCAACTGCTACCGCAGGCTCACGCCGCACACCTTCGCGCCGTCGAACGTGAGCTGGGGCGAGGAGGACCGCAGCGCCATGGTGCGCATCAAGGGGCCCGGCACGCCGGGGATGCACGTGGAGATGCGGGCCTCTTCGGCGATCAGCAACCCCTATCTCTGCGCCGCCGGCACGCTCGCCTGCGGGCTGCTGGGCTTGAGCGAGCAGCGCGCGCTGGTCGACCAGTCCGAGGGGCCGAGCGAGGACGACCCCAGTCTCGCGCCCTTCCCGGCCAACCTCGAGGCCGCGCTCGCCGCGCTCGCGGCCGACAGCGCGATGGTGGAGCTGCTGGGCGAGGAGTTCGTCACCGTCTTCACCACCATGAAGCGCGCCGAATTGGCCCGCTTCAACGCCCACGTCACCCAGTGGGAGCGCGACGAGTACATCGAGCTCTATTGAGGGGCTGCCACGCCCCTGCCGCCGGCGGCGTACTCAGTCGCGCGGGCCGGGGCGCCAGCCGGGCGGGGCGAGCTCGAAGCCGTCGAAGGTGAAGGCCGGCGCCACGGTGCAGCCGACCAGGGTCCACGCGCCCTCGGTCCGCGCGCTCTGCCAGGCCCCGGCAGGAACCGCCACCTGGGGCTCCGCGTCGGCGCCTGCGCCGAGGCGATGGCGCGCGGTCGCGATGCCGTCGAGCGAGAGTTCGAGACTCAGCGCAGCGCCGGCGTGGAAGTTCCAGATCTCCACCGCATCGACCCGGTGCCAGGCGGAGACCTCGTCCGCCTTCAGCAGGTAGTAGATGGAGGTCACCGCGCCGCGCCCGCCGTCCCCGGCGGGGGCGCGAAAGGTCTCGCGGTAGTGCCCGCCCTCGGGATGCGGCGCGAGGCGGTAGCGGGCGATGATCTCGTCGGCCTCCATCGGTGCTCCCCCCTTGCGGCGCTCCGGCAGCGTCCGCGCGAATTGTGCGGTCCCCGTGCGCTTCGGGGCACGAACGCGGCGCCATCTGTACTATACTCGGCCCGTGATGACGCCCTCCCGTTCGGTCAATCGATCTACTTGCCGCTCGGTGCAGGCTTGGCAGCAGCGCGCCGGCGTCTGCGTGCTCGCGGCGGCGGTGGCGGCACTGCTCGCCGCGACCGTGGCCGGCCCGGGCGCCACGGCGGCGGAGGCGGAGATCCGGCCCTTCCCCTTCGGCTGCGAGACGCCGGACGGGCGCATCGTCAAGCCCAGGCACGGCGACATCGACGGCGTCACCTACACCGACCTCCCGGCCCAGCGGCAGCAGTGCCTCGGCACCATCGACCGCAAGATCGCGCTCTGCCGCGAGAACACCGCATTCGACTCCGACGCCATGAACGCCGAGTTCGCCGACTGCCTCCCCGTCTTTCGCAAGCAGGCGCGCAACTGCATCGGGCACTTCTCGTTCGAGCGGGGCAAGTGCGGCAGCGACGCGCCCGGGCCGGACGAGGAGGCCGCCGAGGTGCAGCCGGCGCAGGAGGGCCCGGCGCGGGACCGCTACAGGGTAGAGCCGGCCGACCGCCTGATGGAGGCCTCGGAGGCGGCCAACGTCAGGACCGGCCCCGGCCCCGACTACGACATCATCGGCACGGTCAATGCCCGCGACCGGGTGCGCGTGACCGGCGAGGTCAGGGGCAGGGACTGGGTCCGGGTGGAGTTCGGGGACGCCGGCACCGCCTACATCTACGCCCCTCTGCTGCTGACGGTGAGGACCGCGACCGGCGCGGCACCGGCGATCGAGCCCGCCGGCCCAGAGTGGTCGATCACCGCCAATCAGCCCTGCCAGGTGTGGAACTACGGCCAGCGCGACTACGAGCCCTTCATCTGGTCGGGCGAATGCGTCGACGGCAAGGCCTCGGGCGACGGTCGGCTGGTCTTCCGCGGCGGCGAAGGCACCTACGAAGGCGGCATGCAGGCCGGCATGATGCACGGGAGCGGAATCCTGAGCTGGGCCAATGGCTTCCGCTACGAGGGGGAGCTCCGCGACGGGAAGCAGCACGGCTACGGCACCTTCACGGAGGCGAGCGGCGAGCGCTACGAGGGCGAATGGCGCGACGGCCGGCCGCACGGACGGGGCACCTACGTCCAGGCCGACGGCACCGTCTTCGAGGGCGAATGGCACCACGGCTGCTTCGGCGAGCGCGACGGCCGCTGGGCGTCGATCGGCACCACCGCCGCGGCCTGCGGCTTCGAGTAGCCGGGTCGCGCCGGCAGGCGCGCAAAATCCAGGAATCGCCGGCAGGCGCGCGGAAACCAGGAATCGCCGGCAGGCGCGAGCGACAAGGTCCTACAAGGCGGCGCCGCCGTCCAGGTTGATGGCCTGGCCGGTCACGTGCGGGGCGCCCGCGAGATAGAGCGCGAGTTCCGCCATGTCCTCGTCGGTCTGCGGGGTGCCCTGGGGAACGTAGCGGTCGATCACGCGCGCATAGGCCTCCTCCGGCGTCTCCCCCGGCTCGGCGAAGGCGTCGTTGAGCAGCGTCCACATCTGCGTGCCGACGATGCCGGGGCAGATGCAGTTCACCGTGATGCCCTCGCGCGCGACCTCCTTGGCGAGCGCGTTGGTGAAGCCGACCACGGCGAACTTGGACGCGCAGTAATGCGTGAGCGTCGCCGTGCCGAACTTGCCGGCGATCGACGCGATGTTGATGATCCGCCCGCCACCGCCCTGCGCGCGCATCTGCAGGACCGCCGCCCGGTTCACCAGGAAGGTCCCCTTGGCGTTCACGCCCATGATGTTGTCCCACGCCGCCTCGCTCATCTCGGCGATGGGGCAGGCGGTGATCACGCCGGCGGCGTTGACCACGACGTCGACCCGGCCGAAGCGCTCCACCGTTCGCGCGACCATGGCGTCCACCGAGGCCGCGTCGGCGACATCGGCGTCGATGGCGAAGGCGTCGCCGCCGATCTCCGCCGCCGCGGCCTCGGCCGCGGAGTAGCCGCCCAGGTGCGCGCTCAGGTACTGGTTGTCGGCGCTCGGCGCGGTCTCCAGCCCGGCCAGCGCAAGCTTCATCCCTGCGCGCGCGTAGCCGAGCGCGATCCCCCTGCCGATTCCGGTGCCGCCGCCGGTGACCAGTGCGACCTTGTCCGCCAAGTCCGTCATGTCCGCCTCTCTCCCTCGTCAGGCGCGGCCGCCTGCGCCGCGCCGCCGGGCCGCATCTTGCCACGGATGCGCGCCTTCGCACGGGTCGGATGGAGGCCTATGATCGACCCGTGGAGACGCTGTGCCGCGACTGCGGCCACCGGCCGCCTGCCGGGGCCGGCACCTGCCCGGCCTGCGGCTCGACGCGCGTGCTGAGCCACGCGGCACTTCACGACCTCGCCATCGCCCATCTCGACTGCGACGCCTTCTACGCCGCCATCGAGAAGCGCGACCGGCCGGAGCTGCGCGAGCGCCCGGTGATCGTCGGTGGCCGCCACCGCGGGGTGGTCGCCGCCTGCTGCTACATCGCCCGCACCTACGGCGTGCGCTCGGCCATGCCCATGTTCAAGGCGCTCGAGGCGTGCCCCGATGCGGCCGTCGTCAGGCCCGACATGGCGAAGTATGCCGCGGTCGGGCGCGAGGTGCGGGCGATGATGCTGGCGCTCACGCCGTTGGTGGAGCCACTCTCCATCGACGAGGCCTTCATGGACCTCTCGGGCACGGAGTCCCTGCACCGTGCCAGCGCCGCCGAGACGCTGGCCGCGCTCGCGCGCCGGGTGGAGCGGGAGCTCTCCATCACCGTCTCCATCGGGCTCAGCTACAACAAGTTCCTGGCCAAGATCGCCTCTGACCTGGACAAGCCCCGGGGCTTCGCGGTGATCGGCCGGGCCGAGGCGCGCGCCTTCCTCGCCGACAAGCCGGTGGGCCTGCTCTGGGGCGTGGGTACGGCCATGCAGCGGCGGCTCGCGCGCGACGGCATTGCGCTGATCGGCGAGCTCGCCCGCCTTGACGAGGCCACGCTCATGGCCCGCTACGGCAAGATCGGCAAGCGGCTGCACCGCTGCGCCCTGGGCGAGGACGACCGCCCGGTCGACCCCCACCGCGAGACCAAGAGCATTTCGTCGGAGATCACCCTCGACGAGGACCTGTCCGCCGCCGCCGCGCTGCGGCCGATCCTGTGGCGGCTCGCGGAGACGGTGGCGCGGCGCCTCAAGAAGGCCGGCCTCGCCACCGGCGGCGTCACGCTCAAGCTCAAGACCACCGAGTTCCGCATCGTCACCCGTGTCCGGCGCCTCGGCAGCGCGACGCAATCAGCCGACGAGATGTTCCGGGCTGGGGAAGCGCTGCTCGAGCGCGAGGCCGACGGCCGCGCCTTCCGCCTGATCGGCATCGGCACCCACGATCTGGTCGACGCCCGCCAGGCGGTTCAGGGCGATCTCTTCAGCGGCGCAGCGCCCGGCGAGGACGGAGTCGACAAGGCGCTCGACGCGGTGCGCGAGAGGTTCGGCGAGGACGCCATCGTCAGGGGCCGGGGCTTCGGCACCAGGCTGGTGCGCCAGGGGCCCTCCAAGGTCGAGTAGCCCGCATGACTCCGGCGAGACATGCGGGCTGGCGGGCTGACCGCCGGCGCCGACATCAGCCGGCGCCGGCGGCGACGGGGCGGGCACGACGGAGAGGGAGGACCCCGCTTCCGCCCCTTTCCGGCCACGACACCCCGATAGTCATGGCCGAAATTGTGCAGGACACCCCTGATGCTGCCGCCCCGTCGGAATAATAGCCAATACCATTTTCTTCGGATAACCATAAGAAAATGCAATGAAAGGTCCCGCTCCCTTCTCGCCTGTTCACGCGAGAGCGGCGCACGTCTTGGCTAGCGCCGCATCCCGACGATGGCCTGGGCCGCGATGCTGCCGAGCAGGATGATCCCGCCGGCAAGGGTGAGGACGCTCGGCACTTCGCCGAAGGCGAGCGCGACCCAGAGCGAGGCGAACACCACCTCGGTCATCGACAGCACGAGGAGCTCGGCGGCGGGAACGCTGCGTGCGGCGATGGTCAGCATGAAGATGCCGGCCCCGATCACCAGCACCCCATAGGCCCCAGCCAGGCCCACGTCCACGAGCGGCGCCGCGAGCCCGGTGCCGCTGGCAGCGGCCATCACGGCGCTGAACGCGGCGGTGATGGCGGCAGCGATCAGGATCGTCGGGCTCATGTCGCTGTGCCGGCCGCGCCTGATGCAGACCGAGAAGCCGGCGAAGCCCACCGCCGAGGCGAGCGCGGCCAGATCGCCGAGCAGGTCGGCCTCGGCCAGGCCCTCCCCAATCATGATGGCGACGCCGGCGATCACGCCGGCCATGGCGAACCACATCGAGCGCACCACCGGCTCGCGCAGCACCCACCAGCCGAAGAAGGCCGCGAACAGCGGGGCTGCGCTGATCAGGAAGAGCGCGTTCGCCACCGTGGAGTGCATCACGCCCCAGACGTAGCCGGTGAAGGCGACGGCGAGGCAGAGGCCCCCCAGGGCGCCGCTCGCGCCGGCGTGGCGCAGCATGGCCATGATCGGCCGGTTGGTGACGAGGAAGTAGAGCAGGATCGCCAGACCCGCGCCGAGGGAGCGGTAGAACAGGAACTGCCAGGCGGTGCTCTCGTCCGCAAGCCGGATGATCGGCCCGCCGAGGCTCATGCAAAGCCCACCGCAAAGCACCCACAGGCGGCCGGTGACGCGGCCGCGGTCAGCCGGGATCGTGGTCAAGAGGCCTCCTCACGGTCTGCGAGAGCGGCCGGGACGCGCGCAGGCACCCGCCAGAAATGCGCCAGCATGACCGCATCAGGGCGTCTTGTCGCCGTCGGATTCCGTCTCGGAACGCGGGTCGAGTTCGTAGAGGGCCGGCGAGGTGCGGGGCACCGCCACGAAGCCGGCGCGGTCGTCCGGCGTCGGCCGCGGGCGCAGCGCGAGGCGAACGCTCGCGAACAGCGCCAGGGCCACGTGGACCGAGGTCGTGAACATGAAGAGCCCCGCGCCGCCGAAATACTCCATCAACGCGGACGCGATCAGCGGCCCGAGCGAGGCGCCGAAGCCATAGACGAGCAGCAGCCCGCCCGCCGTCGCCACGAAGCGGTTGCTGTCGGCGAGGTCGTTCGCATGCGCGACCGAGACCGCGTAGAGCGGCATGGCGAAGCCGCCGAAGGCGGCGGAGAGGCCGATCAGGAGCGTGGTGGAGGGCGTCGCCCAGGTGGTGAGCAGAACACCGCTCGCGGCTGCGCAGAGCGCCGCGCCCACGATCACGAAGCGCCGGTCGATGCGGTCGGAGACCAGGCCGAGCGGCCATTGCGCGACGGCGCCGGCGAGAGTCGCGCCGGCGATGAAGTAGACCAGGTTGTCGATGTCGAGCCCGCTGCGGCTCGCGAAGACCGGCCCCAGCGACCAGAACGAGCCGTTGACGAGGCCGACGCAGAGGCAGCCGACGAAGCCTACCGGCGAGAGGCGCAGGAGGCCCGCGATATCGAGGCCGATGGAGGCGGGCCGGGGCGGCTCCGGCGCTCTGGTCAGCGACACGGGAACCAGCGCCAGCGCGATCAGGACCGCGACCAGCGCGAACAGCTCGAAGCCCGCGGGATCGTACGTCGTCAGCAGGAACTGGCCGATCATCAGCACGAACAGGCTGATGAAGGTGTAGGCCGACATGATCGCGCCGCGGTTGGCGCTGGCGGCGCGGTCGTTGAGCCAGCTTTCGATCACCGCGTAGAGGCCGGCGAAGCCGAAGCCCACGAGGAGGCGCAGCACGCCCCAGGCGAAGGGATCGATGGCGAAGACGTGGACCAGCGCCGTGGCCGCGATCAGGCTGGAAAGCGCCGCGAAGGTCCTGATGTGGCCGACCCGGCGCACCAGCAGGGGGGCGACGAGGCAGCCGAGGATGAAGCCCGCGAAATAGACGGTGCCGAGCAGGCCGATCTCCAGCGTCGAGAAGGCCTCGATCTCCGCGCGCACGGGCAGCAGCGTGTTGATCAGCCCGTTGCCGGTGAACAGGATCGCCGTGCCGAAGAGGAGGGCGGTCAGCTGCCGAAGCGTCGTGGTCATGGCGATGCGCACATGGGGTGGCGGGGCAGGGGAAACAACGGCATTTGCCCGGCAGCGCCGGAATAATTCGCACCGGCGGCGGCGCGCAAGTCTTGTGTGCTCACGGGTCTCGTCCCGGACCCGCTTCCGGCGCCCTAGCCGACGCTCACCGCCACCCGGTGGATCGCGTTGTTGAGGTAGCCCCTCGGATTCCAGATGACGCTGTCGGGCTGGCGCGCGCCCTCCGAATCCGTCGCCCGGGCCCAGATCTCGTAGTACCCGGCCTGCGGCAGCGCGACCTCGGCGCGCCAGCTCTGCCAGGCGTGGGCGTTCGCCGGCGTATCGAGCGCGGCCTCGAACCAGGTCGCGCCGAAGTCGAGCGAGAGGTGGACCGCGGCGACCCGCCGGTCGCCGGCCCAGGCGTGTCCGCGCACCGCCAGGCGCCCCTCCGCCGTCCTGTGGCCGGTCGCCGGGCTGGTGATCAGCGACTTGACCGGCATGGCCCCGATGATGACGAAGTCCTCCTCGTCCACCTGCTCGCCCGGCGCCACCTGCCGGTTGGGGACGCGGTAGGAGGTGCCGGTCATCTTCGCGCCGTCGTGCACCCGGTCGCGCAGCCAGACGCGGGTGAGCCACTTCTGCGAGCACGAGCCCGGCCAGCCCGGCACGACGAGGCGGAGCGGCGCGCCGTTCATGGGGTGGATCGGCGCCCCGTTCTGGGCGAAGGCGACGAGCGTATGCGGGTCCGTCGCCTTCGCGATCGGCACGCCGCGCGAAAGCACCTGCCGGCCCGGCTCGCCGGAGGGGTGCGTGTCCGCGCCCTCGTGCGCGGTGTAGACGACGCCGCTCTTCACGCCCGCGGCCTTCAACAGGTCGGCGAGGCGGACGCCGGTCCACTCGGCGCAGGCGACGGCGCCATGGGTCCACTGCGCGCCCGAGGCCGGCGGGTCGAAGAAGGCGCGTCCGTTGCCGGCGCACTCCAGGGTGAGCCGGGCGGTCACGACCTCGAAGCGTTGCCTGAGCTCGTCGATGCCGAGCGTCAGCGGGGTCTCGACCAGGCCGTCGAGGGTGAGCCGCCAGTCCGCCGGATCCATGTCGGTCGGCGGGATGCCGTTGTTGCGGACGAAGTGCCGCGCCGTCGGGGTGACGGCGTCGTCGAGCAGGTGCGACGGCGTCTCGGCATTGAGCGGCCGCTCGTTGAGCACGACGAGGCCGTCCTTGCCCTCGATCACGCTCTCGCCCGCGAGCGCGACGGGGAGCAGGTGCGCGGGCATGGTGCGGTGGAAGGGGATCGCGCCCCCCACCAGCGCACCCATGGCGGCGAGCCCCGCGTGCTTCAGGAAGCCGCGCCTGTCGGGATGGCTCACGCGACCGAAGAGGAGGCGATCCGCCTTGTCGGGATCGTCCCTGTAGAGCGCGAACAGTCCCCGCATCCTGGCGCCCCTCGCGGCTCCCGCCGCGTCGTCGTCGAGGCAGGCACGCTAACCCTGTGCGCCTCGTCTCGTCCAGCGCGGGTGTCGGGCCGCACCGCGCCGCCCGAGACCGCCGCGGGCGCCGGGGCTTCCGCCCGGGCACGCCCGGACCTATGGTTCCGGCCTGCCGGCAGCGATCCGCACACAGGCCAGGGACATCCGCCATGAGCGCCGACTACGAGACCATGACGCTGAGCCGCGACGAGCGGCTCCTTCGCCTCGACTTCAGGCGGCCGGAGCGGCTCAACGCCTTCGCCATGACGGGTGCGCGCGAGCTGCTCGACGTGGCCCGCCGCATCGACGCCGACGAGACCGCGCGCATGGTGGCGATCACCGGTGCGGGCCGCGCCTTCTCCACCGGCATCGACCTCAAGGACCTCGCCGCGGGAGAGATCGAGCCGAGCTACTTCGACATGTGGGACAGGGCGCTCCGGGCCTTCGAGACCATGGACAAGCTGGTGCTCTGCCTGATCCAGGGCTACGCCGTGGGCGGCGGGCTGCAGCTCGCGCTCGCCTGCGACATCCGCGTGTGCACGCCCTCCGCCCAGCTCGGGCTGCCGGCGATCAAGGAGGGGCTGATCCCCGGCCTCGGGACCTTCCGGCTCGCGCGCTACGTCGGGCTCGGTCGCGCCAAGTCGCTGATCATCCGCGGCAGCATGATCGACGGCGCCGAGGCCGAGCGCATCGGCATGGTCGACCACCTGGTCGGCGAGGACACCGCGCTGGAGGAGTTCGAGGGCTACCTCGGCGAGTACGCCGCCACCAACTCCGCCGGCTGCCGGGCCTCGAAGCAGATGCTGCTGGACTGCTTCGACCTCGGCTGGGAGGCCTTCTTCCACAAGTATCTGGTGCTGCAGGACAGGGCCATGGCCGCGCCCGACTTCGCCGAGGCCATGGCGGCCTACCGCGAGGGCCGCGACCCACGCTGGGAATAGACGGCGGCCGTCAACGGCTCTCCAGCTTCCCCCTTCGGACGCGCGCCTGCCTGGAGATGACCCGTGCGGCGGAGTAGGCGCCGAAGGTCGCGACGCAGCACGGCACGCAGTAGGTCAACCCCAGCTTGAACCAGTCGACCGCGCCGTCGCCGGTGATGTATTCACCCTGATTGATCATGTTGAGGACGGTGCCGACCACGGTGCCGACCAACAGCGACCGCCGTATGGTGGGCCACGAGAAGGTCCAGCGCAGCGGCGTCGCGACGGGGTCGGGCGTCGTGCCCGTCCTGAACCGGCTCCACATGGTGGCGGACCTCCCGCTCAACGCCGGTTGGCGTCCGCTTCGCGGCGGTAGGGATGGGCCGGGTAGACGCCCATGATGCGAATTTCCCGCGAGAAGTAGTCGAGCTCCGCCAGGGCGTGAACCAGCGCGCGATCGGAGGGGTGACCGTCCACCTCGGCGAAGAAGACCGTGGCCGAGAAGCTGCCGCCCACCATGTAGCTCTCGAGCTTGGTCATGTTGACGCCGTTGGTGGCGAAGCCGCCCAGGCACTTGTAGAGCGCCGCCGGCACGTTGCGGCACTCGAACATGAAGGAGGTGATCACCGGCCCGGCGTCGGGGCCGGGGTCGGTCGCTTCCCCCGCCAGCACCACGAAGCGCGTGGTGTTGTGCGCTTCGTCCTCGACGTCGGTCTCCACGATCTCGAGCCCGTAGGTCTCGGCCGCGAGCCGGGAGGCGAGCGCGGCCCGGCTGGCATCGCCTGCTTCCGCCACCTCGGCCGCGGCGCCGGCGGTGTCGACGTGCACCACCGCCCTGAGCCCAAGCCGGTCGATCAGCCTGCGGCACTGGGAGAGCGCGTGGACGTGGCTGTGTACGGTCACGAGGCCCGAGACGCCGGCACCGGGGCAGGCGAGCAGGTTGAGCCGGACGCGCTCGAAATGCTCGGCCACGATGTGCAGGTCGGTCTGGGGCAGGAGCTGGTGGATGTCGGCCACCCGGCCCGCCACCGAGTTCTCGATGGGGATCATCGCGAAGCGGGCGCGGCCCTCGGAGACCGCGGCGAAGGTCTCGCCGAAGGTCTTGCAGGGAAGCGTCGTCATCGCCGGGTAGCGGGCCACGCAGGCGGCCTCGGAATAGGCGCCGGGCGCGCCCTGGAAGGCGATCACGTCGGCCGGATCGTCGCTTCGGGCGCCGCTCTGGCTGCTGGTTTCGGCTGGAGGCATGGGGCGGGAGTCTGGAGGCTGCGAGGTGCCGGCGCCCTTGCGGAGCGGCGCCCGACTATCCGCGCGGGCGGCGACCCTGTCAACGAAGGGCGATGCCGCCGCCGCGCGATGCGCTATTGTGCGGCAGGCCCGGAGAAGACCCATGATCCACCCCGCTCGCTCCCTGGACCCGGAGCTCGAGCCCATCGAATCGGCGAGCCGCGACGAGATCGCGGCGCTGCAGCTCTCGCGCCTGCGCTGGACCCTGCAGCACGCCTACGACAACGTCGCCCACTACCGGGCCCGCTTCGACGAGAAGGGCGTGCATCCGGCCGACCTCGCCTCCCTCGACGACCTCGCCGCCTTCCCCTTCACGGTCAAGGACGACCTGCGGCGCGGCTATCCCTTCGGCATGTTCGCGGTACCGCGCGAGCAGGTCATCCGCGTCCATGCCTCGAGCGGCACCACCGGCATCCCCACCGTGGTCGGTTACACCAGGGCCGATCTCGACACGTGGGCCGACATCATGGCCCGTTGCCTGCGCGCCGCCGGCGCGCGCTCGGGCGACATCGTGCACGTCGCCTACGGCTACGGCCTCTTCACCGGCGGTCTCGGCTTCCACGGCGGGGCCGAGCGGCTCGGCTGCACGGTGATCCCGGCTTCCGGCGGCTACACCGACCGTCAGGTGCGGATGATCCGCGACTTTCAGCCGCACGTGATCGCGGTGACGCCCTCCTACATGCTGGCGATCGCCGACGAGTTCGAGCGCCAGGGCCTGGACCCGCGGCACTGCTCCCTGCAGATCGGCATGCACGGCGCCGAGCCCTGGACCGAGGCGATGCGCGACGAGATCGAGACCCGCTTCGGCATGATGGCGGTCGACCTCTACGGGTGCTCCGAGGCCATCGGCCCGGGCGTCTCGGTCGAGTGCATGGAAACCAGGGACGGACCCCACATCTGGGAGGACCACTTCTACCCCGAGATCGTCGACCCGGAGACCGGCGCGGTCCTGCCCGACGGCGAGACGGGCGAGCTCGTCATCACCTCGCTCACCAAGGAGGCGAGTCCGATCATCCGCTACCGCACCCGCGATCTCACCCGGCTGGCGCCGGGCACCGCACGCTCGATGCGGCGGATGCAGCGGGTCAAGGGACGCAGCGACGACATGCTGATCATCCGCGGCGTCAACCTGTTCCCCTCCCAGATCGAGGAGATCCTGCTCGAGGACGAGCGCCTCTCGCCGCACTACTACCTCGAGGTGCGGCGTCCGCGCCGCCTCGACGAGCTCACCGTCGTGGTCGAGGCCAAGGCCGGCGCCGATGCCGAGGAGACCCGCGTGGCTGCCGCGCGCGACCTCGCCGGCCACATCAAGTCGCGCATCGGCATCTCCAGCGAGGTCACGGTGGGCGAGCCGGGCTCGGTCGAGCGCTCGATGGGCAAGGCCAGGCGCATCGTCGACCTGCGCCCCGCCGGATAGCCGGGAATTCCGTAGGAGGCCGGCATGAACACGCCATATAGTCCCCGCGGAGCAATCCATGCCGGGCCGCCGCCCGGAACGCAGCGAACGCGATGATCGACTTCCGCACCCGGCCGGACGACTACCGCCACTGGCGGCTTTCCATCGACGGCGCCGTAGCGACCCTCGCGCTCGACGTCGACGAGAGCGGCGGCATCGCCGGCGACTACGCGCTCAAGCTCAACTCATACGATCTCGGTGTCGACATCGAGCTCGCCGACGCCATCCAGCGGCTGCGCTTCCAGCACCCGGAGGTGCGCGCGGTGGTGCTCGCGTCTGCGAAGGAGCGCGTGTTCTCGGCCGGCGCGAACATCCCGATGCTGGCCCGCGCCACCCATGGCGACAAGGTCAACTTCTGCAAGTTCACCAACGAGACGCGCAACGCCATCGAGGACGCCTCGGCTCACTCGGGCCAGCGCTGGATGACGGTGATCGCCGGCACCGCCGCGGGCGGCGGCTACGAGCTCGCGCTCGCCACCGACCACATCGTGCTGGTGGACGACGGCGCCACCGCGGTCTCGCTGCCCGAGGTTCCGCTGCTCGCGGTTCTCCCCGGCACCGGCGGGCTCACCCGCGTGGTCGACAAGCGCTGCGTACGCCGCGACCGCGCCGACTACTTCTGCACCACGGGCGAGGGCGTGCGCGGGCGCCGCGCGCTGGAGTGGAAGCTGGTCGACGAGCTGGTGCCGCGCTCGCGGCTGGAAGACGCGGTGGCAGCCCGCGCCGGGGCTCTGGCCGCGACCTCCGACCGGCCGGCCGATGCGAACGGGATCGTGCTGCCGCCGCTGGAGCGCACGCTGGGCGACGACGCCGTCGAATACGGCCATGTCCATGTGGCGCTGGACCGCGCGCGCGGCACGGCGACGCTCACGGTCTCCGCGCCCGATGAGCCGCCGCCCGCCGATGCCGCCGCCATCCACGCGGCGGGCGCGGACTTCTGGCCGCTGGCGCTCGCCCGCGAGCTCGACGACGCGATCCTGCACCTGCGTTTCAACGAGCCGGCGCTGGGCACCTGGATCCTCAAGACCGCAGGCGCGGCCGATAACGTCGCCGCTGCCGACGCAGCGCTCGCCGCCCATTCGGGTGACTGGCTGGTGCGCGAGATCACTCTCTACCTCAAGCGCGTGCTCAAGCGGCTCGACGTGAGCGCGCGCAGCCTCGTCGCGCTGATCGAGCCGGGCTCCTGCTTCGCCGGCACGCTGCTGGAGCTCGCGCTTGCGGCCGATCGCTCGTTCATGCTGGACGGCAGCTTCGAGGAGTCGAACCTGCCGCCCGCGACGCTGCGGCTGACAGCGATGAACACCGGGCCGCTACCGATGGCGAACGGGCTCTCCAGGCTCCAGAGTCGCTTCCTCGATGACGCAGACGCGCTCGCCGCCGCGCACGACGCGCTCGGCAGCGATCTCGATGCCGGAGCGGCAGAGGCGCTCGGCCTCGTCACCTTCGCGCCCGACGACATCGACTGGGGGGACGAGGTGCGCATCGCCATCGAGGCGCGCGCGGCGTTCTCGCCCGATGCGCTGAGCGGCATGGAGGCGTCGCTCCGCTTCGCCGGGCCGGAGACGCTGGAGACCAAGATCTTCGGCCGCCTGTCGGCATGGCAGAACTGGATCTTCCAGCGCCCCAACACCACGGGGCCCGAGGGCGCGCTGGCCCTCTACGGCTCGGGCACCCAGCCGAGCTTCGACCGCAACCGAGTCTGACAGGACGGGACCCTGCCATGCAGGTCGACTACAACGAACGCATCCCCAACAACGTGGGCCTCGCCGACGACCGCCGTCTGTTGCGGGCGCTGGAGCGCTGGCAGCCGGCTTTCCTCGACTGGTGGCGCGAGCTCGGCCCCGTGGGCGCGCTCGAGCACGAGGTCTACCTGCGCACCGCCATCGGCGTCGACCGCGACGGCTGGGCCCACTTCGACTACGCCCGGATGCCGGACTACCGCTGGGGCATCTTCCTGGCGGAGCCCGTGCCCGAGCGGCGCATCGGCTTCGGCATCCACAAGGGCGAGCCGGCGTGGCAGGAGCTGCCGGGCGAGTACCGGGCGGAGCTGCGCCGCCTCATCGTGACGCAGGGCGATACCGAGCCTGCCTCGGTGGAGCAGCAGTGCCGCCTCGGCCTCAGCGCGCCCTCGCTCTACGACCTGCGTAACCTCTACCAGGTCAATGTCGAGGAGGGCCGGCACCTCTGGGCCATGGTCTACCTGCTGCACGCCTTCTTCGGCCGCGACGGGCGCGAGGAGGCCGACGAGATGCTGGCCCGCCACGCCGGCGATGCCGACAAGCCGCGCACGCTGGAAGCCTTCAACGAGCCCATCGACGACTGGCTCTCGTTCTTCATGTACACCTTCTTCCAGGACCGCGACGGCAAGTTCCAGCTCCACGCGCTCTCGGAATCGGGCTTCGACCCGCTATCCCGCACCTGCCGCTTCATGCTGACCGAGGAGGCGCACCACATGTTCGTGGGCGAGAGCGGCGTCATGCGCATCGTGCAGCGGACCTGCGAGAAGATGCGCGAGCACGACACCGACGACGTCGGGCCCTTCGGCGCGATCCCGCTGGCGCTGCTGCAGAAGTGGGTCAACTTCCACTACTCGATCTGCCTCGACCTCTTCGGCTCGGAGGATTCGACCAACGCCGCCAACTACTACGCCATGGGGCTGAAGGGCCGTTACCAGGAGAGCAAGATCGACGACGACCACGTGCTCGCCGACCGCATGGCCACGGTGCCCGCGCTGGAGGACGGCAAGCTGGTTTCCAGGGAGGTGACCGCGCTCAAGGCGATGAACGAGACCCTGCGCGATGCCTTCGTGGCCGACAGCCAGCGCGGCATCAACCGCTTCAACAAGGTGATCGACCATTTCGGCATCGATGCGGCGCTGTGCCTGCCGCACCGCGCCTTCCACCGCAACATCGGCGCCTTCGCCGGCATCCACGCCGCACCCGACGGCACCCTCGTCGACGAGGCGACGTGGGCGGCGCGGCACGACGAGTGGCTGCCGAGCGCGGCGGACCGCGCCTTCGTCCAGACCCTGATGCACCCGGTGACCGAGCCCGGTGCCATGGCAGGCTGGATCGCGCAGCCCAGGCGCGGCATCCACGGCCAGCCCCTCGACTACCGCTACGTCGAGTTCCACTAGGGGCGGCTTGGCTCGGTCAGCGCGCCCGCCTTGCCCGGCCCGCTGCTGCGCGCCAATATCCGCACACCGTCACCGACCGGGACCCGCCCCATGAGCAGCCGCTACGACGAGACCTATGCCCGCTCGCTCGCCGAGCCCGAGGCGTTCTGGGCCGAGGCGGCCGAGGGGATCGACTGGGAGAAGCGCTGGGACCGGGTTCTCGACGATTCGCGTCCCCCCTTCTACCGCTGGTTCGCGGGTGCCGAGGTCAACACCTGCCACAACGCGCTGGATCGCCACGTGGCGGCCGGCCGCGGCGGCCAGACGGCGCTGATCTACGACAGCCCGGTCACCGACACGGTGCAGAGCTTCACCTACGCCGAGCTGCAGGGCCTCGCCGCCCGCTTCGCCGGCGCGCTGGCCGCGCGCGGCGTGCAACGCGGGGACCGCGTCGTGCTTTACATGCCGATGATCCCGGAGGCCGTCGTCGCGATGCTGGCCTGCGCCCGCATCGGCGCGGTCCATTCCGTGGTCTTTGGCGGCTTCGCGCCCAACGAGCTCGCCACCAGGATCGACGACGCCAAGCCCAGGGTCATCGTCTGCGGCTCCTGCGGCATCGAGGTGAACCGCGTCATCGCCTACAAGCCGCTGCTGGACGACGCCATCGAGATCGCGCGCCACAAGCCCGAGCGCTGCATCGTCGTGCAGCGGCCCGAGCAGGAGGCGACGCTGGTCGCCGGCCGCGACGAGACCTGGGCGGAGGCGATGGCCGGCGCCGAGCCGGTGGACTGCGTGCCGGTCGCCGCCACCGACCCGCTCTACATCCTCTACACCTCCGGCACCACCGGCGATCCCAAGGGCATCGTGCGCGACAACGGCGGGCACCTGGTGGCGCTCAACTGGACCATGCGCGGAGTCTACAACCGCGAGCCCGGCCAGGTGTGGTGGGCGGCGTCCGACATCGGCTGGGTGGTGGGCCACTCCTACATCGTCTACGCGCCGCTGATCTACGGCTGCCCCTCAATTCTCTACGAGGGCAAGCCGGTGGGCACGCCCGACGCCGGCGCCTACTGGCGGGTGATCTCGCAGCACGGGGTCAGCGCCATGTTCACCGCGCCGACGGCGTTCCGCGCGATCAAGCGCGACGATCCGGACGCGGCCCGGCTCAAGGACTACGACATCGCCTGCTTCGACACCCTCTTCCTCGCCGGCGAGCGCACCGACCCCGACACCCTCGCCTGGGCTGAGCAGCACCTGGAGCGCCCGGTCTACGACCACTGGTGGCAGACGGAATCCGGCTGGCCCATGGGCGCTAACTGCGCCGGCCTCGGCGCGCTGCCGGTGAAGCCCGGCTCGCCCACCAAGGCGGTGCCGGGCTATCGCATCGAGGTGGTGGACGAGGACGGCGCCGCGGTGCCGGCGGGCGGCATCGGCTCGATCGTGGTGAGGGAGCCGCTTCCGCCCGGCTTCACGCCGACGCTCTGGAACAACGATGCGCGCTTCGAGGAGGCCTACTTCACGCGCTTCCCCGGCTACTACCTGACCGGCGATGCGGGCGTGATCGACGAGGACGGCTACCTCTGGATCATGAGCCGCACTGACGACATCATAAACGTGGCCGGCCATCGGCTGTCGACCGGCGCCATGGAGGAGGTGCTGGCGGCACACCAGGACGTGGCGGAATGCGCCGTCGTCGGCGTGGCGGACGCGCTCAAGGGCCAGCTCCCCCTGGGTTTCGTGGTGCTGAAGGCCGGCGTCAACCGGCCGGCGGAAGAGATCGTGGTCGAGCTCGTGCGCATGGTGCGCGAGACGATAGGCCCGGTCGCCGCCTTCAAGCAGGCGGCGGTGGTCGACCGCCTGCCCAAGACCCGCTCCGGCAAGATCCTGCGCGGCACCATGGCGAAGATCGCCGACGGCGAAGCGTACAAGACTCCCGCCACCATCGACGACCCGGCGATCCTGGGCGAGATCGCCGACGCGATCCAGCCCCTCGGCTACGGCGGCGGCCCGTCCCCGGACGCCTAGCCGCGCAACTCTACGCGTCTGCCGGCGAGAGGAAGCTCAGCACGGTGCGGCCGTAACGCCGGCGGTCGCCGAGCGCGAGCGCGGCCGGCGGCTCGAAGGGGTCGTCCGCCCCGTGCTCGACCACCACGGTCGCGTTTCCTGTGAGCCAGCCTCCCGTCACCAGCGCAGCCAGCGCCGGTGCCGCCAGCCCTGTGCCCCGGGGCGGGTCGAGCAGCGCCAGATCGCAAGACCCTGCCACCGGTGCCAGACGGGTGGCGTCGTCGGCGAGAACGGTCGCGCGCTCCGCGCAGCCGAGCGCCGCGATGTTGGCGCGCAGCACGCCCCGCACGTCCGCCTCGAGCTCGACGGCCGTGAGATGCGCCGCCCCGCGGGAGAGCGCCTCCAGGCCGAGCGCGCCGGTGCCGGCGAAGAGGTCCACCACCCGGGCACCTGCGAGCGGCCGCGCCATCCCGCCATGCATCAGGATGTCGAAGAGGGATTCGCGCACGCGCTCGCCGGTGGGCCGCACGCGCGCGCCGGCCGGCGCCCGCAGCCTGCGGCCGCGCAGGCTACCGCCGACGATGCGCACCGCGCGCTTCCCATGCCGCGCCGAGCTGCTCGCGCAGCACGCGGGGCGCGATCTCGTCGATCCCGCCGCGCGGCAGGTTACCGAGCTGGAAGGGCCCGTAGGCGGTGCGGATCAGGCGGCTCACGGTCAGGCCGAGATGCGCCAGCACGATGCGGACCTCGCGGTAGCGCCCCTCGGCCAGCGAGACCGTGAGCCAGGCGTTCTGCCGCATCTGCCGGTCGAGACGGGCCTCGATCGGCCCGTAGCGGACGCCGTCCACGGTGACTCCCCTCGCCAGCGCGGCGAGCGCGCCCTCCTCCGGCGCGCCGCGCACCCGCACCCGGTAGCGCCGCCGCCAGCCCTTCGCCGGATGCTCGAGCTCGCGTGCGAGCGCGCCGTCGTTGGTGAGCAGCAGCAACCCTTCGGAGTTGAAGTCCAGCCGCCCCACCGAGACCACGTGGCCGAGGCGATCCGCCACCTTCTCGAACACGGTGGGCCGCCCTTGCGGGTCGCGGTGGCTGGTGATCAGGCCCGCCGGCTTGTGGTAGCGCCAGAGCCGGGCCGGCGCCGGCACCGGGAGCGGGTCGCCGTCCACGGTGATCGCGCTCGCGCCGTCCACCGTGGTGGCGGGGTCGGTCACCACACGGCCGCCGAGCGCCACCCGGCCCGCGGCGATCAGCCTCTCGGCGTCGCGGCGCGAACAGAGCCCGGCCCGGGCGATCCGCTTGGCGATGCGCTCGCCGGGCCGGGAGACTGCGGAATGCGGGCGCTGCGCTGCCATGCCGACACCCCGGTCGAGTGGGAGGGTAGATGCCCCGCCCCGGGTCGGCGCGCAGCGGCAGCCGGCGCCGACGAACTTACCATGATGGCACGCGGCCTCCGCCCGATCCAGACGCTTGGAGGGGCGCACTGCGAGCGGTGCAAAGTGATTGCGCAGGCCGGGGTCTCGCTCTACTGTTCCGATCCGGCTCTGAACAAGATGGCAGCGCATGCCGCACCGGCTTCCCGGCCGGCAACGGTGGCGTGCCGTAGCGGGGAGGTGGGCCGGCGTCGAGACCGCGATCACGACGCGGAGGGAGAGATGTTCCGGCGCAAGAGTGGCGATCAGGAAGACGAGGCCCGCGGCCCGGAGGTGGAGGAGGCCCAGCCGTCGCTTGATGTTGCGGAGACGCCGCAGCGCGGGGTGCCCAGCAAGACCGTCGTCTTTCACCCCGACGTGCCGCGTGCCGGCGCCCCCGACATCGTGCCGGCGGATCCTCCGCCCGGACGCGCGGAGAGCGACCCCAAGCGGCTGACCGTCGGGCGGGAGACCACGCTGACGGGCGCCACGGTCGTGGATTGCGATCGGCTCACGGTCGAAGGGGTGGTCGAGGCCGAGATGCCCGACGGGCGGGTGCTGGAGATCGTCAAGGGCGGCACCTTCAGGGGCAGTGCGACGGTCGAGAATGCCGACATTGCCGGCACCTTCGAGGGCGAGCTCAAGGTCAAGAAGCGCCTCTACGTCAGGGCCTCCGGCCGTATCTCGGGCACCGTCCTCTACGGCCAGTTCGAGGTCGAGCGGGGCGGGCGCATCGAGGGCGAGGTCAAGTACGACCCGGCGGACCGGGAGGTCGACCTGCAACCGGTGTCGCTTGCGTCGGCGGCGGAGGCCGCGCCGGAGCCGCAGGAGACCGAGGCGCCCGCCGGGGCGAGGCCCGGCACCGGCTAGCTGCAGCTAGCCCGATCTTCCCTTCCTGCGCCCGGCGCGCGCGGGTGGCGCTCCCTCTGCGGTGGTCTTGCCCTTGTAGCGGCAGAGGTCGCTGACGACACAGGCCGGGCAATCCGGCGTCCGCGCCTTGCAGACGTAGCGGCCGTGCAGGATCAGCCAGTGGTGCGCGTGCTGCTTGAAGCGCTCGGGCACGACGCGGTTGAGGCCGTCCTCCACCGCGCGCGGCGTCTTTCCCGGTGCCAGACTGCTCCGGTTGGCGAGGCGGAAGATATGGGTATCGACGGCGATGGTGGGCTCGCCGAAGACCGTGTTCAGCACCACGTTCGCGGTCTTGCGGCCGACCCCGGGCAGCGCCTCCAGCGCCGCCCGCTCGCTCGGCACGGCACCGCCGTGCTCGTCCACCAGGGCCCGGCTCAGCGCGATCACGTTCTTGGCCTTCATGTTGAAGAGGCCGATGGTCTTGATGTGCTCCTTCAGCCGCGCCTCGCCGAGGGCCAGCATCTGGGCCGGCGTCTCGACCTCGGCGAAGAGCGCCCTGGTGGCCCTGTTGACGCCCTTGTCGGTCGCCTGGGCGGAGAGCACCACGGCAACCAGCAGGGTGTAGGGGTTGCGGTAGTCGAGCTCGGTGGTCGGCGCCTCGATGCGCGCGGCGAGCCGCTCGAAGAAGCGGGTGACGTCGGCTTTTTTCATGGGCGTCGAGGGTATCCTGCCCGTCCGCCGGCGCAAGGAGGGCGCGGCGCGGGCCGCACCGCTTGCATCGGGCGTTGCCTGCGGATAGGGTGCGCGCCGCCGGGCGCGGTGCGGCCGGCTCTCACGAGGAGGACGATCCATGGCGCGCGTGACGGTCGAGGATTGCGTTCGCATGGTGCCGAACCGCTTCGAGCTGGTTCTGCTCGCCGCGCAGCGGGCGCGCGACATCCGCTCGGGCGCGGAGCTCACGGTCGAGAAGGACAACGACAAAAACGCCGTCATCGCGCTGCGCGAGATCGCCGACGAGACGATCGATCTGGAGACTCTCCGCTACGAGCTGGAGCACGGGCGCGAGGTCGACACCGACATCGACGAGCCGGACGAGGACGCCATGGCGGTGCTGGCGGCCGAGGCCGCCTGGGCCGGCGTGACCGGCCAGGGCACGGCGGACGACGCCACGCTGGAGGACGCCACGCTGGACTCCACCGCGCTGAACGAGGCGGCGGACGAGACCGGCGCGGAGATGGCCGGCGCAGACGAGACCGGCATGGACGCCGGGGGGGACCTCCCATCCGAAGAGCCGGAGCCCGAGGCGGACGCAGAGGTCTAGCCCGCATTTCTCACCAGGGCGCCGCGCCGGGCGCGGCCCGGCCTCCGCCCGCACCCCTGAAGGCGGCCTCCAGCGGCGCCGGTCGAGCGTGTCAGCGGCCGTGATCCGGCAATACGAACTCGTCGAGCGGGTCAAGAGCTACGAGCCCGGTGCGGACGAAGCTCTGCTGAACCGCGCCTACGTCTTCTCCATGAAGGCGCACGGCGCCCAGACCCGCGCCAGCGGCGACCCCTACTTCGCCCATCCCATCGAGGTCGCTGGCATTCTGACCGAGCTCAAGCTCGACAGCACCTCGATCGCGACGGCGCTGCTGCACGACACCGTCGAGGACACGGGTGCCACCATCGACGAGATCGGCGACCTCTTCGGCGCGGAAACCGCGCGGCTGGTAGATGGCGTGACCAAGCTGGGACGGCTGGATCTGCAGTCGGACCAGGCGCACCAGGCCGAGAACCTGCGCAAGTTCCTGCTCGCCATGTCGGAGGACATCCGCGTCCTCCTGGTCAAGCTGGCCGACCGCCTGCACAACATGCGCACCCTCCGCCACATCCGCGACGCGGGGAAGCGACAGCGCATCGCCCGCGAGACCATGGAGATCTACGCCCCGCTGGCGGAGCGGATCGGCCTGCAGGCCTTCAAGGCGGAGCTGGAGGACCTCTCCTTCGCCGAGCTCAACCCCGACGGCTACCGCTCCATGGAGGCGCAGCTCGACTCCCTGCGCGACCAGGCCGGCGGCATCGTCGAGCGGGTCACGGAATCGCTCACGGCGACGCTGCGCGGCGAGCGCCTGCGCGCCAGCGTGTCGGGCCGGGAGAAGAAGCCCTACTCCATCTGGCAGAAGATGCAGCGCAAGAAGCTCGCCTTCGAGAAGCTCACCGACATCGTGGGCTTCCGCGTCGTCACCGAGAGCGAGGAGGACTGCTACCGGGCGCTCGGCATCGTGCACCGCAACTACCCGATGGTGCCGGGGCGCTTCAAGGACTACATCTCGACGCCCAAGCCCAACGGCTACCGCTCGCTCCACACCACGGTGATCGGGCCCGAGCAGCGCCGCATCGAGATCCAGATCCGCACCCGCGACATGCACGAGGAGGCGGAGTACGGCGTCGCCGCCCACTGGCTCTTCAAGCAGGCGGGCGAGGCGCGCGACGACCGCCAGCAGCGCTGGCTGCGCCCGCTGCTGGAGATCCTCGACAAGGCCTCCGGCCCGGAGGAGCTGCTCGAGCACACCAAGCTCGAGATGTTCCAGGACGAGGTGTTCTGCTTCTCGCCGCGCGGCGCGCTGATCACGCTCCCGCGCGGCGCAACGCCCGTGGATTTCGCCTACGCGGTGCACACCGACGTGGGCGACACCACCGTGGGTGCCAAGGTGAACGGACGCATGGTGCCGCTCTGGACCCAGCTCGAGAACGGCGACCAGGTCGAGATCCTGCGCTCGAGCGTGCCGCAGCCGCAGCCGGCGTGGGAGAGCTTCGTCGTCACCGGCAGGGCGCGCGCCTGCATCCGTCGTTTCACCCGGCTCAAGGAGCGCGAGCAGTTCGTCGCCCTGGGCCAGGCCGTCGCCGAGAAGCTCTTCCGCGAGGCCGGCGAGGACTATTCCGAGGCGCTGCTCGAGGGCGCGCTCGCGCGGCTCAAGCAGCGCAGCGTGGACGACCTGCTCGCCGCGCTCGGGCGGGGCGACCTCACCAGCGGCGAGGTCGACGAGGCGCTCTTCCCGGCCCGCAGGCTCCAGGGTATCGCGCGGCGCGCGCTCTCGGTGGCCAGGGGCCGGCGCGGCACCAAGGCGGGCGACGGCGGCATCCCCGTGCGCGGGCTGATCCCCGGCATGGCGGTGCACCTCGCCGAGTGCTGCAACCCGCTGCCCGGCGAGCGCATCGTCGGCATCGTCACCACCGGCAAGGGGGTGACCATCCACACCATCGACTGCGACACGCTGGAAGGCTTCAGCGACACGCCGGAGCGCTGGCTCGACCTCGCCTGGGAGGCGGGCGCCGAAGAGAAGGGTGTCCATGTCGGCCGACTCAACCTGATCGTCGCAAACGAAACCGGCAGCCTGAGCGAGCTGACCACGGCTATCGCCAAGAACAAGGGAAATATAAGCAACTTGAAAATAACCAGCCGTTCTCTCGATTTCTTTGAAATGCTCGTCGATGTCGAGGTGAGGGACGTACGTCACCTCGGCAATATTGTGGCAGCCTTGCGGGCAGTCACATCGGTCAGCAGCGTCGAGCGCGAACGCGCGCACCACTGACCCGCCTGTCGCCGCGCTGCGCGCGGCGAAAATTGATATATCGGGCCCCCGGACGTATCATCCGCGCGCGCGGCCGGGGGCGGGCGCGCGGCGATCAAGGAGGGAGACGGGTGTCTCAACCACAGCATACGAGTTTCGCCGGGCGGGGCGAAGAGCCGCCGGGCGCGGTGCTGACCGACCGCGAGTCCGGGGGCACGGTCGAGCTGCCGGTTCTCGACGGGACCATCGGCCCCTCGGTGATCGACATCCGCGCGCTCTATGCCGGCACGGGCAAGTTCTCGTACGATCCGGGCTTTACCGCGACCGGCTCGTGCAAGTCGAACATCACCTACATCGACGGCGAGCAGGGCGTGCTGCTGCACCGCGGCTATCCCATCGACGAGCTGGCCGAGCACAGCGACTTTCTCGAGGTCGCCTACCTGCTGCTGCGCGGAGAGCTGCCCAACGTGGCAGAGAAGGACGAGTTCGTCGCCACCATCACCAAGCACACGATGGTGCACGAGCAGATCAACTACCTCTACCGGGGGTTCCGCCGCGACTCCCACCCGATGGCGGTGATGATCGGCGTGGTCGGCGCGCTCGCCGCGTTCTACCACGACACCACCGACATCGACGATCCGAAGCAGCGCATGATCGCCTCGCACCGGCTGATCGCGAAGATGCCGACCTTTGCGGCGATGGCCTACAAGTACAGCATCGGCCAGCCATTCGTGTATCCGCGCAACGACCTCACCTATGCCGAGAACTTCCTGCACATGATGTTCGCGGTGCCCTGCGAGGAGTACCAGATCAACCCGATCCACGCGCGCGCCATGGACCGCCTGCTGATCCTCCATGCCGACCACGAGCAGAACGCGTCTACGTCCACGGTCCGCCTCGCCGGCTCCTCGGGCGCCAATCCCTACGCCTGCATCGCCGCCGGCATCGCGACGCTGTGGGGCCCCGCCCACGGCGGGGCCAACGAGGCGGTGCTGCAGATGCTGGAGGAGATCGGCACGGTCGAGAACATCTCCGACTTCATCGCGCGGGCCAAGGACAAGGACGACGCCTTCCGCCTCATGGGCTTCGGCCACCGGGTCTACAAGAACTACGACCCGCGCGCGACGGTCATGCGCAACACCTGCCACGAGGTCCTCGACGATCTCGGCCTCAGCGACGAGCTGCTCCGCATTGCCATGGAACTGGAGCGGATCGCGCTGGAGGACGAGTACTTCGTCGAGCGCAAGCTCTACCCCAACGTCGATTTCTACTCAGGGCTGATCCTGCAGGCCCTCGGCATCCCGACGCATCTCTTCACGGTGATCTTCGCGCTGGCGCGCACCGTCGGCTGGGTCGCCCAGTGGAACGAGATGATCGCAGATCCGGAGCAGAAGATCGGCCGGCCGCGCCAGCTCTACACCGGACCTGCGCCGCGCGGCTTCGTGCCGCTCAGGGACAGGCCGTAGGCGCGCATCCGGGAAAGTGGCGTCCCCAGGGAGACCGATTTTCCCTCGAAATATAAAGGACTTAGTTTGTCCAACCCCAAGAAGGGGGCATTGATTCCAGTGGGAAAATTCGCGCGTGGTCCAACCCCAGTTGCGGGGTGGCTGTCACATGAGCGTGCGCGCGATGACCTGGGCTTTCGGGCAGCGTGCCGGCTCGCCGATGGCGAAGCACGTGCTGCTCGCGCTCGCCGGTCACCACAGCGACGAGAGCGGCGCCGATCCGCATCCCGCGATTTGAATTGCTTCTCCGATCCGCGTGGAATCGGATCGGCGAATGAACGACACCCCGCGCGCGCGAGGCCACACTCGATGACAGCAGCAGATGTTTTGGACGATAGTCTGCAAGGGCGCGGGGCAGGGCCGCTAGCGACGCGCTGAAGGAGATTCCTCGTGGGTGGCGTTCTCGTTCTCGGCCTCCTGGTCGGCATGCGTCATGCGCTGGAAGCGGACCATGTCGCCGCCGTCGCCGCGCTGACGGCGCGTAGCCGGAATCTAGGTGGGGCCCTTCGCCTCGGTGCGGCCTGGGGGCTGGGGCACACGTTGACGCTCTTCGCTGCGGGCACCGTGGTGCTCTCGCTCGACGGCGTCATGCCCGAGCGCATCGCGCACCTCTTCGAGTTTGCCGTCGGCATCATGCTGGTGCTGCTGGGGGCCGACCTGCTGCGGCGCCTGATCGCGGCGCGCGTTCACTTCCACGTGCACCGCCACGGTGACGGCACGACGCACCTTCATGCTCACAGCCATGCCGGCGAGGCCGATCACGCCGCATCGCGCCATGACCACGTGCACGCGCGCGGCCTGCCCTTGCGTGCACTCGCGGTCGGGCTGATGCATGGGCTCGCGGGGTCAGCGGCGCTGATCCTGCTGACGGCGGGGCAGATCGACTCGCTTCTCTTGGCGCTCGCCTACCTCGCGCTCTTCGGAATCGGCTCGATGATCGGCATGGCCGCGCTCTCGGTGGTCATCGCGATTCCGCTGCAGCGGCTGGCGCGCAGCCTCTCCTGGGCGCACAACGCGCTGGGCGCCGCTGTAGGGCTCGGCACAATCGGTCTCGGTGCCTGGATTGCTTACCGGATCGGCATCGTCGAAGGGCTGACGCTTGGCTAGCCCGGATTTCTCACGAGGGCATGGCGAGATAGGGGGCAGACCCGGATCAAGTCTTGTCCAACCTTACCGGAAGGTTGGACAAGAGGGGGCATTGACCCTGTGAGCCATGAGGGAAATAGAAATGGATGGCGTCCCCAGGGGGACTCGAACCCCCGTTTCCGGCGTGAGAGGCCGGTGTCCTAGGCCGCTAGACGATGGGGACGCGGCACCCCGGAGATAACCCAGAAAGGCCGCGAACTCAACTCTATCAGGCGCCGTCTATCAGGCGCCGGCGTCGCTCTACGCCGCGCCGGCGGCAAGGCGCTGCGCGGTTTCGATCAGCGCAGCGACCTCGCCGGTCTCGGTATCGTGCCGGGTGACGAGGCGGATCGTCGTCGCCTGCGGGTCGGTCTCTGGCCACAGGTAGAAGAGGACGCCGGCCTCCGCCAGGCCCTCGATCACTGCCCTCGGCAGGGTGACGAAAATCTCGTTGGCCTCGACCGGTGCCGCGAGGGTGGCGCCCGGTACCGCCTCCAGGCCGCGGGCGAGGCGGCGCGCTTGGCCGTTCGCCTGCGCCGCCAGCCGGAGCCAGAGGCCGTCCGCGACATAGGCCGCGAGCTGGGCCGAGACGAAGCGCATCTTGGAGAGGAGCTGCCCGGCCCGCTTGTGGCGGAAGGCGAGGTCGGCGGCGCGGCCCGTCTCGAAGAGGACGATCGCCTCGGCTGCCAGCGCGCCGTTCTTGGTCGCGCCGAAGGAGAGCGCGTCGACGCCGGCGCGCCAGGTCAGCGCCGCCGGGCTCGCGCCGCATGCGGCCACGGCATTACCGAAGCGGGCGCCGTCCATGTGCACCGCAAGCCCGTGGCGGCGCGCGATCCCGGTCAGCGCCGCAAGCTCGTCCGGCGTGTAGACCTGGCCCATCTCGGTCGGCTGGGTGAGGCTGAGGCAGGCCGGCTGCGACCAGTGCACCTCGCCCGCGCCGGCGGCCGCGAGCGCCGCCTCCAGCGCCGCCGGCACGATCTTGCCGCAGCGCTCCTCGATGCCCGTGACCTTGGCGCCGCCGGTCATGAACTCGGGCGCACCGCATTCGTCGTTCTCCACGTGGGCGGCGCGGGCCGCGTAGATCACGCCCCAGGGCGGGGTGAGCGCGGCGACCGCGAGCGCGTTGGCCGCGGTTCCCGTCACCACCGGAAAGACCTTCACCTCGGTCTCGAAGAGCGCGGAGAAGGCGGGCTCCAGCCTCTCGGTCACGGGATCGCCGCCATAGGGCGTGGCGCTGGTGCGCGCGGCCTCGACCACCGCGTCGACGATCTCGGGCGCGGCCGAGGCCACGTTGTCGCTGCGAAAGTCCATGCCCGCCGTCACTCGGGCCGGGCCTCGCCCTCGCCGAGGGCGAGCCCGAGCGGCACGAAGGCCTCGCCGTCCCCGGTCGGGCGCCAAGCCGTGGTGGCGCCGGCCCTGCCCGCAGCGACCGCGGTGATGAGCCAGATCATCTCCGGCTCGAAGATCATGGCGCGGTCGGTGTCGGAGGGCTCGGGCCGGCCGTCGGGGTGGGAGTGGTAGACGCCGATGACGTCGTCCGGCTCGTCCCTGAGGGTGCGCATCAGCCTGAGCCTGAGCCTGGGGTCGACCTCGAAGCGCCGGGTGCGCGGCGGCTCGGCGACGTTGGCGCTCGCCTCCACGGCGCCGACGCACCAGGCGCCGCCGGGCTCGCGCCGCCCCACAAGGAGGCCGCAGGCCTCCTCCGGATAGGCCGCCTCCGCAGCCCGCTGGATCGCAAGAAGCTGCGCGGCCGTGAGCCGCACCGACGCGGCGCTCACGGCGTGCCCTCCAGCGCGATGTCGGCGATGGTGCGGCCGTTGCGCAGGTCGACGATGACGATGCGCTCGCCGGCCTCCGGCACCGCGATCACGAGGATGAGCCGGTGGTCCGCCGTCGTCATCCGGCGCACCTGCGCGCCTGCGGGAAGCCCCAGGTCGCCCGGCACCGGCGGCGACGTTGCGGCCTCCGGCGCGGGCACGGCCTCGGCCTCCTCCTGGCTCAGCTCGGCCAGATCTTCGCTCTTCTCGGCCAGCTTGATCCCGATCACGACGAGACCCGCCGCGATCATCACGCCGAGGACGATGACGATGATCTTGAGATAGGTGATCATGGCCCGTACCGGATATGAGCAGCGCCGCCGAAACGCACCGCCGCTTCACCGTCGCTCGGGCGGATGGTCGCGCGCGGCTCGACCGGCTGCTGGCGGACCGCGTGCCGGCGCTCTCCCGCTCGCGGCTCAAGAGGTTGATCGAGACTGGCCGCGTCTCGATTTCGGGCGAGACGATAACGGAGCCCGGATACCGGGTCAAACCGGGCCAGGCGGTGACGCTCACCATCCCGCCGCCGACGGACGAGACGCCCGCGGCCCAGGCGATTCCGCTCCGGATCGCCTACGAGGACGAGCACTTGATCGTGGTGGACAAGCCCGCAGGTCTGGTGGTCCACCCGGCCCCGGGCAACCCGGACTGCACGCTGGTGAACGCGCTCCTCGCCCATTGCGGCGCCAGCCTCTCGGGCATCGGTGGGGTGCGGCGGCCGGGCATCGTCCACCGGCTCGACAAGGACACCAGCGGCCTCCTCGTCGCGGCCAAGCACGACGCGGCCCACCGCGGGCTTTCGGCGCAGTTCGCCACGCGGCGGCTGAGCCGGACCTATCGTGCTGTCGTCTGGGGCGCACCGCGGCCGGCGGCGGGCCGAATCAGCGGTGCCATCGGCCGCGACCCCCGCAACCGCAAGCGCATGGCGGTGCGCGAGAGCGGCGGCAAGCCCGCCGAGACCCATTATCGTGTGCTACAATCGTTCGACGGGCTCTGGAGCTTGGTGGAATGCCGGCTGGAGACTGGGCGGACCCATCAGATCAGGGTCCACATGGCCGCGCGTGGCCACCCTGTCGTGGGCGATGCGCTCTACGGCGGTGCGCGGCGGCGCCTCGACGAGGGCACGCGTTCCGCGCTTGCGCTCTGCCCGCGCCAGGCGTTGCACGCGGCGGCCCTGGCATTCGTCCACCCGGTGAGCGGCGCGGACCTCGGCTTCGAAAGCCCGCTGCCTGCCGACATGCGTTCACTTGTCGAGGCGTTGTATAACGCAGGCGACATAAGTAAAACGAAGACCTGACATAACTCGAATTGTCTTGAAATCGTCTCAATTTGCCTTGAAAGGGCCGCATTTACGGGCCAATTCTTCATATGGATGCGCGGGGCTGGCTGGAGAGCCCGGCGCGGGGTCCGCGAGAGGCCGGGGCGTCTCGCAGAAGAGGAGGGATGGCACCATGACATCACGCACCGTCCCGATGCCGGCGACAGTGGAGGGGAGCGGCGTCTCCCGCTACCTCCGCGAGATTCGCCAATTCCCGCTCCTGACGCCCGAGGAGGAGTTCATGCTGGCCAAGCGCTGGCGCGAGCACGACGACGCGGAGGCCGCGCACCAGCTCGTGACCAGCCACCTCAGGCTCGTCGCCAAGATCGCGATGGGCTACCGGGGCTACGGCCTGCCGGTGAGCGAGCTGATCTCCGAAGGCAACATCGGGCTCATGCAGGCGGTCAAGCGCTTCGACCCGGACCGCGGCTTCCGCCTCGCGACCTACGCCATGTGGTGGGTCCGCGCCTCCATCCAGGAATACATCCTGCACTCCTGGTCGCTGGTGAAGATGGGCACCACGGCGGCCCAGAAGAAGCTCTTCTTCAACCTGCGCAAGCTCAAGGGCGAGATCGAGGCGATCGACGACGGCGACCTGACGCCGGAGCAGGTCGACCATATCGCCACTGCGCTCAACGTCTCGGCCAACGACGTGATCTCCATGAACCGGCGGATGCTCGGCCCCGACCAGTCGCTCAACGCGCCGGTCCGCGAGGAAGGCGGCGGCGAGTGGCAGGACTGGCTCGAGGACCCCGGCGAGAGCCAGGAGAGCACCCTCGCCGAGTTGAGCGAGCTCGAGCACCGCCGCCAGCTCTTCAGGGACTCCCTTGACGTGCTCACCGACCGCGAGCAGCACATCCTCGAGGAACGGCGCCTGAAGGAGAACCCGTCGACGCTCGAGGAGCTGAGCCACCAGTACGGGGTCTCGCGCGAGCGCATACGCCAGATCGAGGATCGTGCCTTCAAGAAGCTGCAGAAGGCGATGCGCGCGGCCCACCGCCGCCAGCGGGAAGAGGCTGCGGCGGTCCAATACCCCTGAATTCGACACCGCATTGCCGGCAGGCGCCGCCCGGAAGCCTCGTTCCCCCTCCCATCGGGTAACCGGGCGGCGCCACCGGGCGCCAGCCGGCGGCGGGTCCTAGAGCGCGTCCGTCTTTGACGGACGCGCGACGGGCCGCGACTGCGGCCCGCCGCTTATGCGGCGCGCCCGCGCAGGCGCAGGCCACAGGCCGGCTGCCGTGAGCGACAAATAGCCAGGGCGTTTCCGTATGAAACGGATACGCCCTAACGTCCCATGGCGTGGTATTCGCGGTTGGGCCGCATGTCGATGGCGGCGGCGAGCCGGTTGGTCATGTTGTAGAAGCCCGCGACCTCGGCGATGTCGAAGATGTCCTCGTCGCTGAAGCCCGCCTTGCGCAGCGCAGTGCGGTCCGCGGCACCCACTGAATCGGGGCTCTCGCTCAGCCTCCAGGTGAAGTCCAGCATCGCCCGCTGACGCCGGGAGAGCGGGGCTGCGCGGTAGTTGGCGACGAGCTGGTCGCCAAGGACCGGGTCTCCCGAGAGGACGCGCACCTGCGCGCCGTGGGCCACCAGGCAGTAGTGGCAGTGGTTCACGCAGGAGACGACGACGGCGATCATCTCCCGCTCCAGAACGCTCAGCCCGGACTCCCCCAGCATCAGCTCGTTGTTGTAGCGGCGGAAGAGCTCGAATTTGCGCGGCCGGAGCGTATACGAGCGGAGCACGTTGGGGACGAAGCCGATCTTCTCCAGGCAGCGGGCGAAGACCGCGCGGATCTCGGACGGGTTGCGGCGCTGATCGGGAAGGCGGAGCGCGTGGGCGCGCTCGGCCTTGCGCGGCGCTTTCCTGGCCGGCATGGCGTTGGTCTCCCTTGCTGTGGTCGGCTTGGATGCGGCCGGGCTAGCCGCACTGGGCGCGGTGGCGCAGCAGATGGTCGGCCAGCACGCAGGCCATCATCGCCTCGCCCACCGGCACCGCACGGATGCCGACGCAGGGGTCGTGCCTCCCTGCGGTCGAGACCTCGGTCTCGGCGCCGGCGCTGGTGACGGTGCGGCGCGGCGTGCGGATCGAGCTCGTGGGCTTGACCGCGAAGCGGACCACGACCGGCTGGCCGGTGGTGATGCCGCCGAGCACGCCGCCTGCGTTGTTGCCGAGGAAGCGGGGCGTCTCGCCCTCCATGCGGATCTCGTCGCCGCTCACGTCGCCACTCATGGCGGCGGCGGCGAAGCCCGCGCCGATCTCGACGCCCTTGACCGCGTTGATGCCCACCATGGCGGCGGCGAGCTCGGCGTCGACCTTGCCGTAGACCGGCGCGCCGAGGCCCGCCGGCACGCCCGTCGCCTCCACCTCGATGACGGCCCCCAGGGAAGTGCCGGCCTTGCGGGCCGCGTCGAGCGCCGCCTCCCACGCCGGCACGGTCTCGGCATCGGGGCAGAAGAAGGGGTTGCGCGCGGTCTCCTCCCAGTCCCAGCGGGCGCGGTCGACCGCCCGGCCACCGATCTCGATGGCCGCGCCCCGGATCGCCACACCCTCGCCCAGGATCTTGCGGGCGATGGCGCCGGCGGCGACGCGCATTGCGGTCTCGCGCGCGCTGGCCCGCCCGCCGCCGCGGTAGTCGCGGATGCCGTACTTCGCGTCGTAGGTGAAGTCGGCATGGCCGGGGCGGTAGGTCTCCTTGAGCGGGCCGTAGTCGCGGCTGCGCGCGTCCTCGTTCTCGATGGTGAGCGCGATCGGCGTGCCCGTGGTCCGGCCCTCGAAGACGCCGGAGAGGATGCGCACGGTGTCGGACTCGCGCCGCTGCGTGACGAAGCGCGACGAGCCGGGGCGGCGGCGGTCGAGGTGGGGCTGGATGTCGGCCTCGGCGAGCGCGAGCCGCGGCGGCACGCCGTCCACGACGCAGCCGATCGCCGGCCCGTGACTCTCGCCCCAGGTCGTGACCCGGAAGAGCAGGCCGAAGCTGTTGCTGGCCATGGCGCGGGCCGACGGCCTAGACGACCGAGATGTCGGGCGCGTCCGGCCGCTTCATGCCGACGATGTGGTAGCCGCAGTCCACGTGGTGGACCTCGCCCGTGACGCCGCGGCCGAGATCGCTCAGCAGGTAGGTGGCGGCGCCGCCCACCTCCTCGATCGTGACGTTGCGCTTGAGCGGGGCGTTCAGCTCGTTCCACTTCATGATGTAGCGGAAGTCTCCGATGCCGGAGGCGGCCAGCGTCTTGATGGGGCCGGCGGAGATCGCGTTGACCCGGATGTTGCGGTCGCCGAGATCGGCGGCGAGATAGCGCACGCTCGCCTCGAGCGCCGCCTTGGCCACGCCCATCACGTTGTAGTGCGGCACCCAGCGCTCGGCGCCCATGTAGGTGAGCGTGAGCAGGCCGCCGCCTTCGGCGCCCATCAGCGGCACCGCGCGTTGGCAGAGCGCCGTGAACGAGTAGCAGGAGATGTTGAGCGTGGTCTGGAAGTTCTCGAGCGTGGTGTCGAGGTAGCTCCCCTTCAGCTCGTCCTTGTCGGAGTAGGCGATCGCGTGGACCAGGAAGTCGAGGCCGCCCCAGCGCTCCGCCACCGCTTCGAAGACGGCGTCGACGCTGGCGTCGTCGGTCACGTCGCAGGGGACGACGAAATCGGAGCCGACCGAGTCCGCGAGCGGCCGGAGCCGCCTCTCGATCGCATCCCCCTGGAAGGTGAAGGCCAGCGCCGCGCCGTGGTCGGCGAGGGATCGAGCCACGCCCCAGGCCAGCGACCTAGCGTTGGCGACCCCCATCACGATGCCCCGCTTGCCCGCCATCAGCGGCGAAGCATCCGCCATCGAAGCCTCGTTTTTGCTGTAGTTACCGCGTGTTGCCGCATCCTACACGAAACCCGCGGCGCCGCAAGCGGGCGCGCCGCCTGACGACGTTTTCGAGGGGGCAGGAGCGCTTTCCCTGCGCCTGCGCTCTCCCTAACATGAGGGGAACGTCGATCCCATCTGCCGGAGCAGCCATGGCCGAGCTTCGCCCCGACCAGCGCGCGTTCTTCCGCGAGCACGGCTATCTCATGATCGAGGACGCGGTGGACGCCGCCCTGCTGGCGCGCCTGCAGCGGGATTTCGCCACGTGGGTGGAGGAGAGCCGGGCTCATGAGGCCGCCTGGGGCGACACCGTGGACGGGCGGCCGCGCTTCGACCTGGAGCCCGGCCACAGCAGCGCGACGCCGGGCCTGCGCCGGGTCAATGCGCCGGTGGAGGTCTCCGCGGCCTATCTCGCGGCGACGGTGGAGAGCCGCATGGCCGACTGCGTGGCCGAGCTCATCGGGCCCGACGTCAAGCTGCACCACACCAAGATCAACTCCAAGCTCCCCGGCGGCCACACCGAGGTGAAGTGGCACCAGGACTTCGCCTTCACGCCGCACAGCAACGACGACGTCATCTCGGCGCTGCTCATGGTGGACGAGGTCACCGAGGAGAACGGGCCGCTGCAGGTCGCCGCCGGCTCGCACCGCGGACCGATCCACAGCCTCTGGCACGGCGGCGTGTTCACCGGCGCGGTCGCCGACGAGGTGGGGGAGGCGTGCGCGGCCTCCGCGATCACCTGCGTCGGGCCGGCGGGCACAGCGTGCCTGATGCACACGCGCCTGCTGCACGGCTCTGCCGCCAACCGCTCCGCCAAGCCGCGCACGCTGCACATCTCGGTCTACAGCGCCGAGGACGCGGTCGCCATCTCGCCCAATCCGGTGCCGAGCCGCTACGAGGGCCGGCTCGTGCGCGGGCAGCGCAGCGGGCGCGTGCGCTCCATCGACTACGAGCTCGCGCTGCCGCAGCTGCCGACCGGGGCCTCGTTCTTCGACCAGCAGGCGCGCCACGGGGAGCAGGGCGCCGCCGGCCCGTGAGCGACACGCGCGCCATCGTCGGCCACTACACGAGCGGCGACCTGCTGGCGCGGCTCGAGGCGCGGCTGCGCGAGGACGGCGTCGATCCGGCACGTCCGGGCGCAGACGCGCTGGCGCCCTACGACCACTTCCACGGCCGCGGCCTGGAGGCGACCGAGGACATGGCGGCGCAGCTCCGCATCACCGCGGGCGACCATATCCTCGACGTGGGCAGCGGCCTCGGCGGGCCGGCGCGCTACCTCGCCCGGCGCTTCGGCTGCCGCGTCAGCGGTATCGACCTGACGGACGAATTCTGTGCTGTCGCGCGCCACCTGACGGCCCTGCTCGGGCTGGACGAGCGCGTCTCCATCACAGAGGGCGATGCGCTGGCGATGCCCTATGACGACGCGGCGTTCGACGGCGCCTACTCGATGAACGTCTCGATGAACATCGCCGACAAGCGCGCGCTCTATCGCGAGATCCACCGCGTGCTCAAGCCCGGCGCCTGGCTGATGCTGTCGGAGGCCGCGCAGGGACCGGGCGGCGCGCCCGACTACCCCACGCCATGGGCGAGGACCGCCGCGTCGAGCTTTCTCGCGACCGAGGCCGAGACCCGCGCCAACCTCGAGGCCTGCGGCTTCGCGATCGAGAGCCTGCGCGAGACGACGGAGGCGGCGCTCGCCTACGGCGCCCGCTCGCGCAGGCTGGTCGAGGCCGGCGGCAAGCCGCTCCACCGCGCCGTCTCGTTGATCCACGGTGCGCTGGCCGAGGACGCGGCGGCCAACTCGGCCCGCGCGCTGAAGGAGGGCCGCGCGGTGCCGATCGAGCTACTCTGCCGCGCGGTGCCGGCCTGACCCGGCGCCGGAGCCGGCCAGGGAGATAGAGGGGCGCCATGCCGCGCTGGGCGAGCGGACCCGTCGGGCAGCCGGCCTGGTGGCAGGAGGCCTGCGTCGGCCTCGCCGCCGCCGACCCGGTGATGGCGGGGCTTGTCGCCCGCTACCAGGGCGAGGGGCTGGTGGGGCAGGGAGACGTCTTCCTCACCCTCGTGCGCGCCATCGTGGCGCAGCAGATCTCCGTGCGCGCGGCGGACAGCATCTGGGCGCGGCTCGAGGCCTGCGTCGGCACCGTCTCGCCACCCGATGTCGCTGCCCGCTCGCAGGACGAGCTGAGGGGCGCGGGCCTCACGCGCCAGAAGGCGGGCTACGTGCGTGACATCGCCGCCGGCTTCGTCTCGGGCGAGATCGAGCCCGCGCGCTGGCAGGACGCGGACGACGAGGCGGCGATCGCCGACCTGCTCGCCATCAGGGGCGTCGGCCGCTGGACCGCCGAGATGGTTCTCATCTTCCACCTGCAGCGCCCGGACGTGCTGCCGCTCGCCGACATCGGCGTGCAGCGCGCCATCGCCCGGCACTACGGCGACGGCGACAGGATGAGCGCAGAAGCGATGGAGGCCCAGGCCCGTCACTGGCGGCCGTGGCGCACGGTTGCGGTCTGGCACCTGTGGCGCAGTCTCGACCCCTTGCCTGTCGCCTACTGAAGCCGCAAGGAAGCGCCACACCCACGCTGCGGCCGGTGCCTGATGCGTCGAAGGCGTCGCTGGCGCGGGGATCATCGCCTAACGCCAACCGATGGGCCGCACGCGTGGCTTGACAAACCTTGCTAAAGAACAAATAGTGAACAAGCATGAGCGCCTCTCGCCCCATATCCCCGATGCGAGTCGGGTTCCCGTGCGACGGCTCTGCCGATCTGGCAGCGCTGCGGCGGCGCATCGCGGCGCTCGAACGCCGCCCGGCCGCGCCGGA
>JAJDXK010000040.1 GCA_022823305.1 Alphaproteobacteria bacterium
GCGCGGAGAAGCGCAACTCGATCCTCTGGTACGACAACAACTTCGTCGGCACCGAGCTCAACCCGGACCTGAGCTTCGCCAGGGTCGCGGATGCGTGCGGGCTCAAGGGCGTGGCGGTGAGCACCATGGAGGAACTGACGGTGGCGCTCCGTGAATCCTGCGAAGCGCAGGCCGATGGCGTCACCACCTTCATCGAGGTCATCCTGAACCAGGAGCTGGGTGAGCCTTTCCGCCGGGATGCGATGAAGAAGCCCAACGTCGTGGCGGGCATCGACGGCGACGACATGCACCTCCAGTAGTGGACATCGTCGAGCGCCTGATCGCGCAAGCCAAGCAGCATCGGCGCACCGTCGCCCTGCCGGAGGGCGATGACCCGAGGATCATCGAGGCGGCGCGGCGCCTGCACGACGAGGGCATCGCCCGCCCCGTCCTGATCGGCGCGCGAGCGGCGCTGGAGGAGGACGCCGCCGCGGCGGACGTCCCTCTCGATGCGATCGAGAGCGTGGCGCCGTCGGAGAGCGAGGCTCTCGACGCCTATGCGGCGCTCTATCTCGAAGGCCGCCCGAAGGCGCGCGAGGGGGTGGCGCGGCGGCTGCTCGTGAAGCCCTTGTTCTATGCCGCGATGGCGGTGAAGGCCGGCGACGCCGATGCGCTCGTGGCCGGGGCGAGCCAGCCCACCGCACGTGTGATCGAGGCCGGGCTGATGTCGGTGGGCCTTGCGGAGGGCATCGCGACGCCGTCGAGCTTCTTCATCATGGTCCCGAGCGGCGGCGAGCCGCTGGTCTTCGCCGACTGCGCGGTCAACGTCGAGCCGGACGCAGAGGCGCTTGCAGACATCGCCATCGCATCCGCCGCAAGCGCAGAGCGCCTGCTCGGGGTACCGGCAAGGACGGCGATGCTCTCGTTCTCGACCCACGGCAGCGCCAGGCACGAACGTGTCGAGAAGGTGCGCCGTGCCGTCGAGATCGTGCGCGCGCGGGCGCCTGGCATCGCCATCGACGGCGAGCTGCAGGCGGACGCCGCGCTCGTGCCGCGCATCGCCGCGCTCAAGACCGAGGGCACGAGTGACGTGGCAGGGCGTGCCAACGTCCTTGTCTTCCCGGACCTCGACGCGGGCAACATCGGCTACAAGCTCTGCGAGCACGCTGGCGGCATGCGGGCGATCGGCCCCTTCCTGCAGGGCTTCGCGCGGCCGCTCTGCGACCTCTCGCGCGGGGCCACCGTGGACGACATCGTGGCCGCCGCCGCGATCACCGCGGCGATGGCCTGAACCCTTATCCCCGCTCGTCGATGGGGACGTAGTCGCGGGCCTCGGGCCCGGTATAGAGCAGGCGCGGGCGGATCAGGATGTTGTTCTCCAGCTGCTCCATCGCCTGCACGGTCCATCCCGGAACGCGGCCGATGGCGAAGATCGGCACGAACAGGTCCTCCGGAATTCCGTGCAGGTAGTAGACGACGCCCGCATAGAAATCGACGTTCACGTTGACGCCGTGCCGGGCGTAGGGGCGCATGGCCTCGACAAGCGCTTCCAGGATCGCGTGCCACTGCGGCTCCCCCATCTCTTCGGAGAGGCGCTTGACGCCCTCGCGCATGTGTCTGGCGCGGGGGTCCTCGGCCCGGTAGACCCGGTGGCCGAAGCCCATGATCGGCTCGCGCGCCTTCCGCTTCGTCTTGACGTAGTCCGCCGCCCTGGCCGGATCGCCGATCTCCTTGGCCATGCGCATCACGTTCTCCGCCGCGCCGCCGTGCGCAGGCCCGGAGAGCGCGGCCACCGCCGCGGTGATACCCGCATGCAGGTTCGCATCGGTGCTGACGACGACCCGCGCGGCAAAGGAGGACGCGTTGGAGCCGTGCTCGGCGTGCAGCACCATGTCGGTGTCCATCAGCGCGCAGGCGTCCTCGCTCGGCGCCTCGCCCTTGAGCATGTAGAGGAAGTTCGCGGCATGACCGAGGTCCATGTTGGCCGGCACGGGCTCCCGACCCTGGCGGATATGGTGGTGCGCGGTCACGATCATCGGCACCTGCGAGGTAAGCCGCATGCCCTTGCGCCGCGTCGCCTCGAGCGCGTTGTCGCTCGTCTCGGAATCGTAGGCTGCGAGCGCGGAAACGGCGGTGCGCAGCACCTCCATGGGATGCGAGTCCTTGACCGCACGGATGATGTCGTGGACCGCGCCGGGCAACCTGCGGGCTTCTTTCAGGGCAGCGTCGAAGCCCGCAAGCTCGGCGCTCGTCGGAAGCTCGCCATGGAGCAGCAGGTAGGCGGTCTCCTCGAATGACGAGTGCCGGGCGAGGTCGTGAATGGAGTAGCCGCGATAGCGGAGCTCGCCGGCCCGGCCGTCGATGAGCGTGGTCGGCGAGCGGTCGAAGCACAGGTCCTTGAGGCCGCGATGCACCTCGGGCTGGTTGGCATCCGTCATGAGCTTCTCGCCTTCCGCCACCTGGAAACCGAATCGTAGCCGACGGGGTCGGCCACGCAATCATCCGCTTAGCCAAGTGCCGCCCGGAGCGCGCGTGCGACCCCGGACGGTGTGTCGAGCACCTCGACCCCTGCCGCTTCGAGCGCCGCGTGCTTCGATGCGTAGGTGCCCCGATCACCCGTTACGATCGCACCGGCGTGCCCCATCTTCTTGCCCGGAGGCGATACGCGGCCCGCGATGAAGGCGACGACCGGCTTGGACATGTCCCGCGCATAGTCCGCCGCGTCCTCTTCCATCGTCCCGCCGATCTCGCCGATCACGACAACCGCATCGGTGCGTTCGTCGGCATCCAGCACCTGCAATGCATCGCGGGTGGTGGTTCCGACGATGGGGTCGCCGCCGATGCCGATGAAGGCGGATTGCCCGAAGCCCGCCTGGACGAGGTTGAGGCAGGCCAGCGTGCCGAGGCTGCCGCTGCGGGATACCACCCCCACGCGGCCGGGCCGGAAGATGTCACCCTCGAACGCCGGCATGAAGCCGACGAAGCACTCGCCGGGCGTCACCAGGCCGGCGGTGTTGGGGCCGACGACGACGGCGCCGTTCGCTCCTGCCATGGAAAGCAGCTCCATCACGTCCTGCACCGGAACGTGCTCGGTCAGGATGACGAGGCGCCTGCATCCCGCTTCGATCGCGTCCTGCGCGGCCGCCTTCACCCCGAGCGGCGGGACGAACAGGACCGAGACGTCGAAGCCCGCCTCGCTCATGGCGTCGCCGGCTGTTGCGAACACCGGCACGCCGCAATGCTCGGTGCCGGCCTTCTTCGGGTTGACGCCGGCCACGATGCGTGTGCCGTAGGCCTGCATACGCTCGGTCCAGTACGTACCCTGCTTGCCGGTGATCCCCTGGACGAGCACCCGGTCTGCGCCCCGCACAATCATCGGGATGCGCTCGCGCCCCTGGCCGCGGCGATCGCGGCGATGATGGCCTCGTCCATGGTCTTGTGCGGGATCACGCCGAGGCGCTCGCGGAGCATCGCCCGCGCCTCGGCCGAGCCCGTGCCATGAACGCTGAAGATGACAGGAACGGATGGCCTCAGCGCTTCCAAGGCATCGAGCGCGCCTGCGGTCATCACGTCGGTGCGGGCGAAGGCGCCGCAGAAGTTCACCAGGAGACACCGCACCCGGGGATTGTCCAGCACCAGCTCCAGCGCCGGCACGGCCTTGGTGTACGCCGCCCCGCCAATCTCCAGGAAGTTCGCCGGCCTCCCGCCGTGGTGCGCGATCACGTCCATGGTGGTCATCGTGAGCCCCGCGCCGTTGCCGAGCACGCCGATGTCGCCGTCGAGCTCGATGTATCGCAATCCGAGGGCCTTCCCGCGCGCCTCCAGCGCCGTGAGCGGCTCCGCGCTTCCGGCATCCGCAAGCGCCTCCTGGCGCCGAACCGAGGAATCGTCGAGCACGAACTTGCAGTCGAGCGCGACAAGACGCCCGTCCGTGAGCCGGGCGAGAGGGTTGATTTCGATCAGCTCGGCATCGTTGTCGCGCCAGGCGCGATAGAGCGCGACGAGGATCTCGGCGGCCGGCCCTTCGTTGCCGCCGAGGCCGAGGCCGCCCAGCATCTCGTGCGCGGCCTTGAGGGAGAACCCATCCAGGATGTCGACGGGCTTCCGCCGCAGCCGATCCGGCGTGGACGCCGCGACTTCTTCGACATCCATGCCGCCCTCGGACGAGAACATCACCAGAGGCCCCTTGGACGCCGCGTCGCCCAGAACCGCCGCGTAGTACTCCTCCGCGATCAACGCCCGCTCTTCAACCAGCAGCGCCTCGACCCGGTGCCCCGCGATCTCCATGCCGAGGATCGCGCCGGCCGCCTCGCGCGCGGACCTGGGGTCGTCCGCGGCGCGAATGCCACCGGCCCTGCCGCGCTTGCCCGTGGGCACCTGTGCCTTGACCACCACAGGTACCCCGAGCTCCGACGCGACGGCCTCGGCTTCGCCGGCGCTCCGGGCCACGCGCCCGCGCGGGACCGGGATACCCGCCGCCTGCAGCAGCGCCTTCGCCGCATGCTCCTCGAAGTTCACGACATCTGGTTCCGCATGGAGCGGCCGGCTTCGCCTACTTCCCGTACTTCTCCCAGTAGGCGCCGAAGAGCGCATCCTCGCTGGGCCTGTCCTCGGGGATCGGCACCGCGAGCTGGGTGATGTTGAGGAAGTGACGGTAGTTCAGGTTCTCGCTGATGCTGTTGCCCTGCCAGGTTCCGCAGCCCATGGAGAGCGTGAAGTTGAGCCCGCTGTCGAAGCCCCCTCCGTTGCCGAAGGTGTGCGCCATGTTCACCAGCACGCGCGCGGTATCGAGCTCCTCGGCGAGCCGTCGCGCGTGCGCCATGTCCCGGGTGTGGATGCCAACCGAGTGGCCGCGGCCCTTGACCGCCATGATCGCGCGGACCTTGCCCACGGCGTCGTCGAAGGTCTTCGCGCGATAGACCGTGAGCACGAGGGCGAGCTTCTCGTCGGAGAAGGGATGCTCGGGGCCGATCCCCGTCTCCTCGACCATGAAGAACCTGGCGCCGCGCGCCTTGCCGCCGAGCCCGCATTCGGCGGCGAGGACCGCGAAATCCTTCGCTATGACCCTGCGGTTGAGCGTCCCGTCCACCCAGAGGGAGTCCTGGATCACCTCCTTGTCCGCTGCGTCCGCCAAGTAGCCGCCGGCGCGCTGCAACGCGGCCACCGCATCGTCGTAGACGTCGTCGAGGACGATCGCGGCATTCTCCGACGAGCACGAGGTTGCGTTGTCGAAGCACTTGGAGGCGGCAATCTTCGCCGCCGCTGCGTCGAGGTCTGCGCTGGAATCGACGATGACCGGGACGTTCCCTGCGCCGACCCCGATGGCGGGCGTGCCGCTGCGGTAGGCAGCCCGCACGTTGCTCTGCGAGCCCGTGACGACCACGAGGTCGCAGGCCGCCATCAGCGCGTTGGTGATTTCCTTGTCCACCGGCGGTGGCAGCACCTGCACCAGATCCGCCGGTGCTCCGACCTTCTCGAGCTCCGCCCGCATCAGCGCCACCGCGTGGGTGGTCGTTGCAAGGCCCGCCGGCGAGGGCGCGATGACGATCGCGTTGCGACCCTTGAGCGCCATCATCGCCTTGTTGACCGGGGTCGCCGCGGGATTGGTGGAAGGCGTCACCGCGCCCACCACGCCGACCGGCTTCGCGTACTTCACCAGCCCGAGCTCGGGCCGTTCCTCGATGATGCCGACGCTCTTCACCCGCATGAGGTCGCGTAGCGTGCCGAAGGTCTTGCGCTGGTTCTTGATGATCTTGTCTGCCGCGTTGCCGAGGCCGGTGTCGTCGACCGCCATCGCCGCCAGCGCCTCGGCATGCTCGGGCTTGTAGAGCGACCAGGCGATCGCGGTCACCGCCTCGTCGACCCGCGCCTGGGTCGAATCCGCAAAGGCATCCATGGCCGCACGCCCGCGACGGATCAGCGCGTCGACAATCGAGACGCTGTCGCGCTCCGGGGCGTCGAGCCCGGCCAGGGCTGGCTGGTTCATCGTTGCTGTCGCTCCTCGGACCTGCGGCATGCGCGCCGCCCGCCTCCGCCCCGCTGGAGCCGGACATTGGTGCAGGCTACCGCTCCGAATCAAGTATCTTAAGCACCGCCGGGCGACCGTGCAGCGCCGGAAAGGGCCGCGGCATGATCGCGTCGCGCGCCGGGGATTCGGTCGGAGCGACCCGTCAGCCGGGGTAGCAGCCGGCTTCCAACGCGCGCTGCTTCACCAGCGCGTAGACCATGTCGACGGTGGGCGTCGGCACGCCCGTCAAGCGGCCGAGCTCGCAGATGACGCCGACCAGCGCCTCGATCTCCATGGGCCGGCCCAGCATGAGGTCCTGGAGCATCGAGGTGCGGTGCGCGCCGACCCCCTCGGCGCCGGCGATGCGCTTCTCCACGTCGATGGCGAAGCGGGCGCCGAGCGCCTCGCCCACCGCCTGCCCCTCCACCATCATGGCGCGCACCACGGCGCAGGTGCCGGCATCGCGGGCGATGTCCTCCAGCGTGGCGCCGGTGAGCGCGCTCACCGGGTTGAAGGCGAGGTTGCCCCAGAGCTTCATCCAGATGTCGGAGCGGATATCGGTCCTGACCGGCGCCTTGAAGCCCGCCGTCACGAAGGCCTTGCTCAACGCCAGCGCCCGCTCGCTGCGGCTCCCGTCCGGCTCGCCGAGGGGCAGGCGCTTCTGGCTGAGGTGGGCCGCGACCTCGATGACGCCGGGCTCGACGATCTCGCCGGCGGCGTAGACGACGCAGCCCAAGGCACGCTCCGGCCCGATGGTCTCCCACTGGATGCCACCGGGGTCGACCGTGGCGATGCGGCGCCCCTCGTGCGGCCCTTCCAGCCTGTGGAAGTACCACCACGGAATCCCGTTCGACGCGGTAACGACCACGGTCTCTGGCCCGAGCAGCGGCTTCAGGCGTTCGCAGATGCCGGGCACCGAGTGCGCCTTGAGCGTGATGACGACCGCGTCCTGCGGCCCGAGTTCCGCCGGGTCGTCGCTGGCGCGGACTTGCGCCTGGCGCTCCTCGCCGCCGGCGCGCACACGCACGCCGCCAGCCTGCATGGCCGCGAGGTGGGGCCCGCGCGCGATCAGCGAGACCTCGGCGCCACCCAGCGCGAGCTCGAGGCCGAAGTAGGCGCCGATGGCGCCGGCGCCGACGATGCAGATCTTCACGGCGCGAGGTCGCTCATCGGCGGGCGGCCCGCTCTCGCCCGAAGCGGCGCGGCGGGAACGACGCCCACCCCCCCCTGTCCCCCTCCCCCACAGGCGGAGGGGGAACGTGGCGGCGCCGCCCTGCTCTCCCTCTCCTCCCCTCGGGAAGGAGAGGGCCGGGGTGAGGTGGGGGCGGTTGCGTTGCCCCGTAGCGGAGGAGGATGCCCAGGCCGTCGCCGCACGCCCGGAGCAGCGATGCGAAGAGGGTCATCGCCGCGCCCTCACGTCTCGAGGCCGAGCTTCTCGGCGAGGCCGATGCGCTGCAGCTTGCCGGTGGCCCCCTTGGGGATCTCGTCGCGGAAGACGATCGTGCGCGGCACCTTGAAGTCCGCGAGCGATCCGGCGGCGAAGGCCTGCAGCTCCCGCTCTTCTGCTTGCGCCCCCTCGCGCAGCACGATCACCGCCGCCACGTCCTCGCCGAGCTTGGGGTGCGGCACTGCGAAGGCCACGGCCTGCGCGACGGCGGGGTGCGTCATCAGCACGTCGTCCACCTCGCGCGGCGCGATCTTCTCGCCGCCCCGGTTGATGATCTCCTTGAGCCGGCCGGTGAGGGTGAGGTGGCCCGCACCGTCGATCACGCCCTCGTCGCCGGTGCGGAACCAGCCGTCCGTGAACGCCGCGGCGTTGGCCTCGGGGTTGTTCTCGTAGCCCGGGGTGACGTTCGCGCCGCGGATCACCACCTCGCCCTTCGTGCCGGATGCCTGCAAGGTGCCGGCCTCGTCCATGATCGCGACTTGCGGCCCGGCGGCGAGCCCGACGCCCCCCGGCCTGCGCTCGCCAGGCGGCATCGGGTTGCTGGTCATCTGGTGCGAGGCCTCGGTCATGCCGTAGGACTCGATCACCGGCGCGTCGAAGACGGCCTCAAGCTCCTCCATCACCGGCGCCGGCAGCGAAGACGACGACGAGCGCAGCAGCCGCAGCCGGCGCCGCGCGATCACCTCGCGGTTGCGCGCGGCCCGCGCGAGGATCGCCTGGTGCATGGTGGGTACGGCGGTGAGCCAGGTGGGCGCCATCCCGTCCAGCCATCCGAAGACGCGGAGCGCGTTGAAGCCGGGCGTGCAGATCACCGTGCCGCCCGCGTGCAGCGAGGCCAGCACACCGGCCATCAGCCCGTGGATGTGGAAGAGCGGCATGATGTTGAGGCAGCGGTCCCCCGGCGTGAGCGAGAGCCAGTCGGCGATGTTGCGTGCCGACGCGCAGAGGTTGGCGCCCGTCAGCGGCACGATCTTGGGCCGCGACGTGGTGCCCGAGGTGTGCAGCACCAGCGCCGCATCATCGCCATCGTGCCCGTCGCGCGCTGCCGCCGCACCCGCCGAGATGTCGAGGGAGAAGGTGCCGGCGCCCGCGCCGGGCTCCAGCGTGAGGGCGATGACCGGCACCCCCGTCCGCGCCGCCGCCTCGACCGCAGGGCCGTCTGCGCCCGCCTCCAGGATCAGCGCCTTCGCGCCGAGGTCGCCCAGGTAGAAGGCGAACTCGTCCGCGCGGTAGGCGGGGTTGAGCGGGGCTGCGGTGGCACAGGCCGCGGTGGCGAGAAAGGCCGCCGCCATCTCCGGCCCGTTGGGCAGCACGATGGCGACGCGGTCGCCCGCGCCGATCCCCGCCTTGCCGAGCGCCTCGCCCGTGCGCCCCACCTGGTCGCGCAAGCCCCCATAGGTCAGCGGCTCCCGCTCCGGCGCCGCGATGGCGATGTCGTCCCGCGCCCCCCGCTCCAGCAGCGCGGCGATGTCCACGGGCTCAGGCATGGTCGTCTGCCAGCTTCCGAGCCCGCCTCACCCGCGGTTTATCCGGTTGTCGACCAGGTCGTCGACCACTGCCGGGTCGGCGAGGGTGGAGGTGTCGCCGAGTTCGTCGTGCTCGTTGGCCGCGATCTTGCGCAAGATGCGGCGCATGATCTTGCCCGAGCGTGTCTTGGGCAGCCCCGGCGCCCACTGAATCAGGTCGGGCGTCGCGATGGGGCCGATCTCCTTGCGCACCCAGCGGGTGAGCTCGCCGCGCAACGCCTCGCTCGGCTCGCGCCCGGCGGTGAGCGTCACGTAGGCGTAGATGCCCTGCCCCTTGATCTCGTGGGGGTAGCCGACCACCGCCGATTCCGAGACCGCCGGGTGCGCCACCAGTGCGCTCTCCACCTCCGCCGTGCCCATGCGGTGGCCGGAGACGTTGAGCACGTCGTCGACGCGCCCGGTGATCCAGTAGTAGCCGTCCTCGTCGCGGCGCGCGCCGTCGCCGGTAAAGTAGCGGCCGGGATACTGGGAGAAGTAGGTCTCGACGAAGCGCTCGTGGTCGCCGTAGACGGTGCGCATCTGCCCCGGCCAGGAATCGGCGAGGCAGAGAAGGCCGGAGCAGGCGCCTTCCAATTCGTTCCCCTCCTGGTCGACGATCAGCGGGCGCACGCCGAAGAAGGGCCGCGTGGCGGAGCCGGGCTTGAGCGCCGTCGCCCCCGGCAGCGGCGTGATGAGGATGCCGCCGGTCTCGGTCTGCCACCAGGTGTCGACGATGGGGCAGCGCCCGTCGCCCACCACCCGGTGGTACCAGAGCCAAGCCTCGGGGTTGATCGGCTCGCCCACCGAGCCCAGCAGCCGGAGCGACGCGCGCGAGGTCTTCGCCACGGGCGCCTCGCCCTCGCGCATCAGCGCGCGGATCGCGGTCGGCGCGGTGTAGTAGATGTTGACGCCGTGCTTGTCGCACACCTGCCAGTGGCGCGAGGCGTCGGGGTAGTTGGGCACGCCCTCGAACATCAGCGTCGTCGCGCCGTTGGCGAGCGGGCCGTAGAGGATGTAGCTGTGCCCGGTGACCCAGCCGACGTCCGCGGTGCACCAGTAGGTCTCGCCGTCGTGGTAGTCGAAGACGTAGCTGTGCGTCATCGAGGCATAGACCATGTAGCCGCCGGTGGTGTGCAGCACGCCCTTGGGCTTTCCCGTCGAGCCCGAGGTGTAGAGGATGAAGAGCGGGTCCTCGGCCTCCATCTCCGCCGGCGGACAGTCGGCCGACGCGCCCTCCACGAGGTCGTGGTACCAGACGTCGCGGCCGTCGGCCCAGCCGATCTCGCCGCCGGTGCGCTTCACCACCACGCACGTCCGGATGCTGGGGCAGCTCTCCAGCGCCGCGTCGGCGTTCGCCTTGAGCGGGACCGTGCGGCCGCCGCGCAAGCCCTCGTCGGCGGTGATGATGAGCGAGGAATCGCAGTCCTGAATGCGGCCTGCCAGCGAATCCGGCGAGAAGCCGCCGAACACCACCGAGTGGATCGCGCCGATCCTGGCGCAGGCCAGCATGGCGATGGCGGCCTCGGGGATCATCGGCAGGTAGATGGTGATGCGGTCGCCCTTGCTGGCGCCGAGGGAGAGCAGGCCGTTGGCGAAGCGCGAGACCGCCGCGTGCAGCTCGCGGTAGGTCAGTGTCGAGTCCTCGGCCGGGTCGTCGCCCTCCCAGATGATGGCGACCTGGTCGCCGCGGTCTTCAAGATGGCGGTCGACGCAGTTGGCGCAGGCGTTGAGCGTGCCGTCCTCGAACCAGCGAATGTGGAGATCGTCGGCCCGGTAGGAGACGTCCTTCACCTTCGTGTAGGGCCTGATCCAGTCGATGCGCCTGCCGTGCTCGGCCCAGAACCCTTCCGGGTCCTCGACGGAGCGGGCGTACCAGGCGCGGTAGGTTGCGTCATCGCAATGGGCCGTGCGGTCGAGGCCCGCCGGCACGGGGAACAGCTCGGTCTCCGACATCGTGGCGCTGCGCCTCCCTGATGGAACGGCCGAGAGTCTCGGCGCGGCGGGATTATATACGGTCAGAACTCCACGGCGACCGTGCCGCCTTCGACGTGGACCGGGAGCGGGGTGAGGTTCTCGCCGGTGCAGGGGCCGGCGAGGCAGTGCCCGTCCTCGATCCGGAAGAGCGCGCCGTGAGTGGCGCACTGGATCATGTCCTTCTCGGGCGCGAGGAACTGGCCCGGCATCCAGTCGAGCGGGCCGTCGGTGTGCGGACAAGAATTCTCGTAGGCCACCACCCTCTCGCCGACGCGCACCACGAAGAGCGCGTAGAGCATGTCGCCCTCGCGGAACTCGAAGCCCTTCGAGCCCGGGTCGGGGATCTCGTCCAAACGGCAGAGGACGCGGCGGCTCATGGCGCGGTCATGGCGCAGAAGGCGGGCGCCGCGCGGCTCTCAGGCAGCCTCGCGCTCGAGCGAGCGCAGGCCGGCCAGCACCGCGTCGGCGAGGTGGTCGATCTCCGCCTCCTCCATCGGCGTGGAGAGGCAGGCCATGCCCGTGAACGAGGTGATGACGCCGTGGTTGAGAAGCGAGCGGAACAGCGCCTCCAGCCGGCGTGCGCGTCCTTCCGTGCCGGCGCGATAGACCGCGCGGTAGTCGGCGAGCGGCTCGTCGCTCATGTGGAAGAGGATCAGCGAGCCCTCGCCCGTGATCTGGCCTTCGACGCCGGCTATGCGGAAGGCCTCGCGCAGTCGCTCGCGCGCGGTCTCGCCGAGCGCGTTGAGGCGATCGATCGCGTCCTTCGTGAACATGCGCATAGAGGCGACGCCGGCGGCCATGGAGAGCGGGTTGGCCGTGAAGGTGCCGGACTGCGGGCAGGCGGCCTTGCCGGCGCTGCTGTCGTAGACGCTCATCGCCTCCTCGGTCCCGGCGACGGCGCCGATGGGCATGCCGCCGCCGATCACCTTGCCGAGCGTCGTGAGGTCGGGCTCGAGGCCGTAGAGGGTCTGGGCGCCGCCCTCGTGCAGGCGGAAGCAGACCACCTCGTCGTCGATGATGAGCGCGCCGGAGGAGCGGCGGAAGTCGTGCAGCATCTCGATGTAGGCGGGGCTCATGGGCAGCCCCCCGCAGCGCGACGGCACCGGGTCAACCAGCACCGCGGCGAGGGAGTCCGCGTGGCGGTCGAGGATCTCCCGGCTCTGCGCCACGTCGTTGAAGGGGATGATCACCGCGTCCTGCAGCAGTCCGGCGGGGGTCCCCTTCGCGTAGCCCACCGGGCGCGGCCGGTCGGTGCCCCAGTTCTGCGGGTCCGGGTCGAGGCTCGCCTCGGCATAGTCGTAGGCGCCGTGGTAGACGCCCTCGCACTTCGCGATCTTGGGCCGCCCGGTGCAGGCACGGGCGCCCTTGATGGCGTGCATCACGGCCTCGGTGCCGGTGTTGGTGAAGCGGATGCGCTGCAGCGAGGGCGCGCGGCCGCAGATCTGCTCGGCCAGCTCGATCTCGCTCTCGGTGGCGAGCGTCAGCGACATGAAGCGCTCCGCCTGGCTAACGACCGCCTCGACGATGGCCGGGTGCGAGTGGCCGAAGAGCTGGACCGTGTAGTTGTTGATGAAGTCGATCCGTTCGACGCCGTCCACGTCGGTGACGCGGCAGCCCTCGGCCTCGCGGGCGTAGATCGGATAGGGCGCGAGCTGGGTCAGGCTGCGGGTGCCGCCGCCGGGGAACACCGCGCGGGCCCTTGCGCCGAGCGCTGCGGAGCGCGAGTCCGGATCGGGATAGGCCATAGGTCGACTCCTGCGAACGAGAGCGGCCACCGGGGAGGCGCGCCGTGTCTGGCGGCGCGGCCGATGCCCCGCTGTGGGCCGCCGGCACAATGCGCCCAAGCCGCGCCGCAGGCAAGCACGCGGGGTCGGATCGTGGCTCAGGGGCAAGCGGCGTCGGGGCCCAGCAGGGCTGCGCGGAAGCGGTCCTTGAGGTAGGCGCCGTCGCGGGGGGGCAGGACGCGGGGGAGCGGCTTGGCGTGCACCTTTACCGTGAGAAAGGTCGGCCCCGGCGCCTCGTGCACCAGCGGGAGGGCCGCGCGCAGGCCGGCCTCGTCCGCGACCTGCCGTGTCTCGGCGAAGCCGCAGGCCGCCGCGGCGGCGGCGAGATCGGTGCGCCAGGCCGTGTGCGTCGGCTGCATCCCGGTCTCGCCGTGGCGCTCGTTGTCGAGCACCACCAGCGCCAGGTTGGCCGGCGCCTGCGTCGCGATGGTGGCGAGGCTGCCGAGCCCCATCAGCATGTCGCCGTCGCCGGTCAGCACCAGCACACGACGCTCGGGCTGCGCGAGCGCGAGGCCGAGGCCGATCATCGAGGCGTTGCCCATCGCGCCCCAGAGCGAGAAGTGGAGTGGGTTATCGCCGAGCGCGGCGCAGTCCCAAGTGGCCGAGCCGAGGCCGGGCACCACCAGCACCTCGTCGCGGCCCGCGAGCAGGGTCGCCACGGCGGTGCGGCGGTCGAGACTGGTCTCCGGCGCGGCGCGGGCCGTCATCCGTCGAAGTCCTTCGCGCCGATCACGCGCTGGCCGATGAGGACCGCGGCTGCCGCCTGGCTCTCGAAGGCAATGGCCGCCGCCGCGGCGATGGTCTCGAACGTCTCTGCCGCGTCGTCCACGCGGGAGACCATCACGCCGCACTGCTTCAGATGCGCCGCCGTGCCCTGGCCCATCGGCAGCTGCCACGGGTTGGTCTCGCCCCACTCGCCCCGCATGGTGACGATGCCGAGGAAGGGGAAGCGGCAGGTGCGGATCAGCGAGAGCGCAGCGACGCAGTTGCCGGCCCCGCTCGACTGCATCAGCAGCGCCGCGCGCTCGCCACCCAGCCAGGCGCCGGCGGCGAGCGCCGGGCCTTCCTGCTCGTGGGCGAGCAGCACGGTGCGCATGGATTCGTCGGCAGCGCAGAGCCGTAGCAGCTCGGAGAGTCCGCCGTCCGGCACGTAGCCGACCTGGCGGATTCCGGCGTCGCTCAGCGCCCGATGGGCATGGACGCCCCAGCCGGGGCGACTTGCGTCCGCGCCCCTCTCGGGGGCGACGCTCACCGGCGTTCTCCAGATGCGGGAAAAGAGAGGTGCGCTACTCGGCCGAAACCTGGGTCTTGGCCTCGTCGAGCAGGCGCTCCATCTGGGCGCGGATCAGGTGATCGTCCGCCTCGATGCCCTTGCCCGTCAGGTCGCCCAGCACCTTGCGCACCACGTCGTCGTCGCCCGGCTCCTCGAAGTCGGCCATGACCACCTGCTTGGCGTAGGCCTCGGCATCGTCGCCCGCGATTCCCATCTTCTCCGCCGCCCACAGGCCGAGCAGCTTGTTGCGCCGGGCGATGACCTTGAACTGAAACTCCTGATCGTGCTTGAACTTCGCCTCGGCGGCTTTCTTGCGGTCATCGAAGGTGTTCATGCCCCAGGCTCCATGCCGATGAGTGGACGCTGGCGCATTGTGCCAGAGGGCCCCGCGCGGGTCCACGCCGGGCGCTGCGCGCCTGCCCGCTGAGCGCCGTGTGCACCCTCGTCATCCTGCGCCGTCCCGGTCACGAGTGGCCGGTGCTGATTGCCGCCAACCGCGACGAGATGATCGACCGCCCGTGGCGCGCGCCGGGCCGCCACTGGCCCGACCGGGCGCAAGCGACCGCGGGCAGGGACATGCTCGCCGGCGGGAGCTGGCTCGGCGTCAACGACGACGGCGTCTGCGCCGGCATCCTCAACCGCACCGGCGCGCTCGGCCCCGTCGCGGACAAACGCTCGCGCGGGGAGCTGGTGCTCGATGCGCTCGACCATGCCGACGCGGCGCTTGCCGCCAGCGCGCTCGCCGACATCGACGGCGACGCATATCGCCCCTTCAACCTCGTGGTGGCCGATTCCGAGGAAGCCTTCTGGCTGCGCCACGACGGCGGCAGCGCGCCGGTCTTCCACCCCCTGCCCGAGGGGCTCTCCATGTTCACCGCGCGCGAGCGTAACGATCCGGCCTCGGCACGCATCCACACCCATCTCGCGGCTTTCGAGGCGGCGCCGGCGCCCGAGCCGGGAATGGAGGACTGGCAGTCGTGGGCGGCGCTGCTCGCGCGCGGCGCGCGCGACTCGGGCGGCGACCCGGAGGCCGCCATGTGTATCGCGCCCGTCGGCGGATTCGGCACGGTCAACGCTTCGCTGATCGCCCTGCCGCGCGCCAGCGCCCCCCGGACCGCCCCGCTCTGGCATTTTGCAGCCGGGCCGCCCGACCGCCATCCCTTTGAACGGATTGAAATTTAGGGCGGGGGAGCCTGGCGGATGCGGCGTGGCGACCGGGCGGCCGCGCGCACTGGCAAATAACGGTAACGGGCGATTGTACTGACCGCTTGCCATGACTATCTTGGCGGGGTACCGGAAGCGCGGAACGCGCCGCACCGGCCCACAGCCCCGCTCCGAGGAACCTACCCATGTCCCGTCGCAGGCGGATCTACGAAGGCAAGGCGAAGGTCCTCTACGAAGGGCCGGAGCCAGGCACCCTGGTGCAATATTTCAAGGACGACGCCACCGCCTTCAACAACAAGAAGCACGGCGTGATCACCGGCAAGGGGGTGCTCAACAACCGCATCTCCGAGCACCTCATGGCGCGTCTCAACGAGATCGGCGTGCCCACCCACTTCATGCGCCGGCTGAACATGCGCGAGCAGCTCATCCGCGAGGTGGAGATCATCCCGGTGGAGGTGATCATCCGTAACTACGCGGCCGGCACGCTGGTCAAGCGGCTCGGCCTCAAGGAAGGGGCGCAGCTTCCGCGCTCCATCGTCGAGTACTGCTACAAGAACGACGAGCTCGACGACCCGCTGGTCTCGGAGGAGCACATCACCGCCTTCGGCTGGGCCACGCCGCAGGAGCTCGACGACATCCTGTCGATGTCGCTCCGCATCAACGACTTCCTCAGCGGGCTCTTCCACGGCATCGGCATCAGGCTGGTGGACTTCAAGCTCGAGTTCGGCCGGCTCTGGCACGGCGAGGACATGCGCATCGTGCTGGCCGACGAGATCACCCCCGACAGCTGCCGGCTGTGGGACATCGAGACCAACGAGAAGCTGGACAAGGACCGCTTCCGCCGCGACCTCGGGCGCGTCTCGGAGGCCTATCAGGAGGTCGCGCGGCGCCTCGGCCTCATGCCCGAGGCGGTGGTCCATGACATGAACGGCGGCGACGACGAGCGCGCGTGAGACCGCGTGCGAGCCCGCGTCCACATCACCCTCAAGCCCGGCGTTCTCGACCCCCAAGGCAAGGCGATCGCCTCGACGCTGGCCCGCATGGGCTTCGAGGGCGTGGGCGAGGTGCGCCAGGGCAAGTACCTGGAGCTCGACCTCGCCGAGACCGACCCGGAGGTCGCGCGCGCCCGGCTCGACGCCATGTGCGCACGCCTGCTCGCCAACACCGTGATCGAGGACTACACCATCGACCTCGCCGAATGAGCCGGCGCGCCGCGGACCACTCCACCCCCACCTCACCCCGGCCCTCTCCTCCCCCTCGGGGAAGGAGAGGGAGAACGGGCGGCACCGTTTACGTTCCCCCTCCTCCCGGGAGGAGGGGGACAGGGGGGGGTGGGACGCTCGCGGCCGTCTGCTCTTCTGGCAAAGACGCGCTGCGCCGCCACCACGTTTCGAGCCCGCGATGAAGGCCGTGATCGTGGTTTTTCCCGGCTCCAACTGCGACCGCGACGTCATGGTGGCGCTGGAGGCGAGCGCGGGCCGGGCGCCGGCGATGATCTGGCACGACGAGGCGACGCTGCCCGCCTGCGATCTGATCGTGCTGCCCGGCGGCTTCGCCCATGGCGACTACCTGCGCGTCGGCGCCATGGCGGCGCGCTCGGCGGCGATGGCGGACGTGGTGCGCCGCGCCGAGGCGGGCGTCCCCGTACTCGCCATCTGCAACGGCTTTCAGGTGGCGACCGAGGCGGGACTCCTGCCCGGCGCGCTGATGCGCAACGCCGGGCTCCGCTTCGTCTGCAGCTGGGTGAGCCTGCGCGTCGACGAGGCCGAAAGCCCGTTCACCGCCGGCTACGAGGCCGGCCAGGTGGTGCGGATGCCGGTCGCCCACCACGACGGCAATTACTTCGCCGACGCGGACACCCTGGCCCGGCTGGAGGGCGAGGGCCTGATCGCCTTCCGCTACGTGGGCGCCGACGGCGAGAGAGGCGAGGGCGCCAACCCCAACGGCTCCGTCGCCGACATCGCTGGCATCCTCAACCCGGCCCGCACCGTGCTCGGCCTGATGCCGCACCCCGAGCGCGCAGCTGAGCCCGCCCTCGGCGGCGCCGACGGGCGCGCCATGTTCGATCATCTGGTAGAGGCGCTCTCGTGAGCGGCGCGGTGGCGGCGATGCCGGAAGCGCCGATCACGCCGGCGCTGGTCGCCGAGCACGGGCTGAGCGCCGAGGAGTACGCGCGCATCGAGCGGGTGATGGGCCGCGCGCCCAACCTGACCGAGCTCGGCGTCTTCTCGGCGATGTGGAACGAGCACTGCTCCTACAAGTCCTCGCGCATCTGGCTGCGCACGTTGCCGACCGAGGCGCCCTGGGTCATCTGCGGGCCGGGGGAGAACGCCGGCGTGGTGGACATCGGCGACGGGCAGGCCGCGGTCTTCAAGATGGAGAGCCACAACCACCCCTCCTTCATCGAGCCCTACCAGGGCGCGGCCACCGGCGTCGGCGGCATCCTGCGCGACGTGTTCACCATGGGCGCACGCCCGGTGGCGAGCCTCGATGCGCTCCGCTTCGGCGCGCCGGACCACCCCAGGACCCGCCATCTGGTGGCGGGCGTCGTCGCCGGCATCGGCGGCTACGGCAACTGCATCGGCGTGCCGACCGTGGGCGGCTCCTGCGCCTTCGATTCCGCCTACGACGGCAACATCCTAGTCAACGCCATGACCGTGGGCGTGGCACCGGCGGACCGCATCTTCCGCGCCGCCGCGCGCGACGCGACAGGCCACCCCGTGGTCTACGTCGGCGCCAAGACCGGGCGCGACGGCATCCACGGGGCCACCATGGCGTCTGCCGCCTTCGACGAGGGCACGGAGGAGAAGCGCCCGACCGTCCAGGTCGGCGACCCCTTCACCGAGAAGCTGCTGATGGAGGCCTGCCTCGCGCTGATGGGAACGGACGCGATCGTCGCCATCCAGGACATGGGGGCGGCGGGGCTCACCTGCTCCTCGGTGGAGATGGCGGACAAGGGCGGGGCCGGGATCGAGCTCGAGCTCGACCGGGTGCCGCTGCGCGAGAGCGCCATGACGCCCTACGAGATCATGCTCTCGGAGAGCCAGGAGCGCATGCTCATGGTGATTCGCCCCGATGCGGAGGACCGCGCCCGCGCCGTGTTCGAGAAGTGGGGCGTCGACTTCGCCATCGTCGGCCGTATCACCGACACGGGCCGCCTCGTGCTGAAGGCGGGCGGCGCCGTGGTGGGGGACCTGCCGGTGCGCCCGCTGGTGGACGAGGCGCCGGTCTACGAGCGGCCCTACACGCTCACGCCCCGGCCCGCGCCGCTGGCCGCAGCGCCAGACGACGGGGCCGATCCGATGGAGGCGCTGCAGCGGCTGCTGGCCGCGCCCGACCTCTGCTCCAGGCGCTGGATCTGGGAGCAGTACGACCACATGGTGATGGCGGACACGGTGCAGCCGCCGGGGGGCGATGCCGCCGTGGTGCGCGTCCACGGCACCAACAAGGGCCTCGCGCTCACCGCCGACTGCACGCCGCGCTACTGCGCCGCCGACCCCGCCGCCGGGGGAGCCCAGGCGGTGGCCGAGGCCTGGCGCAACCTCACCGCGGTGGGCGCGCGCCCGCTCGCCATCACCGACTGCCTCAACTTCGGCAACCCCGAGCGGGCGCAGGTGATGGGCCAGTTCGTCGGCTGCATCCAGGGGATGGCCGAGGCCTGCCGGGCACTGGACTTCCCGGTCGTCTCCGGCAACGTCTCACTCTACAACGAGACCGAGGGCGCCGGCATCCTGCCCACGCCCTCCATCGGCGGCCTCGGGCTGATCGCCGACCTCGGGCGGATGTGCGACATCGCCCTGGAGGCGCCGGGCGAGACGCTGCTGCTGATCGGTGGCGATGGCGCTCATCTCGGCCGTTCCCTCTACCAGCGCGAGATCGAGGGCAGGCAGGAGGGGCCGCCGCCTGCGGTCGACCTCGCCGCCGAGCGGCGCACCGGCGACTTCGTGCGCCGCCTGATCGAGAGCGGGCGGCTCAGCGCCTGCCACGACATCGCCGACGGCGGGCTGCTGGTGGCGCTCGCCGAGATGGCGCTCGCTGCGCTCGACGCAGGCCGCAGCGTGGGCGCCCGCATCGCCCTGCCGGCCGGGGCGGAGAGTGCCGCCGGCTGGCTCTTCGGCGAAGACCAGGGGCGCTATCTCGCGAGCGTGCCGGCCGGCTGCGCCGCGGCGCTGCTGGCGGACGCGGAGGCCGAAGGAATCCCAGCCACGGCCATCGGCGCGAACACAGGCGCGCCTGCCGGCGCGACCGGGGCCTCGTTGACAGTCGAGGGCCGAGGTGCGATATCGATAGCCGCGCTCCGCCGCATTCACGAAGAGTGGCTGCCGGCCTACATGGCCGGCGAGGCGGAGCACGAGCGCTGAGAGCACCGCCCGAGAGCGTCACCCATGCCCATGGACATGCAGGAGATCGAGCAGCTCATCCGCGAGGCGCTGCCGGACGCCCAGATCCACATCGACGATCTGCGCGGCGACGGCGACCACTACGCGGCGCGGGTGATCTCGGCCTCCTTCGCGGGCAAGTCGCGGGTGGAGCAGCACCAGATGGTCTATCGCGCCCTGCGCGGGCGCATGGGCGACCAGCTCCACGCGCTCGCGTTGCAGACCGGCGTTCCCACGGACGCCTGAGCGGATCGGCAAGGAAAGGGGTATTCACATGATGGAGGCCACGACCAGCGCACCGGTCGAGAACCGTATCCGGGCCCTCATCGACGAGAACGACGTCGTCCTGTTCATGAAGGGGACGCCGGTGTTCCCGCAGTGCGGCTTCTCCGCCACGGTGGTGCAGATGCTCTCGCTGCTCGGCGTCCGCTTCAAGGGCTTCGACGTGCTCGAGGACCCCGAGGTGCGCCAGGGCATCAAGAGCTTCAGCGACTGGCCGACGATCCCGCAGCTCTACGTCAAGGGCGAATTCGTGGGCGGCTGCGACATCGTGCGCGAGATGTACGAGACCGGCGAGCTTTCCGAGTTCCTGAGCACCCGGGGCGTCGGCGTCGAGCCCCGGGCTTGAGGCCACTGCCGCCGGCGGCAATCACCGGCTACCACGCCCACGTCTACTACGAACCCGCGACCAGGCGAAGCGCCGCGGCGATCAGGACGGACCTGATCGCGCGCTTCCCCATACGCCTCGGGCGCTGGCGCGACGAGCCGGTGGGGCCGCATCCGCAGGCCATGTTCCAGGCCGCCTTCGAGCCGGCCCTCTTCGGCGAGATCGTGCCCTGGCTCATGCTCAACCGCTGCGGCCACCCGGTGCTCGTGCATCCGATTACCGGCGAGGGACGCGCCGACCAGCTCGACTACCCGCTCTGGCTCGGCGAGCGGCTGGCGCTGGACTTCGGCGGCTTCGACTGAGGCGCGGCCCGCCTCAGGACCCCGAGGCGCCTGTCAGCCACGACAGGCACTGCCGCCACAGGCGACCGTAGCCCTCCCACGAGACGAAATCGGGCGGGCACCAGTGCGGCCCGATGTCCGAGGTCCAGGCGATCGCGCGGCCCTTCTCGTAGGCGCCCGTCGCCAGCAGGGGATGTCCGCCCGCGTCGTCCGGGACCTTGAGCAGAAGCTCCGCCCCCTCCTTCAGCGCGACCTCGTTGTAGCCCAGCAGCAGCGGCCACGCCGCACCGAGGCCCTCCAGGATCGGGTGGGCGGCAGGCCCGCGCAACTCCGGCCGGAACCCTTCCGGCACCTCGACGCGGTCGTCCCAAGGCAGGATCGTGACGGGCAGCACGTCTTCGACCGGCGTTCCCCGGTAGCGGGCGCCCGCGTTGATGCCCTGGAAGCTGTAGTAGCCGCCCACCATCATCAGGCCGCGACCTTCGCCCACGTAGTCGCGGATGAGCTTGAGCCGGTTGGGCGTGGGCTTGCTCTCGATCCAGGTATCGGGATGCAGGAGCAGGGTGTTGGCGCCGATGTCGCTGAGAATGAGGGCGTCGTACTCGCGAAGCCCGGCGAGTGTCGAGGGAAAGTGCGTCTGCGCCTCGTGGGCCGGCATGTAGGTGAGCGCGAATTCGCTGTCGGCCAGCGCCTCGGCCAGCGCATCCGCGCCGCGATGAAAGGTGACCGTGGGGAACTGGTCGAAGCCCTTGATGTGGGTCGCGGCCGTCACCCACGATTCGCCCGCCAACAGTATCCTGGAACGGCCCATGCCGGTCTCCTCGGTTGGTCCTTGTCGCTGCGCTCAGTCCACCCTCGGCCCCCCTCTGAGGGCGGCACGCGCCGAGCGGCCCGGCCCGAATGCTAGTCGATGCCCAAGGCCGTCTCCAGCGCGAGCCGCACCGCCGCCCGAGACAGGTTGGAAAGCGGGGCCGGGGGTTCCGCGTGGAGAGGCACGATTCCGGTGTCGTGATGGTGCTCGTGGCGGAGGG
>JAJDXK010000156.1 GCA_022823305.1 Alphaproteobacteria bacterium
GCCGGCGCGAGCCTAACTGTGCAACCGGAAGCATAGGGTCTCCCACCTCCCCCTGTCCCCCTCCCCCAAGGCGGAGGGGGAACGTGGCAGTAACGGCCTGCTCTCCCTCTCCGCCCCCAAGCCAAGCGAGCGGAGCGAGCGCCCGGCGACTGAGGGATATGGAAGAGTGGCGGAGAGGGCCGGGGCGAGGTGGGGGATTTGCTCCCGACCAGGCTGGCCGAGACAGTGCCCCGCCTGCCACGCGCTTGCAACGCGTCCGTCCCTCCGCCATGATCGCAGGCGCTCTGGGGGAGCCGTGCGCGGCTGAGAGGTCGGACCCACCCCGACGACCCCTTGAACCTGATCCGGTTAGGACCGGCGTAGGAAACGAGACGTGACCCCGCCAGCAGAGCCTCACCCTGAGTCGGACCCCGCCGTCCGCATCGAGGGCGCGCGCTTCGGCTTCGAGGGCACGCTCCTCTTCGACGGGCTCGAGCTGGCGCTGGAACGGGGCCGCTGGACCTGCCTGCTGGGGCCGAGCGGCGTCGGCAAGTCGAGCCTGCTCCGGGTCATCGCCGGGCTGGAGCGGCTGGAGGCGGGCAGCCTCAGCGTCGCGCACGGCGCCTCGGTCGCCTACATGGCGCAGCAGGACCTGCTGATGCCGTGGCTGGGCGCGCTCGGCAACGTCTCCCTCGGCGCGCGCCTCAGGGGAGAGAAGCCGGACCGGGCGCGGGCGCAGGCGATGCTGGAGCGCGTGGGCCTCGGAAGCGAGGCCGATGCGCTGCCGCGCACGCTCTCCGGCGGCATGCGCCAGCGCGTGGCGCTTGCCCGCACCCTGATGGAGGACCGGCCCATCGTGCTGATGGACGAGCCCTTCTCCGCGCTCGACGCGATCACGCGGATGCGGCTGCAGGAGCTCGCCGCCGGCCTGCTCGCCGGCCGCACGGTGCTGCTGGTCACCCACGACCCGCTGGAGGCGCTGCGCCTCGGCGAGCGCATCTACGTCATGGCCGGCCGGCCGGCGACGCTGCAGCCCGCGCCCGCGCCCTTGGGCCCCCCGCCGCGCAGGGCCGGCGAAAGCTCGCTGCAGGCGCTGCACGCCGAGCTGCTCGAGCGGCTCACGGCGGCGGACGACGCCGCGGCCTGCCTGCGTCCCCACTGATGGCGGCGGACCGGCATGCGCGCCCTGAGGCTCACGGCGATCTGCGGCCTGCTGGTGCTGGTGTGGCAGGCGGTGGTCTGGCTGGCCGAGACGCCGCACTACATCCTGCCCGGCCCGGCGCGGGTCGGCGCGACCTGGTGGGAGCATGCCGGGCTGATCCTCGGCCACGCCCAGACCACGCTGCTGGAGATCGCGCTCGGTCTCGCGCTCGGCACCCTGCTCGGCGTCGTCAGCGCGCTGGTGCTGACCTACGTGCGCCCGGCGCGGCTCTGGCTGCTGCCGGTGCTGGTGGCCTCGCAGGCGGTGCCGGTCTTCGCGCTGGCGCCGATCCTGGTGCTCTGGCTCGGCTACGGCATCGCGTCGAAGGTCGCGATGGCGACGCTCATCATCTACTTCCCCGTCGCCGCCAACTTCTTCGATGGGCTGAGGCGGACCGAGCCCGGCTGGCTCGACCTCGCGCGCGCCATGGGGGCAAGCCCGTGGTCGGCGCTCTGGCGCATCCGCGTGCCGGCGGCGCTGCCGGCGCTCGCCTCCGGCGTGCGCGTCGCCGCGGCGGTGGCGCCCATCGGCGCCGTGGTGGGCGAGTGGGTGGGCTCCAGCGCGGGCCTCGGCTTCCTCATGCTGCACGCCAACGCGCGCATGCAGATCGACCTGATGTTCGCGGCGCTGCTGACGCTCGCGGTCTTCGCGGTAGCGATCTACTTCATCCTCGACCACGTGCTGCGCCGGGCGCTGCACTGGCAGCCCGACACCTGAACCCGAACGAGAGACAGGGAGACTGATCGATGCGGATTGTGACCAAGACCCTGCTGGCGGCGGCAACCCTTTGCCTGGCGGCGGCCCTGCTCGCGCCCCGGCCGACCGGTGCCGCCGAGAAGCTCACCCTGCTGCTCGACTGGTTCGTCAACCCCGACCACGCGCCCCTCTTCGTCGCGCAGGAGAAGGGCTACTTCGCCGACGCTGGCCTAGAGGTCGAGCTGATCGCGCCGGCCGATCCCAACGACCCGCCCAAGCTGGTCGCCGCCGGCAAGGCGGAGCTCGCGGTCTCCTACCAGCCGCAGCTTCACCTGCAGGTGGCGGAGGGGCTGCCGCTGGTGAGGATCGCGACGCTGGTGGCGACGCCGCTCAACACGCTGCTGGTGCTGGCCGACGGCCCGGTCCAGACCATCGCCGACCTCAAGGGGCGCACGGTGGGCTACTCGGTCGGCGGCTTCGAGGACGCGCTGCTCGGCGCCATGCTGGAGCGCCACGGCCTCGCCCTCGACGACATCACGCTGGTCAACGTCAACTTCTCGCTCTCGCCCTCGCTCATCTCGGGGCAGGTCGATGCGGTGATCGGCGCCTACCGCAACTTCGAGCTCAACCAGATGGACATCGAGGGGCGCTCCGGCCGCGCCTTCTACATCGAGGAGGAGGGCGTGCCGCCCTACGACGAGCTGATCGTCGTCGCCAACACCGAACGCCTGGGCGACCCCGCGTTGCGGCGCTTCGTCGATGCGCTGGAGCGCGGCGTGCAGTTCCTCGTCAACCACCCGGACGAGTCCTGGCGGCTCTTCCTGCGCGGGCGGGAGGAGCTCGACGACGAGCTCAACAAGCGCGCCTGGCGCGACACCCTGCCGCGCTTCGCGTTGCGCCCGGCGGCGCTGGACAGCGCGCGCTACGAGCGCTTCGCCGCCTTCCTCGCGGCCCAGGGGCTGATCCCGGAGGCGCTGCCGGCTTCGGCCTACGCGGTGGAGCTCGATTGAGCGGAGGCTGAAATCCGGCGAGCGAAGGCGAGCACGGCGCGGGCGAGGGCCTGCTTGTCGGCGCGCGCGCTCATGATCGTGTTCGTCACCTCGACCGCGACGCCGCCGGCGGCGATGGCGTCCGCCTCGGCCCGGTCCGCCGTGTCGAGCACGAAGCCGTCGATCAGACCCGAGTAGTGTCGGGCGATGGCGGCCGCGCCGGGCGCCGTGCCGAGCTCGGCCATCATCTTCGCCGTCGGCCCCTTGACCGCCCTGCCGCCGACGATGGGCGAGACCGCGATCACCGGGGCGCGGCAGGCGGCGAGCGCCGCGCGCACGCCGGGGAGGGCGAGGATCGGGTCGATGCTGATGTAGGGGTTGGACGGGCAGACGACGACCGCGCCGAGATCCGGCGCCGCCAGCGCGTCGAGAAAGGCGGCGCAGGGCCGCGCGCGCTCCGCCCCTTCGTGACGAAAGCCCGTGACACGGGGCCGGCAGCGCTCGCGCACGAAGTAGTGCTGGAAGGCGAGCGGGCCTTCCTCCGTCTCGACCACGGTCGGCACCGGGTCGTCGCTCATGGGCACGATGCGCGCAGGCACGCCGAGCCGCGCGCAGAGCGCGGACGTGACCGCGCTCAAGGACTCGCCGGCACGGAGCCTGCGCGTGCGCTCGACGTGGAGGGCGAGGTCGCGATCGCCGAGGAAGAACCAGGTCTCGCCGCCGAGCGCGCCGAGCGCCGCCATGAAGGCGCCGCTCTCCCCCGCCCTGCCCCAGCCGGTCTCCTCGTTGGCGATGCCGGCCAGCGTGTAGGTGAGCGTGTCGAGGTCGGGGCAGACCCTGAGCCCCAGGTGCTCGAAGTCGTCGCCGGTGTTCGCCACGACGGTGAGGCGGCCGGGGTCCGCAATCACGTCCGCGAGCCCGAGCGCGAGCTTGGCCCCGCCGACCCCGCCGGAAAGGGCGACGCAGCGCGCGTCAGCGGAAAAGGTCATCGGCCTCGTCGCGGATCAGCACCGCGCCGGCGCTGCCCGGCCCGGCGGGGCTGAGGCCGCGCACCACCACCACCGGCATGCCCTCGTCGGCCTCGCCCTGGAGCAGCGAGGCGGCGGCGGCGAGCTCGTCCGCGAGCCCCACCTGCGTGACCTCCAGCGGACGGCCGAAGAGGTCGTCGCGTCCGCGCAGGTCGAGCAGCGAGGGCAGCCCGGCCGCGCCGAGCGCGAGCCCCACGGTGCCGATGCGCCAGGCGCGGCCGACGCTGTCGTTGACGATGACGGCGCAGTCGCTGCCGAGACGCTCCCGCAGGCCGGCGCGCAGGCGCCGCGCGCTGCCGTCGGGGTCGACGGGCAGCAGCAGCACCCGCGCGCCCGTCTCCTCTCCCGCCTGCGGCTCGACGTTGGAGCTGTCGATGCCGGCGTTCGCCATGACGAAGCCCAGGCGGTGCTCGACGATGATGACGTTGGAGCGATGGCGCACCACGCGGCGCGATTCGCTCAGGATCAGCTCGACCAGGCGCGGGTCCTTGCCGGTGCGGGCGGCCAGCCCGCGCGCCCTGGCGCCCGGCTCGACATCGGCCAGCGCGGCGTAGCGGCCCTCGCTCTTGGAGACGATCTTCTGCGCCACCACCAGCACGTCGCCCTCTTCCAGGGCCTCGCCGGCCTGCGCGTAGCCCTCGGCGATCAGCGCCGCGAGGTCGTCACCGGGCCGCACCATGGGAATGCCCGGCAGCGCGAAGAGCGAGAGAGCTCGGGGGCGGGTCGGCCGGTCGGTCATCGCTGCGCGCCCGCATCGGCGCCGCCGGCCCCGCTCCAGCTCGTGACGCGCTCGATCCGGATCGCGATCACCGGGAGCGGCGCGAGGTCCATCGCCCGATACTGCCTGTACCTGGCGCGGAGAATGCGCTGCGCCTCGTCGTGCTCGGGCCCGCGCTCCAGAATCTCCGCGCGGCCGCGCAGCATGACCCAGCGGAGCCGGGACCAGTCCTCGTCGTCATAGCGGTCGGCGGTGAGCATGACGTTCGGGTTCTCGGCGATGTTGCGGAGGCGCTTCAATGGCCTGCCGCTCTTCGGCTTGCGGTCGATCGTCATGTAGACGGTATCGCCGGCAAGGGCGAAGCAGACCGGCCCGACATTGGGGATGCCCGCCCCGTCCGCCGTCGCCAGGTGCGCGACGCGCCGGCCTTCGAGGAAGGTGCGCTCGCCCGCCCCGAGGACGGACCCCCTGCCCGCGCCCATGGCGCGCCGCCGCCGCCCTCAGATGCCCGCCAGCGCCTCCTTGATCCGCCCGATGGCCTCGATGTGGTCCTGCGGCGAGGCGAGGCCCGAATTCATGGTGTTGACCGAATAGTGGGTGGCGCCGAGCTTCTTCCAGCCCTCGGCGTGCGCCCGCCACTGATCGGGCGTCTTGTCCAGCACATCGAGCCAGGTCTCGATCCCCACCTCCGCCGGGTCGCGGCCGGCCTCGCGGATGTAGCCATGCAGCTTCTCCACCTCGGCCGCGCCGTCCGCGTCGGGCGCGAAGAGCGGGAACCAGCCGTCGCCGATGCGGGCGGTGCGCCTGAGCACGAAATCCGCGTGACCGCCGAACCAGACGGGGATCGGCTGCTGCACCGGGAGCGGGTTGAGGCCCGCGTCGGTGATGCGGTGCTCATTGCCCTCGAAGGTGACGAGCTCCTCGGTCCAGAGCAGGCGCATGACCTCGATCTGCTCCTCGATGCGCCGCCCGCGGTCCGAGAAATCCATGCCGAGGGCCTCGAACTCCACGTGGTTCCAGCCGACTGCGACGCCGAGCCTGAGCCGGCCTCCGCAGAGCACGTCGAGCGCCGCCGCCTGCTTGGCCACCAGCGCGCTCTGGCGCTGCGGCAGGATGATGATGCCGGTGACGAACTCGAGCCCGGTGACGGCGGCGAGGAAGCCGAAGAGCACGAAGGGCTCGTGGAAGGCGTCGGTGTGCTTGTAGGGCCCGCGCAGGTCGTGCGTCGCGGCGTTGCCGCCGAGCACGTGGTCGAAGGCCAGCACGTGCCTGTAGCCGAGCGCCTCGGCCGCCTGCCCGTAGTCGCGCACGATCGCCGGATCGTTGCCGATCTCGGTCTGTGGAAAGACGACACCCAACTGCATTCGGAGCCTCCCTCGATCCCGCTCGCGGGCGCGGCCGCGCGGCCGCCACCTGCCGCGGCCATGCTATCATGGCCCACCTGCGCGGCATCCCTGCATATCCACGGACGGGCCGCGCGCATGGCAGGCAAGGGAGAGAAGGCATGGCGGAGAGCGACGCGTGGCGCGGCAAGGTCGGCGGCATGACCGACGAAGAGGTCGACGAGTTCCTCAAGGGGCCGCATCTCTGCCGGCTCGGCTGCCTCGACGAGGAGGGATGGCCCTACGTCGTGCCGCTCTGGTACCAGTACCGCGACGACGGCTTCTACGTCATTCCACGCGCGCGCTCGGTCTGGGCCAGGCACATCCAGCGCGACCCGCGGGTCTACATCTGCATCGACATCTGGGAGACGATGCAGAAGGTGATGGCGCGGGGCCGGGCCGAGATCGTCGAGGAGCCCAACACCGGCGGCAAGTGGGTCGAGATCGCGACCGAGATGTCGCTGCGCTACCTCGGCGAGAACGGACCCAAGTACCTGGAGCCCACGCTGGTGGAACCCCGCTGGCTCATCCACATGAAGCCCGATTCGCAGATGACCTGGCAGGGCGTGGACTGGGCCAGCCGCTACAAGCACGCGGAGTGGTAGCGGCCCGCACCGGCAGCCGCCGCGCAGACGCTCCCTAGGGCGGCGCGGCGGCGCTCCAGGACCACGCCATGAGCTTCGGGGACCGGGCCGGGCGCCCGCACCGCAGCCTGCCGGCACGCCTGTCTCGCACGGAGCGATGAGCGGCGAGGGCGAAGGCCGCGCGGCGGGCGCCGGCACGGGCGCGGCGCCCCGGGTGGGCGTGCGCGCGGTCGCCTACCTGCTGGTCGCGGGCGCGCTCTATGGCCTCCTCTTCTCGGTCAACAAGGTCGCGACCACCAACGGCGTGCCGGCGCTCGCCTACGTCTTCTGGCACACGCTGGGGGCGGCGCTGCTGCTCTGGCTCGGCTGCCTCGCGACCCGCACGCGCGTGCGCTTCGACCGCGCGCACCTGCGCCTCTACCTGGTCTGCGGCGCCATCGGTATCTCCATCCCCGTCTCACTGCTGGCCCACGTCGCGCCCAACCTGCCGGCGAGCCTCGTGGTCATGGTCACCTGCCTCTCGCCGACCTGCACCTACCTGATGGCGATGGCGCTCGGCATGGAGCGCTTCCGCCTGCTCAGCACCGGCGGGGTGATGCTCGGCCTTGCCGGCATCCTGATCCTGGTGGTGCCGGGCATCACGCTGCCGACCTTCACCGAGGTGAGCTGGCTGCTGCTGGCGCTGCTGGCACCGGTCTGCTTCGCCGGGTTCAACATCACGGGCGCGCTGCTGTGGCCGCCCAGGGCGGACTCGCTCGGGCTGGCCTGCGGCATCCAGCTCGGCGGCGCCGTCATCATGATCCCGATCATGCTCGGCACGGGCGAGACCTACCTCTTTCCCGGACCCCTGCTGGCGGGCGACCTCGCGATCCTGGGCGCCACGGTGATAACGGCGGTCGTCTGGTATCTGATCTTCGAGGTTCTCAGGCTGGGCGGCCCGCTCTTCCTCTCCCAGTTCGGCTACATCATCGTGCTGGCCGGTCTTGGCTGGGGGGCGGCGATCTTCGACGAGCGCCTGCCCGGCTCGGCCTGGATCGCCGTGGCGCTGCTACTGGCCGGCCTCGCCGTGCTCACCTGGTCCAAGCGCCGCGCCGGCGCCTGATGCAAACGAGGGACGAGTGGATGACGATCAGACTGCTGCAGATCGACACCTTCACCGAGCGGGTGCTGGGCGGCAACCCGGCCGCCGTCTGCCCCCTCGACGCCTGGCTGGCCGACGACACGATGCAGGCGATCGCGGCCGAGAACAATCTCTCCGAGACCGCCTTCCTGGTGCCCGAGGGCGAGGGCTGGCGCCTGCGCTGGTTCACCCCCAACGTCGAGGTCGACCTCTGCGGCCACGCCACCCTCGCCGCCGCCTTCGTCGTCTTCGAGGAGCTCCGGCCCGGCACGGAGCGGGTCGACTTCGAGACGCTGAGCGGCCGGCTCACGGTCGCCCGCGAGGACGCCGACCTGGTGATGGACTTCCCGGCGCAGCCGGCGCACCCGGCGGCGCCGCCTGCTGCGCTCGTGAAGGCGCTCGGCGCGGACCCCGCGGAGGTGCTGGCCGGCGCCGACTGGATCGCCGTGTTCGAGAGCGCGGCGACCGTGGCCGGTCTCGCCCCCGACCAGTCGCTGCTGACGACCCTCGACCGGCGCGGCGTGGTGGCGACGGCGCCGGGCGATGCAGGCGATGCCGACTACGTGCTGCGCTTCTTCGCGCCCAAGAACGCCGTGCCCGAGGACCCGGTGACCGGCAACGTGCAGACCGCGCTGGTGCCCTACTGGGCCGGCCGGCTGGGCAAGCCGCGCCTCGCGGTGCGGCAGCTCTCCGCACGCGGCGGGCGCATGGTGTGCGAGGACCGGGGCGAGCGGGTCGCGATCGCCGGGCGCGCGGTGCGCTACATGGACGCAACGATCACCGCCGGCACTTAGGTCTGGCCGGCTCAGCCGGCGCAGTCGACGCAGCGGGCAATGGTGGGGTCGATGGCGAGCCGCTTGGCGGGAATCTTCTCGCCGCAATCGGTGCAGTAGCCGTATTCGCCGGTATCGAGCCGGCGCAGCGCCGCCTCGATGAGCGGCAGGCGCGCGCGCCGCCGCGCCTCCACCGACTGCGCCATCGCCTGCACCTGCATGGCGTCCATGCGCGAGACGCGGCCGACGCTCTGCTGGTCCAGCGTGACCGGGCGGCGCTCGTCCGCCGCCGCCTCGCTCAGCGCCAGCAGCTCGCCGCGCTCCTTCTCCAGGCGCTGCCTGATGGTCGCGGGATCGCGTGTCGCGCGGGCGGTCATGGGACGATTGTAGACCATCGGGCGCGGCACGCGAGGGCGGCGTGCTTGACGCACTCGCCCGCCCCGCCGCACCCTGCGCAGGGCGGCACATCGCGGGAGGAACTCATGGCGTCCGGCGCAATCGTGGTCACCGGATCGGCGGGACTGATCGGCTTCGGCGTCGCCTCGCGGCTCGCGCGCGAGGGGCGCGCCGTGATCGGCACCGACCGCATCCAGCCGCGCGAGGACGGGGGCTTCTCCTCGCTCGACGCCGAACTCACCGACGTCCACAGGCTGCACGGCATCTGCAGCGGCGACGTCGCGGCCATCGTCCACTGCGGCGCGGTCTCCGGCCCGATGCTGGGGCGCGACAACCCGCGCGCGGTGATCGAGACCAACATCGCCGGCACCGCCAACCTGCTGGAGATCGCCCGCCAGCGCGGCGTGCGCCTGGTGTTCTGCTCGTCGACCTCGGCCTACGGAGACACCGCCGCCGGCCTCGACCCGGTGCCGGAGAGCGCGGCGCTGGCCGCATCCGACATCTACGGCGCCACCAAGGCCTCCGGCGACATCCTGACCCGAGCCTACGCGGCGCAGACCGGCCTCGACGCCGTCGTGTTGCGATTCTCGTGGGTCTACGGGCCGCGCCGGCGCACCACCTGCGTGCTGCGCGAGATGATCGGGGACGCGCAGGCCGGCCGCGCCACCGCGCTCGCCTTCGGCCGCGGCTTCACCCGGCAGTACGTCCACGTGGACGACGTGGTGGGCGCCGTGATCGCGGCACTCGATGCGGGCGAGATCGGTGCGCAGAAGGCCTTCAACGTCACCGGCGGCGTGCGCCTGGACTTCGCCGAGATCGCGGAGACCGTGCGGCGCGTTCTGCCCGAGGCGCGGATCGCGCTCGGCGCGGGCGCCGACCCCGAGGACCAGAGCCACGGGCGCTTCGACATCGCCGCGGCCGCGCGCGTGCTCGGCTGGGAGCCGCAGGTGGCGTTCGAGGACGGCGTGCGCGGCTACGCCCGCTGGCTCGCCGACAACCCGGTGTAGCCCGCAAACGACCGGACGACAGCGGCCGAAGGGAGAATATGCCATGCCACGCGCAGCGGTGATCGTGCCCTTTCCGTTCGACGAGGAGGGCCTCGACTACAGGCGCCAGGAGATGGAGCAGGTCGAGCTCTCGGGCGCCGTCACCTTCGACTACAAGCCGCTCAAGGCGGGGCCGATGCACTTCATCGGCCGCCACGACGAGATGCTGGTGGAGTTCGCCATCTTCGAGGCGGGCATCGCGCTCGCCGAGGAGGGCTACGACGCCATCACCGTCAACACGCTGAGCGATTCCGGCGTCGCCGAGCTGCGCGCGGTGCTGGACATCCCCGTGGTCTCCAACGGCAAGTCGTCGCTGCTCTACGCGCTCACCCTCGGCACCCGCTTCACGGTGATCGCGCAGACCGACCCCGCCTACCCGCAGTACAGCGACGCCTGGCTCGCCTTCTACAAGAACCTGATGAAGAAGTTCGAGGTCGCGCAGTTCTGCACCTCGATCGAGCTCTTCGAGGCGCAGTCGGACATGAAGGCGCTCTTCACCGGACGCGAGGCGGAGGTCTTCCCCGCGATGAAGGAGGCGTGCGAGCGCGGCCTCGCCAAGGGCGCGGACGTGATCGTGCTCGGCTCCACCACCCTCTCCCAGGCCGGGCCCTACCTCTCGGAGACCCTGCCCGTCCCGGTGGTCAATCCCGGCCCGCTCGCGCTCAAGATGGTGGAGACGGTGCTCGGCCTCGGCCACAGCCACAGCCCGGTGGCGCACCCGAAGCCGGCGGTGCCGCGGCCGAAGATGATCCACGCCATGCTGGACGCCGCCAAGGCCCACCAGAGCGCAGATGACTAGCCGGAATTCCGGCGCGGCGCGCGCCGGCGGGGGCGCGGGCTGGGACGCCGGCCTCTACGACCGCTCGTTCGGCTTTGTCGCGGCCTTCGGCTCCGACATGCTGGATCTGCTCGCGCCCGAGGCGGGCGAGCGCATCGTCGATCTCGGCTGCGGCACGGGAACGCTGACCGCGGCCATCGCCGAGCGCGGCGCCGAGGTGATCGGCATCGACGGCGACGCGGCGATGGTGGAGCGCGCCCGCGCGCTGCACCCGGCGCTCGCCTTCGAGCACGCCGACGGACGCGACTTCGCGATAGAGGGTACGGCCGACGCCGTCTTCTCCAACGCCGCGCTCCACTGGATGAAGGAGGAGCCCGCGCAGGTGATCGCCTGCGTCGCCCGCGCGCTCCGGCCGGGCGGGCGCTTCGTCGCCGAGATGGGCGCGCACCGCAACGTGCGGATCATCACCGACGCGCTCTACCGGGCGCTCGCCGAGGAAGGCGTGCCGGCGGAGGCGGTCGACTTTCCCTGGTACTTCCCGCGCACCAGCCGCTACGTCGCGCTGCTGGAGGAGGGCGGCTTCGACGTGGTGCAGCTCCACTACTTCGCCCGGCCGACGCCGCTCGACGACTGCCCCAACGGGCTCGCCGACTGGATCGCGATGTTCGGCCGCAACTTCACCGATGCGGCGCCGCCGGGGCGCGCGCAGGCCGTCGTCGAGCGCACCGTCGCGCTCACCCGCGCGCGCCTCTGCCCCGACGGCCGCTGGGTAACGGATTACACCCGCCTCCGCTTCGTCGCCGTCAGGACCGCAGGCGACGAAACAGCCGCTGTATGATGCCGTAGCACGACAGCCACCAAGCCCTTCACCGGAACCTGCCATGCGAACCACCCTGAACATCGACGATGACGTGCTCATCGCCGTGAAGGAGCGCGCCAGACGCGAGTCGAAATCGGTGGGGGAAGTCACGTCGGACCTGTTGCGCCAGGCGCTGGTGCGCAGGGACGAGGACGGCGCGCTTGAGCGCGGGGCAATCCCCGAATTCGGCTTCCGACCCTTTCCCGGTCGCGGCGGCGTGGTCACCAACGAGCTGATCGACCGGCTGCGCGAGGGATCGGGCGACTGAGGCCGGCGGGCGCCGTCACCGGGGCCGAAAGCCGCAGCCACTGCGCGATCTGAGCGGGCGGCATGGCGCCGCCCCATTCTCGCCACATTGACGGATTACGCAGGGCAATGTGAGACTCCGCCGATTCGCGGCACCCGCCCGAGTCTCCCGACGCGATCGAGTAGCGCCCATGGCCGGCCATTCCAAATGGGCCAACATCATGTACCGCAAGGGCGCGCAGGACGCCCGGCGGGCCAAGAGGTTCACCAAGTTGATCCGGGAGGTCTACGTCGCGGCCCGGGAGGGAACGCCCGATCCCGACCACAACCCGCGCCTGCGCACGGCCATCGCGGCGGCCAAGGCGCAGAGCGTGCCCAAGGACAACATCGAGCGCGCCATCAGGAAGGCGTCGGGCGGCGGCGACGGGCAGGAGCGCTTCGACACGCTGAGCTACGAGGGATTCGGCCCCGGCGGCGTCGCCTTCATCGTCGATGCGATCACCGACAACCGCAACCGCACGGCGGCCACGCTGCGCTCGATCTTCAGCCGGCACGGCGGCTCGCTCGGCGAGAGCGGCTCGGTGGCCTACCTCTTCAGCCGGGTCGGTGTGATCGCCTACCCCGCGGACGCGGCCAGCGGCGACGACATGTTCGAGGCGGCGCTCGAGGTCGGCGCCGACGAGTGCGAATCCGAGGCCGACGGGCACGAGGTGATCTGCGCGCCGGACTCCCTGAGCGAGGCGAGCGAGGCGCTGGCCGGCCGCTTCGGAGCGCCGGAGCGGGTCGAGATCGTCTGGCGTCCGCAGACCACGGTGCCCGTCGACGAGGAGAGGGCCGCGGCCGTCTTCAAGCTTCTCGAGGCGCTCGACGACAGCGACGACGTGCAGCAGGTGTCGGCGAACTACGATGTCACCGACGACGTGCTGCGGAAGCTCTCGGCCTGAGCGGGGGCGGGCGGCGTGGCGCGCGTGCTCGGCCTCGACCCCGGCCTCCGCCGCACTGGCTGGGGCGTGATCGAGACCGCGGGCAACCGGCTGCGCCATGTGGACCATGGCGTGGTCGACACCGACGCGGGCGCCAGCGTGCCCGAGCGCCTCTGCACCCTGCACGAGGGGCTCGCGCGGGTCATCGCGCGCCATGCGCCGGACGAGGCGGTGGTCGAAGAGACCTTCGTCAACCGCAACCCCGAGTCGACGCTGAAGCTCGGCCTCGCCCGGGGCGTGGTGCTGCTGGCACCGGCGCTCGCCGGCCTGCCCGTCCACGAGTACGCCGCCAACCGGATCAAGAAGGCCCTCGTCGGCGCCGGCCATGCCGACAAGGAGCAGGTCGCGCTCATGGTCCGCCACCTGCTGCCGGGCGTCGGCGACGCCCCGGCCGACGCCACGGACGCGCTGGCCGCGGCGATCTGCCACGCCCATGCCGCCAACACGCAGGCGCGCTGGCAGCCCGCCCCGCAGGACGCCGCGGAGACGCCCGCCCGATGATCGCCAAGCTGCGCGGAGTCCTGGACAGCCTGGGCGATGGCTCGGCGGTCGTCGACGTGGGCGGCGTGGGCTACCTCGTCTACTGCTCAAGCGCCACCCTTGGCTCGCTGCCGCCGCGCGGGCAGACGGTGACGCTCTCCGTCGAGACCGTGGTGCGCGAGGACCACATCCACCTCTACGGCTTCGCCGACGAGCAGGAGCGCGCGTGGTTCCGCCTGCTGCAGACGGTGCAGAGCGTCGGCGCGCGGCTCGCGCTCGCGATCCTCGGCGCGCTGCCGGCAGCCGAGCTTGCCGCCTGCATCGCCGCCCAGGACCAGGCGGGGCTCACCCGCGCGCCGGGCGTGGGACCGAAGCTCGCCGCGCGCATCCTGAGCGAGCTGCGCGACAAGGCGCCCACCATGCCGGGTGCGGCGGCCGTGCCCGCGGCCGCCGGCGGCGCAGCCGACGCCGATGCCGTCGCGGCGCTGGTCAACCTCGGCTACCGCCCCACCGAGGCCCACGGCGCGGTCTCGGGCGCGGTGCGCACGCTCGGCCCTGACGCCCCGGTCGAGGCGCTGATCCGCGCCGGGCTCAGGGAGCTCGCGCAGTGAGCGAGGCGCGCATCGTGGCCGGCCAGGCGGAGACGGAGGACCGGCTCGACGGCGGGCTCCGGCCGCGCAGGCTCGACGACTTCGTCGGCCAGCGCGCGGTGCGCGAGAACCTGCGCATCTTCATCGCCGCCGCGGTCGAGCGGGGCGAGGCCCTCGACCACGTGCTCTTCTACGGGCCGCCGGGGCTGGGCAAGACCACGCTGGCGCAGATCGTCGCCCGCGAGCTCGGCGTCAACATCCGCGCGACCTCGGGCCCCGTGATCGCGCGCGCCGGCGACCTCGCCGCGATCCTGACCAACCTCAACGAGCGCGACGTGCTCTTCATCGACGAGATCCACCGCCTCAACCCGGCGGTGGAGGAGATCCTCTATCCGGCGATGGAGGACTCGCAGCTCGACCTCATCATCGGCGAGGGGCCGGGCGCGCGCTCGGTGCGCATCGACCTGCCGCCCTTCACCCTGGTGGGCGCGACCACGCGCACGGGCCTCATCACCACGCCGCTGCGCGAGCGCTTCGGCATCCCGCTCCGGCTCGACTTCTACGAGACCGCCGAGCTGGTCGAGATCGTGACCCGCAACGCGCGCCTGCTCGAGGTGGCGCTGAGCGCCGACGGCGCCGGGGAGATCGCCGCCCGCTCGCGCGGCACGCCGCGCATCGCCGGCCGGCTGCTGCGCCGCGTGCGCGACTTCGCCGCGGTGGCGGAGGTCGGGACCATCGACGCGACCGTCGCCGACCGGGCGCTCGACCGGCTCGAGGTCGACCGGCGCGGCCTCGACTCCATGGACCGGCGCTACCTCGCCTGCATCGCCGAGAACTACGGCGGCGGCCCCGTGGGGATCGAGACCGTCGCGGCCGCGCTCTCCGAACAGCGCGACGCGCTGGAGGAGGTGATCGAGCCCTTCCTGATCCAGCAGGGCTTCATCCAGCGCACCCCGCGCGGCCGGCGGCTGACGCCGCGCGGCTTCGACCACCTGGGCCTCGCGCCGCCGGACGACGCGCCGGCCCAGCTCGCCCTGCTCGACGAAGGCCATGGCGGCCGCTGACGCCGATACGCCGGGTGTGGCCGCCGCGCCGGGCCCGCCCCCCGGCGGGCGCTTCGAGGGGGCCGAGCACGTCTACCCGCTCCGCGTCTACCACGAGGACACCGACGCCGGCGGGATCGTCTTCTACGCCAACTACCTCAAGTTCGCCGAGCGGGCGCGGACCGAGATGATGCGGGGCGCCGGCATCACCCACGGCGCGCTGATGGCGGACCACGGCGCGGGCTTCATCGTCAGGCGCTGTACCGTCGACTATCGCCTGCCGGCGCTGCTCGACGACGAGATCGAGGTGCGCACCACCATCGGCGCCGTCGCCGGCGCGCATATCGAGGCCGAGCAACGGGTCCTGCGCGGCGACGCGCTGCTCGTCGGCATCGGCCTCAGGCTCGGCTGCGTCGGGCGCAACGGCCGCGCGGTACGCCTGCCGGCGCCGCTGCGCGGCGCGCTTTCCCGCCTGGTGCAGGCGGATCGGGGTTAGCGGAGAAATCATGGAATCCGACGTCTTTCGTGCCGTCGAGATCGGCGCCGCCGCGGTGGCCGAGGACTTTTCGCTCTGGGGCCTGTTCATGCAGGCCGACGCCATCGTCAAGGCGGTGATCGTGCTGCTGCTGATCGCGTCGATCTGGAGCTGGGCGATCATCTTCGACAAGATCATCCGCTACGCCCGCGCGCGCCGGCTGGCGGTGGAGTTCGAGCAGGCCTTCTGGTCGGGCGGCTCGCTGGAGGAGCTCTACGACGACCTCGCCAACCAGCGCAGCCACCCGATGACGGTGCTCTTCGCATCCGCCATGGACGAGTGGCGCCGCTTCACGGAGCGGGGCACGCAGCTCTCGGCCGACCGGCTCGAGGGCCTGCAGCGCCGCATCGCCTACGCCATGGACGCGGCGCTCAACCGCGAGCTGGACCAGCTCGAGCGCTATCTCGGTTTTCTCGCCACGGTGGGGGCGACCGCGCCCTTCGTCGGCCTGTTCGGCACCGTCTGGGGCATCATGAACAGCTTCCAGTCGATCGCCGCCAGCAAGGACACCTCGCTCGCCGTGGTGGCGCCGGGGATCGCGGAGGCGCTGTTCGCCACCGCGCTCGGCCTGGTGGCCGCGATCCCCGCGGTGGTGGCCTACAACAAGCTGAGCGGCGACCTCGACCGCTACGCCGGCCGGCTGGAGGCCTTCGGCACCGAGTTCCGGTCCCTGCTCGGCCGCCAGCTCGAGGAGCGCGCCGTCTGATGGCCGCAGTGCGGAGCCGCGCCTTCGGCGACCGCGTCCGCAACGGGCGGCGGCGGCGGGCGCCGATGAGCGAGATCAACGTCACGCCCTTCGTCGACGTCATGCTGGTGCTGCTGGTGATCTTCATGATCACCGCGCCGCTGCTCACGGTGGGCGTCGAGGTCGACCTGCCGGAGGCCGATTCGCCTCCCATCGCCGGCGACGACGAGCCGCTCTCGATCACCATCACCGCCGACGGCACCACCTTTCTCCAGGAAAGCGAGGTGACGCCCGACGACCTGATCCCCAAGCTGCGGGCGATCACCGAGCGCCGCCCCGACGTGCGCATCTTCATCCGGGGCGATCGCGAGATCGCCTACGGGCGGGTGATGGAGGTCATGGGCGCGCTCAATGCCGCCGGCTTCAACAACGTGGCCCTGGTGACCACGCCGCGTCCGCCGGGCAGCGGCGGGCAGGAACGATGAGCGGGCGCCGTGAGTAAGCGCGGCTGGATTCTCTCCGCCCTGCTGCACGCCGGCGTGGTGCTGGCCGCGGTGCTGGGCCTGCCGCAGGTGTTCGAGAGCGATGCGCTCGACCCCAGCGACCAGCCCATCGTGGTCAGCATCGTGGAGATCGCCGACGAGACCAGCGCGCCCGCCGCCGCGCCCGAACCGGAGCCCGAGCCGGAGCCGGTGCCAGAGCCCGAGCCGGAGGTCGTCGAGGCGCCGGAGCCCGAGCCGGTGGTCGAGCCCGAGCCCGCGCCGGAACCGGAGCCGGTGCCGGAGCCCGAGCCCACGGTGGTCGCCGCACTGAACCCGGAGCCCGTGATCGAGCCGGAGCCCGAGCCGGAGCCGCTTCCCGAGCCCGAGCCGGTCGCGGAGCCGGAACCCGAACCGGAGCCCCGGCCGGAGGTGCCCGAGGCGAGGCCGGAGCCGCCGCCCGCGCCCGAGCCGGTGGCCGACGAGCAGCCGCCGCCGCTCCCCCTCGCCAAGCCGCCGCCGCCGAAGCGCCCGAGCTTCGATACGCTGCTGAAGGACCTAACCGAGGAGGAGCCCGCGCCGCCCACCACGCCGGCACCTGAACCGAAGGTGGCGGAGGAGGAAGAGGAGTCGTTCGACGACCTGCTGGCCGACCTCGCCGGGGCGAGCGAGCCGACCCGGACGCGCACGCCGCTGACCGGGCCGCTGCGGCAGACGATCACCGATGCCATCAGGTACGAGGTCGAGAAGAACTGGAACGTCCCCGCCGGCGTGCTCGATGCGGGCGAGCTGGTGGTGAAGCTGCGCATCCGCTTGAGATCGGACGGGTCCGTCCTTAGCGTAACCATTGTCGACGCTGAAGGGGGCGCCAACTACCGGACCATGGCGGAGAGCGGCCGCCGCGCCGTGTTGAAGGCGGATCCATTCGGATTCTTGACGCGCCATGTCGACAACTACGAAGGTTGGCGCGATATCGTGATGACCTTCAGACCGCCGGTGTGAGACGACTCTGCCATCTTTTGGGCATGATTGAGGAACAGGAAGCGACGGTGCGACGATGAAACGATTGCCAATGATACGCGGATTTGCAGTGCGGGGGGCGCGCCCGGCCGTGACCCTGCCTGCCGCCATCGCCCTCGCGCTCCTGGTCCTCGGCGCCGCCGGCGGCGCCAGGGCGGAGCTCCGGGTGGACATCACGCGGGGCCACGTGGAGCCGCTTCCCATCGCGCTCGTCGACCTCGCGGGCCAGACCGAGTCCGATGCCGAGACCGGCCGCAAGATCACCAAGGTGATCAGCCGCAACCTGGAGCGCTCCGGCCTGTTCCGCCCGCTCGACCCGGCCGCGTTCATCGACAAGCCGCGCGGGATTGCGGAACGGCCGCGCTTCCAGGACTGGCGCATCATCAACGCCCAGGCGCTGGTGACCGGCCGCGTCGTGCCCGGCGCCGCCGGGCGGCTCACCGTCGAGTTCCGCCTCTGGGACGTGTTCGCCGAGCAGGACCTGATCGGCCTGAAGCTGAGCGGCAGGGCCGACGCCTGGCGCTACATCGCGCACACCATGTCCGACAAGATCTACGAGCGGCTGACCGGCGAGAAGGGCTACTTCCATACGCGCATCGTCTACATCGCCGAGACCGGGCCGCCCGACCAGCGCGTCAAGCGGCTGGCGATCATGGACCAGGACGGCCACAACCTGCGCTACCTCTCCAACGGCAAGCACCTGGTGCTGACGCCGCGCTTCTCGCCCACCGCGCAGGAGATCACCTATCTCTCCTACGAGGGCGGCGTGCCGAAGGTCTATCTCCGCGACATCGACACCGGCCAGCAGGAGCTGCTGGGCAACTTCCCGGGCATGACCTTCGCGCCGCGCTTCTCGCCCGACGGCAACCAGGTAGTCATGACGCTGGCGCGGGCCGGCAACTCCGAGATCTACGAGATGGACCTGCGCTCGCGCGATGTCACACGGCTCACCAACGATCCGGCGATCGAGACCGCGCCCTCGTATTCGCCCGACGGCAAGTTCATCGCCTTCGAATCGGACCGGGGCGGCAGCCAGCAGATCTACGTGATGCGGCGCGACGGCAGCGACGTGCGCCGCATCACCTTCGGCAAGGGCCGCTACGGCACCCCGGTCTGGTCCCCGCGCGGCGACCTGCTCGCCTTCACCAAGAGCAATGGCGGGGAGTTCGCGATCGGCGTGATGCGGCCCGACGGAAGCAACGAGCGGATCCTCGCGCGCGACTACCTGGTCGAAGGCCCCACCTGGGCGCCGAACGGGCGCGTGCTCATGTTCTTCCGCTCCAGCTCGCGCGACCCCGACAGCGCCGAGCTGGTATCGATCGATCTCACGGGGCGCAACGAGCGCATCCTGTTCACCAGCACGGCGGCGTCCGATCCGGCCTGGTCGCCGTTGATCCGGTGATGACGCAAAGATATAGTTGCGTTGTCCTGCGCCGGGTCCGCCGCTCCGGCGCCATTTGCCCGTTGCGGTACGCATGCATGCGCTGCGCCCTGCTCTGCCGTTCAGGAATTGGCGGGCCTCCGGTCGCCGAGGGGCCGGATATCGACGGGCCCGCCGACACTCACCGATAAGGAGAGCGTGTTGATGCGACTGAGACTGATTTTGCCGCTTGTGGCAGTGCTCGCCCTGGCGGCATGCCAGAGCGAGCCCGAGGAAACCGCTACGAGCACCGGCGCGGGAGCCGACGACGAGATCATCGTGGACACGGGCACCGCGACCGACGACATCATCATCGAGGAGGAGCAGGAGATTACCGTCGCTGCGGTCGATCCCTCCCAGCCGCTTCCGGGATCGCAGGAGGAGCTGGTCCAGAACGTCGGCGACCGTGTCTTCTTCGAGCTCGACAGCGCCGTCCTCGGCGCGGATGCGCGACGGACGCTGGAACGGCAGGCCGAGTGGCTGCGGCTGTTCCCGGAGGTCTCGCTGGTGATCGAAGGCCATTGCGACGAACGCGGAACCCGCGAGTACAACCTCGCGCTCGGCGAGCGTCGCGCCAATGCGGTGCGCGAGTATCTGATCTCGCAGGGCATCGAGCCGTCGCGCCTGCGCACGCTCTCCTACGGGAAGGAGCGGCCCTACGCCCTCGGCCACAATGACGAGGCGTGGGCGCTCAACCGGCGCGCCGTCTCCGTCATCGACTAGGGAGGCGGGGGCAGCGGAGCCATGCACGGTGGTGCGGCCGCCCCGCCGGGGGGCGTGGCACGACGACGACGCCGGCGCGCGGCCCCCGGGCCTGTGCTGGCGTCGGCGCTGCTGGCGGCGCTGCTCGCCACGCTGGTGGCGGTGCAGCCGGCCGGCGCCCAGTCCACGTCCCAGCTCCAGTACCAGATCACGAACCTCGGCAACCAGATCGCCAGCCTGCGCGACCAGCTCGCCGACTTGGAGAGGGTGGTCCACACCGGCGCCGCACCGCGCAACGCGGCGCCCGAGGCAACGCCGGACGACGGGACCGGCGAGCGCAACAGCCGGCGGCTGGCGGAGCTCGAGACCGACATCGACGAGGCCAGGGAATGGCGTCGCCGCGTCACCGGCCGCTTCGAGGAGCTCGAGAACATGCTCCGCCGGGTCGAGGACCGCATCGAGCGGCTGGTCGCCGACGTGGACTTCAGGCTGGCCGCGCTCGAGCAGGGACAGCAGCAGGCACAGGCCGGCGCCGTCGTCGCGCCCGCAGGCGAAGACCCCGGCGCAGCGCAGCCGGTGGCGGGCGACCAGGCCGGCATCGCGCCGGGGCAGGGAGAGGGCTACGAGCCCTCCGCCGCGCCGCGCGCCCTGGGCACCATCCCGGACGAGGGGGCGCCCGCCGAGGCGCCGCCACCGGGGCAGACGCCCAAGGAGCAGTACGATGCGGCCTTCGCCCTGCTGGAATCGGCGCGCTACGAGGAGGCCCACGCCGCGCTCACCGGCTTCATCGATGCCAACCCGTCGGAGCCGCTGGTCGAGAACGCCACCTATTGGCGCGCCGAAAGCCTCTACGCCAGGAAGATGTACGCCGATGCGGCGAAGTCCTATGCGCTCAACCTCCGGCAATACCCGGAGGGCCGCAAGGCGCCGGACAACATGGTGAAGCTCGGCATGGCGCTGCTCAAGCTCGGCCGCACCGAGGAGGCGTGCCGCACCTTCACGCAGCTCGACCAGACCTTTCCCGACCCGCCGCTCCGCATCCGCCGGGCGGCGCAGCAAGGGCGGCAGCAGGCCGACTGCCCCTGAGCGCGGCCGGCCCGCGTTCCTTCGCCATGGCCGCGCCCCGCATCGTCTCGCCCGAGGCGGCCGGAACCGACACCGCCGCCGCCGCCGGCACCGTCATCGACGAAGCCGCCTTCGAGGCGTTCATGGCGCCGCTCGGTCCCTTCGAGCCCGCGCCCCGGATCGCGGTCGCGGTCTCCGGCGGGCCGGACAGCCTCGCGCTCTGCCTGCTCGCCGAACGCTGGGCGCGGGCCAGAGGCGGCACGGTCCTTGGCCTGACCGTCGACCACCGCCTGCGGCCGGAATCGGGCGCCGAGGCGGCCCAGGTGCGGCGCTGGCTCGCTGCTCGCGCCATCCCCCACCGCACCCTGCGCTGGAGCGAAGCCGGCCGCGCCGGCGGCGGCATCCAGGAGAAGGCACGGGCCGCGCGTCTTGCGCTGCTGACCGGCTGGTGCCGGCGCGCCGGCGTGCTGCACCTGCTGCTCGGCCACCAGCGGGAGGACCAGGCCGAGACCGCGCTGCAGCGGCTCGTGCGCGGCAGCGGCATCGACGGGCTCGCCGCCATGGCCCCGGTGCGTCTCGCGCTGGAACCGGAGGGCGGCGGCGTGCGCCTGCTGCGCCCCCTCCTCTCCGTCCCGCGCGACGCGCTGCTGGCGACCCTGGCGCTCCGGGATCAGCCCTGGATCGACGACAGGACCAACCGCGACACGCGGCACGCGCGCCCGCGCCTCGCCGCGGCGATCGCGCGGCTCGGGCCCGAAGGGCTGAGCGCCGCGCGCCTCGC
>JAJDXK010000013.1 GCA_022823305.1 Alphaproteobacteria bacterium
TGCTCCCTGCCCGCGCCCGCGAGGTCCGGCTCCGCCTCCCGGGCCTCGGCCGCGAGCGCCGCGGCGTCGAACCCGAGATCGGCGGCCTGGCGCTGCCAGTGGTGCCCAAGCTCGGCGCGGTCGACGTCGCGCTTCGCGGCCCGGCTCATCAGCGCCGCGCGCTCGGCGAGGCGCGGATTGTCCGATGGCGCCCCCATGCCGCGCTCGGCCATCCCCGCCTCGATCTCGGCGCGCCGGGTCGAGAACGCCTCGATCACCTCGCGCGCCACCCCCGCGATCTCGAAGCGCCCGTCCGAATGGGACTTGCGGATGTCGTAGCCGAGGCGCGCGAGGCCGCGCGCGAGCTCGCTCCTGTAGATGGCGCCGATCAGCATCTTCGAGGCGTAGAGCTTCTCGTTGGCCATCGTGCGCCACTTCCCGTCGGCGCCCTGCACCATGTTGGCGACGACCGCGTGGGTGTGGAGCTGGGGGTCGAGGTTGCGCGAGGTGTCGTGGCGGAAGGTCGCGGCCACCATCCTCTGGTCGCCTGCGCGCGCGAGCCGCCCGGTCTCGGGGTCCTTCCTTCGGGTCTCGACCACGTTGCCCTCGATCCAGGCGAGCGTCGCCGCGACCGCGCGGTCGTGGGCGCCGACCACGCGCTTGTCGCCTCCGACGAGCGCGGCGAGCGAGACCGACTTCGGGGCCGAGAGGGTGACGTCGCGCCCGGGACGGTGCACGCGCTTCCCCTCGCCGTCGGGGCGCCCGAGCACGCGTCCCGACCCGTCCGGCACCTTGCCTTCGAGCACCGCGCGGAAGGTGTCCGGGTCGACCGGGCCCGAGAGTCCGAGCGCGTCGGCGCCCCTGCCGGTCCAGGCGCTCCCCTCGCGGTGCTCGGGGTCGTCCTTTGCGTAGTAGCCGTCGCGCTCGTAGTAGGACGTGCCTTGCGCCGCGGAGGCGATGGCGCCGATCGAGGCGACCATCTCAGTAGCGCATCAGGGCGTTGCGGGCGCTGTGGCCGGCCGGTGCCGGGGTAGCGCCCGGCGGCGGCCGCGCGTCCGCGTCCGCCGCCGGCGCCTGCGCAATGGACCCGTTCGCGCTCGCCTCGCGGCGCGCCGGCGCCCCGCCGTCTTCGGGCCCGGTTGCCGGTTGCGTGCGCGAGCCCTCGCGCGGCGATGCCGGGTTCGTCCCGGCTCCGTCCTTCCTCGGCGCCGGCGCCCGCTTCCTCGTCGCCCCCGTCGCGCGCGGGACATCCTCGGCCGGCAACCCCGCGTCCTCCGCGGTCGCGATCCACGCCGGCTCGGCCGAGGGCGTCGTGCGCCCCCGCTTCCCGGCCTTCGCCTCGTCCTTCTCCACCGGCCCCAAGGCCAGCTCGGCCTGCACGAGCGGCCCCTCGGGTGTCGCGGACTCGCCGACGTCCCCGCCGATGTCGCCGACGTCGCCTGCGTCGGGCGCCGCCTCGCCCTCGCGCGGCACGAACCGCTCGGCCGCCTTCGGCCGGGCGACGTACTCGAGGCGAATGGAGGCGACCGGGAAGGGGCCGGGGAACTTGAGATAGCCCTCGAGGTTGGGCAGGCGCATGATCTCCGACGGGAGCGCCAGCGCCCTGAGCTCGCGGCGCGGGGTCAGGCTCACCCCGTCGCGGATCGTGTTGGCGCCGTAGGAATAGCCCTCGGCCACCTCCTCGATCTCGCTCCGCCCGAGGCTGTCGGCCGACCACTGCGCGGTGTCGCGGTCGGGCGCGGCGAGCACCACGCGGGTACCGCAGAGCCCCGAGATGGTCTCGGCGCCGTTCCGCCCGTACAGATCGCGCAGCGCCGACGCCACCTGGACGCCGAGCACGAAGCAGCCGCCGAACTGGCGCGACTCCGCGAGCCCCGGCTGGAGCGAGGGCACCTGGTGCAGGGTGGGCAGCTCGTCGAGGATCACCCAGATGCGCCGGCCGTCGTCCTGGGAGAGCGACAGCATCGCGTTGACCGCGATCTCCAGCCACGTCGAGATCAGCCCGCGCAGGCTGGCGTGCTGGTCGCCGCGCGAGGTGAGGAACAGAAACCCGTCGCGGCCTTCCTCCGATATCCACTCCCGGATCGAGAAGGGCTTGCCCTCGTCGGGCAGGAGCTCGAGCGCGCCGAGGTTGGCGGTCAGCATGGCGCGCACCGAGAGCGCGGTCTTGGGGTTCTCGGGGTCGACGATGGACTGCGCCACCGTGCCCTCCATCGCCTCGGCCAGGGCCGTCAGGTCGGTCTTGAGCAGGTGGTCGACCAGGACCTTGTTGTCCTTCACATCCCGCTGCCGCAGCACGCCCGCGCCGTTGGAGAAGAGCTGGCGGGCGGCGGTCACCCAGAACGGGTCGACGGTGTCCTTCTGCTGCGGGATGAGCGCGGCGGCCATCATGTCGAAGTCGCGCGGGTTGCGGGCTTCGAGGAAGGGCGACCAGCGCGGCGCCCTCGCATCGAGCGGGTTCAGCAGCACGTCGCGGCCGGGGTCGAAGAACGCGCGGGTGTAGCTCCCCATCTTGTCGTAGAGGACGCAGCGCTCGCCCCGGCTACGGATCTGCGAGACGAGATCGGAGATCAGCACCGTCTTGCCCGATCCCGTGGTGCCCGAGACGATGGTGTGCTGGGTCTCGGTGCGCTCCGGATACGGGATGCCGGCGATGGACCAGGGCCGGAGCCGGGCGGCGCCCGGCAGGCGCGAAAGCGCCCGGAGATGCGCCGGCTGCACCCGGCGGCGGAGCTCCCCGGCCGTGACCATCTCGGCGCCGCGGATGCGCTTCTGGCGCCCGAGCGCGGCGCCGCGCCACCAGAACACGATGAGGAAGAGCCCAATCAGCCCGGCGCCCGCCGCGGCCCCGAGCCCGGCGCTCGCGAACATCTCCGCCTTGATCCGCTCGCGCGCCTCGCGCGCCGGGACCGAGGCGGCGATGTCGCGGATCCGGAGCGCGCGCCGCGTGCCGTCCTCGAAGCGGATCTCCTGGCCCGAGTCCGGGTCGTAGCCGAGGACGAGCTTCACCTCGGCGAGCGACACCATGCCCGCGGCGTACCATTCCGCCCCGGTGGTGCGCTGCCACAGCGTCCAGGCCGGCACCGCGACGGTCATGAAGGCGGAGAGGAACATCGCCGCCTGGAAGAGCTGGCCCCACATGCGGATGCCGTGGAAGACGGTCTGGCCGCCCCGGAGCGTGCTGCCGCCGATGCCGCGCATGGTTCTCTCCTCGATTCAGGGTGAACGCCGCCCGGAGGCGGAGCCCGGCGGGAGGCCGGACGAAGGGGGCCGGGGGCCCGAGAGGCGCTTGCCCGCGCCCCGACCGGCGCACTCCTCGGAGGCATGAACATGACGGGAACGTTCGAACGTCCGGGCGCACGCCCGGCCACTTGGCCTGAGCGCCTCTTCGTGCTCGGCGGGCTCGGCGTCGCGGCGCTCTACACGGCCGCCGCGCTCGCCCTCGGCACGGGCGCCGCGTACATCGGCCTCGCCTGGGTGGCGGCCGTCGCCTGGACCGTGCTCGCGAGCCTCGCCCTCGCGCTCCACCAGGGGCTCCGCCACCGCGACTGGTCCGCGTTCCGGCGCTACGAGCTCCCCGACAGCCGGGACGACCTCATGGAGTGGTCGAGCAAGACCGGCGCCTGGTCCCACATGCGGGACTGGGAGGATCGGCACCGCCACGACGACGACCCCTTGCGCTGATCCGGTCACGGCGAGGCGTCCGCCCAGTCGCGCTCGCGCCGCTCGTGCGGGCTGGTCCCGTCGGGCGCGGCGTTCCCCGCGGTGCCGAAGAGCTTGCCCGCGAGCCACTCGCCCACGACCGGGACGTGGTGCTCGGTGGCGTGCTGTCCGAAGGGCTTGTCCCGCTCGGCCGCCGTCTCCGCCCGGCCCTCGCGGGCGTCCTCCCGCGCGACGGCGGTGCGCGCCTCGCGCGCGGCCTGGCCCTCGCTCATGCCCGCCTCGGTCTCCGTCCGCTCCCCGAGCGCCCGCGCCCGCACCTCGCCCGGCACCGGCGCGTCCGCGACGTAGGCGCGGTCGCGCACCCCTTCCGCCCAGGCGCCGTGCGCGGCGGCGCTCTCCCGCGCGTCGGCCGCGCCGAGCGTGTCGCGCGCCGCGTCGTACTCGGCCTCGCCGCCGATCGCGTCCGGATCGGGACGCGCGGGCTCGGGGAAGCGCTCGGCGATGAAGTCCGCGGCATGCCCCCGGAGCGCCTCCGCGTCCTCCGGGGTCTGCGGCGAGGCGATCCGCATCGCGCCCGCCGCACCGATGGATCTCCCGTCGAGGCCCGGGCGCTCGGCGAGCCACGCGAAGAAGGGCTGGCCGAGCTCGCGCTCGATCGACTGTGTGTCGGCGCGCACCCGGGCGGCCTGCTCGGACCAGTCCTCCGACTCGCGGTAGGCCCATCCCGCGCGCTCCTCGAAGCGGCGCATGCGCGTCAAGTTCGCCCCCAGGCTCTCCTCGAGGCTCGCGAGCTCGGTGTCGCCGGTCGCGGTCGAGTAGCGCCGCGACGCCTCCGAGACCGTCGAGAAGAGCTCGCTCACCTGGTGCTGCTCGGCGTAGTCGCGCATCCGCTCCCAGGACTCGCGCTCGAAGGTCTGGCCCCGCCACGTCGCCGAGCCGTCGGCGCCGAGCTTCACGATGACGTCCCACCCGCCGCCGACCTTGGCGTGGCCCGCGAGAATCGCCGCCTCCTCCCGGGTGATCCCGCCCACCTCGGCCAGCTTCTCCAGGTGCGATTCGAGCGCCTGCACGCTGGCGCTCTCGCTCTCGGTCACCCCCCTCGCATGCGCGGTGCCGGTGCTGACATCGTGGCTGTAGCGCTCGACGAGCGCGGTGGCGTCGGTGACCGCGGCGTTGCGGGCCTCGCCCGCCTCGACGGAGAAGCTGCGCGCGAGCGAGCGCGATTCGGCCGCGCGCTCCTCGTGGTGCGCGCTCAGCGATTCGGACAGCCGCACCCCGGCGGCCGGGATGCGGCTCGTGGCCGCGCCCGCGTCGGCCACCACCGTCCCGTCGCCGGTCACCGTCATCCCGGCCCCGGCCGGGGCGTAGCCGGTGTAGCGGTCGGTGTCGACATGGGCGGAGGTGCGGATCTGGCGCCCCTCCAGCGTCGCGAAGCGGTGGGTGTCGTAGCCCGTGTTGGCGAGCGTGAGGTTGCCGGTCGTGCCCTCGTGCGCGGCCGAGGACGCCGCGTCCTGCCCGACCGCGAGCACCGAGGTCGCGAGGACCGTCGCCTTCGACAACCCATACGCCAATGCCGCTGCGAGGAACGGCACCGACATCGAGAGGTAGCCCGACATCACCGCGACGTCGGAGGCGACCGCCCGAATGCCGGCCTGCGCCACCAGCGAGATCCCGATGTCGCCGCCCGGCATGAGCGCCGCGGCCTGCATGCGCTCGGCCGCCTCGCCCATGGAGATGCGGTGCAGCACCGCGTAGAGCGGCCCCCAGGACTGGAGCCAGACGAGCCCGGTGACGTAGGAGCGGAAGATCGCCATCCCGGCCGGCGTCAGCATCAGCAGTACCGCCATCGGGAACGCCCCGACATAGAGGCACTCGAACACGATCCGCAGCAGCGGCACCCAGGTCTCGGCCTGCCTGCCGATGGCCCGGTAGGCGGAGACGGTCTGGGCCTCGGCGCGGGCCTCGGTGTAGGCCCGGAGCGCGGCCGCGTTGCCGGCCTCGGCCGCCCACTGCTCGCCCGCGTCGTGCACGGCGTTCAGCACCATTTGCTGGCGCATGATCTCGCCCGCCGAGCGCGAGGCGCCGATGAGGAAGTCGTGGGCGGCAGGGAGCGCCGCGAGCAGCTCCGCCCGCGCCAGCGCGTCGGTCCGGGCGTCGGGGAATATCCGGCGCCCGAACACGGTGCCGGCCCGGGCCATTTCGGCGGCCCACTGCCCGTTGAGGCGCCCCGCAGCGTCCCGGCAGGTCACGATCCGGCGGTCGATGGGCGTCGCGCCGGTGCCGGTCGCCGCCTGGCGGGTCGCGAGCTCGACCATGCGCGCGGGCGAGGCTCCGGCCGATGGCGAGCCGGTGGCCGTCACCAGCGACCAGACGTCGGTCGATTCCCGCAAGTCGTCCGCCGACATGTGTCCGAGCAGCAGGGCGTGGAAGACGCATTGCCGGGCGTAGTTGCGGACGTTGCGCGCGAACACCGCGTCGGTGATCTCGAGCCGCGTCGCCTTGGCCGCGAGCCGCGCCCCGAAGATGAGCCCGTGGCGCCGGTACTGGAGGTCGTTCGGCAAGGTGAACGCCTGCTCGGTGAGGCGGGTCAGCCCGTCGCCGACCTGGCTGGTGAGCGAGGCGAACAGCGCGAGCCCGATCGGCACGTTCGCCACCACCGCGGGCGCGAGCGCCGGGTCGAGCCGGTCGACCACCCGCACCGTCGCCTTCGGCACGATCATCGCGCCCCACACCGCGACGAACAGCAGGACCCACTTGGCGTTGTCCTTCCACGACCCCCCGAAGGCGGTGCGGAACAGCACCCAGGCGAGGCCCGCCACGCCGGCGAGCTGGGCGAGCGTGATATAGGCGCCGCCCGAGGTGATCGCGGCGACGGCGTTCAGCAGATCGACCAGGTAGGTCCCGCCGCCGAGGGTGAAGAGCTCGTACATGGATAGGGTGTCACCGCATGGCTCAGCGCGACCCGGCCCCGGCGCCGCCGCGCGCGAAGGCGAGCGCCGCGCGCAGGTCCGCCGAGAGCGCCCCGGCGAGCTCGGTCTCGATCAGGCGCAGCTTCTCGACCACGGCGAGCGCGGTGTTGAGCCGCTGGAGGCCCTGGTGACGGTGCCGTGCGAGCGCCACCCGGTTGGCGCGCAAGCCCTCGCGCCAGCGTTGCAACTGCTCGCCGTCGGCGATGTCGAGCGTGCCGCCGCGCTCCTCGACGGTGCGGTGCAGGTCGGTGATCCAGACCTGCATCACGTCGAGCGCCACGGCCTCGGCAAGCGCGTCCATCTCCTGGTCGATGACCGCACCCCGATAGGCGGCGGCCGCGTTCGCCACCCGGTACACCGGCAGCGTGGTGAGGTTGACCAGTCCGAGCGCCGGCGCGGGCGGGGCGGTGTCGGTCCTGACCGCATCGACGAGATCGCGCAGCAGCTCCGCCACTCGCGCCCGGAAGCCCCGGTCGGGCGGGATCGTCACCGTGCCCAGCGTGGGGTTGAGGCAGAGGCTCGTGGTGTCGCAGCGGTACACGGGAAGGGCGCCGCCGCCTTCCATCAGCACCTCCGTCACCCGCCGGTCGAGCGCGAGCGGCTCGAGGATTCGGACGCGCGGCCCGGAGGTATCGGCGTCGGTGGTGGGCGCGGTGACGATCAGCGTGCCGGTCACCGCCATCGCGAACTCGGCGAGCTGAGTATCCCCGGCGAGGAAGGACGACGCCCGGATCGCCTTCCAGGCGTAGTTGACGTTGACCGGCACCTGGTCGGCCATGGCGCCGGAGGCCGAGGCCAGCGTCGAGTTGCGCTGCCCGTCCGCGCCGCAACCGTGCTTCGCGGCGGCGTAGTCGGAGAAGATGCCTTGCGACGTACCGATCGCGGCGCAGATCGAGGCCGAGGCCCGGTCGTTCTTCGACCACACGGCGCCGACCAGGGCCTGGGCGGTCTCGCAGGAGTTGAGATTCTGCGAGTTCACCCACTGCGCCAAGGCGCGGAGCTTCGCCATGGTCTCGGCGATCACCGGCGAGATGGTCTCCAGCGCGAGTTCGAAGGCGAAGCCGGCGGCGTTCTGCGCGACCGCGCGGCCGAAGGCGATGAGCTGGTCTGAGTTGATGAACGAGAAGGCGCCGGCGAAGGCGTCGATGCCGCCGCAGCCGGCCCGAAAGGAGGGCAGGTTGACGGTCGCGATCTGCTCGGAGCGCACCGGCGAGCGCAGATAGAGGTTGCCCAGCGTCCAGTGCCCGGACGCCTGGCCGTGGAAGGCCGTCGGCCCGGTGGTGTTGACCGCCGCGCCCTGCCAGAAGCGGCCCATCTCCGAGAGCACGTCGGCCGAGGCCGGCCCCGCGCCCAGGGCGAGCGTGGCCGCCACCACGGCCCCCGCCGCGACGGTCTTCAGATCAGTAATCATGTCCGGGCTCCAGGGCGGTGAGCGCGAAGATTCGTTCCGCCATCTCGTCCTCGGCCATCACGCCGAAGCCGACGGGGACGACCCGTTTCGTGTGCGCATCGAACAGCACCAGCGCCGGGACCGGGGCATCGCTCAAGCCCAGCCGGGCGGCCCGCCCGTTGTCGGGGACCGCCTCGGGCCAGCCCTCCAGCGCCTCCCCGGTGAGCGAGACCGCGAGCACGTCGAGGCCGTGGCGCAGCCTGAAGGCGCGCAGCAGCGGGCCGAACACCTTGCAGCCCGCGCAGCCGGCGTGGCCGAGATAGATCAGACCGTAGCGGTCGCCCAAGGCGGCGAGCGCGGCGTCGCGCGCCTGCCTTCGCCCGTCCGACCAGACCTGCTTGGCGAGCGCGCCGACCGGGCGCTAGAGCGTGTAGTCGAGCTCCGGCGTCGCCCAGACGGTGCGCCGGAAGGCGTCGGAGAAGGCCGCGGCCCGTTGCAGGGTTTCCTGTTGCAGTTGCAGATAGGCCGTGACGTTCGCCGGGGTGGGGTCGAGGATCGCCTCCGCGCGGGCCTCTTCGAGAGCGCGGCGCAGGTCCAGGATGCGCTCCGTCGCGGATTGCTCATCGACTGCCGAAGGGGGCGTCGGCGCGGGCGCCGGTCGCACCTCTTGCGGGTCCTCCCGCCGGTCGCAGTAGAAGTGCCAGCCGAGCGAAGCGCCGGAGCCCGCATCGCCGCACCAGGCGCGCCATTCCCCGCCCGCGGCGGACGCGCCGAGCGCCGCCCAGGCGCCGATCGCGGCGACGACGCGTGTCACGGCGCGACGGACGGCGGGGTTCGCGGCGGCCCCCATCTCACTCGCCCCGGGAGTAGAAGTCGCGGATGCGGGCGCGCATGGCCTCGCCGGTATCTCCGCCGTCCGGCAGCGACACCGACGGCTCGCGCGCGCCGTCCATCAGGTCCTCGGTGAACTCCGAGAGGTCGAGCCGCGCGAAGTCGATGCCTTCGATCTCGTCCACGGTGAGGCCGCGGCAGCTCGACCAGCCGATCCCGAGCTGGTTCCGGCCCTGCTGCTGCAGGATGCGCCCGAGCTTGGAGCCGAACACGCACCACGCCCGCGAGCGGCGGACGCAGACGCCGAAGAAGGTGCGCCTCGAGCAGTACCGGCCGAGATAGTGGGTGTTGCCCGCGTTGCGCTCCTCGGCGAGCTCGCGCTCCGAGGCCGAGCAGTTGGCGAGCCCGACCAGGAGCCCGGAGTTCTTGCAGCAGTTGGCGAGCCCGAACAGCTTGATGTGGCAGGCCCGGCGCTGACCGGTGAAGAAGCGCATGTCGTCGCGGTCGAACTCGTCGCCGCCGAGCTCCACCGCCATGTTGAGCCGGGTCGCTGCCTCGACGAAGCCGGTGTTGGCCTGCGGCCGCACCGTCTCGCAGCCCGCGCCCACGCAGTACCGCACCGAGCCGCACGCGCCGCCGTCCCCGGCATCGTCGAGGTCCGCCCCGCATTCGGTCACACCGCCGGAGGCAAGGCCGTCCGCCCGGTGCGCCGACGCCTGCGGCGAGGCGGCGATGCGCTCCGAGCGCAGGACCGCCGGATCGCTCGCCGCGACCGGTCGCGCGGGCCGCGAGGTCGTGCCCCGGATCACCGCCCGGCCGGCCACGCCGCCTGGATCGTCCGGATCGGCGAGCCGCGCGCGGCCCTCGTCCTCGAGCCGGCTCGCGCCGATGCTCCGCTCGGGCAGGTTTGTGCCGGCGTAGCCCGGCACGTCCGCCGCGTTCGACGAATCCCGCGCGATCGCACCCGCCGCAGCCGTCCCCGCATTGCCGATGGCGCGCGCCGCCGCCCTCGGGCCTTCCGCCCGCGCCGCCATGCCGGAGACCACCCACAGCGTCAGGCAGACGAGCGCGAACATCGCCGTCCAGGTCAGCAATCGGACGATCCGCGTCCCCCGGTCAATGAGGATGTCCATCCGGTCGTTGCTGGCTTCGGATTCCGCGGTCATGGCCGTTCCTCTCCCCTCAGCAATGCCAGATGACGGCGCGCGGCCTCGCGCGCGACCGTGCCCTCGTCGGCGACGGCCTGCAGTGCCGCCGCGAGGCCGATGTTTCCGGTCACCAGGTCGTGCGGCGGCGCCGGATCGTTCGCGCAGCCCCGGCTCCGGCAGGGCGGCACGCCGCCCGGCACCACGGCCACCGCCGGAACGCGGGTCACGCCGAACAGGTGGAACAGGCGCGGGTCGATGGCGACCCCGGCCTCCGCGCCGCCGAGGCGCTCCCCGATCCGCTTGACCGTCTCGCGCAGGCCGCCCGCGCCGACGCCGCACAGCACCAGCGGCGCGGCGGTGTTCGCGGCGTCATGCGCCCACTGCCGCCAGCTCGCGGCCGGGACGGAGAGACTGGTGAAGACGAGGACTTCAGCCGTGCCGCCGCGTCCGGCCGCGTCTTCGGCAAACCGTTCGGCATGCCGTTCGACCGGGAGGGGCGCGGTCTCCGTGAACCCTCCCGGCATGGTCTGCCGCGCAGCCGCGCCGGCCCGGTCCAGGGCACGATCGAGGATCGACCGCGTCCAGTCGCCGAGAGCGTCGCTGCCCGCCTTGCCCAACACCTCGTCGACCAGCCGCGACGCCTGCGTGCCGGGATCCGGGGCGCGCTCCTCGCCGGCGCGGACCGGGCCACACCAGGCCGCCGCCAGCAATGCGCCGGTCAGGAGCAGGACCGTCGGAGCTTGTCGGACTCTGCGCATCGGGCACTCCTCGGAGTGGAAAATGGCGTTGTTTCTCAATGTGTTCATAAGAGGCAGCAGTTGCGCTTGCGCCACAGCAGGTAGCCGAAGTGCTCGCCCGCGACCGGCAATTCGCGCAGCGTCTCCCAGAGCACCGAGGAGCGCCCGGTCGGGTTGCAGCCGGTCATGGGCGAGGTCGCCGGCACCGGCTCGGTCATCTGCCAGCGGTACTGCGACTTCCTCATCACCGGCATCGGGTAGCGCCCGCAGAGCGCGCCCGAGCCGACGGTGCCCCAGGCGACGCCTGCCCGGTGCAGCCGGTAGACCAGGCGCTGGGCCGCGAGCAGCGACGCCTGGACCCCGCCGACATGGGCGGCCACGTTGCCGGTCAGCGGATACATCCCGCCCTGGCAGCCCGCGCACCAGAACATCGGGTCGAGCGGCAGCCCCGCCGTAGATGCCGCGCAGTCCGCGGCGCAGGCGGCCTGCGCCGGGAGGTTCGCGAACAGCGCCGCCTCGGGGTTCAAGAGGAACGACAGCTCGTCGTCGAGCCAGGCGGGGTCGAGCTCCGAGGTCCAGGCGATGTCCAATCCGCCGCTCTCCAGGCAGCCGAGGTCGAGCAGCACACCAATCCAGGAGAGCAACGGGTACATGTAATAGTGCGCGTGCCAGACCGACCCCTTGGCGCCGTCGCCGCCCGACGAGCCCGTCCGTCCTCTTGCGGCATGAAGCCCCGGATCGATCGTGAGGCCGCCGAGGTTCGGGAAGCACCAGGGCGCGCGCGTCACGTCCATCAGCCGCGCCGGCTCCCACACCCCGAGCGAGAGCCCGATGCGCGGGATGGGCGAGCCGCAGAGGCAGATCGGCGAGGACGGGTTGGGCGTGTCCGGCGCACCCGTGGCGCTCCCGATGGTGATCGGCCCGATCGTGATCGGGAACAGGCACTCCCAGCACACGTCCGAGATCGGGTTGACGAAGCGCCCGGTGCAGGACTGCGCCGATGCCGGCGCGGCCCACAGCACCGCCGACAGCGCCAGCACGGCCAGCGGAACGACGCGGCGGCTCACGCGGCTTCTTCCAATTCCGCGCCGTCGCCGGCCCCGGCATTCCCGGTGCCCGCGGCCTCACCCTTCGCCTCCCGGGCCGGAGCGGACGGATCGGGATCGGGCCGCCGCCCGGAGAGGATGTTGACGGTGCCCTGCGCACCCGCGACGACGATCTCGGTGACGGTACGGTCGGTGCCTTCCCTGTCCCGGAATCCGCGCGTCGCGATCCGGCCCTCGACCAGCACCGCGGCGCCCTTCCTCAGCATCGAGCCCACCGGCTCGACGGCGGGGCCGTAGACCACCACCCGGTGCCACTCGGTCGCCTCGGCCGGCCGTCCCTCGCGGTCGGTCCACTTCTCGGTGGTGGCGAGCGTGAACACCGCCGCCTTCCCGCCGCCCTTCAGATCGCGGAGCTCGGGATCGCGTCCCGCATGGCCCAGCAGCGTCGCCCGGTTCATGTTCAGCATGGCTTCAGTCCTCCTCTTTCGCGCCTGCCCCGGACACCGATCCGGGAGCCTTTCCCGGACTCGTTCCGGGATCTTCCCGGTCCTCGACCGGGATCTCGTCGATGCGCAGCCCCGTCCCGGCCCGCGCGATCGAAGTCGGGGTGAACCGCAGACCGAAGCGCGCCGCGAGGCGCCCGCCCTGGTCGAAGAAGAAGGGACGGCCGTGCCGGCGCGCGAGCTCGAGCGGACGGCCTGCCAGAAGCACGATCTTCGAGGGTCGGTCATGGGCCAGCGCCCAGGCGATCTCCGCCTCGCGCCTGCCGTCGACGAACAGCAGATCGCGCGTGAGCCCGATCCGATCCAGCGGGTTGACCCGCGTTCCGGCCGCGGCGACGAGCGCGCCGTCGCCCGTGCGGATGTCGCGTGCGACCGTGACGGCGGGATTGAGCAGGCGGCTCCGCCGCTGCGTCGCCCGCGCGATGCCCGGCACCGGCTCCGGTTCCTCCAGCCTCAGCCGGGCGTGCTCGCGGGCTTCGGCCTCCAGCCGCGCCAGCGCGCCGGTGCGCTGCATCTCGAGGAGGCGGGCTTCGATCTGTTCCAGCAGGTCGGACTCGGCCACTGGCCAGGTCGCGCCGCGCACGCCGAGGTCCTTCGCATCGCTCCCGTCTGACATGACAGCCAGGGCCGAGGCCAGCAGCAGGGCGGCCACGCAGGTCCCCGGGGACGCTCCCCTCATCGCGGCGCCTCCGCACCCTCGTCCCCGCCCAGGTCCTGCGGCCCGGCCAGCGGCCCGGTCAGCCCGAGCCAGGGGAGGTCCGGCAGGGCGACGGCGCGGCCGAGGATGCGCTCGGCAGCCACGAGGCCGATTTCGGCGTAGCGGCTGTCGTGGCTGTCGGCGTGTTCGGCGTGCAGGTAGTAGTGGCCCGGCGGAATCGTGCCTGGCGCGACGGGCACAAGCGGCCGCCCGTCGAGTGCGTGCGTCTTGGCGCGCCCGGCGGGAGCGCCGTCGAGCCGAACCGTCCCATCCGCATCGATCGTGACGGTCATGCCCGGCACGCCGCGCACGGTCTTGAGATACGGCACCGGCGATCCGATGGAGTCCGGCGGCTCGAACAGCACCCGGTCGCCGACCTCCGGGTCCTCGCCGAACAGGGGGAACGCGGCGTAGCCCCAGCTCTCGTCGGACCAGCTCGCGTTGACATGGACACGCGAGGCAGCCCCGAGCCAGAGGGCCGCCAGCGCGGCCATGGTCGCGAGGCCGATCCTGCGGCGCCGCGCGGCGGCCGTTCTCGGACCGAACAGCGGACGCTGTGCGGTCACCGCCCGTCTCCCGGCGCAGGTCCGCCGTCCCCGACCGCCCCCTGTCCAAGCAGTTCGGCAAGCGCCGCCTCGACCTCAGCCGTCACATCGGGCGCCCCGGCGGCCACCGCCCGCGCGGGCAGCAGCACGACGCCGCGGCGTTGCGCCGTCACGTCGAGGGCCGCTTCCAGCGCCGCGCCCCAAGCCCGAGCGTCCTCCGCCGTCCTGCCTTCGCTCGCCGCGCGCGTCGTCCAGGCCGCAGTGAGCTCCCCGAGGCGCACCGAGGCGATGCCCGGCGCCTCGGCGAGGCCAAGCCGCACCGTCGCCGCCGCCACCGCCGCGGCAACGGCTCCCGAGAGCAGCACGGCCGAGACCAACACCGGCCAGATCGACCCGTTCCGGTCCATGTCAGCCCTGCCCGGGATCCGGGCGTTCTGCCCCGGCCCGCGCGGCGACGCGCCGGCGCCGCTCTTCCTCCGGCCCCGCGAGCGCCCGGAAGCGGGCGAGCCAGGCCGCCGCCGCCTTGTCCGGCGACACGGAGCGGATGCGGCGCTTGAGCGGCGGGAAGGCGACCCCGGCGCCCGCCGGTGCGTTCCCGTCCAGCAGGTCGCGGCTCTCGGCCGCCGCCGCCATGCGGGTCACGAACCTGAGCAGCTCGGCCTGCTCCTCGTCCGGCACCGCATCGAGGCCCGCGGCCTCGCGCACCGCGGCCTCGATGCCGCTGGCGAGGCGGCCCGTCCTCTCCATCGCGCGCTGCGACCCCGACGCGGCGCCCCGGAGCCAGGCCGACGGCGCGTCGGCGACGAGCGCGTGCAGCGCAAGCGTCCGCCGGTCCTCCTCGCCGAGCCCGTCGAGCGCCTCGACCTCCTCCGAGACGATCACCGCGTGCGCCGCGGTCGAGTGGTAGTGCCGGATACAGCCGCCGCGGCGGCAGGTGTTCGCCAGCACGTGGGCCAGCGCCTCGAAGTCGATATCGGCGGCCGTCACCGTCTCCGGATCGCCCGGCCAGTTGAGCGCCCCCGGTGCGTCCGCCCCGCTTCGTTTCGCGGTCATGGGATTACCTCCATTTCGGATGGTTCGGTATGGCCGGGAGCGGCAGGGGCGGCGTCCCCGGCGAGCCGGTCAATGGCCTGGACCGTCGAGAGCCCCTCGGTCTTCAGCCGCTCGACCGCCGCGAAGGCCGGACCGCGCGACGAGAACAGCGCGACCGACCACGCATCGAGCACCAGGCGCGCGACCCGCCAGCCGTCCGGGCCGTGCAGCACGAGCTCGGCATAGCGGCCGTCGGCCGTGGTCAGGCTCTTGAGCGCGCGCTCCATGCCCGGATCGCAGTGGATGCGCTTCTCCTGCTTCAGCAGCTCCACCGACTCGTCCTTCTGCGCGAGGAAGATCACCCAGTCCGAGTTCTCCCAGGCGGCGCGGGCGGCGGGGTTGGCGTAGTAGTCGTTGACGCTCTGCGTGCCGGTCACCAGCGCGCCGCGGTACTTCCGCGCCCGTCTCGCGGCGCCTTCGAGGAAGGTGCGGCTGTCCTCGCCCGAGAGCAGGTCCCATGCCTCGTCGATGACGATCGCCTTCGCCCGCGTGCGCGGGCCGTGATACATGCGCTGCGTGGCGAGGAAGACCACCAGCATCAGCACGACGGCCTGGACGTCGCCCCGGCCCTTGAGCTCGGCGAGCTCGAACACCGTCAGCGCGTTCTCGAGGTCCGGGACGTTCGAGCCCGCGAAGAGCCTTCCTGACGCCCCGCCCGGGCACCAGGGGCCGAGCGCGGTCGCCATGTCGGCGGCGCGCCGGTCGTCGCGCTTCGCGAGATGGCCCCGCACCGTGCCGAGATCGGCGCCGGTGCCGGCCTCGTCCCACGCCGCCGCGATGGCCTCCGCGATCAGCGCCGCCTCGATGTCGTCGATGGAGCCCCGGCGCCGCGCCATGCGCCCGATGACCCCCGCCAGCATGGCGAAGCACTCCTCGCGGTAGTCGCCGTCGTGCTCGGCGGTGCCTGCGTCGATCATGGCGAAGGGGTTCAAGCACGCCGGGTCCTTGCCGAAGGCGATGAAGGCGCCCTCCAGGGCCTCCGCCGTGTGCTGGAACGAGCGCCCGTCGTCGATCACCACGGCCTCGCCGCCGGCGCCGATGAGCCCGGTCACGAGCTCCTGCATCAGCACCGACTTGCCCGAGCCCGACTTGCCGGTGACCGCGACGTTGTAGTTGCCGGCCTCGTTGGCGAACGGCGACCAGCAGGCCGGCTGGCCGCGGCGTCCGATGAGGAAGAGCGCCGGCGGGTTGTCCGCATTGGCGGGCTGGCCGCGCCACTCGCCGTGCAGGGGGCTCAAGTTGACGGCCGAAGACGTCAGCAGCGTCTTCATGCGGCCCATGCGTTCGAGGTCGCTGTCGAGGCCGCCGGCCGACGCCATCGGCAGGCAGGCGAGCCACGAGGGAAGCTGCACGTAGCGCTCGGCGTTCACCCGCCAGCCCTGGCCGTGGTAGATGGCGCGCACCGCCTGCTCGGCCTCGTCGAGCGCGTCGAGCGGGGCATAGACGGCGGCCATGTAGCAGGCGCGCACCAGCCGCTCGCCGTCCTTGAGCCGCTCGGTCACCGCCTGCCAGTCGCGCGCCTTCTCGGGGAGCCCCGGGAGATACCGCGCGATGCCGGTGCCGGCCTGTTGCGTCGCGCGGGCGGACTTCAGGAACGCCTTCTCGCCCGCCGCCTCGTCGCCGGTCGTGACGGTGAGGCAGGTCAGCACCGGGCATCCGGGCTGGAGGAAGTCGCGGTGGAAGTCGCCGATGAGCGCGTTGCCGCGCCAGCCGGGCCACACCTCGGGGAAGGCGACGGCCGAGAGCACGCGAACGGCGATGTCCTCTCCGTCCGGATGATGGAAGGTGAGGCCGGTGGGATGGACCGTGAGCGCGCGGCCGGGGGCCGCGCACTGCTCGTGCAGCGGGTCGCGCGGCGCCCAGCGCCGTGTGGGCCGCTCGGTCGCACCGTCGCAGAACCCGCCGATGTCGGGCGCGGTGAGCTCGGCCGCGAGCGACAGCAGCGCGTCCGGCTCAAGGCGCCGGACCGCCGCCCCGGCCGAGGCGAGCGTGCCTTCGAGCGCCCGGCGGAAGGCGCCGAGCGCGG
>JAJDXK010000079.1 GCA_022823305.1 Alphaproteobacteria bacterium
CCGCGCGTGCATTGCAGGCGCGGGCACGCCTGTTCGACCCCAACGACAAGCGCTACATCGGCATTCTCTTCATCACGCCGGTGCAGCTCTTGTTGATCATGATGCTGATCTTCCCCTTCGGCCTGGAGTTCTTCGTCGCGCTGACCGAGTGGCAGCCGACCTACGGGACCTCCATATGGGAGGCCGTGGGGTCGGTGTTCTCCGGCGATACCGAGCTCGGCCTCAATTACTATTACCTGGTGACGGACGAGCCGCGCTTCCTCGAGGCGCTGGGCCGCACGCTCGCGATATCGGTGCTCAGCCTCTGCCTCGAATTCGTGATCGGGCTCGGGCTCGCGACGATTTTCCTTAAGACATTCTGGGGCAAGCGCATCTGGTTCACCGCGCTGCTGACCCCGATGATGATCATGCCGGTGGTCGTCGGCTACACCTGGTTCATGCTCTTCCAGTACACCGGGCCGGTCAATCAGGTGCTCGGCTGGATCGGCGGCACCTCCGCCGGGGCCGACCTGCAGTGGCTGAACAACGGCCTGCTGGCCTTCTTCGCCGTGGTCATCACCGAAGTCTGGCACTGGACGCCGCTCTTCTTCCTGATCCTGCTCTCGGGCCTCAACGCGGTGCCCGAGAACCCGGTGCGGGCCGCGACCGTGCTCGGCGCCAGCAACTGGCGGATCTTCTGGACCGTCATCATGCCCAACATGCGGGGCGTCATCATCATCGCCTTCGTCATCCGCGGCATGGAGGTGATCAAGCTCTTCGACGAGATCTACATCCTCACGCGCGGCGGCCCGGGCACCGCGACCGAGACCATGAGCCTCTACCTCTACAAGCTCGGCTTCCAGGACTTCCGCCTGGCCTACGCCGGCTCGGCAGGCTTCATCGTGCTGGTGATCACGGTGGTGATGATCAACATGATGCTGCGGCCGATCCGCTACCAGCTGCTGGAGAAGCGCTAGATGGGCGCGCGCAAGTTCGGCCCCGGCAGCGCGATCGGGCTCGCCTTCGGGCTCCTCTTCGCGGTGTTCCCGCTCTTCTGGATGGTGTCCACCTCCTTCAAGCCCTCCAACGAGTGGGTCACGACGCCGCCGGTGTGGGTGTCGGAGAACGGGACCGTCACCAACTACCTCGTGATCCTGTGGCCGCAGGTTCTGCTGGACAAGCGCGGCGGCCTCGGCCAGTACACCGAGGAGGGCGAGGTCACCGAGCAGCGCGCGGCGGAATCCGACGCGGTCAGCGGCGCGGTCGCCGACTTCCTGACCAAGTCGGCGTGGCAGTCCATCTGGGGCTCGGTCATCGTCTCGGTGTTCTCGACCATGCTGTCCATTGTGGTCGGCTTCATGGCCGCGGTTGCCATCGCGCGATACCGATTCGGCGGCAACGTCACGCCCTTCTTCATATTATCGGGGCGAATGTTCCCGCCCATTGCGATCGCCATCCCCTTCGTCGTGATGTTCAGCGCGCCGGGAATCGAGGCGAGCGACACCTACTGGGGCCTGATACTGGCCTACGCCGCGGTGACCGTTCCCTTCTCGACCTGGATGCTGAAGAGCTTCATCGACGAGCTGCCTCAGGAGATCGAGGAAGCAGCGATGATGGACGGCATGTCGCGATGGGAGGCACACCTCAAGGTCACCGTGCCGCTCATCAAGGGCGGGCTGATCGCCACCTCGCTCTTCATCTTCATCCTCAACTGGAGCGAGTTCCTGTTCGCGCTGGTGCTGACCTACACCAACGTCGAGACCATCCCGGTGAAGCTGTCGAAGTACTTCAGCGCCACCTCGGGCCAGCAGTATGGCATCCAGGCGGCGCTCGCGTGCGTGTCCATCGTTCCGCTGGTGATCGTCGGCTTCTTCATCCAGCGGCACTTGGTGCGCGGCCTCACCCTCGGCGCGATCAAGCGTTAGCAGAGCAATGGCCAACATCAAGCTGGAGCTGGTGAATCTCCGCAAGGAGTTCGGCGAGCTCATCGCCGTCGACGACATGTCGCTTGCCTGCGAGGAAGGCGAGACCATGGCCCTGCTGGGGCCCTCGGGCTGCGGCAAGTCGACGACGCTGAACATGATCGTGGGGCTGGAGGCGCCCACCTCCGGCGACATCCTGATCGACGGGCAGTCGGTCCTCGCGGTGCCGCCCGGCCAGCGCAACGTCGGGCTGGTGTTCCAGGACTACGCCGTCTTCACCCACATGAACGTGCGCCGCAACCTGGAGTACGGGCTGCGCGTGCGCGGCATGGAGCGGGCCGACATCGACCGCGAGGTGGCGAAGGTCGCGTCCTTCCTCCACCTCGAGCACCAGCTCGACTACAAGCCGCTGGAGTTGGGGGCATCCGAGCTGCAGCGTGTCGCCATCGGCCGCACGCTGGTGACCAATCCCGAGATCCTGCTGCTCGACGAGCCGCTCAGCAACCTGGAAGCCGAGATGCGCAACCAGATGCGGCGCGAGCTGCGGCGCATCCAGGCCGAGACCGGCCAGACCATCATCTACGTGACCCACGACCAGATCGAGGCGCTCTCGCTGGCGCACCGCATCGCGGTCATGGATTTCGGCCAGCTCAAGCAGTACGACACGGCCCACAACGTCTACCACTATCCCGACAACACCTTCGTCGGCAGCTTCCTCGGCAACCCGCCCATGAACTTCGTGCGCGGACAGTTCGGCCGCGACGCCGGGCGCCCCATCGTGGCGCAGGACGGCTCGCGCATCCCGGTGCCGGAAGCCAGCACGGGCGGGCTCAGCGACGGCGCGGAGGTGATCGTCGGCATGCGGCCCGAGACCATGGTGCTGGCCGAGGCGGGCGATCCCGCCGGCTTCACCGCGTCGGTCATCGCGGTCGAGCCGCAGGGGCCCGAGACCGTGCTGACGGTCCGGATCGGCGAATCGAACCTCAAGCTGATCGTCGAGACCGGCACGCAGGCGGACGAAGGCAGCGACATCACCATCCGGCCCGACGCCGACCTGCTGGCGCTCTTCGATTCCGCGTCGGGCGTCCGCTTGAAGGGGTGAGCCCGGCCATGGTCGAGACTCTCCTGGAGCTTCGCTCCATCTCCAAGAACTTCGGCTCCGTCCAGGCGCTCAGGGAGCTCAGCCTGGAGGTCCCGCGCGGCTCGCTGATCGTGCTGCTGGGGCCGGCCGGGGCGGGCAAGACCACGACGCTCAGGATCGTCGCCGGCCTCGAGGCGCCGACCTCGGGCGAGGTCTGGGTCGAGGGCCAGAACTTCACCAAGCTGCAGCCCAACCGGCGCGACATCGCGATGATCTTCGACAATCTCGCGCTCTACCCCAACAAGACGGGGTACGAGAACGTCGCCTCGCCGCTCAAGCTGGCCAGGATGCCGAAGGCCGAGATCGCCCGGAAGGTCGACGAGATCGCAGGCCTGCTGAAGATCGGGCACATCCTCGACCGCCTGCCGGCGACCTTCAGCGGCGGCGAGCGCCAGCGCGTGGCGTTGGGCCGCGCCATGGTGCGGGAGCCGCGCTTCTACCTGCTCGACGAGCCGCTCTCGAGCCTGGACTTCATGCTCCGCATCGAGCTTAGGACCGAGCTGAAGCGGCTGCAACGCGACCTCGGGCGCACCTTCGTCTTCGCCACGCCCGACTACACCGAGGCGCTGGCGCTCGCGGACACCGTCTGCGTCCTGCTCGAGGGCGAGGTGCGGCAGGTCGCCAAGGCGCAGGAGCTCTACGACGAGCCGGCCGACCGCGACGTGGCCCGCTTCGTCGGCAATCCCAAGATCAACATCGTCCCCGGCCGGCTCACGCGCGAGAACGGCGCCGCCCACCTCACCATCGGCTCGCTGAACCTGCCGCTGCCGGACCGCATGGAGCACGGACTGCCCTCGCACATGACCGAGGTCGAGGTCGGGCTGCGGCCCGAGCATGTGAGGATCGTGGCGTCCACCTCGGACGAGACGCACCGCACCGGCATCGTCAACGACCTCGAGCCGCTCGGCATGCACACCACGGTGGGCATCGACCTCTCGGGCATCAACCTGGCGCTCACCGTGGCCGGCGTGCAGGAGTTCAACGACGGCGACCGGGTCGAGGTCCATCTCGATACCGAGACGCTGCTCTTCTTCGACCCCGTCTCGGGCAGGCGGGTCGGCAACTAGCAGGCCCGGCCGGGCGCGCCGGCCTTTCAGCCTCCGGCGCGCGGCCGCCGGCGGCGCTTCCCTCGGCCCGGGCCAAAGACGAGGGAGTGAGCCGCAATGCCGAAATCAGCACGCATCGACGCGAGCGCAGCCAGCGCCGAGGACGAGGTCACGCGGGCTGTCCTCCGGCGCGTGGAGGAGAGCAGCGAGGGGCGGATGCGCGAGCTCATGCTGAGCCTCACCCGCCACCTGCACGGCTTCATCCGCGAGGTCGAGCCGAGCGAGGCGGAGTGGATGGCCGCCATCCGCTTCCTCACCGAGACCGGCAAGAAGTGCGACGAGCGCCGCCAGGAGTTCATCCTGCTCTCGGACACGCTCGGCGCCACGATGCTGATCGACGCGATCAACAACCGAAAGCCCGAGGGCGCGACGGAAAGCAGCGTGCTCGGCCCCTTCTATCAGGAGGGCGCGCCGGCCTACGACAACGGCGCAGACCTCGCCGACGCGGCGACCGGCGGCGAGCGCGTGCTGATCGCGGGCCGGGTGATCGACCTCGACGGCGCGGCCATCGCGGGCGCCGAGCTCGATGTCTGGCAGACCGCGCCCGATGCGCTCTACGCGGCCCAGGACGCCTCCGGCGACTCCTTCAACCTGTGCGGCCGCCTCACCACCGGGGCGGATGGGCGCTACTGGTTCTACACGCGCAAGCCCGTGAGCTACACGGTGCCCGGCGACGGCCCCGTCGGCGCCATGCTGAGCGCCGCCGGCCGCCACAACTGGCGCCCCGCCCACATCCACTTCAAGCTTTCGGCCTCGGGCTACGAGACGCTGGTGACGCAGCTCTTCACCGACGACGACCCCTATCTCGGGTCGGACGCCGTGTTCGGCGTCAAGGACTCGCTGGTGGTCCACTACGTGGCGACGGACGACGGGCTCCGTCTCGACCACGACTTCGTCATGACCGCCGCGAGCTGACCCCGGACCGCTCCGGCTTCCGCCGGAAGAGGGGCGTGCAAGGCCGGATTCAGCGGCGCGCGAGCGCCCCGGCAGCGGAATTCGTGACGGTCCCGCGACTCGGGGGTTTCACGAATGCGCCATCCACCTGTGATATGGCCTCTCGCGCGACAAGCGCGCCGTAACGCTCTATCCTCTTGTCATGACTTGATTTTTTGAAGGCCGCAGGTTTCGGGCGCTGCGCGCGCTGGACACGCCGGCCGGGCGTGCTCAAGATTGTCGGGTGCGATCGGAGCCGCCCTCCCCCGTGAAGAGCGACGACGTGGCGGGCGGCAATCACAAGGGATGGGGGGCGTTATGGGTGATCCTGTTGATGCCTTGACCACCATCTTCACCGAATCCTACTACTGGATAACGGTGGTGATGATGTTCCTGATCCACGCCGGGTTCTGCACCTACGAGGTAGGGGCCTCCCGGCGCAAGAACGTTCTTCATACCCTGATGAAGAACACGATGCTGATCCCGCTGGTCACCGTCACGTTCTTCTTCTTCGGCTGGTACGTCTACTTCGGATTCCCGAACGTGCCCTTCGCCTCGGGCGGGTTCTCCGACGCTTCGTTCGCGGAGCCGTGGGACGAGTTCATGGGCGCGCACATGCAGGACCGCATCCTCGGCGTGTTCTGGGCTGCGTTCCTGCTCTTCTCGTGGACCACCGCCTCGATCGTGTCCGGCGCGGTGATCGAACGCATCAAGACGAGCGCGTTCCTCATCTTCGCGGTGCTGATCGGATCCTTCACCTGGATCCTCGACGCCGCCTGGGGCTGGCACCCGGGCGGGTGGATGGTGCAGATCCTCGGCTACCACGATGCCTATGCATCCGGCGTGGTGCACGCCATCGCCGGCGGCTCGGCGCTCGGGATCCTCTGCGTGCTGGGGCCGCGCATCGGCAAGTTCGGGCCGAACGGGGAGGTCAACCAGATCAAGCCGCACAATCCGTGGCTGGTGACGGTCGGGCTCTTCCTGATCTTCACCGGGTTCTGGGGCTTCTACGCGGCCTGCAACGTCCCGATCATCGACATCGGCGGCGAAGCGGGGACCTTCTTCTCGGCGACCAACATCTACGGGATGCCGACGACGCTCTCCGCCATCGTCTACAACTTCCTGATGTCCTTCTCGGGCGGGCTGCTGGCGGCCTACATCGTCACCAGGGGCGACCCCTTCTGGACCTACTCGGGCGGCCTCGGCGGCATCATCGCGGCCTCTGCCGGCAACGACCTCTATCACCCGCTGCAGGCGGCCTTCATCGCCGCAGCCGGGGTGGTGTTCATGATCTACATGCACCGCTGGGTCGAGCGCCGGTTCAAGATCGACGATGCGGTCGGCGCGATCGCCGTCCACGGCTACGCCGGGTTCTTCGGCGTGATCGTCTGCGGCTTCGTGCTCTGGGGCTACCCCGCCGCAGCGCCGATGTACGGCGACTACTCGCCGCGCGCGGAGTCGATCGCGCTCTTCACCACCCCCGAGGGCTATCCGCAGATCAACCCGGTGGGCCAGATCCTGGGGGCCATCATCATGTTCTGGGTGCTGGGCTTCCTGCCCTGCTACGTCCTCGCCCGGATCCTGCAGTACTTCAAGATGCTGCGGGTGCCGCGCGAGGTGGAGCTGGCGGGTCTGGATACGCATCAGCTCGGCGACGCGTACCCCTACCATGCACACCAGGAGACGGCGTTCGAGAAGATCGAGCGCACCTACGCCAAGGAATAGGAGGCAAAGATGGCTTCGACCGGCCTGGACTCCTTTACCAATCCCGCCGAAATCGGCGCCATGTACCCTGGCGTGGGCGCCGAGACGGCGATGGTGGGCATCCTCGTGGCCCTCTGGGTCGCCTGGCACGTCTTCCAGATGCGCCAGGAGGAGGCGGAGTACCGCGAGGCGCTCAAGCTCTACCGCGAGGTCGGCATGGAACGTGCCATGCACCACGCGACGGGCGCCATCGCGACGGAGGACGAGGTCAAGATCGGCAACTGATCCGGCCTCTCCGCCACAACGACACGGGGCGGGCCTTCGGGCCCGCCCCACTTCTTTGCGCTCCTTCGGGCCGGAACACGATCCGACCGGACAGGATCGCGCCCGGTTGCCGGACTTTCGCTGCTTCGCATGCGGTGCAGCCCGAGAAGCCCCCTCCTCACCTAGACCCTCCTCCCCCGAGGGGAGGAGAGGGAGAAGAGGTTCGCGCCACTTTCGCTCCCCCTCCTCCCGGGAGGAGGGGGAAGGGGGGAGGTGGGCGCCCTTGGGGCCGCCGTGATCCCGTCAGGAGGGACGTTACCCTACTCGGCGGCGCCCTGCTGCAGGGCCTCGCGTGCGTCGGCGATGACGGCGCGGAAGCGCGCAATCGGCATGGCGCCGCGCACCAGGCGCTCGCCGATGACGAAGGCGGGCGTGCCCCGGATGCCCAGGTCCTGAGCGAGCAGGATGTTCTGCTGGATCAGCCCATCGATGGCGGGGTCGTCCATGTCGCGCGCAAGCCGCTCGTCGTCGAGGCCGACGGAGCGGGCGACCTCCATGATGTGATCGCGGCTGAAGGAGCCGTCGGCGTCCATCAGCGCCGCGTGGAAGGCCCCGTAGCCGCCCTGGGCCCGTGACGCCAGCGCCGCGCGCGCGGCCTCCAGCGATTCCATGCCGAGGATCGGGAACTCCTTGTAGACGACGCGCAGGTCGTCGTTCTCCGCGATCAGCGTCTCCAGCGTCGGCTTCACCCGCCGGCAGTAGCCGCAGCGATAGTCGAAGAACTCGACGACCGTGATGGCGCCGTCGGGGTTGCCGCCGACCGGCGCCTCCGGGTCGGCGAGCAGCGCGGCGCGATGGGCGCGGATCGCACTCCGCTCCTCCTCGGCTTCCTGCGCGGCGCGCCTGGCGGCCAGCACTTGCTCGGCCTCGGCGAGGATCTCCGGGTGCTCGAGGAGGTAGTCGCGGATGATCTTGCGGATGGCCTCGACCGGCAGGTCGACGGCGATGGTGGCGCCCGCGCCGGCGCCCTCCGTCGCCGTGCCGGCGGCCGGGCCGGGATCGCACTCGCCGGCCTCGGCCTTGTCGGTGTCGCAGACGACCTCCGCCCCGGCCGGCATGCCGGCGGCCACGGCGATGGCGAGTGTGAGGCCCGCGGCGGCGAAGGCGCGGGCGAGCGGTGTCCTGGCTATCGGCATCATGGTGGCGAGGGTAGCCTCTCGGCGCGCCGCTCGCCAGCCCGCCGCAGGAAGTCAGGGGCGCACGACGCGGCGGGCGCGGAGGCGGAGCGTCGCCAGGAGGAGCCCGATGAGCACCAGCCCGACGCCGGCGAGCCGCATCGGCCCCAGGCTCTCGTCCAGCAGCAGCGCGGTGCTGATCAGGCCGGCGATGGGGATCACCAGCGAGAAGGGGGTCACCAGATAGGCCGGGTAGCGGCGCAGCAGGTAGCTCCACAGCATGAAGCCGAAGCAGGTGGAGATGAGGCCGAGGAAGATCAGCTCGCCCACGGTGATCCAGGTGATGTCGACGAGCTGGAGGAAGACCGCCTCGCCGCCCTCGAAGACGTAGGAGAGCGCGAGCAGCGGCACCACGCCGATCAGGTGCGCCCAGGCGATCAGACGCAGCAGGTCGTCAGTGCCGGCAAGCTTGATGATCATGTTCGAGCACGCCCAGCTCAGCGCGGCGGCCAGCACGAAGCCGAGGCCCGCGAGCGTCGGCCCGCCGGGGAGGGTGAGGCCGATGATCGCCATGCCCGCGCCCGACACGGCAATGCCCGCGTACTGGGCGCGGCCCGGCTTCTCCCCCAGGATCATGAAGGCGAGGAAGGTGGTGAAGAAGACCTGGGACTGCAGCACCAGCGAGCTGAGGCCCGCGGGCATGCCGAAGTCCATGCCGAAGAGCAGCAGCGACATCTGGATCGTGCCCTGGGTCAGCCCGATGCCGAGGGTCCAGTACCAGGCGATCCGGGGCGGGCGAACGAGCACGAGCACCGGCAGCGCCGCGGTGGCGACGCGGAGCCCCGCCACCATGAGCGGCGGCAGCGCGTCCAGCAGGTCCCGCATCACCACGAAGGTGAAGCCCCAGAAGCAGGTCACGGCGAGTGCCAGGGCGATGTGGGCGATCGACATGGAACGAGAGCGGCGCGGGAGGCCTCAGGGCGGCTCGGGCGCCGCCCGCAGCGGCTAGCCCGGCTCCGCCTCCTCCTTCTCCGGGCGCGCGCGGGGTCGCAGGATGATGAAGAAGACCCCGAGCATGAGACAGAGCAGCGCGAGCCAGACCCAGTGGCTGTGCGTCTCGCCGAAGAACAGGTAGCCCCAGCCGATGCCGGCCAGCGCCACCAGGAAATTCACCGTCGAAAAGAAGACCGGCCCCAGGAAGCGGATCAGCTCGACGAAGAGGTAGATGCCGAGGCACTGGACGAAGACGACGGTGATCAGCGCCCAGTCGGCGGAGTCCATCGGGCCCTCGAACCACCACCAGCCGTCGGTCGCCGCCACCGCCACCAGCATCGGGAGCGAGCCGAAGAAGAAGAAGCCGAAGGCGAAGTGGAGCGAGTCGGTCGCCGGCGGGCGCAGCAGCGCGGTGGCGAGGCTGGTGGTGGTGTAACCGATCGGCAGCAGCAGGGCGAGCAGGATCCACGGCACCAGCGCGCGCGAGGGCAGGCTGGTCTCCGGGACCACCAGCAGCGCCACGCCTACGAGGCCGGCGGCGAAGCCCAGCACCCGGATCCAGCGGATCGGCTCCAGCCTGAAGGCGACGGCGCCCGCATAGGTGAGGATGGGCGAGAGCACCACCAGCATGCTGATGATGCCGGCCGGCACGCCCTCGCCGCTGACGTAGCCCACGGTGAGGTAGGGCACGCCGTAGCCGGAGATGCCGGCGATCGCATAGGAACTCACGTGGGCGCGGGAGAGCGGCGGTGGCCGCCCCTGGCCGAGCGAGAGCAGCAGCGCCGCGGCGGCCCCGCCCATGCCCATCAGCAGGACGAAGCTGGTGAAGGGGATGCCGCCCGCGATGGAGACCGCGGTGAGCGAATAGCTCAGCCCGTAGAGGATGCCGGTGAGGAAGAGCAGCGCGACGGCAAGCCAGAAACCCGCCGGGCGGCCGGCCCAGCGGCGGGCGCGGCGTTGGCGGACGGCAGCGAGCTCTCTAGGTGACGGAGACTCCTGAAGGGACAAGGGAAGCGGGCCGGACGACCGGCGACGCCGTCACGGCGTCAGGCCGCGTCGCTGCTCCCCGCGGAGGCCTTCTCCAGACGGCGCATCACCCGCGACAGCACCATGCGGAAGATTCCGGCCGCAAGCACGAACACCGTCACGTAGATGAAGAGCACGCCGACGATGCCGTAGCCGTCCTCTGCCGGAAGCATCGGCGCCATGAAGATGCTGGTGATGACGCAGAAGAGCAGCGACGCCAGCAGCGCCGGCCCTTCGCCGGAGCGCCACAGCCGGCGCAGCCCGCGCATTCGGTGTTCGTCGAAGAGTGCCACGGATGCCCCCGTCGGTTTCCGTCGCGCATGTTAGCCGAAGCCGCCCGCCGGGCAAGCCCTTCGTGATCGCCCGTCGCTGCGAAACGTCACCATGCGCTACAGTGCCGCTGCCGAGGATTCGCCCCGGGAGAGACGGCAAGCGGCCGAACCCGGGGACACACGGGACAACGGGGGGACAGACATGAATGCCGAATTCGAAGCCGCCGGAAGGCATCCGACCACGCTGCGTGCCGTGAGAAACAGCGTCGTCGCTGCCGTCGCCGGCGCGACGCTGCTCTTCGCCACGCTGACGGCGCCCGCTCTCGCCGAGACCGAGTGGGACCTTCCGCTGGCCTGGACGGACGGCAACTTCCACGTCGAGAACGCCAGGACCTTCGCCAAGGTGGTCGGCCAGGTGACCGGCGGCGAGGTCGTCATCAACATTCACCCCGGCGGCTCTCTCGGCTTCAAGGGGCCCGAGATGCTGAACGCGGTCGGCGACGGCCTCGTTCCCATCGGCGAGATGCTGCTCAACCAGCAGGTGGGCGAGCGCAGGATCCTCGGGCTCGAGACGCAGCCCTACATCATCGAGGACCTCGACCAGCTCGCGCTCTTTCACAGGTACTTCCGCCCGGCCATCGAGAGAGTGGCCGCGGACTACAACCAGAAGGTCCTCTACGTGGTGCCGTGGCCGCGCCAGTACGTGTACACCAAGGTGGAGGCCGGGGGGGTCGCGGACCTCGCCGGCATCAAGATCCGCACCTACAACGACACGACGACGGAGATGTTCAACCGCATCGGCATGACCTCGGTGCAGCTTCCCTGGGGCGAGGTGGTGCCCTCGCTCGCGGCCGGGACCATCGACGCCGTCACCACCTCCGCCAGCTCCGGCGTGGACGGCAAGTTCTGGGAGTTCCTCACGCACATGTACCCGACCAACCACGTCTGGTCGTCGAACATGGTCTCCGTGAATCTCGATGCCTGGAACGCGCTGACCGACGAGCAGCGGGCCGCCATCGAGGCGGCAGCACGGATGCTGGAGCCCGTGTTCTGGCAGGTCAGCAGGGCGGAGGACGCGGCCAAGTCGAAGATCCTGAACGAGCGCGGGGTGGCGATGGCCGAGGTGCCGGCGTCCATGCTTGCCGACATGCAGACGGCGACCGCGCCCATGCTGGACGAGGCACTGGCCGAGCTCGGCGACGAGGGCCGGGCCATCATCGACGGCTTCTTCGCAGACACGGGCCGCTAGCCGGCTCTCGCCCCGGCGTTGGCCGGCGCCTTGTCCCCCATCGGGCGGGTCCTCGCAGGGATCGACGCGCTCTCGCGTGGCTGCGGCTACCTTGCGGCGGCGCTGGTGCTTGGCATCGCGGGGCTGATCCTCGCCGAGATATTCTGCCGCACCGCGCTCAACGTCAGCCTTTCCTTCGCCTGGGAGTACGCCGCGTACTTCTTCGCCGTCGCGATCTTCCTGGGCGCGGCCTTCGCGTTGCGTACGGGCGGGCATGTGCGCGTGATGCTGCTCGCGCAGAGCGTCCCGCCCCGGGCGGCGCACCGGCTCGACGTTCTCGCCACCCTGGCCGGAACGCTCATCGCCGCCGGGCTCACCTGGTCGCTCGGCGCCTTCGCGTGGCGCTCGTGGGCGACGGGGAGCACGTCCGCCACCATCGACGAGACGCCGCTGGTCTATCCGCAGGCCGCGATGGCCGCGGGCGCCGCGCTCCTCACCCTCCAGCTCGCGGCGCGGGCGCTGCGCCTGTTCGTGGGCGAGCCGCCGGAGGACGAGGAGGCGAAGCAGGACTTCGGCGCGGGATGATGCCGTGACCGCCCTCGCTGCGGCGGCCGTCCTCGGCGTGCTCGCCCTCGGGCTCGGCGCGGGCGTCTGGGTCGGGCTCGCGCTCTATGCCCCAGGACTCGTCGGCCTCGCCGTCTTCCGCTCCCTGCCGGTCGACAAGCTGCTCGCGCAGCTCACCTGGAACGCGACCACCACGCCGGAGCTCATCGCGCTTCCGCTCTTCATCCTGATGGCGGAGATCCTGTTCCACTCGCGCCTCTCGGCCTCGCTCTTCACCGGGCTTGCGCCGTGGACGACGCGGCTCCCCGGTCGCCTGCTCCACGTCAACGTGCTGGGCTGCACCATGTTCGCGGCGATCTCGGGCTCGTCGGCCGCGACCACGGCGACCGTCGGGCGCATCACGCTGACGGAGCTCTTGCGCCGCGGCTACGACCGTGACCTGGCGATGGGCTCGCTCGCCGGCGCCGGCACGCTCGGCTTCCTCATTCCGCCCAGCATCATCCTCATCATCTACGGCGTGCTGGCGGAGACGTCGATCCTGAAGCTCTTCATCGCCGGCATCGTCCCGGGGCTCATGCTGGCGCTCCTCTACATGGCCTGGCTGGGGCTTCGGGCGACCTGGAAGCCCTCGCTCGCGCCGGACGAGAGCGAGCGCATGAGCCTCGCCGCCAGGCTGCTCGGCCTGCGGCATCTCGGCCCCGTGGTGTTCCTGATCCTCGCGGTGCTGGGCTCGATGTACGGCGGCATCGCGAGCCCGTCCGAGGCTGCCGCGGTCGGCGTGCTGGGCGCGCTGATCGTGAGCGCCGCGCAGGGGACGCTCACCTGGGAGACGCTGCGCAAGGCGAGCCTCGGCGCGGTGCGGACGATCAGCATGATCGGGCTGATCGTGGCCGGCGCCTACTTCCTCTCCATCGCCATGGGGTTCCTCGGCGTGCCCCGCATGATCGCGGGCGAGATCGCGGCGCTCGCGCTCTCGCCCATCGCGCTCATCGTGCTGCTGCTGGTGTTCTACGCGATCCTCGGCTGCGTGCTCGAAGGCCTGTCGAGCATCGTCATGACGCTCCCCATCACGCTGCCGCTGGTGCAGGCGGCAGGCTTCGACAAGATCTGGTTCGGCGTGTTCCTGGTGATCGTGGTGGAGATGGCCCAGATCACGCCGCCCGTCGGCTTCAACCTGTTCGTGATCCAGGGGATGACGGGGGAGCGGATCGGGCGCATCGCCCGCGCGACCTTCCCCTTCTTCCTGATCATGGCGGGGCTCGCGCTGCTGATCACCTTCGTCCCCGACGTGGTGACCTTCCTGCCGAACGCCATCCACTTCGGCAACTGAGGCCGGCGGCCGCTCCGCCCGCGTGTCAGGCGCGCAGGCTCGCGGCGGCGCCCTGCTCCAGCAGTCCGCCCTGGGCCGCGAGCGCCATGGCGCGCGGGATCTCGACGGTGAGCGGGCCGTCGGGCTCCAGCACCACCGCCAGCGTGTCGTCGGGGCCGAAGGCGATCTCGCGCTCGCCGTCGAGCGCCACGACGCCGCGCTCGAGACGAACGGGATGCGGCACGCCGGCCTCGATGTCGAACACGCGCTCCACCCCGATCTCGGCCATCAGCCCCGGCGCGAGCGGCGCGGAGACCGTGCGCGGCGCATCCGGCGCCGCCGCGAGGTCGAGCGCCACGCCCGTCGGCGCCTCGCGCGAGACCGGGCGCAGCAGGCCCGCGATCGAGGAGAGGCCGATGGCGTCCGCCTCGGCGAAGGTCACGAAGAGCTGGTCCAGCGCGTCCGCCCGCCACAGCGCCTTGGCGCCGGTCCAGGTCGCGCCGCTGACGCAGACGTCCACCAGCGCGATGTCGCGCGGCTCCCCGTTGACCGTGACCCGCAGCAGCTTGTTGCGCCGTGCCGCCTCTTCATGCGAGAGCGCGCCGGTCGCCACCAGGCCCGCAGCGAGCCCGGCGATGGTGGCCTCGCGCATCATCGGGAAGACGTTGTTGGTTCCCGTGGAGAGCGAGGTCAGCGGCACGCCGTCACAGGCCTGGGCGACCAGCCGGTTGGTGCCGTCGCCGCCCAGCACCATGATGCCGCCGACGCCCTGCGCCACCATGCGGGCCGTGCCTTCCAGCGTGTCGTCGGGGGTTCCCTCCACCTCCATGTCGAGGAACACCACCTCCGGCCACACCTGGCCCTCCGGCGGGCCGAGGCCCACCGCGCGGCGCACCCGGTCGGCGATGCCGCTCTCGTCCGGGATCAGGTAGCAGGTGCCCACGCCGACCGCGCCCAGCGCCGAGAAGATGCGCGTGATCATGTTGCGCTTCTCGGCGATCGGGAACACCGACGCCTGGGCGACCAAGCGCCTGATGTCGCGGCCCGCGGCGGGGTTGGCGACGATGCCGACCGCCGCGCCGTTTCGAGCTTCTGCTGCCATCGAACCTCCGCCCGGGCTTATAGCCCGGCTCCGTCGACGGCGCCATGCGTCTCTCGGCAGCATCCGTCGCCGTGGCCCATGCGCTCGCCGGGTGTAGACAGGGCGGGCGGCAGGGTGCATACCCCGTGCCGCATGATCGAGGGAGAGCGAGCGTGACGGTTCACGGCCCGCAAAACCTGCGCGTCTACGGCGTGCTGCGGCGCGGCGAAGAGGTTCTTATCGCGGCGGAGGTGGTCGTCGGGCGCGACGTGCTCAAGCTGCCCGGCGGCGCGGTCGAGCCCGGCGAGACGCCGGAGCAGGCGCTGGTGCGCGAGTTCGTGGAGGAGGGCAGCATGCAGGTCGAGCCGATCCGCCTGCTGCATGCGCCGGGGACCCTCTACAGCCACTGGATCCACGGCCTCTACACACCCCTCTTCTACGAGGTGCGGGGCGGGGGCGAGCCGGTGACCCCGCCGGACGAGCCGCTCGAGCTGCGCTTCATGCAGCCGGACGAGGCCGCCGCGAGCGGGCTCATGGCCGAGCCCGAGATCGTCGCCCTCGGCCGCGCGCTCGGCCGTGCGCTCGCAGCCCCGGTGCAAACCGGCGCAGGCCATGGCGGGGGAGAGGCCTGATGCGCGCGAACCGCCGCGGACGCAGCCCGTCGCCGCGCACCCTGCGCTGGCCGGTCGCCGCTGCATTCACCGCCCTGGCGCTCTGGCTGGGCGCCGGCGCGCCGGAGGCAGCGGCGCAGCAGCCGCCGGCGGTGGTCTCCGTCGACGAGGTGCGCGTCGAGGCCATGGCGCAGACCGTGCCGGTGATCGGCCGCCTGGTGGCGCGGCGGGCTGGCGAAGTGGCGGCGCGCACCGCGGGCCCGGTCGCGGCGCTGCACGTCGCGGTCGGCGACCGGGTGGCGCGGGGCGATCCCATCGCCGTCCTCGACACGGTCCGCCTGAGGGCCGAGCGCGACCGGCTGGCGGCAACGGTCAACGAGGCCCAGGCCCAGGTGGAGCGGCTGACGGCCCAGGCGGCGTTGCGGCGCCAGGAGCTGCGCCGGCTCGAGGGGCTGCAGGACTCGGCGGCCTTCAGCCAGAGCAGGTTCGAGGATGCGCGCCAGGAGGTCATCATCGCCGAGAGCGCCATCGGCACGGCCGAGGCGGCGCGGGTGAGAGCCATGGCGAGCCTCTCGCTCAACCGCATAGACCTTTCGTGGGCGACGGTCGAGGCGCCCTATCCCGGCGTGATTACCCTGGTTCACACCGAGGTCGGCGCCTGGCTCGGCGTCGGCGAGCGGGTGGTGACCATGGTCAGCGACATCGACCTGGAGGTCGAGGCCGACGTGCCGTCCCGCCGCATCGAGGCGCTCGAGGCCGGCACGGCGGTCGGGCTCGTCCTCGACGACGGGACCGAGCACGGCGCGGTGGTGCGCGCCGTGGTGCCGGAGGAGAACGCGCTCACCCGCACACGCCAGGTCAGGTTCACGCCCCGCTTCGGGACCGTGCTCAAGCCGCTCGCGATCAACCAGTCGGCGACGGTGGTGCTGCCCGCGGGGCGCAGCCGCGACGTGCTCACGGTGCACAAGGACGCCGTGGTCCGCCGGCAGGGCCAGGCCTTCGTCTACGTCGCGGAAGACGGACAGGCGCAGATCCGCCCGGTGCAGCTCGGCGCCGCCGTGGGCGGCCGCTTCGAGGTGCTGGGCGGGCTCGGCCCCGGCGAGCCCGTGGTGGTGCGCGGCAACGAACGCCTTCGCCCCGGCCAGCCGATCACGGTCGGCGGGGCCGGCTAGCGGAGAGCGGGCCCGCCCCCGGCCATGAACCTGATCAGGCTTGCCATCAACCGGCCGATCGCGGTGGTCGCCGCGATCCTGATGGTGCTGATGTTCGGCCTCGTCGCGCTGCAGACGATCCCGATCCAGCTCACGCCCGACGTGCGCAAGCCGGTTCTCACCATCGAAACCTACTGGCCCGGTGCCGCGCCCGCCGAGGTCGAGCGCGAGATCATCACCCAGCAGGAGGAGGTGTTCAAAGGCCTGGACGGGCTCAACCGCATGGTGGGTTCGGCCGACGACGGCATCGGCGAGATCGAGCTGGAGTTCGCCGTCGGCACCGACATGGACCGCGCGCTGGTGCTGGTCGCCAACCGGCTGGACCGGGTGCCCGACATGCCGGGCGATGCGGCCGAGCCGGTGATCAGCTCCGCCGGGTCGGAGGACCAGCCGATCGCCTGGTTCATCCTCTCGCGCCAGCCCGGCAACGAGCGTGCGATCCACACCTACGGCGACTTCGTCGAGGACGTGATCCAGGAGCGTCTGGAGCGGGTGCCCGGCGTGGCCCGGGTCAACATGTTCGGCGGCACCACGCAGGAGCTCCGCATCACGGTCGATCCCGAGCGCATGGCCCGCTACGGCCTCACGGTGACCGAGATCGTCGAGGCGCTGCGGCGTTCCAACGCCTCGATCTCCGCCGGCGACGTCGAGGAGGGCAAGCGCCGCTACGTGGTACGGACCGACGGAGAGCTCAACACACCCGAGCGGGTCCGGGGCGTGGTGCTGCGCTCCGACAGCGACCCGCTCTCGGGCCGGCTCGGCCGCGTGACGATGGGCGACATCGCGACGGTCGCCTACCGCTACAAGGAGCCGGTCGCGCGCATCCGCCTGCTCGGCGAGCCGGCGCTCGCGGTCAACGCGGTGCGCGAGACCGGCGCCAACGTGATCGAGACCATGGACGGCATCAGGGTTGCCGTGGACGAGCTCAACGCCGCGACGATCCCCGAGGCCGGCCTGGTCTTCGAGCAGGTCTACGACGAGACCGTCTACATCGATTCCGCGATCGACCTGGTGCAGCAGAACATCTACGTCGGCGGCGCGCTGGCCGCGCTCATCCTGCTGCTCTTCTTGCGCTCCTTCTCGGCGACACTGATCGTCTCCATCGCCATTCCCGTCTCGGTGGTGGGCTCCTTCGTCGCCATGGCGATGCTCGGCCGCTCGATCAACGTGATCTCGCTCGCCGGCCTCGCCTTTGCCGTCGGCATGGTGGTGGACGCCGCGATCGTGGTGCTGGAGAACATCTACCGCCTGCGGCAGAACGGCTACGGGCGGCTGCGCGCCGCCTATCTGGGCGCGCGCCAGGTGTGGGGCGCGGTGTTCGTCTCGGCCGCCACCACGGTGCTGGTCTTCGTTCCGATCCTGGTGATGGAGCTCGAGGCCGGCCAGCTCTTCCGCGACATCGCCGTGGCGATCTCGGTCTCGGTGGTGCTCTCGCTGGTGGTGGCGAGCACCGTGATCCCCTCGCTCGCGAGCCGCATCCTGGGCCGCAGGCGGCGGCGCCGCGGCGAGGCGCCCGGGACGCACGCGGCGGACGACGAGGCGCCCTACAGGCTGCGCCTGCCGCTCATCGACGATGCCGCCGCGCTCTTCGTGCGTGGCGTGCTCGGCTTCACCGGCTGGGTGGTGCGGCGGCGGCTGCGCGCAGCCCTCGTCGCGTTCGTCGTCTGCGGCGGCGCGCTCTTCGTCTCGTGGCAGCTGCTTCCCAAGCTCGACTACCTGCCGACCGGCAACCGCAACCTGGTGTTCGGCATCGTCCTGCCGCCGCCGGGCTACAACCTGGAGACCACGACCGGCATCGCGCGCTCGGTGGAGGACGCGGTGCGCCCCCTCTGGGCATCGGAGACCGGGCCGGACGCAGCACCCGGCGAGCCGCCCAAGATGCAGCGCTTCTTCTTCGTGACCTTCCGCGACCAGGCCTTCGTCGGCGCCGTGGCGGTGGAGGAGAACCGCGCCGCCGAGCTGATCGACCCGATCCGCACGCCGGTCTTCTTCGAGCCCGGCACCTTCGGCTTCATCAGCCAGGCCTCGCTCTTCGGCCGCGGCATCGGCAGCGGGCGCAAGATCGACGTCGACATCTCGGGCCCCGACCTGGAGACCGTGCTCGGCATCGCCCTGCAGGCGACCGGCCTCGTGGCCCAGGCGCTGCCCTTCGACCAGGGCAACCAGTTCCGCCCCAAGCCGGGCCTCGAGCTCGGCGCGCCCGAGGTGCGCCTGCTGCCGGACCCCGTCAGGCTCGGCGACAACGGGGTTTCCGCGCGCGAGTTCGGCGCCACCATCGAGGCCTACAACGACGGGCTCAAGGTCGACGACGTGACCATCGACGCGAAGCGGCTCGACCTCGTGCTGGCGGGGCCGGAGGCCAACGTCGTCCGCACCCAGGGGATCGAGAGCCTGCCGGTGGTGACCGGTGCCGGCATCACCGTGCCGGCCAGCTCGCTCGCCGACATCGTGGTTACCGCGGGTCCGACGGAGATCCGCCACGTCGAGCGCGAGCGCACCATCACGCTGGAGATCCGCCCGGCTTCGGACATTCCCCTCGAGGTCGCGCTGGAGCGGCTCGAGAGCGGCGTCGTGCAGGCGCTGGAGGGGCGCGGCCTGCCGCCGGGCGTGAAGATCAGGCTGTCGGGCACCGCCGACGACCTGCAGGCGACCTGGGACGCGATGGCGATCAACCTGGTGGTCGCCATCGCCATCGTCTACCTGATCATGGCCGTCCTCTTCGAGAGCTTCGTCTATCCCTTCGTCATCATGCTCTCGGTGCCGCTGGCCGCCGCCGGCGGCGTGCTGGGGCTCGCCGCGGTCAACACCTATGCCTTCCAGCCGCTCGACATGCTGACCCTGCTCGGCTTCGTCATCCTGGTCGGCATCGTCGTCAACAACGCGATCCTGCTGGTCCACCAGACCCTGTTCCACATACGCGAGGAGCAGATGGCCGTCTCCGACGCCATCGTAGCGGCGACCCGCAACCGCATCCGGCCGATCTTCATGTCGACGCTCACCAGCTGCTTCGGAATGCTGCCGCTGGTGCTCTTTCCCGGCGCGGGCTCGGAACTCTACCGCGGCCTCGGCTCGGTGGTGATCGGTGGGCTGGCGCTCTCCGCCGTGCTGACGCTGCTGATCGTCCCGCCGCTGCTGGCGGTGGTCGCGACCCGCCGGCAGCGCCGGCGCGAGCGGCTGGACAGCGCCCTGGACGAGCCCTCGCCCGGCGGCTCCGGCGCCGAATGAGGGAGCGCGCCGCCGCACCTCTCCACGCGTGGGACCTGACCCCGAAGCAGGCGATCGCGCTGCAGAAGGAGCTTGCCCGCGCCGTGGTCCGCTCGGACCGCTTCGGACCCGGCGGGCGGCGCGCGATCGGTTCCGTGGCGGGCGTCGATGCCGCCTTCGCCGATCGCGGCCGTACCATCCGGGCGGCGGCGGTGCTGCTGGACTATCCCGGCCTCGTGCCCGTTGAGCGCGTCCTGGTCGAGCGCCCCGTGGCCTTCCCCTACGTGCCGGGTCTGCTTTCCTTCCGCGAGGTGCCGGCGCTGCTGGAGGCGCTCGACCGGCTCCACGCCCGGCCCGACCTGATCCTCTGCGACGGCCACGGCTATGCCCATCCGCGACGCTTCGGGCTCGCCTGCCATCTGGGGCTCTGGCTGGATGTGCCCGCAATCGGCGTCGCGAAGTCGAGGCTCACCGGCCGTTACGAGGAGCCGGGCCCCGCGAAGGGCGATCTCGCCTGGCTGCGGGCGGGAAGCGGCGCGCGGCCCGGCGCGCGCATCGGCGCCGTGCTGCGCACGCGGGAGCGGGTGAAGCCGGTCTACGTCTCGGCCGGGCACCGGGTCTCCCTGCGCACGGCGGTGGCGCTGACGCTCGCCTGTACTGCGCGCTACCGCCTGCCCGAGCCCACGCGGCTCGCGGACAAGCTCTCGAAGACGGCGCGAACGAGCTGAGGAAGGAGTCGTGCGCTGCTGCCTAACGGTCCAGCGAAGGGGTCTCCATGCCTTCGGGAGCGCCGCCTTCTGTCGCTGTCTCGGCCTCGCTGGCGGTCTCGCCCTCTGCCGCCAGCCCGGCCTTCTCCAGTCGTCTCTGCTCGGCGCGCTCGGCCTTCAGCTTGGCGCGTTCGGCCTTTCGCGCGGCCTTGTTGCGCTCACGTTCGAGGCGGGCGAAGCGGTAGTTCGGCTTGCGTGCCATTCGATGCTCTCCGGGTCGGCTACGGCGCCCGCAGGGTGCGTCGGCGCCGGCCATACCGAGACGCCCGTCGGCGGGCTTTGCCCGCCGACGGGAATTGCAGGAGAACTTCCGTTGAGGTCTAGTCGAGAACGACCAGGTTTTCCGCCGACGCCCTGCCGTCCCGGCCGGGGGTCAGCTCGTACTCGACCTTCTGCCCCTCGCGCAGGTTGGTGAGCCCGGCCCGCTCGACGGCGGAGATGTGGACGAACGCGTCCTTTGACCCGTCGCTCGGTTGAATGAAGCCGTATCCCTTGACGGCGTTGAACCACTTGACCGTTCCAGTCGCCATGACTGCTCCTCGTTCAGTGTGAAACGTCCGCGCCGCGCCGAGCGGCATCGCGGGTGTTCGGCGCGCAGCGTGTCTCTAGAGTAGCTTGGCCAAACTGGAGGCAGTCCGCGAAGATACATCAGGGTCACGTGCAACCGACGGCCCCTAGTTGGGGCATTTTCTTGTGGTTTGCAAGGGCGTTTCGTGCTGCGCCGCAGCACCGGGGCGGGGGATCAGTTGCCTTTCGGCAACAGCTTGAAGGCCCACTTGACCGTGGTCGTGTCCTCGATCGGGCCGGTCAGCGCCACCTGCGAGGTGCGCCGCCGGTTCGCGCCGTCGCCTGCATAGACGCTCTCGTCGATGCTCACCGAGGCCCCGGCGGCGCGCATCTGCCACACCGCGCCGCTGGGCAGCCGCAGCAGGATCGCACGCCTGTCCTCGGTCATCGCGCAGCGCACGTCGGGATGAAGGTGGAAGCGGAGTGCGAAGTGGCGCCCCTGGCGCCGTCGCCGCCTGACCTGCTCCAGCGTGTCCTCGCCGCGGACGTCGGCGCCCTCGGCACCGGCGTAGAGCCGGCGCTTGTGAACGAGCCCCAGCGTGTCGAGATAGCCGTCGTGGCTGGCGTCGATCCAGGTCGCGCCGTCCTGGTCGTGCCGCTCGACGTTGATCGTGGTGGGGCCGTCGGCGATGCCGCCGCCGCTGCCGAGGGAGGCGGTGTTGGTGTCGTCGACCACGAGCGTGCTGTGGGCCGCGGTGGCGCGCAGCGCCTCGCGCCAGCCCGCGTCGCCGCCGCGCCAGTCGCCGCAGTTGACGACGAGGCGCTCCCGGCCGGCGCTGATCTCGATGCTCGTCGTGCCGGCATGGGCCCGGCGTCCCGCGGCGGCGGGCGCACCCGTGTCCGCGATCAGGATGGCGTGCCTGCCCTCGATGCGCCTGAATCCGGTATCGGGGGCATCGAGCATGGCGCTGCCGCCGCTCGCTCCCGCCCGGCTCAGCGCGAGGTCGATCAGACCCTCCTCCTCCTCCACGGCGCCGTTGAAGAGCGCCAGCTTTCCGTCGCCGTGGCGGAACATCCGCAGCACGGGCGCGAGCCGGGCGATCCCCTCGGCAAGCGCCGGCGGGACCGGCTGCTCGGCCTCCTCCAGGGTGGCGCGGAGCGCGGTGAGGTGCCAGATCGCCGCAAGATGCGTCGACGGGTTGCGCTCGACGTGGCCGCCGTCGCCCAGCAGCTGCTGCGAGAGCACCGTCTCGAGCATCTTGTGGCCCTGGGAGAGGCGGCGTTCGCCATCGGGAAGGCAGAGCCCGCTCTCGATCAGCCCCTTGCAGACGAGCAGTTGCGCCAGCCCGTCGTCGGCGTTTCGGGCGATGCGCGCGAGGTGACGGGCCTGGAGCTCGAGCGCCTGGTGGAAGCGCCGGATGAACTCGTCGCCCGCGCTCTCCAGCATGAAGTCGCTGTGGGCGAGCCAGGCGGAGAGGCGCCGGCCGAGGGATTCCGAGCCCCATGCCGGCGCGGCGGCCTGCTCGATCGTGCGGTGCTGGCGCAGCCAGTCGAGCACCAGGGTGCGGGCGCGCTCCGCCGCCTGTCCGTCGCCTACGGCGCGCAGATCGCGCAGCCAGGCGAAGCCGTGAAGCTCGCCCAGCCAGTAGTCGCCGGCCTCCCCGTGGCGCCAGGGCGGGCCGCTGCCGTCTCCGACATGCGCCGCGTCGACCGCCTGGCCGCCCAGGTCGAAGGTGCCCGCGATCAGGGCCTCGCCGCGGGCGGCAACGCCGGGTGTCAGGTCGGCAGGCCGGAGCAGCAGCCGGTAGCTCTCGGCGGCCCTCGGCGACAGCGGCGAGCGGCTGACGAGCCGCCGCAAGGCACCGCCAAGGATGCCCGAGGTCTCCCCGTCCCTCGCGTCCATGGGGAGAAACGCGGACTAGGAGGCCGACGCGCCGACCGCGCGTGGTCCCGACCGCTCGCCGAGGGCGGCGCTGCGGCCCGCCTCGGCCGCAGCCCTCAGCCGCGCGATGTTGCCGGGATACTCGGCCCGGCTGCCGGCGAAGCTCGCCGAGCCTGCGACGAGCACGTCGGCGCCGGCGCTGGCAGCGAGGCCGGCGGTGCTCTCGTCGATCCCGCCATCGACCGAGAGGTCGATGGCGCGCCCGCTCGCGTCGATGAGCGCCCTGAGCGCGGCGATCTTTCCGAGCTGGCTCTCGATGAACTTCTGGCCGCCGAAGCCGGGGTTCACGGTCATCGCCAGCACGAGGTCGATCTCGCCCAGCACCGGCTCCACGGCGTCGGCGGGCGTCGCCGGGTTGAGCGCGACTCCGGCCCGCTTGTCGCAGCGCCTGATGCGCTGGAGCGTCCGGTGCAGGTGGGCGCCGGCCTCGGCGTGGACGGTGATGCTGTCGGCGCCGGCCTCGGCGAAGGGCTCGATCAGGGGATCGACGGGAGAGACCATCAGGTGGACGTCGAAGGGGAGCGCGTCATGGGGCCTGAGCGCCGCCACGACGCCTGCGCCGACGGTCAGGTTGGGGACGAAGTGCCCGTCCATCACGTCGACGTGCAGCCAGTCGGCGCCGGCGCCCGAAATCGCGCGGACCTCCTCGCCGAGGCAGGAAAAGTCCGCGGCCAGGATGGACGCTGCAATCCGGGGCTCATGCTGCATCGCGGCGTCTGGTACCAGCTTAGGCATGGCGCTGCAAGCGCGCCACATAGAAGCCGTCCATGCCGCCTGCGGCCGGCCAGTGGCAGGGCAGGGTGCGCACGTCGCCGGCGGGGGTGACGGCCTCGCCCAGGCCGGGCAGTTCGTCCCCGCGCACCGGCAGGCGCGCGAACCCCGGCACGTCCGCGAGAAAGGCCTCCACCCGGTCCGCGCACTCCTCCGGCTGCAGCGAGCAGCTCGCGTAGACCAGGAGTCCCCCCGGGGCCACCATCCCGGCCGCGCGGGCGAGCAGCCGGCGCTGCGCCTCGGCCAGGCGGGCCACGTCGGCCGGGCCGCGGCCATGCGGGATGTCGGGGTGGCGCCGGATGGTCCCGGTCGCCGTACAGGGCGCATCGAGGAGCACGACCTCGGCGGGCGCGGGGGGCTGCCACGCCAGGGCGTCGGCCTCGACGACCTCGGCCTCCAGCCCGAGCCGCGCCAGGTTCTGCCTGAGCCGGGCGATGCGCGGCGTGGCGCGGTCCACGGCGGTGACGCGCGCGCCGGCGGCGGCGAGCTGGGCGGTCTTGCCGCCGGGTGCGGCGCCGATCTCCAGCACGTGCCTGCCCGCGAGCGGGCCGAGCAGGCGGACAGGCAGTGCCGCCGCCGCGTCCTGCACCCACCACGTGCCCTCGGCGTAGCCCGCCAGCGCCGTCACCTCGCCGGCGCCGCCGAGCCGCAGCGTGCCGCCCGGCAGGGGCTCGGCACCGAGCCTCGCGGCGAGCGCCGCCGCCCGGTCCGGCCCACTGTCGACGAGCGAGAGATCGAGCGGCGCCTCCGCCAGATGGGCCTCGGCGATGGCCCGGCACGCGGCCGCACCGTAGGCTTCGTGCCAGCTCTGCCAGAGCCAGTCCGGGGTGTTGAGGCGGGGCGCATCGAGCGCGGCGATCGCGCCGTGCTCGACCGCAGCCCGGCGCAGCACCGCGTTGACGAGCCCGCGATAGGGCGCGAGTCGCTGTCCCCGGGCAAGCGCCACGGTGCTTGCCACCGCCGCATGGGCGGGGGTGTCGAGGAAGGCGAGCTGGCAGACGCCGAGCCTGAGCAGGTCCTGCACCGGCCCGCGCCGGGGCGGCAGCGGATGCTCCATGAGCCCGGCGAGGAAGGCGTCGATCTGGCCGAGCCGGCGCAGCGTCGTGAGCAGCAGGAGGTGGGCGAAGGCGGCGTCGCGGGGCTCCAGCGCGGCGAGGCCGGGGGCTGCGGCGAGCGCCTGGTCGAGGGTGCGCTGCCGGCGCAGGATCGCGCCGAGGGCGTGCGCTGCGGCGGCCCGCGCGCCGCCGGGCGGGCTGCTCGGGCTATTGATCGACGACAAAGCCGTCGCGGTGCGGGCGCATGGTGACGGGGCGCCGGAGCGGCGGGCGGCGCTCGGCGGCATCGGGCGCGAGGTCCACGCCGAGGCCGGGCTCGTCCGGGATGGCGACGAAGCCGTCGACCATCGGCGGCACCCCCGTCACCACGTCGGAGCCAAGGAGCTTGAGGCTGGTCTCCATCTTCAGCGCCTCGAAGCCCGTGGTGTACTCCTGGATCGCGAAGTTGGGGATCGCCGCGGCGAGATGCAGGCAGGCGGCGAGCCCGAGCGGCGAGAGCGGGTTGTGCGGCGCCACCATGACGTGATGGGCCTCGGCCAGCGCCGCCACCTTGCGCGCGCCCGTGATGCCGCCGCAGAGCGCCACGTCGACGCGTGCGAAGCTGGCCCCGCCCCTCGCCAGCAGGGCGCGGAAGTCGTGCAGCGAGGCGTAACGCTCGCCGGTGGCGATGGGCGCGTGCACGCGGCGCGCGACCTCGGCCATGGCGTCCGGGTTCTCCGGCCGGATCGGGTCCTCGCACCAGTAGGGCAGGTAGGGCTCGATGCGCGGGATGAAGTCGATGGCCTCGGCCGGCGTCAGCCGCCGATGCAGCTCCAGCAGCATGTCGACCTCGCCGCCCAGCGCCTCGCGCACGCGGCGCACGGTCTCGACCGCCCGGCCCAGGTGGGCCACGTGGGAGGCGAAGAAGGGCTCCTCCTCGCGCTCGTCGAGGAAGGGGTTGATGTGGCCCACCGCGTTGAAGCCCGCCTCCTTCAGGGCCGTGCAGTTCGCCACCAGCTCGTCCGTGGTCTTGCCGTAGGCGTGGCCGTAGACCCTGGCCCGCGTCCGGCACGGCCCGCCCAGGAGGGAATGAACCGGAACCCCCAGCGCCTTCCCCTTGATGTCCCAGAGGGCGATGTCGATGGCGGCGATGGCGCCGTTGATCGCCGCACCCTGGAAGTGGCTGAAGCGGTGCATCAGGTTCCAGTGGCGCTCGATGGGCCCCGGGTCCTCGCCCACCAGGTGGCCGGCGAAGGTCTCGATGGCGGCGCGCGAGGCGGCGAGGTGCCCCCAGGTGCCCGATTCGCCGAGCCCTGCGATGCCGGCGTCGGTCTCGATCCGCACGAAGAGGAACTGGCCGATCGAGACCGGCGTGACCGCGGTGATCTTCATCGGCGTTCCCATCGCGGGCTCAGTCCGCCGGCTCCAGCCGGAGCAGCATCCCCTCGGGGTGGTCGGTGAGCAGGTAGATCAGGCCGTCCGGTCCCTGGCGCACGTCGCGGATGCGCTCCTCCAGATCCTCGAGCATGCGCTCCTCCACCGCCACGCGGCCGCCCGAGACCTCGAGCCGCACCAGCAGCTCGCCGGAGAGCGCGCCGGCGAAGAAGCTCCCGCGCCAGGCCGGGAAGCGGTCCGCGTCGTAGATCATCAGCCCGGATGGCGAGATCGAGGGCACCCAGTAGTGCACGGGCTGGGCCATGCCCTCCTTGTGGGTGCCTTCGCCGATGCTGAAGCCCATGTAGCTCTTGCCGTAGGTGATGACCGGCCAGCCGTAGTTCACCCCGGGCTCGATCAGGTTGAGCTCGTCGCCGCCCTTGGGGCCGTGCTCGATGGCGTAGATGCGCCCGGTCGCCCTCTCCAGGGTCATGCCCTGGGGGTTGCGGTGGCCGACGGAGTAGAGCTCGGGGCGCACGCCGGCGCGGCCTGCGAAGGGGTTGTCGGCGGGCACGCGGCCGTCGTCGTGCAGGCGGATGATGCTGCCTGCCGGGTCGTCCTGCTCCTGCGCGCGGTCGGAATCGCCGCGATCGCCCGCGGTGACGAAGAGGTGACCGTCGGCGAACACCAGCCGCGAGCCGAAGTGGCGCCCGTTGTCGTCGCGCGGCAGGGCGACGTAGATCTCCTCCACGTCCTCCAGCCGCCCGCCCGCGAGCCGGCCGCGGGCGACGGCGGTGGCGGCCTCGTCGTCCCCCTCGTCGGGGCTCGAATAGGAGAGGTAGATCAGGCCGTTGTCGGCGAAGTCCGGGTGCAGCGCCACGTCGAGCAGCCCGCCCTGGCCCTCGGCCCAGACCCGGGGCACGCCGGCGACCGGCGCGGGTTCGAGCACGCCGCCCGCGACGATGCGCAGCCTGCCGGGACGCTCGCTCACCAGCATCCGCCCGTCGGGGAGGAAGGCGAGGGCCCAGGGATGTTCCAGCCCTTCCATCACCTTCACCAGGTGGAAGCGGTGCTTCGCGCTCTCGTAGGTGCCGATGCGCTCGGCCGCCGCCGGCGGGCAGGCGAAGCCGGCGAGCAGCAGGGCCATCGCCAGCAGCACCGCGAAAGCGCTCCCGGCCCGCATCCCTGCGCTGCAATACCTCGACAGCATCGGTGCTCCCCCGTAGCGCGCCGACCCTATCACCCGGCGCGGGACACGCGCCAGCGAGGGCGCTGCCACGCCGAACTTGCGAGCGGCGATCGCGTGGCCCACGGTTGGAGGGGAGGTGATACCGCATGATCAGAGTCGTAAGTTGGAATATCTTCAAGAAATGGCCGCCGTGGCACGAACTGGTCGAGATGGCGCGCCGGGGCGAGGTGGATGTCGCGCTCTTGCAGGAAGCGGGGAAGCCGCCCGCAGATCTGGCGTATCCGATTCGATGCGGGAGCGACGAATTCTGGAAGGGCCAGCGGTACGAAGGCCGCCCGATCTATGACCGCTGGCCCCTGGTCGTGCAATTGTCCGACAGGGTAGATATCGATTGGTTCAGGGCGGTCCCGCCGATCAGCGAGCTGGGCGAGAGCGACATCGCCGTGAGCGGCATCGGGACCATCGCAGCCGCCAGGGTGACGCCGCGCGGCCGACCGAAGGACGAAGCGTTTATCGCGGTCTCCATGTATGCGCGGTACATGAAGCCTCACCCGTCGACAGGCACATCGTGGGGCGTCGGCGCCTCCGACGTGTCGGTGCACCGTATCCTCTCCGATATCTCGGCCTTCATCGGCCACGAGGACCCGTCCACGCACCGCATTCTCGCGGCCGGCGATTTCAACATGATCTATGGCGCGACGGGCCATACTCTGGCGCTGCCTGAGCGCGAGAAGGCGGCTTGGGACCGGATGGCGGCGCTCGGTCTCGAGTTCCTTGGACCGCAGGCACCGGATGGATGGCAGCCCTTCGAGCCTCAACCCGATGTGCCGCCCGACACGAAGAACGTGCCGACGTGGGTACGAAACGGGCGCCCTCCGGAAGAGGCTAACCGCCAGTTCGACTACGCCATCGCCTCGCGCGGGTTCCATGAGAGAGTGAGGGTGCGCGCGCTCAACAGACCGGATGAATGGGGGCCGAGCGACCATTGCCGACTGTCGATCGAGGTCGATATGGATTGAGTCGATTGGGCGTCCCCCCCCCCCGCCGGGGTTGCGGCTCATGTGCGCATGGGCCACCGTGCTGGGAGCGAAAGCAACCCACGGGAAGACGCGGGATGACACGTGTGCTGAGCCCCGCCCTGCTGCAACGGGGCCGCTCCGCCCTTGCCGTCATCGACATGCAGGAGCGGCTCATGCCCGCCATCGCGGACGCCGACGCCGTGACGCGCGCGGTCGGCATCCTGGTCGAGGCGGCGCGGCATCTCGAGGTTCCGGTGATCGTCACCGAGCAGTATCCCAAGGGGCTGGGACCCACCGTCGAGGCCGTCGCCGGGCGCCTGCCCAACGGCGCCGAGGTGGTCTCCAAGATGACCTTCAGCGCCGCGCGCAACCGCGATTTCGAGGGGCATCTGCGGCGGCTCCGGGCCGGCGGGCGCGATCACATCGTGCTCTGCGGCGTCGAGAGTCATGTCTGCGTGATGCAGACCGCCGCCGACCTCAGCGCGCAGGGCTACGGCGTTCACATCGCGGCGGACGCCTGCAGCTCCCGCGCGGCCGCCAGCAAGGAGGCCGCGCTGGCCCGCTACGCCGCGCTGGACATTTCCTGCCTGAGCACCGAGATGGTGCTCTTCGAGTGGCTGGAGGCCGCCGGCACGCCCGAGTTCAAGGTCGTCTCCCGCCTCGTCAAGTAGGCGCGCGCGGCAGGGCAGGGCGGCCGGAGGCGCGCAGGAATGCTGCCACGCAGGGGGCTGATGGGCGCGGCGCTCGCCGCGGTCCTGCTCGCGGGCGCCGCGCCTTGCGCAACGGCGGCGCAGCCGATGCTGATCGGCGGCGGCGCGGCGGACGGCCTCCAGACCCTCGCGGCACGCCAGATCTGCGCGCTCGTGAACGAGCACGCGCGGGAGACGTACGGCTGCATCGCCCGCCCGGCGCCGGGCTCGCTCTTCAACATCCGCGCGATCGAGATCGCGCTGATGGAATTCGGCTTCGCCCAGTCGGACCGCGCCCGCGACGCCGTCGAGGGGACCGGCGCCTGGGAGGGCGCGCCCGTGGCGGGCCTCAGGAGCGTGTTCGCCATGAGCGCGGTGTCGGCGGAGGTGGTGACCGGCGCCGAGGTTGCCGAGGACCTCGTCTACGACACGGTGAAGATCGTCGTCGAGAACCTCGAGGCGCTGCGGGGCGCGCACCCGGCCTTCGCCGATCTGACGCCGGCGGCGATGCTGGAGGGCCTTGCGGCACCACTCCACCCCGGCGCCGCGCGCTACTACCTGGAGCAGGGATGGCTCGAGCCATGACGGCCGCCCGCGCCCGCGCGCCATGCGCCTCTTCCTGAGGCAGCGCGAGCCCGCGATCCGGCGCGCCGAGTGGCGCCCGGCGCCCGCGCGCACGCCCGAGGGCGGGCGGGTCTACGCCATCGGCGACATCCACGGCCGGCTCGACCTGCTGCGCATGCTGGCCGCCGCCATCGACGAGGAGCAGCAGGACCTGCGTCCTGCGCGCACCACGCTGGTGTTCGTCGGCGACTACGTGGACAGGGGCCCGGATTCCCGGGCGGTCATCGACTGGCTGATCGAGCGCCCGCTGCCCGCCTTCGAGCGGGTGCACCTGCGCGGCAACCACGAGGACTGGTTCGAGAGCTTCCTCAGTGATACCGCCGTCGGGCCGAGCTGGCTCTACTGCGGCGGCGTGGAGACGCTGGCGAGCTACGGTGTGGCCGCAGCACCCGGCGAGAACGACCCGCGCCGTCTGCGGGCGCTGCAGGCGGAGCTGGCGGCGGCGCTGCCGGGGAGCCACCGCGCCTTCCTGCGCGCGCTCGAGAACCACCGCGCCATCGGCGGCTACCTCTTCGTCCATGCCGGCGTGCGGCCCGGCGTGCCGCTCGATCGGCAATCGCCCGACGACATGCTGTGGATCCGCGAGGAGTTCCTGCACGCGCGCGAGGATCACGGCCACGTGGTCGTGCACGGCCACACCATCGCGAGCGAGGTCGAGGTGCGCGAGAACCGCATCGGCATCGACACCGGCGCCTTCGCCACCAACGTGCTGAGCTGCCTCGTGCTGGAGGCGGACCGCTACCGCCTGATCCAGACCGGCTGAGCGTCGCGCGGGCCGGAAAGGTCCCGCGCGCGGAAACGGAGTCGCTCGGGCGCCGCTCAGCCCGGCGGCAGACCGGCGGTGAGTCCGCCGTCGATCACCAGCGCCGTTCCGGTGACCCAGCGGGCCTCGTCGGAGGCGAGGTAGAGGAACGCGGCCGCGATCTCGTCGGGCTGGCCCATGCGGCCCAGGGGGTGCGCGGCATCGGCCGCCGCCCGGCTCGCCGCGGGGTCCTCCTGCGCATCGAAGTAGGCCATGGCCATCGGCGTCTCGACGAAGCCGGGGCAGACGCAGTTCACGCGGATGCCGTGGGCGGCGCCGTCGAGCGCCATGCACCGGGTCAGCATCACGACGCCCGCCTTTGCCGCGGAATAGCCGTGCTGGCCGGCCATTCCGACGATGCCGGCGACCGACGCCGTGTTGAGCACGACCCCGCCACCGGCCGCGACGAAACGCGGCCAGACCGCCCGGCTGGCCCGATAGATGCTCGACAGGTCGATGTCGAGCACGCGCTCCCACTCGCCCGCCGCCAGCGTCTCGACGGTGCCGACCATCGGGATCGCGGCGTTGTTCACCAGGATGTCGACGCCGCCGAGCGCGTCCCAGGCGCGCTCGACCATGGCGGAGACGGAGGCGTCGTCTCCCACGTCGGCGGCGAGGCCGAGCGCCGTTCCGCCCCGGTCGCGGAGTGCGACGGCGTGCGCGTCCGCGCCGGCGCCGTCCAGGTCGGCGATGGCGACGGCGGCACCCTCCGCCGCGAAGCGCGCGGCGGTCGCGGCGCCGATGCCCGAGGCACCGCCGGTCACCAGCGCACGCTTGCCTGCCAGCCGCATCGACGCCTCCTCACACCCTGGGGCCCTTCGAGACCGTCATCCGGTCGGGGCGCGCTCGACTCCCCCCGGGGCCATAGTGCAGGCGCGATCCTTCGCAGGGAAGGGATGAAGGTCCCGCGCGCGTCGAGCAGGGCGAGATGCCGGGCCGGCCCGCGGGTCTATTCGGTGGGGAGTTCTGCGGGCTCCGCGCTGAGCGAGCGGAGATAGGCGAGCACATCGGCCCGGTCGCCGTCCTTGGAGACCCCCTTGAAGGCCATCTTGGTGCCCGGCACGTTGCCCTTGGGGTCGGCGACGAAGGCGTCGAGGCGGTCCCAGTCCCAGACGCCCTCCAGTTCCGCCATGGCGGTGGAGTAGGAGAAGCCCTCGTGGCTCGCGATGGTGCGGTTCACGATGTTCCAGAGGTTGGGGCCGACCTTGTTCTTGCCGCCGTCGTCGACGGTGTGGCAGGCGGCGCACTTCTTGAACACCTTCTGCCCCTTGGCGGGGTCGGCGTCTGCCAGCAGGGCCGCCAGCGACATGGCGGGCTCCTCGGCCTCGGCGGGAGCCGCCTCGTCGTCGTGCATGGCGTCGTCCTGCTCGAGGCCCGCGACCACGTAGTGGACCACCTGCTCGTGGTGGCCGTGCTCGAGCTTGCCGAAGGCCGCGAGCGAGATCAGCCAAGCCGTCATCGCCGTCAGCCCCGCGAAGAGGATCGCGCCGAAGACCTTGTTCAGCTCGTAGGTGTTCATACCGACCGCTGGTGTGGGTGGAACCGCTTCGCCGGGAGCCGACAGCGCCGGAGATTAGCCGCTTCGCCCGGCCATGTCCAACCGTCGTCGACCACCGTCGTCCTCGACAATTCGGGCCCGGCGCCTTATCTGGCAGGGCCATGACCGCGCCCGCCGAGACCCGCCCGCCGGAGAGCCCGATCGTGCTGATCCCGGCGCGCATGGCCTCGCGGCGGCTGCCCGGCAAGCCGCTCGCGGACATCGCAGGCAGGCCGATGATCGTGCATGTGCTGGAGCGTGCCCAGGCGGCAGCCATCGGCCCCGTGGTGGTGGCCTGCGCCGAGCGTGAGATCGCAGACGCGGTCGAGGCCGCCGGCGGGCACGCGGTGCTCACCCGCGCGGACCACGCCTCGGGCTCCGACCGCATCTTCGAGGCGCTGCAGGCGATCGACCCGCAGAGCCGCCACGACGCAGTGGTCAACCTGCAGGGGGACCTGCCCACCCTCGAGCCTGCGCTGCCGGCGCGCGCGCTGGCGCTGCTCGCGGACTCGGCCGTCGATGTCGGCACGCTCGCGGCCGAGATCGCCGATCCGGCGGAGCGGGCGGACCCGAGCGTGGTCAAGGCCGTGGTCTCCAGCACGCCGGGCGCGGGGCAGGGCCGCGCCCTCTACTTCACCCGCGCCACCGCGCCGGCGGGCGAGGGGCCGCTCTGGCACCACATCGGCCTCTATGCGTATCGGCGCGAGGCGCTCGCCCGCTTCGTCGCGCTCCCCCCCAGCCCGCTGGAGCGGCGCGAGCGGCTGGAGCAGCTCCGCCTGCTGGAGCAGGGCATGCGCATCGAGGTCGCCTTCGTCGACACGGTGCCGCTCGGCGTCGATACGCCGGCGCAGCTCGCGCGGGCACGGGCGCTCATCCAAGGAGAGGCAAGCGAAACATGATCCAGCAGGTTCTCTCGTTCTGGTTCGAACGCCACGGGCCCGAGCAGTGGTGGTCCAAGGACCCCGCCTTCGATCGCGCGATCCGGGCCGAATTCGGCACCCTGCACAGGCGCGCTGCGCTCGGCGAGCTCCACGAGTGGCGGGAAGCGCCGGATGGGCGCCTCGCCGAGATCATTGTGCTCGACCAGTTCTCGCGGAACCTCTACCGCAACGATGCACGCGCCTTCGCCTGCGACGGCATGGCGCTCGCGCTGGCGCAGGAGGCGGTGCGCATCGGCGCCGACCGGGCGGTGCCGCTGGAGCGCCGCAAGTTCGTCTACATGCCCTACGAGCACAGCGAGTCGCGGCAGGTTCACGAGGTCGCCGTGCGCCTCTTCGCCTCGCTGGACGATCCCGAGAGCCTCAAGTACGAGCTGCAGCACAAAGCGATCATCGACCGCTTCGGGCGCTACCCGCACCGCAACGAGGCGCTCTCGCGCGCCTCGACAGCGGCCGAGATCGCCTTCCTGGAGACGCCGAACTCCTCGTTCTGAACGTACGCGAACTCGCGTCCTGCGCGCTGTTGACGGTGGCGCGAGCGGGGGGCATGGTGCGCCCGTCTCAGGGCAGGGCGAGGCGGCAAGGGGCGGGGGCGCATGCCTTCCACATCGGCTGAAGATCGCGCAGCGCGCGCGGACCACGCGGACATGGCGAACGCCATCCGGGCGCTCGCGATGGACGCGGTGGAGCAGGCCCGCTCCGGCCATCCGGGGATGCCCATGGGCCTCGCCGACGTGGCGACGGTGCTCTTCGGCCGCTTCCTCCGCTACGACCCGGCCTGCCCGGAATGGCCCGACCGCGACCGCTTCGTGCTCTCGGCCGGGCACGGCTCGATGCTGCTCTACGCGCTGCTCTACCTCACCGGCTACCCGGACATCGACATCGACGAGATCCGCAACTTCCGCCAGCTCGGCAGCCGCACCGCGGGCCACCCGGAGTACGGGCTCGCCGCCGGAATCGAGACCACCACCGGCCCGCTCGGCCAGGGGCTCGCCAACGCGGTCGGCATGGCGCTGGCCGAGCGCAGCATGGCCGCCCGCTTCGGCGCCGATCTCGTGGACCACCACACCTACGTCGCCTGCGGCGACGGCTGCCTGATGGAGGGCATCAGCCAGGAGGCGATCTCGCTCGCCGGCCACCTCGGGCTCGGCCGCCTCATCGTCCTCTTCGATTCCAACGACATCTCCATCGACGGCCCCACCAGCCTCGCCTGCTCCGACGACGCCCGCGCCAGATTCGAGTCCGCCGGCTGGCACGTGCAGGAGGTGGACGGTCACGACCCGGACGCGGTGGCGGCGGCGATCGAGGTGGCACAGGCCGAGGCGCGGCCCTCCATGATCGAGTGCCGCACCACCATCGGCTACGGCGCGCCCACCAAGGCGGGCACCGCCGCGAGCCACGGCGCGCCGCTCGGCGCGGACGAGATCGCGGGCGCCCGCGAGACTCTGGGCTGGCCGCACGAGCCCTTCGCCGTGCCCGACGCGATCCTCGCCGCCTGGCGCGACGCCGGCGCGCGGGGCGCGCGCGAGCGGGAGGCCTGGGAGGCGCGCCACGCTGCCCTGGATGCAGGGCACCGGGCCGAATTCGACGCGGCCGTCGCCGGCGCGCTGCCCGCCGCGCTCGCGGACTCGCTCGCAGGCGTCAAGCGGACCTTTGCCGAGGAGCGGCCCAGGATCGCCACGCGGGTCGCGAATCAGCGGGTCATCGGCGCCATCGCCGATGCGCTCCCGCAGCTCATCGGCGGCTCGGCGGACCTCACCGGCTCCAACGGCACCAAGACGGACGCGCTCGCGCCCATTGCGCGCGGCGACTACGGCGGGCGCTACCTCTATTACGGGGTGCGCGAGCACGCCATGGGCGCGGTGATGAACGGCATGGCGCTGCACGGCGGCGTCATTCCCTATGGCGGCACCTTCCTCACCTTCACCGACTACTGCCGACCGGCGCTCAGGCTGTCGGCGCTGATGGAGATCCGCGTCATCTACGTGATGACCCACGATTCCATCGGCCTCGGCGAGGACGGCCCGACCCATCAGCCCATCGAGCACCTGGCGAGCCTCCGCGCCATTCCCAACCTGCTGCTCTTCCGCCCGGCCGATGCGGTGGAGACGGCGGAGTGCTGGGAGCTCGCGCTCGCCAACGCCGGGCGGCCCTCGGTGCTGGCGTTGACGCGGCAGAGCGTGCCCTGCCTGCGCGCGGGCGGTGGCGAAGAGGGCGAGGGCGGCAACGCCTGCGCGCGGGGCGGCTACGTGCTGCGCGAGGCGAGCACCGGGACGCCGGCCGTGGTCCTGCTCGCCACCGGCTCGGAGTGCGCCATCGCGAACGAGGCGCTGGAGGCGCTGGAGGCCGACGGCGTGCCGACCCGGCTGGTCTCGATGCCCTGCTGGGCGCTCTTCGACGAGCAGGCGCCCGCTTGGCGCGAGGCCGTGCTCGGCGGCGAGGCCGCGGTGCGGGTCGCGGTCGAGGCCGCGAGTCCCCTCGGCTGGGAGCGCTACGTGGGGCCCGAGGGCGCCATCGTCGCCATGCAGGGCTTCGGCGCCTCGGCGCCGGGCGGGGACCTCTACGTCCACTTCGGCATCACCGCAGAAGCGGTGGTCGCGGCGGCCAGGGCGCGGCTCTAGCGCGCCCGCACGCGCGCGCCGGCACGGCGGTTGACCGCCGCAGGCCGAGCCGATAGCAAGGCGCGGCATCTCGATTCAGCGGAGGGAGCATGACGGTTCGCGTCGCCATCAACGGGTTCGGCCGGATCGGCCGCAACATCCTGCGCGCCATTCACGAGTCCGGCCGCAGCGACCTCGGCGTCGTCGCCATCAACGACCTGGCCCCGGTGGAGACCAACGCCCACCTGCTGCGCTACGACTCGGTGCACGGGCGCTTCCCCGGCACCGTCGCGGTGGGAGACGGTTCCATCGACCTCGGCGCCGGGCCCATCCGGGTGCTGAGCGAGCGCGACCCGGCGGCGCTGCCTTGGGGCGAGCTCGGCATCGACGTGGCGCTGGAGTGCACCGGCATCTTCACTGCGCGCCAGAAGGCGGCGGCGCACCTCGAGGCCGGCGCGCGCGCGGTGCTGATCTCGGCGCCCGGCAGCGACGCCGACCTCACCGTGGTCTACGGCGTCAATCACAGCACGCTGACCAGCGAGCACCGCATCGTCTCCAACGCCTCCTGCACCACCAACTGCCTCGCGCCCGTGGCCTCGGTGCTGCACGAGGCCATCGGGATCGAGAGCGGCTTCATGACCACGGTCCACGCCTACACCCTGGACCAGCCGGTGCTCGACACTCTGCACAAGGACCTGCGCCGGGCGCGCGGCGCGGCGGGCTCGATGATCCCGACCTCCACCGGTGCTGCGCGGGCCGTGGGCCTGGTGCTGCCGGCGCTCGCCGGCAAGCTCGACGGCACTGCAGTGCGCGTGCCGACCGCCAACGTCTCCATGGTCGACCTCAGCTTCGCCGCCAGCCGCGCGACCTCGGTGGACGAGATCAACCAGGCCATCGGCAGCGCCGCCGCCGGCGCCATGGCGGGCGTGCTCGCCTACAGCGAGGAGCCGCTGGTCTCGGTCGACTTCAACCACCGGCCGGAGAGCTCGATCGTCGATGCCGGGCAGACCGCGGTGGTGGACGGCACGCTCTGCCGCGTGCTCTCGTGGTACGACAACGAATGGGGCTTCTCGAACCGGATGGGCGACGTGGCGGCCCATCTGGGCAGCCTGTGACGAGGCCTGCCCCGGCGCTTTCTCGCGCGCCATGAGCGCGTTTCGCACCCTCGACGACATCGCGGTCGAGGGCCGGCGCGTGCTGGTGCGCGTCGACCTCAACGTGCCGATGCAGGGCGGCGCCGTGGGCGATGCCACGCGCATCGACCGGGTGGCGCCGACGCTGGAAGAGCTGTCAGAGAAGGGCGCGCGCGTGATCGTCGCCTCGCACTTCGGCCGGCCGAAGGGCAAGCCCGTGGCAGCGATGTCGCTCGCGCCCCTTGCCGCGCCGCTCTCGCGGGCGCTGGGCGGCCGCGCGGTGCGCTTCGTCGCCGACTGCGTCGGCGCGGAGGCGGAGGCAGCAGTCGCCGCCCTTGAGCCCGGCGCGGTCCTGCTGCTGGAGAACCTGCGCTTCCACGCGGGCGAGGAGGCCAACGATGCCGCCTTCTCCGCCGCGCTTGCCGCGCTTGCCGAGGTCTACGTCAACGACGCCTTCTCCGTCGCGCACCGGGCCCATGCTTCCACCACCGCCGTGGCGGAGCGTCTGCCGAGCGCGGCGGGGCGCCTCATGCAGGCGGAGCTGGAGGCGCTGGAGAAGGCGCTGGGAGCGCCGGAGCGCCCGGTCGTCGCCGTGGTCGGCGGCGCCAAGGTCTCGACCAAGTTCGCGATCCTCGCCAACCTGGTCGAGAGGGTGAACCGCCTCGTCATCGGCGGTGCCATGGCCAACACCTTCCTCCAGGCGCAGGGAGTCGCCATCGGCGCCTCGCTCGCCGAGCCCGACCTGGGCGGGGACGCACGCCGCATCATGGAGAAGGCCGAGGCTGCGGGCTGCGAGATCGTGCTGCCTGCCGACGTGGTGGTGACGCGGGAGTTCCGCGAGGGTGCGGAGAGTACCGTCGTGCCGGTCGCAGAGGTGCCGGGGGAGGGGATGATCCTCGACCTCGGGCCGGAGACCTGCGTCCGCATCGAGGCGGCGCTCGCCGCCTCCCGCACGCTGGTCTGGAACGGCCCGCTCGGCGCCTTCGAGATCGCGCCCTTCGACCGTGCCACCGCGACCTGCGCCCGTGCCGCGGCCCGGCTCACCGGTGCGGGCGCGCTGCTCTCGGTCGCCGGCGGCGGCGACACCGTGGCCGCGCTCCAGTCAGCCGGCGTGCTCGGCGCCTTCAGCTACGTCTCCACCGCCGGCGGCGCCTTCCTCGAATGGCTGGAAGGCCGGACGCTCCCCGGGGTCGCCGCGCTGGAGGTCGGCGGCGAGCCGTGAGCGCCCGGCGGCCCGCCATCGTCGTGCACGACCGCGCCCAGGCGGAGGGTGCGCTCAGGGCGGCGGCGGCGGCCGGGGTGCCGGTGACGCTCTGGTCCGCGCCGGGGGCTGCGGCCTACGCTGGGCTCGCTTTCATCGGCGCGGTCTTCGAGCAGGCCGCAGACGCGGTGCCGGAGGCCGAGCACGACGTTGTCGTCGACTGCGAGGCGAGCGCCGTGCTCGCCCACGAGGCGCTGGGCCGGGGCTTCGCCGCCGTCGCCTTCACCGGCCGCGGCCGCGTGCGCGAGACGCTCCGCGCCATCGCCGAGGCCGAGGGCGCGCGTCTGGTCACCACGCGGCCGGGGAGGGCTGCGCTCGACCTCGCCCACTCCGAGGCACCCGAGCGGGAGTGCGCGGCCTACCTCGTGAAACGGCGCCCGGCAAGCCGATAGGGCTGGCAAAGGGGCGTGCCCTCGGTCATGATTCAGCCATGCGAATCACCCGGCGCGTCAAAGAGGTTCTCTCCTGGTACGAGAGCGACAACCCCGGCACCAAGGGCAACCTCGCGCGCATCCTGATGCACGGCCGCCTCGGCGGCACCGGGCGCATGGTCATCCTGCCGGTGGACCAGGGCTTCGAGCACGGGCCTGCGCGCAGCTTCGCCCCCAACCCGCCCGCCTACGATCCGCACTACCACTGGCGCCTCGCCATCGACGCAGGGCTCAACGCCTTCGCCAGCCCGCTCGGCATGATCGAATCGGGCGCGGCGAGCTTCGCCGGCGCGATCCCGACCATCCTCAAGGTCAACAGCGCCAACTCGCTCGGCGCGGCCAGGGACCAGGCGGTGACCGGCTCGGTGCAGGACGCGCTCCGCCTCGGCTGCGCCGCCATCGGCTTCACCATCTATCCCGCCTCCGACCACCAGTACGAGATGATCGAGGAGATCCGCGCGCTCGCGGCGGAGGCGAAGGCGCACGGGCTCGCCGTCGTGGTGTGGTCCTATCCGCGCGGCGGCGGGCTCTCGAAGGAGGGCGAGACGGCGCTCGACGTGGTGGCATACGCCGCGCACATGGCGGCGCTCGCCGGCGCCCACATCATCAAGGTCAAGCCGCCCACGGCGCACCTGGAGCAGGAGGCTGCGGCCAGGGTTTACCAGGCCCAGGGCATCGACGCGGGGACGCTGGAGCGGCGCATCGCCCACGTCATGCAGGCGGCCTTCGCCGGGCGTCGGCTGGTGGTCTTCTCCGGCGGCGCGGCGAAGGGGCTTGAAGGGCTCTTCGGCGAGGTTCGCGCGATCCACGCGGGCGGCGGCAGCGGCTCGATCATCGGCCGCAACAGCTTCCAGCGGCCGCGCGCCGACGCGCTCGCCATGCTCGATACGGTCATCGACATCTACCGCGGCAAGGGTTAGGGGACTCTTTCCCATCCCTCAACGGCGGGCGCTCGCTCCGCTCGATCGTGCGCCCCGCGCGCGTGGACGCGCGACCCCGCCTTTCGGCGCGCGGCGCGGTCGCGCCGGGTGGTCTGTCTGTCCCGGTATCCTCTGCCTGTCCCTAGGCGAAGATGGCGTGGACCCGGTCGATTGCCTCAGGCCCGTAGCCGACCGAGCCGACCGGCACGGCGTCGTCGATCGCCTCGATGACCCTGGCGGTCCAGACCGGGCCGAACGCGCCGCACAGCTCGAGCAGTTGGGCGCCGTCCGCGACCAGGCGTTGCGCAGCCTCGGGCCCCTGATCGGTTCGGCCGACGCCGATCGTCGTCATCTTGAACGTGGGCGTCTCCATGACGTGTACGTGCTTCGTCGGGTCGAACCCGTCGCCCTGCACGATGAAACCGAAATTCGTGAGTGCCATTGCCTGCCATCCCCGAAGCTGCTCGACCGGCCCCCAAGCGGGCCGTCGCGAGCGGATGTTAGCCCCGATTTCGCACCGGGGTCACGGCTTGCATGGGCTGGGGGCTCATCGACAAGCGAGAGACTACCCGCCCGCCGTGCGCGTAGGTATGATTCGATCCGGCCATGAGCGCGCGACCGCTGATCATCGACTGCGACCCGGGCCAGGACGACGCCGTCGCCCTGCTGCTCGCCTTCGCGTCCGCCGAGGAGCTCGACCTGCTCGGCGTCACCGCCGTCGCCGGCAACGTGCCGCTGGCGCGGACCGAGAGCAACGCGCGGCGCATCAGGGATCTCGCCGGCCGGCCCGAGGTGCCGGTCTACGCCGGCTGCCCCCGGCCCATGGTGCGCGAGCCGGTGAGCGCCGAGTACGTCCACGGGTCGACGGGGATCGACGGCGCCGACCTGCCGGAGCCGAGCCGCCCGGCCGAGCCCGCACATGCCGTGGACTTCCTGGTCGATGCGCTGAAGGCCGCAGTCGAGCCGATCACGCTGGCGACGCTGGGGCCGCTCACCAACGTGGCGCTGGCCATCGTCAAGGAGCCTGCGATCCTCGCCAACGTGCGCGAGATCGTGACCATGGGCGGCGCCATCGGCCTCGGCAACGTCACGCCGGCGGCCGAGTTCAACATCCACGCCGACCCTCATGCCGCGCACGTGGTGTTCGAGGCCGGCGTGCCGCTCACCATGATCGGGCTCGACGTCACCCATCAGGCGATCGCCACGCCGCCCCGGCTGGAGGCGATCCGTGCCCTGGGCACGGCGCCGGCAGCGGCGGTCTGCGGCATGCTCGACCTCTACGGCGCCAGGAACCTCGCGACCTACGATCACGGCGCGCCCATGCACGACCCCTGCGTCGTCGCCTACCTGCTGGCGCCCGGGCTCTTCGAGGGCCGCGCCATGCGGGTCGATGTCGAGCTCGGCGCGGGCCACTGCTTCGGTCGCACGGTCTGCGACCTGCATGGCCGGAGCGGGGCCGGCGCCAACGCCCACGTGCTGGAGCGGGTGGACGCCGACGGCTTCTTCGCCATGCTGACCGAGCGCCTGGCGCGGCTGCCGGCCGTCCCCATATAGGGAGGGACGCGCCTGCCATGCGGCACGAGCGGGAGCATATGGGCCGGAACCCCCGGAGCGGACGATGAGCCGCGATCGCAAGCTGCCGACCGAGGGCAAGAGCGGCGGCGCCGATGTCGACGCCTTCCTGCGCCGGGTCGCGGCGACGCCGGCGCCCGTGACGCAGGGCGAGAGCGGGCGCCTGATCTTCGCCATGGACGCCACCGCGAGCCGCGAGCCGACCTGGGATAACGCCTGCCAGATCCAGGGGGAGATGTTCGACGCCACCGCCTCGCTCGGCGGGCTGGAGGTCCAGCTCGTCTACTACCGCGGCTTCGGCGAGTGCCGCGCGAGCAAGTGGGTACGGGACTCGCGCTCGCTGGTGCGGGTGATGACCGCGGTCCACTGCCTCGGCGGCCATACCCAGATCCGCAAGGTGCTGCGCCACACCCTCGACGAGACCCAGAGCCGGCGCGTCCATGCGCTGGTCTTCGTCGGCGACTGTATGGAGGAGGACGTGGACGAGCTCTGCGCCATCGCCGGCGAGCTGGGCCTGCGCGGCGTCCCCGCCTTCATGTTCCACGAGGGGCAGGACCCGGTGGCGGCGCTGGCCTTTCGCCAGATCGCGCGGCTCACCAACGGCGCCTACCTGCGCTTCGATGCGTCGAGCGCGCGCCAGCTCAAGGAGCTGCTCGGCGCGGTCGCGGTCTACGCCGCCGGCGGGCGCAAGGCGCTCCAGCACTACGGCCGCAAGCGCGGCGAGGCGGTGCTGCAGATCGCCCACCAGATCAAATGAGCCCGCCCGGCCCGCGTCCCCGCCGGTCGGGCTAGGGGCGCCCTGCGATGGTCACCTACGTCCTTCTCGGGCTCGGCGTCCTGGTGCTGGTGGTGCTGCTCAGCCGCTGGTTCGCCACGGCCAACCCGTCGAGCCTCGCCAAGTGGGTCAAGTGGGGCTTCATCGCCGCGGGCGCCGCGGCGACGATCTTCCTCGGGGCCACGGGCAAGGCCCATCTCGCCTTCCTCCCGCTCGCGCTCACCGGGCTGCCCTGGTTCTTCGGCCGCATGGCCGCTGGGCGGATGAACCCGAACCCCACGCCGGGCAGCCGCTCCGATGTCGAGACCCCCTACCTGCGCATGACGCTCGATCACGACAGCGGCACGATGGAGGGAACGGTGCTGCAGGGGGGCTACAGCGGGCGGCGGCTCGACGAGCTCTCGGAGCCCCAGCTTCTCGACCTGCTCGAGGAATGCAGCCTGCGCGACGACGAGGGCCGGCGCCTGCTGGAGGCCTACCTCGACCGCTCCCTCGGCCCCGACTGGCGCGAGCGCGCCGAGGCCGACGCCGCCACGGGCCAGGGCGATGCCGGCGGCCCCACCGGCCAGGGCTGGGGGCGCAGGCGCAGGAGCAAGAGCGCCGGCCGCACCCCCATGACCCGCGAGGAGGCCTACGAGATCCTGGGCCTTGGCCCCGGCGCCAGCGCAGACGAGATCAAGGAGGCGCACCGCACGCTGATGCGCAAGCTCCACCCCGACCACGGCGGCTCCAACTACCTCGCGGCCAAGATCAACCAGGCCAAGGAGCTGCTGCTCGGCGGCTGAGGAAAGAGAGGCCGGCGGGCGTCAGCCTCCGCCGCCGGGGTTCCCGCGCGAGGCGATGTCGATCAGGATGTCGGCCGCCTTCGCGCGGCCGTCCTGCCGCTGCATGTGGGCGCTGACCTCCGCCAGGCGCCGCTGCATGGCCTCGTCGCCCAGCAGGCGCGCGACGGTGCCGGCGAAGTCCTCGTCGGTCCAGTCGTAGCGGTGCAATTGCGCGCCGTAGCCGGTGTCCTCGATGCGCTGGGCGTTGTCGTGGCCGTCCCAGACGAAGGGCATGACGATGGCCGGCTTGCCGAAATAGAGAGCCTCGTTGAAGGAGTTGTTGCCGCCGTGGTGGACGACGAGGTCGACCTGCGGAATCACCGACGGCTGGGGAAACCAGGGCGCGACCTGCACGTTGCCCGGCAGGTCCGCGTACTCGTCCACGCGCTCGCCGACGCTGAGCAGCGCCCGGCAGGGCAGCGCGCCGATCACCTCGATGAGGCGCTTGTTCAGGTCGACATCGGCCTCGTTGAGGCTGCCGGAGCCGATATAGATCAATGGCTTGTCGGCATTTTTCGCGAACGTCGGCAGGGTGAAGGGCTCGTCCTCGCGCACGCAGCCCTCGAGGTACTGGAAGCGGGCGGGATCGAGAGGGGTGCGCCGCTTGAACTGGAGCTGCTTCGGGTACAGCAGGAAGTTCATCGTCGGCGAGGTCTCGAGAAACTGCCCCGGCGGATAGGGCGCCTCGCCGCAGGATTCGAGGAAGGCGTTGAACCGGTCGTGCACCGGCCTGGTGACCTCCAGGAAGCGCGCCTCGAAGGCCTCGAAACAGGCCTTGTCGTTCTCGCCGCAGCCGGAGAGATGGGGCGGGATGTCGGGGTCGGTGATCTCGTTCTCGGAGCAGGAGACGATGCGGACCCACGGGCACCCCGCCCGCTTGACCGCGGGAAAGAGGATCACGTTGTCGAGGCAGACGACATCGGGCTCGATCTCGCCCAGCGCCACCGCCAGCTCCTCTTCCACGTAGACCGCCGTATCGACGATGGCGCTCCAGCATTCGAGGACGTAGTTGGGGATCTGCTCGATCGGCGACAGGCGGAAGTTGGGCAGGTGGGACTGGATGAAGTCGAGCCAGTACTGGCTGGCGGCGGCCTCGTCCATCGGCTCCGACATGGCCACCAGGCGCTCGGGAAAGCCGAACTTGTCGAAGACACCCTTGAACGAGCTGTCGGCGACGAAGACCACGTTGTGGCCCCGCTCGCGCAGCCGCTGCGCGATGCCGACGCAGTTCATGGACGGCCCGAAGGCCGCCTCGGGAAAGAACGCAATGGTCTTGGCGTCCATCGCCGCGCACCCCCGTCAATCGAACGAAGCGTCGGCGATCCTAGCCCGCATGCCTCGCCAGGGTCACGGTCTGCGTCGTCGCGGACCGGTGGGGATGCGGGCCGGCCTTCGCCTTCTTCAACCTGCCGTGGCCGGGGCGGGACGCTTGCTCGATGTCTCGTTCACCGTGCCACCCTCCAGCACGCGGGCGACGTCGACCGCCTCCAGCGTGCCCTTCTCGAGGAGGGCGGCGGCAAGACGGTGAAGCTCTGCTTCGCGGCTGTCGAGGATGGCGCGGGCGCGCCGCTCCGCTTCATCCATCAGGCGGCGCACGCCGGCGCCGACCTCCGCGAGCGTGAGGCCGGCGGCGGGTCCGCCGAGCAGGTCGAAGGCGATCTTCTCCGCCGCCTTGATGTCGGAGGTCATCGCCAGGCGCCTCCCGCCCTCGCCGCGCGCGATCTCCTCGGCGATCTGGCCGCCGAGCGCGATGACGAGCTCCGCCTCCTTGCGCGCGCGCCGCGCATCGTCGCCCAGATCGGCGCCCGCCGGCGCCCGGGACATGCTGCCGAGCACGCCCCAGCGCGAGACGATGGTCACCTGCAGGATCTCTCCGCCGGCCGGGAGATGCGCGGCGAGGAGCGCGTGGCCGCTCTCGTGATAGGCGGTGAGCTGGCGGTCCTCGTCGCTGATTTCGGGGACGCGGTTCTCGGAGGGCGGGTCGAGCGTGGCGGCCGCGACCAGCCCGGCCAGCAGCATCAGCACCACGAGGCCGCTGATGTTGATCCGGGACATGTCGAAGCGGCGCGGCACCCTCGTCTCCGGCATGGCCCGACCGGCGTCGGGCCGTGCATTGCGAACTACGCCGAAGCATACCACTTGCCCCGAAGCCGGGCATCGGCGGGTCCCGAACCCTCCCTCCCGGCGACCATCTCCGCTAGAGTGGAGCACTGCCGTCGCAACGCGCTTCGCTGCAGAGGGGGAGGATTTGCCGTGACGAAAATGTGGGGTGGCGAGCCCTATTTCGGTCTGTCCTACGAGTTCGATCCGCAATGGTTTCTGACCGACGAGCAGCAGGAGATCCAGGCCCGCCTGATCGAGCTCTGCGAGTCGACCATCGCGCCGCACGCCATCGAGTGCGACCGCGACAGCATCTTTCCGCGCAAGAGCATGGAGGCGCTCGCCTCCCAGGACCTGCTCGCCCTCCACGTGCCGAAGAAGTACGGCGGCATGGGGCAGAACCACGTCTGCGTGACCATGGTGCTGGAGACCATCGCCCGCTACGGCTGCGCCAGCACGGCGCTGGTCTACACCATGCACCTGCTCGCGGTCAGCGCGCTGCTGCTCCGCGCCGGCGGCAACCCCGAGATCCAGAAGACGCTGCGGCGGCTCAACCGCGACGCCTTCATCGGCACCGCCTCCTATTCGGACCCCGAGACCGGCTCGCACTTCTGGTATCCCATGGCGTCGAAGGCCGAGAAGGTCGACGGCGGCTGGCGCGTCAACAAGAAGTCCTCGTGGACCACCTCGGGCGGGTTCGCGGACTTCTACGTGGCGCAGACCACCAGCCCGGACTTCGACGGCGACTTCTCCGATCTCTCCGTCTTCCTGATCTACGCGGACGAGGTCGTCTCGCATCCGGCGAGCTGGGACGCGATGGGCATGCGCGGCAACCAGTCGGGGCCGATCGAGATCACGGACGTGGTGGTGCCGACCGATCGCATGGTGGGCCCGCCCGGCGACGGCGCCCGCTCCAACGACGAGGGCCTGGATCCCATCGGCCTCTTGATGCTCGCCGCGTCCTACAACGGGATCGGCATGGCCGCGATCGACCTCGCCAAGCGGCAGGCGACGCGCACGACCCATAAGGATGTCGGCATGCGCGTCTGCGACTACCCGTCCATCCAGGACTACTTCGGCGATGCCATCATGGATACCCAGGCCTCGCGGGTCTACACCTTCGCCGTCGCCCAGCAGATGGATGCCGTCACCAACAACTGCGACTGGACGATCCACGAGGACGACCTCGACCTGCTGCCCCGCTCGGAGTACCTGACCTGGAGCTGGAAGGCGAAGTACATCGCGAGCAAGGCCGTCTACACGACCGCCGATCGCATGCTGAACGCCTGCGGCGGCAGCGGCTACAAGAAGAGCCTTGTCATCGAGCGCGTGGTCAGGGACGCCAAGGCCGGCTGGATCATGGGGCCGACCAACGAGGTGCTGCGCCAGTTCGTCGGCAAGTGGGCGCTGCTCGGCTTCGAGGCGCTGGACTACTGGAACCAGTCGGTCAACGAGCGCGCCATGAACAACGAGCTGAACAAGCTCGACGACGACGCCAAGCGCGCCCTGATCGCCCGCCTAAGCGCCGAGCTTGCCGAGGCCGAGGCCGCCGGGTAGCGGGGCCAGCAGGAAAACCCCCACCTCACCCCGGCCCTCTCCTCCCACGGGGAGGAGAGGGAGAGCGGAGCGGCGCAGCCACGTTTTCCCTCCGCTTTCGGGGGAGGGGGACAGGGGGAGGTGGGAGTCGTTCGGATCGACGCGACCGGGCGAGGACGGACGGTACCCTAGCGGTGGACCTCCTCGCCCTCGTCGAGCGCGCGAAAGCCGCCGCGGATGAACACCGCGAGCGTGGCGCCCTCGTCCGAGACCGAGACGTGCTTCGAGCCCGGCTTCAGCGAGACGAAGTCGTTGCGGCGGTAGACCGTGCCGTCGCAGTCGGTCAGCGTCCCGTCGAGCACCAGGAACTCCTCGTGGCCGATGTGCTCGTGCGGCGTCGAGCCGGTGCCCGGCGCGAAGCGGACCAGGTAGCAGCCTTCGCCGGCCTCGGCGTCGTAGCTGATGTTGCAGTAGGTGGCGCCGGGGCATCCCGCAGCATCGGCCCCGGCCGCGCGCGGCATGCGGTGGGGCGGCGCGGTCCCGAAGGTCGCCGTCTCGACGTTCACGACCGTGCGGTAGGAGGCGAGGGACTCGCTCATCCGGCCCGGCCCGTCACCAGGGACACGGCCCGCTCTCAGCCGTCGACCGGCTCGCCCTTCTCGAGCGTGCGGAAGCCGCCGCGGATGAAGACCGCGACCGTGCAGCCGGTGTGCGAGACCGAGAAGTGCTTGGAGCCTGGCTTGAGGGACACGAGGTCGTTCTTCCGGTAGACGGTGCCGTCGCAGTCCTCGATCTCGCCGTCGAGCACCAGGAACTCCTCGTAGCCCGTGTGCTCGTGCGGGATCGAGGTTCCGCCCGGCTTGAAGCGGATGAGGAAGCAGCCCCCGCCCTCCGCCTCGTCGTAGCTGACGTTGCACCACGTCAGGTCGGTCTGCTCCGACCCCTGCAGCCCGTAGGGCACGTACTCCGCCGTATCGAGGTTGACCATACGCCGTTGTGATTCGAGGGTGCTCGACATCGGCTCGCCTCCCCGCAATGGGCCCCGCCACCAGCGCCGGGCGCCTCGTTGACCGCCGCGATCAGCTTACGTCGATGCCGGACGGGGCGGCAAGACTCCCCGTCTTCCTGCCCGCCCTTCTTGCCGAAGCACGGTCGCCGTGGCACACCTCCGCCGAGATCGCCGCAGCAGAGCGTGACGGGGCGTCCGGGATGGTGAAGCCGGTGAGGAAGGCCGTGTTGCCGGTTGCCGGCATGGGCACGCGCTTCCTGCCCGCGACCAAGGCGGTGCCCAAGGAGCTGCTGCCCGTGCTCGACAGGCCGCTCATCCAGTACGCGGTGGACGAGGCGCGGGCCGCGGGGATCGAGCAGCTCATCTTCGTCACCGGCCGGGGCCAGGCGGCGCTGGAGGGCCACTTCGCTCCCGACGAGACGCTCGCGGCGCATCTCGCGGCGCGCGGCGACGAGGCGGCGCTGGCGGACGTGGAGAACGCGGTCCTTCCGCCCGGCATGGCGGCCTACACGCGCCAGGCGCATCCGCTCGGGCTCGGCCATGCGGTGCTCTGCGCGCGCGACCTGGTGGGCGACGAGCCCTTCGCCGTGCTGCTGCCGGACGAGCTGTTGCTCTCCGACCCGCCCTGCCTCGCGGCGCTCCTCGAGGTGCAGGGGCGGACCGGGGGAAGCGTGGTGGCGCTCGCCGAGGTGGCGCAGGCCGAGACGAGCCGCTACGGCATCGCCGCGGTCGCGGGCGAGGAGGAAGGCGCCGTCGCGCTCACAGGGATGGTGGAGAAGCCGGCGCCCGCGGACGCGCCCTCCCGGCTCGCGATCATCGGCCGCTACGTGCTGCAGCCCGGCATCTTCGCGCGGCTCGCGGCCCAGGCGCCGGGCGCCGGCGGCGAGATACAGCTCACCGACGCCATGGCGGCGCTGGCCGGGCAGGAGCCCTTTCACGGGGTGCGCTTCGCCGGCCGCCGCTTCGATTGCGGAACCCCGGGGGGATTGCTCCAGGCGAGCGTCGCCTGCGCCCTGGAGCGGCCGGCGCTGAGGCAGGAGCTGCTCGCCTTCCTGCGCCGGGTCGCGCCGTCCCCGTAGGCGGCCGCGCCATGAGCAGGGGCCGCGCGCTCGACCCGGCGATCCTCGGCGCCTACGACATCAGGGGCGTCGTCGGCGAGACGCTCACCGAAGCCGACATGGAGGCCATCGGCCGCGGCTTCGCCACTCTCGCGCGGGCCCGCGCCGGTGCCGGGGGGCCGCCGCTGATCTGCGTCGGGCGCGACGGGCGGCTGAGCTCGGCGGCGCTGGAGGCGGGCCTGGTCGAGGGGCTGACCGCCGCCGGGGCGGACGTGCTGCGCATCGGCATGGGCCCGACGCCGATGCTCTACTTCGCCGTCCACGAGCGCCGCGCCCTCGGCGGGATGATGGTGACGGGCTCGCACAATCCGCCGGCCTACAACGGCGTGAAGATGATGCTGGGCGGGCTGCCCTTCTTCGGCGATGACATCGCCCGGCTTGCGCAGACGGTCGCGGAGGGCGCGTTCGCGGCGGGTGCGGGTCGGGCGGAGGAGGTCGCGCTCGACGGCGCCTACGTCGCGCGCCTTCTCGCGGATGCAGGCGACGGCGACTTCACCGTGGCGTGGGACGCCGGCAACGGCGCCGCCGGCGCGGTGCTCGGCGCGCTCACGCAGGGTCTCCCGGGCCGGCACGTCCTGCTCAACGTCGAGGTCGACGGGACCTTCCCCGCGCACCATCCGGACCCCACGGTGCCGGAGAACCTGACCCGGCTGATCGAGACGGTGCGGGCCGAGCGCTGCGATCTCGGCATCGCCTTCGACGGCGACGGCGATCGCATCGGCGTTGTGGACGGGAGCGGCGCGATCCTCTGGGGCGACCAGCTCGTGGCCCTGCTCGCCCGCGAGGTGCTGCGCGCGCGCCCGGGCGCCACCGTGATTGGCGACGTGAAGGCGAGCCGGGTGCTCTTCGACGAGGTCGCGCGCCTCGGCGGCGAGCCACTCATGTGGCGCACCGGGCACGCACCGATCAAGGCGAAGATGGTCGAGACCGGCGCGCCGCTCGCCGGCGAGATGAGCGGCCACATCTTCTTCGCCGACCGCTACCTGGGCTTCGACGACGCGCTCTACGCGGCGATCAGGCTGCTGCGGCTGATCGCGGACGAGGGGCGCTCGCTCGCCGCGCTCCGGGCCGAGCTGCCGCAACGCGTGAGCACGCCCGAGATCCGCTTCGCCTGCGCCGACGACCGAAAATTCCGCATCCCCGAGGAGATCCGGGACCGCCTGCGCGCCGCAGGCCTGCCCTTCAGCGACATCGACGGAGTCCGGGCGGAGACGCGGGAGGGCTGGTGGCTGCTGCGCGCCTCCAACACCGAGTCCGTGCTGGTGGCCCGCTGCGAGGCCGGGGACGAGGCCGCGCTGGAGCGCCTGAAGGACGATCTCGCGGCCCAGCTCCGGGCCAGCGGCGTGGCCCTGCCCGACCCCTGAGCAGGCCCGCGACTCGGGCCGACTCGGCCCCTACCGGCGCACGAGCTTGCGCCGCCTCCGCGGCACCCATCGTGCCCGCGGGCGCCTCCATGGACGAGAGATTACGCCGAATCAACCACTTCCATCCCTCTTTTGACATCGTGTCGCTTGACGGGAGCGTCGCTTTGAACCCATAAGGGGCGCCGATTCGCGGTGAATGCGACTGGAGTGCCGGGGCGGACGTGGAAGCAAAGCGGGGCAGGAGGCGCGTGCGGCCGGGCTCACTCGTCCTGGGTCTGGCTCTCTCCGTGTGCGTCATGGCCGCCGCCCAGCTCGTCGGTGCGGCGCCGGCCGAGGCCCGCTACGCCTCCATCGTCATCGATGCCGACTCGGGCGAGGTCCTGCGCTCGCGCAACGCCGACGTGCGCCGCTACCCGGCCTCGCTCACCAAGATGATGACCCTCTACATGCTCTTTGAGGCGGTCGACCGGGGCCGGCTCGGCCTCGAGTCCAAGCTCAAGGTCTCGAAGCGCGCGGCGCGTCAGCCGGCCTCCAAGCTCGGGCTGCGCGCCGGCTCGACCATCCGCGTGAAGGACGCGATCCAGTCGCTGGTCGTCAAGTCGGCCAACGACATCGCCGTGGTGGTGGCCGAGGCGCTGGGCGGGACGGAGCGCGAGTTCGCCAAGAAGATGACGGCGAAGGCCCACGCGCTCGGCATGTCGCGCACCACCTTCCGCAACGCCTCGGGCCTGCCCAACCGGCGGCAGCGCAGCACGGCGCGGGACATGGCGCGCCTCGCCCGCGCCCTGATGCGGGACTTCCCGCACCACTACCACTACTTCGACGACCAGCGCTTCCGCTATCGCGGGCGGGTGCACCGCACGCCCAACCGGCTGCTCGCCAGCTACAAGGGCATGGACGGCATCAAGACCGGCTACATCCGCGCCTCGGGCTTCAACCTCGTGGCCTCGGCCGAGCGCAAGGGCCGGCGCGTCATCGCCGTGGTCTTCGGCGGCAAGACGGCGCGCTCGCGCAACGCCCACATGGCCTACCTCCTCGACCTCGGCTTCGAGCGCCTGGCCAATCGCCGGCCCTCGCGCAGCCGCATCCTGGTGGTGGGCGTCCCGCGCCCGCCTTCGTCATCGGGCCTGGCCGCGCCGGCGCCCCGCTTCAAGCCGGCGACGACCCTGCTGGCGGCGGCGGATGCCGCGCCGATCGAGGTTGCCGAGGCGGCGTTGCCGGAGCCGGTCGAGCCCGCCATGGGCGCTGCGGCCCCGCCGCCCGAGCCGCTCCCGCCGCTGCCGCCCGAGAGGCCGGACATCGCGCCGAAGGCGCAGGCGGCGGCGCCTCTCGAGCCGAAGAGAGTCGCGGTATCGGCGGCAGCCGAGCGGCCCTGGGGCATCCAGGTGGGCGCCTACGAGTCCGTGACGGCGGCCGAGATCGCCATGCGTCGCGCCTCGGCCCGGGCGCCCTTTCTCAAGCGAGCCAGGCGGTCGCTGGAGCCCAGCAATGCGGGTGCCGGCACCGTCTATCGCGCGCGCTTCCTCGGGCTCTACAAGAAGGACGCCAACCGCGCCTGCAAGGCGCTCCACGCCGCGCCGATGCCGTGCGTCGTCATCCGCGGCCTCGACCCGGTGCTCGATGCCGTACTGCGCGTCAGCTCCTGAGGGGCTGAGACGTAGCCCCACCTCCCCCTTTCCCCTCCCGGGAAGAGGGGAAAGGGGGAGGTGGGTGCTGTTCGAGCCGCCGTGACCCCATCTGGTCGGATATCGCTCTCTCTAGTTCCCGAACGCCACCGCCCGGACCTCCTCGATCCGTTCGTCCTCGGTGAAGCGCCAGATGCCGATGTGACCGCGGCGCAGATCGCCGTTCCCGTCCCAGTCCATGCTGCCCGAGGCGCCCTCGTAATCGACCTCCCCGCCGTCGGCGAGAATGCGAAGCGCATCGGCGATGCCGCTCGGGCCGACGTGCACGACGGTACCCGGCGAGGCGCCCACCGCGCGCAGCCGGTCGCGGATCGCGGCGCCGTCCAATCGGCCCGCCGCCTGCGCCGCGAGCGCCAGGGCGACCGTGGCGTCGTAGGCCTCCTTGACGTAGGCGAGCACCGGTAGCGCCCCGTACTCGGCGACCCAGGCCGCCTCCCACGCTGCGGACGCGGCGCTCTCCGGCGCCGACGCCGGCCCGGTGCCGTACATGTTGCCGAGGCGGGCGCCGCCCAGGGCGTGGACCAGGCTCGGCCGCTTGGCGCCGTCGCCGAACACGAAGTGGTCGTAAAGGCCGTTGTCGATCGCCTCGCGGACCATGGCGAGCGCCGCCGTCTCGAAGGAAATCACCACCAGAGCCTGCGCGCCCCCGCTCGCGGACTCGCGCAGCGCGCTCAGGAACTCGGTCTCACCAGGGTCCACCGGGACGGCCTTGACGGGACCGTCCCAGGCAGCTTCGAAGGCGGCGGCGAGGCCCCGCCCCCAGGGGTCGTCGACATGGAGCAGGCCGACGTTGTCGAAGCCCCGCTCGCGCGCGAGACGGGCGAGGACGGGTCCCTGGGAAACGTCGGAAAGCGCGGTCCGAAACAGGAAATCGTTGTCGGCGACGGCGGTCAGCGCCGGCGACGTGGCCGAGAAGCTGACGGTGGGGATGGAGGCGGGACCGGTCACCTGCTCGGCCACCGGCAGCGCGCTGGCGCTGGCGTTGGGGCCGACGATGGCATGGACGCCCTCGACCTCGACGAGACGCCGTGCCGCCGCGACCGCCTTCTCCGGGTCCGCCGTGGCGTCGGCGACCGCGACCGCCACGGGCAGGCCGAACACGCCGCCGCCTTCGTTGACATGCTTGATCGCGAGCTCGAACGCCCGCTGCCTGTCCCTGTAGACCTCCGCCGAGCCACTGCTCAGGTCCAGCAGCAGTCCGATCTTGAGCGCCGTTGCTTCGTCCGCCCGTGCCGCCGCCGCGCCGGTCAGCGACATGCCCTCCGCACCCAGCAGCATTCCGATCACAAACGTCCAGACGGCTGCCCGGTCGCACAAGCTGCGGATCATTGGGCGCCTCCTCCATTCCGACGCGCAACGGTGGAGGCCGGCTCACCATGCGCGTCGCGATCGACCTTCAAAATGCCGCGCCCTCCCCCCCAGTCCGGAAGCATGCCCAGGCTCAAGGACGATCATCGAGCCGGGGAGATTCCGCAAGTTCCGGCGTTATGGGCGTCAAGTGCGGATACGCGCGCAGGGGTGCGCGATGCGAGCGCCCGGCGGTTGAGGGGTATGAAACGAGGCGGGACAGGGACCGGGATGGGTGGCGGCCGCGAGAGCGTTCAGGAGCCGGCGCCGGGGCGAAGGCCCGATTCGGCGATGGCCTCGGCGCAGGCCTGCTCGCCGTGGGGCGCCATCAGGTGCGCGCCGGCGACGCCGTCGATCTCGCGCAGCTCCTGGAGCAGCTCGACGCAGATGCGGATCCCCTCGGCGCGCGGGTCGCTGGCGCCGTCGAGGCGGGCGATGACGTCGTCGGGGATGTGAACGCCGAAGAGGTTCTCGTTCATCCAGCGCGCCGAGCGCGCCGAGCGAATCGGCCCGATGCCGACGATGATGTGGGTGCGCTCGGGAATCCCGTGGTCGCCGAGCCAGGCGAGGTAGCGCCGGAGCATCCCCAGGTCGAAGCAGAACTGGGTCTGGAAGAAGTCCGCGCCGGCGTCGATCTTGGCCCGGAGGCCGGCCGGCTCGCTGCCCGCCTGCGGCTCGCGCGGCGCATCGGCGCCGCCGATCAGCAGCCGGGGCGGGGCGCTGAGCGCGCGCCCGCCGGGAAGCACCGCCTCGTCCCGCATGGCGCGGACCAGCGCCATGAACTCGTTGGACTTGAGGTCGAAGACCGGCTTCGCGTCGGGCTGGTCGCCGGCCTCGACCGAATCGCCGGTGAGGCAGAGCAGGCTGTGCACGCCGAGCGCCGCCGCCCCCAGCACATCGGCCTCCAGCGCGAGGCGGTTGCGGTCGCGCATGGTGAACTGGATCACCGGCTCGATGCCGGCCTGCGCCAGAATCGCCGCGGTCGCAAGCGGCGAGAGATGGGCGCGCGCGCCGGCCCCGTCGAGCACGTTGACGGCGTCCGCGAGCCCCTTGAGACAGCCGGCGCGGGCCAGCACGTCGGCCGGGTCCGCCGAATCGGGCGGGCCGGTCTCCGCCGTGATGGCGAAGTCGCCCGCGCGCAGCACCCGCTCCAGCCGTCCTGCGCTCTTCGTCCCGTCGGCCATCGTCCTCTCCGCCATGTTCACGAGCCGGGCCTCCCGCGGCCGGCGGGCGACCATAGAGGGCGGCTGTCAGACAATCCAGGACAATGCGGCGCCGCTTCAGAGAAGGCGCTGGCGTGCCTTGAGCGCGGTGCCCAGCGTGCCGTCGTCGAGGTAGTCGAGCTCGCCGCCCACCGGCAGGCCGTGGGCGAGGCGGGAGACGGCGACATCGCACGCGGCCAGCCGGTCGGTCAGGTAGTGCGCCGTCGTCTGCCCGTCCACCGTGGCGCTGGTGGCGAGGATGATCTCGCTCACCTCCGGCGCCTCGGCCCGGGCGACGAGGCCGGCGATGGCGAGGTCCTCCGGCCCGACCCCGTCGAGCGCGGACAGCAGGCCGCCCAGCACGTGATAGCGTCCGCGGAACATCAGCGTGCGCTCCAGTGCCCACAGGTCCGCCACCTGCTCGACGACGCAGATGGCCGAGCGGTCGCGCTCGGGATCGGCGCAGATGGCGCAGGGGTCCTGGGCATCGAGATTGCCGCAGACGGTGCAAGCGCGGACGCTCTCGGCCGCGCTGCGGAGCGCGGCGAGCAGCGGCTCCAGGTGCGAGTCGCGCCGCTCCAGCAGGTGCAGGGCGGCGCGGCGGGCGGAGCGCGGCCCGAGGCCGGGAAGCTTGCCGAGATGGCCGACCAGTCGTTCGATCGCAGGGCTGGTCATCGCGAAACCGTCAGCGCCGGCCGCGGCCTCTGTGCGCGCCGCCCCTTACCCCGTCATGGCTGGAACAAGTCCGGCCATGACGGCGTATTGCCATGAGATCGGACAAGGCGCACACCGATGCGGTTCGAGGCGAACGCCCGAAACTACATACCGAGGTCGAGGCCCGGCGGCAGCTTGAGGCCGCCGGTGACCTCGGCCATCCGCTCCTGCACGAGCTGCTCCACCTTGGCCTTGCCGTCGTTGAAGGCGGCGACGATCAGGTCTTCCAGCATCTCCACCTCGTCGCCCTGCACCAGCGAGGGGTCGATGGAGAGGCGGCGCATCGCGCCCTTGCCGGTGAGCGTCACGCGCACCAGCCCGCCGCCGGCCGCGCCCTCGACCTCGAGCGCGCCCAGGCTCTCCTGCAGCTCGGCCATCCGGGTCTGCATCTCCTGGGCCTGCTTCAGCATCTTGCCGATGTTCTTCATGAGGACTGGCCTCCGTCGTTTGCGTCGCCCGGCGCCGGCTCTCGCGCGGGGCGGTGCACCGCGCGCACCTGCGCGCCGGGGAAGGCGTCGAGCACCCGGCGCACCAGCGGGTGCTCCAGCGCCGCCTTGTCGGCCGCTGCTTGCGCGGCTTTCTCCCGCTCGTCAAGCGTGGGCGCGCCGCCGTCCTCGCTGAGCGCGATCATCCAGCGCTCGCCGGTCCATTCCTCCAGCTTCTCCTGCAGCAGGGCGAGCATCTTGCGGTCCGGCGCGCGCACGCAGTTGATCTCGAGGGTGCCGGTGGCGACGCGCACCGGGCGCACCTCGGTCCTGAGCCAGGCGCCGAGGATGGGCTCGCGGTGCTCCTCCGCCAGCGCCGCGATGTCGTCCAGCGAGGCCACGTGCGGGCGCAGGGCGGCCTCGGCGGTCGGCGCCGGCGCCGGGTCGGGAGCCGGCGGGGC
>JAJDXK010000028.1 GCA_022823305.1 Alphaproteobacteria bacterium
CCGGAGCGGCCGCCGCAGCGTCCGCCGCCGGCGCCGCTGGGTTCCCGGGAGCCGGGGGAGGCGGCGGCGGAGGCGAAGGGGGCGAGGCCGCGGCGGCCGCCGCGGGGCAGTCCGGAATGATGAAGTGGGGGAACAGCTGCGGGCACACCGCGCCGTACAGGCACGGGTTCGCCACGCACTGGCTGAACTGCATGCCGCGCACGCGGAGCGCCTCGCGCTCGGCCGCACGCCGCGCCCGGCGCGACTTCAGCTTGGCCCGCTGGCCGTCGAAGGCGTCGAGCCCCTGGCCCAGCACCGGCGTGACGCGAAGGATGCCGCCCAGCAGGTTGCCCGCCCCGCGGCCGAGGTCCCCGGCCGTGTCCGGGCGGCGATCGGGGGCGTCCTGCGGATCGGCCGCAAAGGCGTCCAGGGGGATGGAAAAACCGATCGCGACTCCGGCTGCCGCCATAAGGGCGAAGAACGCCAGCGGCCACCAATCCCAGTTGATGAACCTTCGGTAAAGCCTGCGCATCGACTCAGAGCTCCGCGCGGACGCCCACCTCGAACGTGGTCACCGTCGGGTCGGTCGTGCCCAGGTGGTAGGGGCGGCCGTCAAGCTGGATGGTCGGGTCGAACGGCGACTGGTAGTGGTCGAGCCCCGACTTGCGCCGCAGCCCGAGGGTCAGGTCGAAGCGGCCCGAGATCTCCCGCGACCAGCCGATCCGCTGGCCGGTGACCGCCGTCCCGAAGTCCGCCCAGGGCGCCTCGAAGTCGAGCTCCGCCTCCAGCTCGCCGCCGAGCAGCGGCCTTGAGTGCGAGACGCGGAAGTGCCCGCTCTGCGCGCCGGACTCGCCCACGTAGTCGTTGGGGGCCAGGTTGGCGCCGAGCTCCACGCGCCAGGCGCCGCCGGCGTCCGCATCCGCGCAGCCGGGCCCGAAGCAGCGTCCGGCGCCGAGCAGGGAGGTGTAGGCGGGGCTGCCGTCGGCGACGGCCGCGAAAAGGACCAGGCCGCCGTCAACGTGGCGGTACGAGCCGGTCGTGGTCGTGCGCTCCGCGCCCAGCCGCGCCAGGCCGTACCAGCCGCCCGCGACGTCGAAGCGCCGCTCGATCTCGGCGTCGAAGGAGAAGCTGCTGTCCGCGCAGTTGCCGCCGGAGGGCGCCACCCGGCCGTAGCCCATCGCGGAGAAGCCCGCGGACTCGTGGCGGTACTCGAGGCTCACCGACTGCGTGGTGTCGGCCTCGCCGGTGAAGGTGTCCCGGCAGGTGCCGCTCTGCATGTTGCCGGCCACGCCGATCGTGTCGGCGGCGGCGGGCGCCGCGGCCAGGACCGCGGACAGAAGGACGGGAAGGAGCTTAATCATTGGGTGCCTCCTTGGGCGTTGGGGTCGGGGTCTCGTCGCCGCCGAAGAAGCCGCGCGCCATCGCCACCCAGAGGGCCACGATCGGGTTCACCACGGCCAGCGCCTGGACGGGCTCCCACTGCCAGATGGACACGCCGGCCACGGCGCCGCTGATCGCCACCACGGCGAGGGCGCTCCAGTAGATGGGCCGCTTGGGGCGGATCGCGCGGAGGGACGGGTCCTTGGGTTGTGGGATCGGGCTCACGGGCGGTGGCCTGCCGGCAGCGTGTGGAGCCTGCCGTATAGCCGCCGGGGCGGGCCGTGCGCCGCATGGCGCGTCAACTAGCGGCGGCGCCCCTCCAGCACCCGCCGAACCTGCCGGGAGGTCAGCCCGTGCGCCGCCGCCAGCGCCTCGTGGTTGCGGCCGTTGAACCCCTCGCGGATCCGCCGGTCCCGCTCCCGCAGCGCCAGCTCCCGGCGCACCGCCTCCGCCCGCGGCACCAAGGGCGACAGCGCGTCGCTCACCGCCGCCGTCAGGACCCACACCCGGTCCTCGTGGGACTCCGCCGACCGGTACGCCGCCGAGCGCAGCGCCTTGTCCAACGAGGACGCGATCCGGGCCGGCTTGGCGAGGTCCAGCGACATGGGGGCAATGTAGCACCCTATTGCCCTCCGCGCACCGCCTCGGCCCTGTCGTGCGCCCTGTTGGCCCACTCGACGTACCGGCAGTGGCGCTCAAGCGCCTCCTTGAACAGGCGGTGGCTGGTCTTGCGCGGCCAGCGCCGCGCCAGGTCGTACGCGTCGGCAACGTCCAGCAGCGACTGCCCGGCGACGTCCGCCAGCACGTCGGCGTGGCGATCCGCCTGGGCCGGATGCGGGAGGGGGGATTCAGATGTTGGCGAAGTTCCAGCCGCCATCTCGGTCCTCATGTTTCAGCAGCCAGCGGCCGTACTTCAGGCCCTCCTCGTTGGACGCCACCACGCTCTGGCACTTGAACGCGTGCCGGCCCACCACGCGGCCGCGGTCGCCCATCAGCACCACCTGGCAGTCCCCGCCAGCGGCGTCGACGCCAAGGCGCGCGGCCTCGCGCATGCTGCGGGTGACCGTCCTGGCGCCGCCGGGAGGCGTGACCTCGTACTGGAACTTCCGCACCGGCCTATCCATCGCCCGCCGCCTGCCGCCGCTTGACGGCCTTCAGGCCCTCGATCGCCTTGGCCGCCTGCGCAGCCGTTGCCGGGCGCCCGAAACCGAAGCTGCGCCGGCACCACTCCGCGAACCCGCCGCCCGGCCGCCACTTCACCTCCGCCGACAGCTCCTCGATGAGCGTGCGCTGCAGCGGCGTGGGCAGCTCGGCCACCCCGTCCCGCCTCGCCCTGCGGGGCGTCCGCGGGGCGCGGGGGCGGCCCTCGGCTGGGGGGTTGCGGAGCGGCCGGCCCAGGCGCGCCAGCAGGTCGCTGGCCTGCAGCCGGGTCAGGTCCTTGCAGGACGCCGCGCCGCCGCCCACGTCGGCCAGCAGCCGCCGGTAGTCGGCGTCCTCGATCCCCTGCCGCGCCAGCGCCACGTGGATCGCCTTCACCTGCGCCGGGGTGATCGGCTTCGTCGGGGAAACCTCCGCCATCACGCCGCGCTCCGCTTGAGACGCTCGGCGAGGTCGCCCTTCGCGGGCGCCTCAGCCCGGGCCGGGGCGGCGGCGCCGAGCGCCTTCCGCGCCGCGGACGCGCTCACCGTCCCGGCCCCGAACCCGCTCGCCAGGCAGCGGTCCACGGCGTCCTGCAGCTCCAGCCAGTTGCGCGCCGCCGGGGACTCGGCGATCACGCGCACGGCGTCCGGCGCGATCCGCTCGCGGCCGTCCCGGTTGACCGCCCGGTCGACGGCCGCCGCCGCCGTGGCCGGGTCCAGGCCCGCCAGGCGCAGCCGGCCCGACCGCAGGCCCACCTCCGGGATCCGCTCCGAGGCGTCCCGCTGGGCCACCAGCACCACGCCCACCAGCGGGCTGCGCCCCCGGAAGGGCAGCTCCCGCAGGCGCTTGAGCCCGCGCACCGTCGCCGGGTGCAGCGCGTGCGCCTCGTCGATCACCAGCAGCGTGCGCCGCGGCGAGCCGCCGAGCAGGCGCCGCACCTGGGCCGCCCGCGCCTCGCCCGACTGCCGCGGCCGCTCGTCGCTCAGGTCGCGCACCGCGGCCGCGCAGATGTCGCCCATGCGCAGCCGCTCCCGGTCCACCCGCAGCGGCTCGACCGTCGGCGCGCCCAGCGCCTCGAGCGCCGCCCGCACCGCCACCGTCTTGCCGCAGCCGCGCGGCCCCAAAATCCACGTCATGGCCCGCGCCTCGGCCGCGTCGCGCACGGCCTCCCGCACCCGCGCCATGTCCGGCGTCTCCACCGGATCCGCCCAGGGGTCGGGGGGCAGCCCCCATTGCCTTCGTGTCCTCAAGTCCATGGTCAGCTCCTATTGGATTGGTTGGTCAACCGCCGCCGCCGTCCGCGTGGACGTCCGCCGACTCGATGCAGATGGCCGTTCGGCCGTCCGCCGTGAGCACCAGGTCCCACCGCGCCTCCGCGCCGCGGTAGCGGCGCAGCCAGTGCAGGGGGTCCTCCGGCCCGAATCCCTCGTTCTCGTCGATGAAGTGCGACGCCAGGCCCGCGCGGAGCGCGATCACCCACCGGCAGCCCCACCCGCGCAGCACCGCGAGCGCCTCGTCCGGGCCCAGCCCCACGGCCGCCTTCATCTCCCCGGCCACGACGCCTCCCGCGCCGGGCGCATCAGCTCGGCGGCCAGGGCCGCCACGCCGTCGCGGTCCAGCCCGTCGGCCTCGATGCGGTCCGCGACCAGGCCGCGGACCTCCGCGTCGAGGTCCCAAGGCCAAAGCTCGACGAACGCCCGCAGCCCCTCGTCGCGGCCGAGCGGCTCGGGGGCCGCCAGCGCGAGCGGGTCGTCCAGCGGCGCGGGCGGCGCCGAGGGCG
>JAJDXK010000132.1 GCA_022823305.1 Alphaproteobacteria bacterium
CAACCGACGGGTACGAGATCCGCTACTCGCCCCGGTGGGTCGCGGAGACCGCCTCGCACCTCATCGAGACCGCGATGGCGCGGGTGGTGATGGCGTGCGCCCTGAAGCACCACACCCGCCGGGGCGACCGGGACCCCGAGCTCTGGCAGCGGGCCTCGCAGCTCGTCACCCACGCGCTCATTCGCGACGCCGGCTTCACGCTCCCGCCCGACGCGCAAGCCTGGGAAGACATGAGCGTCGAGGAAGCATACAAGCGCCTGTCGGAACGTGCGGACGACGAGGCCGGGGACGACAGGAGTCCATCCCCCGATGCCGGCGCCGCCGGTGCGGACGCGGGTGCGGCCGAGGCCGGGCAATCCCCGTCCGAGGCGGATGACGACGACACCGGCGACCCCTCCGATTCCGCCGACGACGAGGACGGCGACGGTGACGACGCCGACGGCCAGGGAGAGGACCGGGACGGCGAGAGCGAGGACGCGGACGACCAGGACGGCGACGGCGAGAGCCAGACCGCAGACGGCCAGGACGAGGACGGTCAGGACGCAGACGGCCAGGGCCAGGACGCGGACGACCCCGCCGGGGAGGACGCCTCCGACGCGCCGCCGAGCCACGACCCTTCCGGCACCGGCGAGGTCATGGACGCCGACGCCCGCGCCGGCGCCGACGGCGAGGCCGCCGATGCGCCGCTCGACCTCACCGCCGAGGAGCAGGCGTGGGACGAGGCCATGCACCAGGCGATCAACATCGCCCGCGCCGAGGGCAAGGTGCCGGGCCGGATCGAGGAGACCATCCGCAGCGCCCATGCGAGCACGCTCGACTGGCGCACGCTCCTTCGCCGCTACATGACCGACGCCGCGAGCCACGACTATAGCTGGAGCGTCCCCAACCGGCGCTTTATCGACACCGGCCTCTACCTGCCGTCCATCCGCTCCGAGGGCATCGAGACGATCGCATTCATCATCGACGTCTCGAGCTCGCTCCCGACCCCGACGCTCGCCGAGTTCTGTGCGGAGCTGCGCGAGGTCGCCACCGAGATCCGGCCCGAGAGCATCATCGTGCTCCAGGTCGACACGATGCTTCAGGACGTGGCCGAGTACGCCGCCGACGACCTGCCCGAGGAGATCGTGGTCAAGGGCCGGGGCGGCACCGACTTCCGGCCCGGCTTCGCCTGGCTCGACGCGCAGGGGATACAGCCCGGCGTGTGCCTCTACTTCACCGACATGGAGTGCTCCGACTTCCCCGAGCACGAGCCTGCGTTCCCGGTCGTGTGGGTCGATTACGGCGACGGCGACAGCCCGTGGCGGCACCCCGCGCCCTGGGGCGAGCACATCCGGATCGCCGCCTGATCTCCGATCGAGGGGCACACCGCCCCTCGATGCTCCAACCCACCACCACGGGAGGATCACCGCATGATCCCCACCGCGACATGCCGGTACTGCGGCTGGAACGGGCCGGCCGACCAGTGCGGCCCGCTGAAGAACGCCTGGGAGCGCGTGCAGCCGGGCGACCCGATGCCGGCGGGCGAGTGCCCGAAGTGCAGCGCCTCGGCCCTGCTCGACGAGCCCGAGCCCTGCCTGCGGATCGTCACCACGCGCGAGCCCGAGCGCGCCACGCACGTCCCGATTCGCAACGTCGCGCAGGCGCTCGCCCGCGTCATGCCGCTCGCCGGCCACGCGTCGAGCTACCGCGTGCAGGACATCGAAGGCGCCGGCTTCCGCGTCGCGGTCTTCGACGAGTCTCCGTATCCGAAGATGGTCCCCGACGGCTATCTGCGGATCGAGCGCACGTGAGGCCGGGAAGATGCATCTCACCGACATCCGTATCGACGAGATCGTGAAGGTCTACGGCCTGCCGTCGTACGCGCGCGGCCGGGCGACCTTCACCAACGGGCGCAGCTACGACTTCGACGCCCACTTCGCGCGCAACCACGAGGACGCCCGCATCCTGGTCCGGCGCCCCAGCGACGGCAGGCCCACGGACCCGGCCACCCGCGCCGCGCGGGCCATCCACGACCGCCTCGGCTTCACCGAGATCGCGCGGCGCGAGCGCGACGCGATCGCCGCCTTCGAGTACGAGCGCGTCACCGCCTGTCAGGAGGTCATGCGGCCCGGCGCGTCCTGACGTTCGCCCCGGAGGCGGTCCGTCCGCCCCGGTCCCGCGTCCCATCGCAACCGCCCCCACCAGCGAGGCCCCTCCCATGAAGACGACCCGCGACTTCAGGCCGCTCACCGACCGCTACCACTTCGACACCGGACCCTGCTCCTATGCCAACGGCTTCGCACAGGTCGACTCGCGCCAGGACGCGAGCTACTACGGCCAGTGGTGCTCGCCCGCCGCACGCACCATCGTCAGCTTCAGCGAGGGCGACGTGACCACCACGGTGTGCGAGACCGACGAGGAGCTCGTCGCGGAGATCCGCGAGCTCGCCCGCTGGACCGACGAGGCCGGCTACGGCCCGATGAAGATCGATGCCGTGTGCCACGGCGAGCTGCGCGCCGCCTTCGAGAAGCTCGGCCTCGCCGATCTGCTGCACTGAGCGCGGCGCGCCCGCCCCGCTTCCGAACGCTCCCTCCCACGGCCGCCGCGCCCCGCTCCCCCGCGCCTTCCGCTGTCCGGGCTCCGGTCCGTCCCCCCCTTCCGGGCGAGCCGCCATCGGACCGGCCGCCGGCCGGAGCCTCCGCCGTCCATGCATCCCGCGTGCTGTGCGCGGCGCCGCCCGGAGGCGGGGCCGGCGCCGGGCCGGGCGAGGGAGGGTCCGGGAGCGGGAGCGTTCGCCGGTCCTCCCCGTCCCCTCGTAACCGGAGCGCGCCCATGACCCATCCCGACCGCTGCGCGTCATTCGACACCGATGCGACGGTGCGCGCCGCGCGCATGCTCATCGACCGGGAACCCGGTCCCGCCACCCGCCTCGACGCCTTCCTCCTGCTCGCCGGCCAGGAGTACCTGTGGCGCCGCAACGGCCCCGGCGCCGACTTCGCCGAAGCGGTGTGCCGCTACGAGGCCGCGGCCGGCACCACCCTCGCCCGGCCCCTGTCGCCGCCGTCGTTCGGCGTCGTCAAGTGGCGCGGCGCCGAGCGCCGCCACGAGGTCGCGGTGTGGCTCGCCGGGCGCTTTCTCGGCTGGCTCGCGAGCCCCACCCGACGCCACTGCCGCACGGCCCGCGACTGGCGCGCCGACGAGCGGATCCTCGTCGCGCTCGGACTGCCCCTCGCCGCTGCCCGTGACGAGCCGGCCCGTTCCCTCGACGACGCCCGACACCGCGTGCGCGCACTCGCCCTCGCCGGGCTCGTCCACCCACCGTGGCGCGACGGCGGCAATCCGACCACCGGGCGCGTTGACAGCCGTCATAGTGCATATTACGGTCGGTCATGATACGGAGCTTCAAGAGCAGGGCGCTCAGGCGGTTCATGGAACGCGGCGACGAACGGCGCATCGACCCTGAGCACCGCGACGCCGTGCGCGACATCCTCGCCCGGCTCAACGCGTCCGCCGGCCCGCACGACATGGACCTCCCGGGCTTCCGGCTTCACCCGCTCAAGGGCGACCGCGCCGGGCTCTGGGCCGTGACGGTGCGCGCCAACTGGCGCATCGCCTTCCGCTTCGAGGACGGCCACGCGCTCGATGTGGACTATCTCGACTACCACTAGCGAGGCAACACCGATGCTCATGCACGACCCGCCCCATCCCGGCGCATTCATCCGCCGCCAGTGCCTCGAGCCCCTCGGGCTCACCGTGACCGAGGCCGCGAAGGGACTCGCGGTCTCGCGCAACACGCTCTCGATGCTGCTCAACGGCCGCATCGGGATTTCTCCCGAGATGGCCATCCGTCTCTCGCAGGCGTTCGGCGGCAGCCCCGAGAGCTGGCTCCAGCAGCAGTTGCACTACGACCTCTGGCACGCCCAGCAGGACCGCGAGGAGGTGCCCGTCCGCCGCTTCGCCGCCGCCTGACCGCGCGGGCCGGGCGCCGGCAACGCCCGCGTCAGTGCACCGGCCCCACGGTCCTGACGAGGTCCGTCCCGAAGTGCAGGAACCGGTCGAACAGCGCGCCCTTGCGCCAGCTCGCATCGTCGAGGTCCTCGCCCCGCTCGCGGCATTCGACCAGGCCGAACCACCAAAGCGGGCGCAGCACACGCCAGGCGAACAGCGTGGTCGCCACCCACGCGGGGCTTCCCGACACGCATCCGTCGGGGAGCACGCTCAGCGCCATCAACGCCCGCGTCCCCTGGAACCGGTCCCCGGTGGTCGACAGCGCCCAGAGCGCCATGCCCACCTGCTGCTGCGGCCACGAGCCGCACTCGGCCTTGCCGAACAGGTTGAGGCTCAGCCGCCAGAACGCGAGCCGGAAGAGCTCCGCCTGAAGCGCGCCCTTCGCCCCGGCGAGCAGCGTGTGTCCGCGCCGGCTCGCCCGCAGCCGCCCCCCGCGAGCGCTCTCCACGCACCCCGCCTCCTCGAGCAGCGCCCGCACGAGCCGAAGCTCCCCGACATGCACCTCGCTCAGGCGCTTCCCCGCACGCCGCCGCTCTTCGAACGCGCAGCCCGGCCAGTCCATCGCCTCGCGCAGCGCCGCCACGTTCGCGCGGGTGAGATGGCCCCGCGCCGTAAGCTCGAGCCCGGCGCCTCTCGCGGCGGCGCGGAGCAGCGCCACGGCGTTGCGCACCATCGCCGACCGGTCGAGCTCCTCCTCGGTGAGGTCTGCGGCGAGGCGTAGCGCGCCGTTCTCCGCCGACGGCTCGCGCATCAGCGCCTCCCACCGCGCCGGCTCGAGGACCGTCCACGCCGGCTCGACCCCGTCGAGCCATGCGTGGTACTCGCGAAGCTCGTCCGGCACCCGTGCGTTCCCGTCCGTCACCCGTTCGCGCACACCCCGTCTCCATCCGGCCCCCGGTGTCGCGTCCACACCGGCCTGTCCCGTCTCGTGCTCCGGGACGGGCTCCGGCCGCCCGGTGCCGCACACTATGGGCCTTCGCCGGGCACGCGTCCACCACGCCCGAGCTCCCCGGCGCCGCTCCGCCGCGCCCGCGGCGGACTGCGCGTCCTTTCCCATACGCCCCCGACGGCACCCGCGGGGATGGCCGCCGCCATCCCGCCACCGGCTCCCGCGCTTCGCCTGCGCTCCCTGTGGAGGCGGAGGGCGCGGTCGGAGCCGGTCGGGCGCCCGGACGGCGGAGAGAGCCGTCGCGGGTGCGCCCGTCCACTCATCGACGGAGACCCGCATGAACCAGACTGCATCCCCGCCCGAACCGGCGATCCGGGACATCCCGCTCTGCCGGCTCGCGCTCGCGCCCGAGAACGTGCGCAAGACCCCGCCCGACGAGGCGGCCGAAGTCCAGCTCCGGGCGTCCATCGCCGCCCACGGGCTGCTCAAGAACCTCGTCGCCCGCCCCGACGCGCCCGACGCGGACGGCGTCGAGCGCTTCGCCGTCGTCGCGGGCGGGCGCCGCCTC
>JAJDXK010000096.1 GCA_022823305.1 Alphaproteobacteria bacterium
CCCGGCCCTCTCCTCCCCGGTGGGGAGGAGAGGGAGAGCAGGCGGCACCGCTTTCGTTCCCCCTCCTCCTGGGAGGAGGGGGACAAGGGGAGGTGGGTGCATTTGAACCGACGTGACCGCGTAAGGTCGGATCGTGCTCTAGTAAATGCTGAAAGGGAAGTAGCGGGCGTTGATCCGCTCGTAGGTGCCGTTCGCGAGGATGGCCTCGAGCGCGCCGTTCAGGCGTGACAGAAGGGAGGCGTCCTCGTGGCGCACCGCGATGCCGATTCCCTCGTCCAGCCGGTATCCCTCGCCGACGAAGCCGAAGCCGGTGCCCTCCGGTCCCTGAAGCCAGGCGTATGAGCCCAGGCCGTCACCGAACATGGCATCCAGGCGACCGACGACGAGGTCCTCGTGGAGTTCCTGCTGGCCGGTGTAGAGCTTGACGACCGCCGTGCCCGCCAGGTTCGCCTCAAGCCAGTCGGAGGCGATCGTGGCGCGGGCCGCGCCGATGGTCTTGCCCGCCGCGTCGGCCGGGTCGAAGCCGGAGCCCTCGCGCGCCACGAAGCGAACGACGTTGCTGTAGTACCGGTCCGTGAAGCTCACCAGTCGGCGCCGCTCCTCGGTGATGGACATGCTGGCGGCGATCGCGTCGAAGCTGCCGGCGCGCAGTTCCGGGATCAGCCGCTCCCATTCCTCCAGCACGATCTCGCACTCGGCGTCGAGCTCCGCGCAGAGCGCGCGCGCGATATCCACGTCGAATCCCGTCATTTCACCGGCTTCGTCGGCATAGTTGAAGGGCGGATAGCCGCCGGTCGTGGCGATACGCAGCTTCTCCGCCGCGAGCGCGGGCGTCGCCGCGCAGAGCGCCAGAACCAATGCTGCCGCAAGCCGTCTCATGAACCGTCTCGCTCCCATCAGGCCGGGCGCATGCTCACCCGCAACAACCGAGAGTCGGTATACCGAAATGCGCCCCGGGCGGAAGCAGAACAAAAAAACAGTGCGCACTCACAGACTTGTTCCCCCCTCGCGTACCCAGCCCGCCCTACTTCTGCTTCCCTGCCTGGCCGCGCTTGAGGAACTGGCCGCCGCCCTCGCGGCCGAGCCATTGCCGGCCGTCGACGATCAGCTCGCCGCGCAGGAACACCTTCTTCACCCGGCCCGTGACCTCGCGCCCCTCGAAGAGCGAGTACTCGACCCGGCTGTGGTGCTCGGCGGCGCGGATGGTCCAGCTCTCCTCGGGGTCGAAGAGCACGATGTCGGCATCGGAGCCGACCGCGATGGTACCCTTGCGCGGGAACAGGCCGAAGAGCTTGGCCGGCGCCGTGGCCGTGAGCTCGACGTAGCGGTTGAGCGACATGGCGTTGTTGCGCACGCCGCCGTCGTAGACCAGCGGCATGCGGGTCTCCAGCCCCGGCGCGCCGTTCGGGATCTTGCTGAAGTCGTCGCGGCCGAGCTCCTTGGAAAGGCGCAGGCCCAGTACGTTCTCGCTGAAGCAGAAGGGGCAGTGGTCGGTCGCGATCACCTGGAGGTCGTCGGTCTTGAGCCCGCGCCAGAGCGCGTGCTGGTGCTCGTGGCCCCGGAGCGGCGGCGTCATCACGAACTTCGCGCCCTCGAAGCCGTGCCGGTCGTACTCCTCGTCGGTGAGGAAGAGGTAGTGCGGGCAGGTCTCGGCATGGACCGGGAGCCCGCGGTCGCGCGCCTCGGTCACCGCGTCCAGCGCCTCGCCGGCGGAGAGATGCACGATGTAGACCGGCGCCTCGGCCAGCTCGGCGATGCGGATGACGCGATGCGTCGCCTCGCCCTCCATCAGCGTAGGCCGGGTCAGCATGTGCCACTTGGGGCTGGTGTTGCCGGCCTCCAGCGCCTCCTGCACCAGCACGTCGATGACGTGGCCGTTCTCCGCATGGACCTGCACCATGCCGCCGTTGTCGCCCACCACCCGCATGGTCTTGAAGATCTGGCCGTCGTCGATCATCAGCACGTCGGGATAGGCGGTGAAGAGCTTGAAGGTGGGCACGCCCTCGTCGTGGATCAGGCTCTTCACGTCGACCAGCGTCTGGTCGTTCACGTCGGTCATGATCATGTGCGCGCCGACGTCGACGCCCGCGACCGAGGCGCGCTCGTGCCAGTCGGCGAGGCCCGCGAGCGGGCTGGTGCCCTTCACCTGGGCGGCGAAGTCGACGATGGTGGTGGTGCCGCCGAAGGCCGCGGCCTGGGAGCCGGTGTAGAAGGTGTCCGCCGTGCGCGCCGGCCCGAAGTCCCAGTCGAGGTGGGTGTGCACGTCGACGCCGCCGGGGAGCACCAGCATGCCTTCCGCATCGTGCGCGGCGACGCCCTCGCCCACCGGCAGGTCGGTGCCGATCATGCGCACCCGGCCGTTCTCCATCAGGATGTCGGCGGTGTAGTCGTCCACCGCGGTCACGATCCGCCCGTTCCGAATCACGGTTGCAGTCATCGTCGCCTCCCGGCGCGCGGCCCGCGCCCCTCGTCCCTGCCGGCCCATCATGCCGCGCTCGCGGGCACCCGTCCATTGCGCGCGCGGGGCGGCTTTGCGAGAGTCATGGCCGGCCTGCGGCACGGGCAGGGAGGACACCACGCCGCTACTGGAGAACAGGGACCTCGCCATCGCCGACATCTACGTGCCGGCCAAGCGACGCCGGACCCTCGACCCGGCGGCGGTGGCCGCGCTCGCCGAGAGCATCCTCGAGGAAGGGATGAGGAGCCCCATCCTGGTGCGCGAGGACGGCGCGCGCTACGTGCTGGTGGACGGGCTCCACCGGCTCGAGGCATGCAAGGCGCTCGGCGAGGAGGTCATCGCCTGCACCCCGGTCCAGGCCAGGAGCTAGCCGGAGCTTGACCCGCGCATGACCACGGTCGGCTTCGGCTTCCTCGACCGCCCGGGGGTACGCGAGCAGCTCAGGCTCGCCGCCAGGGCCGAGGCGCTTGGTTACGATTCCCTCTGGGTCACCGAGACGCGGCTCGCGCGCGACGCCGTCTCGGTGCTGGGCGCCATGGCCGCCACCACCGAGCGGGTGCGGCTCGGCAGCTGCATCGTCAACAGCTGGACGCGCGGGCCCGCGCTCATGGCCATGACCTTCGCCACGCTGGACAACCTCGCGCCGGGGCGCATGAACCTCGGCCTCGGCGCCTACTGGGACCCGCTGGCCTGGAAGCAGGGCATCGAGCGCCGCAAGCCGCTCACCCAGATGCGCGAGTACATCGGCGTGCTGCGCCGGCTCTTCGCGCTGGAGGACGGCGTCACCCACGAGGGCGAGCTGGTGAGCGTGCGCGACCTCACCCTCGACCTCGGCCACGGCGATGCGCGCGTGCCGCCCGCGGTGAAGATCTTCATCGGTCCCACCGGCCCGCGCATGATGGAGCTCGCCGGCGAGGCCGCCGACGGCGTGCTGATCAACGGCATCCTCTCGCCCGCCTACACCGCGCGCTCGCTGGAGCGGGTTGCGGAAGGCGCCGTGCGGTCCGGCCGCACGCTCGCCGGGGTGGAGAAGCTGCAGCTCGTCAACATCTCGATGAGCGAGGACCGGGGCAAGGCGCTCCACGACGCCAAGCGCCTGGTGAACCAGTACCTGGGGCAGCAGCCGCACTTCGCCAGGGCCTGGGAGTTTCCCGAGGACCGGCTCGCCGAGATCAAGGCGGTGATGGGCGGCTGGCCGCCCCGGCCCGGCGGCATCGAGGACGCCATGGCGCTGGTCGACGACGCGCTGGTGGACGACCTCATCGCCCACGGCACCCCGGACGAGTGCCTGGCCAGCGCCCGACGCTGGCTCGACACCGGGCTCGACGGGCTGATCCTGATCCCGCTCAGCCGCAACTACGACGAAATCCTGGAGGTCTTCGCACCGTGAGCGCCGAGGCGTTGCGGAGCGCGGTGGAGGCGCGGCTGCCGCTGGCGGCGGCGCTCTTCGACGAGATCCGCGCGGCGAGTGCGGCGGATGCCGGCGTGACCCGCCCTGCCTGGAGCGAGCAGGACCAGTTCGCCGCGGACCGCCTCGCAGACGCCGCCCGCACGCTCGGGCTGGAGGTCGCCCGGGACGGCGCCGGCAACCTCTACTGCACGTTGCCCGGCCACGACCGGGCAGCGCCCGCCGTCCTCACCGGCTCGCACGTGGATTCGGTGCTGACCGGCGGGCACTACGACGGGCTTGCCGGCGCCGTCGCCGGGCTCGTGGTGCAGGCCGCGCTGCTGGACGCAGGCCCGGCGCCGAACCGCGACGTGACCACCCTCGCCACGCGGGGGGAGGAGAGCGTCTGGTTCGGCATCCCCTTCGTCGGCGCCCGCCTCGCCACCGGCGCCCTCTCCCACGATCACCTCGACTCGCTGCGGCGCATCGACACCGGGCAGACGCTGGCCGCGCACATGACGACGCTCGGCTGCGACGTCGCGGCGCTGCGGGCCGAGGCCCGGCCTCGCGTCTCGCCCGAGACCGCCTGCGCCTTCCTCGAGCTTCACATCGAGCAGGGGCCGGTGCTGGTGGCGGAGGGCGCACAGGTCGCGGTGCCCACCACCATCCGCGGCAACCTGCGCTGGCCCGCTGCCACCTGTGCTGGCCGCTACGACCATTCCGGCGCCACCCCCCGCGCCCACCGGCAGGACGCGGTGCTGGCGGTGGCCGAGCTGGTGCACGCGCTGGAGCGGTTCTGGGTCGCGCAGGAAGAAGCGGGCGTGCCCGACACGGTGTTCACCGTCGGCAAGGTCTCCACCGACCACGCCCACCATGCCATGACCAAGATCCCCGGCCGCTGCGACTTCACGCTGAACTTCGGCGGCACGAGCCAGGCCTTCCTCGACGACTGCCGCGCCGAGGCGGAGGCCCGCGCGACCGAGATCGCCGCACGCCGCAACGTCGCCTTCGACCTGGGCGCGTGCGTGAGCGCGGCACCGGCGCCGCTGGACGGGCACCTCCGCGCCGTGCTGGAGGACTCCGCGGAGTCGCTCGCCGTGCCCGTGCGAAGCTTCGCCACCGTGGGCCACGATGCCGCGGTCTTCCAGCGCGCAGGCGTGCCGGCCGCGATGGTGCTCGTGCGCAACGCCCACGGCAGCCACAATCCGGACGAGGCGATGACGCTCGAGGATTTCGGCGCCGGCTGCGCGGTGCTGGCGGCCGCCATCGCCCGGCTCGCCGGGGAATAGGCAACGGATGGAGAGGGAGACGTGACCGACGTGCACACGGGAGGCTGCCTCTGCGGCGGCGTCAGGTACCGGCTGACCGGCCCGCTGCGCCCGGTGATCGCCTGCCACTGCATCCAGTGCCGCAAGACCTCGGGCCACCATGCGGCGATGACCTCGGTGCCGAACGAACGCTTCTCCCTCGAAGCCGACGAGACCCTGGTCTGGTATCGCTCGTCCGACAGCGCCCGGCGCGGCTTCTGCAAGCGCTGCGGCGGCAACCTCTTCTGGGAGCCCGTGGGCGAGGGCCGCGTCTCGATCACCGCAGGCACGCTCGACGGCGCGACGGGACTGGCCATCGAGCGCCACATCTTCACCGACTTCGCCGGCGACTACTACGACCTGCCGGCGTAGCGGACGGCCAGCAGAGGAGACGGGCGATGTTCGACCTCGTCGTGCGCGGAGACCTGGTGCTCCCCGACCGTGTGCTGGAAGGCGGCTTCCTCGCCGTGCGGGGCGGCGTGATCGGCGCGCTGGGCGTGGGAGAGGCGCCGGCGGCGGCGGAGAGCGTCGACGCCTCGGGCCGGATGATCTTCCCCGGCGTGATCGACGGCCAGGTCCATGCCGGGAGCTGCGAGGGCATCGCCGGCCTCGCCGACGCCTCGGTCGCGGCCGCCGCCGGCGGCGTCACCACCATCGTCGACATGCCCTTCGACGACCCGCTGCCGGTGAACTCGGTCGGGCTGCTCGAGGCCAAGGTGGAGACGCTGGAGCGCATCGCCCGCGTCGACGTCGCGCTCTACGGCGCGCCGCAGAAGGGCAAGGGCACCGAGGGCATCGCCGAACTCGCGGACGCAGGAGTCTGCGCCTTCAAGGTCTCGACCTACGAGTACCACCCGGTGCGCTTCCCGGGCTACGACATGGGCGAGCTCTACGAGCTCTTCCCCGCGATCCGCGAGACCGGCCTCTCGGTCGCCTTCCACAACGAGGACGCGGCCATCGTCCGCCGCCTCACGCAGCGCTTCCTCGACCAGCGCCGCAACACGCCGGAGAGCCACGGTGCGGGCCGGCCGGCGGTGGCCGAGGTGGTGGCGAACGCCGCGGTCTTCGAGATCGCGCGGGCGACGGGCGTGCGCTGCCACATCGTGCACAGCTCGCTCGCGCGCGGCTTCGACCAGGCGAGGCGCTACCGCGAGGAGGGCGTGAAGGCCACGGCCGAGACCTGCGTGCAGTACCTGGTGTTCGAGGAGGGCCAGGTGCTGGAGCTCGGGGCGCGGCTCAAGCAGAACCCGCCGATCCGCCCGGCGGCCGAGCGCGCGGCGCTGTGGGAGAAGGTGGTGGCCGACGAGGTGGACTTCGTCTCGTCCGACCACGTCGCCTGGCCGCTCTCGCGCAAGTCCGACCCCGAGTTCTCGAAGAACGGCTCGGGCGTGCCGGGGCTGGAGACGCTCTTCCACGCGCTCTACACCGGCATGGTGAGCGAGCGCGGCCTCAGCCCCTGCCGCGTCGCCGCGCTGCTGGCGGAGCGGCCGGCACGCCACTTCGGCCTCTACCCGCGCAAGGGGGCGCTGACGCCGGGCGCCGATGCCGACTTCGCCATCGTCGCGCCGGGCCCGTGGGCCTTCGATGCCGCCGGCATGGCGTCGGAGGTGAAGTGGAGCCCCTACGACGGCATGACCTTCGGCGCCCGCGTCACCGGCACCTACGTGCGCGGCACGCCGGTCTATGCCGAGGGCACGGTGGTCGCCGCCCCCGGCACCGGCACCTTCATCCGCCCGGTGTGAAGCGCGATCCGGAGGTCGGCTTCGGTACGCGCGGGGTCAGATCAGCGTGCGCACGTAGCGGCCCTGCACGTCGTCGCACCAGTTGCCGACGTTCCAGCGCCCGTAGGCCCCCATGCCGCCCCGGGGGTCGTCGCCGTGGTAGACCGGGACGTGGACGAGGCTGAGGCCGTCGTAGTCGAAGGCCTCTTCCAGCGCCGCGGCGAGCGAGGACGCATCGTACCCGCCCGAGAGCGCCTTCACGCCCGCGACCGATGCCGCCATCTGCACGTAGTCCACCGGCACGGAGTCCGAGGTGCGGAAATCCGCTCCGTACTGCGCGCACTGCAACTGGCTGATCGCGCCCATGCGGCGGTTGTCGAAGAGCACGATGGCGCCGCGCGCGCCGTGCTCCACGCCGTCGATCAGGACCTGCGGGTTCATCGTGAACGACCCGTCGCCGGTGAAGGCGACGGCATAGCGCCCGTGCTCGGCCAGCGCGCCGGCCAGCAGGGCCGACACCGAGAAGCCCATGTAGGACGCGCCCGCCTCGGTAAAGGTCTCGCAGGGCTGGTCGTCCTCGACGATCTGGAAGCCGTTGGCCTGCACGTCGCCCGCGTCGAAGAACTTGATGGCGCCGCGCGCCTTGCAGAACGCCGCGGTCACCGCGATCGCCTGGGGCTGGGTCAGCACCGCGCGCTGCCAGACCGTGTCGATGGGGGGATCGGCGTCGAGCTGCGCGGTCCTGAACGCCCGCCACTCGGCCTTCTTCGCGGCGCAGGCGTCGAGCCACGCCCGCTTGCCCGCCGAGGCTTGCGGATGATCGCGGCGCAGCGCCTCGTTCAGGCGCTCCAGCACCGCACCGGCGTCGCCGCAGAGCGCAGAGGTGCGGTTGTAGTGCTGCACGTCCTCCGGATCGGCGTTGATGTTCACGACGTGGCGGACCTTCGGCCATCCGGTTCCCGAGCAGTCGCTCTGGCACACCGCCCGGCTGCCGATGACCACCAGCAGGTCCGCTTCCTCCATCGCGAAGTTGCCGCTGATGCTGCCCTTGGAGCCGCCGACGTGCAGGTTCTGCGGGTGGTCGTCGGGCATCACCCCGGTCGAGCCGGGGCTGAGCACCACCGCGGCGCCCGCGCGCTCCGCGAACTCCCGGATCGCGCCGGCGAAGGGCCGCGCCCCGCTGCCCGCCTTGACCGCGACGCGCCGGGCGCCGGCAACGAGCGCCGCAGCTTGCGCATAGGCGTCCTCGGCGGCGGGTGCGGCGGGGGAGAACGCGGGCGACGACGGCAGGGTGTCGAGCCGGATCAGGGTCTCCGCGGGCTGCGTGTTGAGGGGCAGGTTGAGGTAGAAGGGGCCGGCCTTCCACGGGTGGAACACCGTCATCGCGCCCCGGCGCAGCGCCGCCCGCAGCCCACCGGGGCTGTGCAGGGTCCAGGATTCGCCCATCAGCGCGGTCATCTGCCCGAAGAGCCCCTGCGCCGGCTTCGGCACCTGCTGCATGTTGTAGCCTTCGCCGTGGGTGGTCTCGTCGCCGTAGAGGTGATAGACGCCGATGCCGTTGGAGGCCGCCGCCAGCGACCCGGCCAGTGCCTGCATCGCCCCCGGCCCGATGGACGTGACGACGGCGGAGGGCTCTCCGTAGACCCAGCGGAGCGCCGTGGCGGCGTGCGCCATCGCGACCTCGTTGCGGAACTGCCAGCAGCGGACCAGACCGTGGGCCTGGTAGACCCGCAGCACCTCGCCGACCGCGGTGGAGCCGTGCCCGAAGATCGCGAGGTACTTGGTCACGCCCTGGCGCATCAGGCCCAGCACCAGCGCCTCGGCGAGGGGGAGAGTGACCGCCTCGCCGAGCCGCCCGTCGGCGATGGCCGCGTTCAGGCCGCCGGCGGCGGCGAACCAGGCCGCCCTCGCGTCCATCGACGACGGCAGCGGTCCCGGCGTGCCCGTGGTGTTCGTCATACGTCAGCTCCTCCTTCGACGCCGACGGAGACCGGCCTGCCCACCTGCGCGGACTCGAGCGCGGCGAGCGCGAAGCGCAGCACCTGCCGGCCCTCGCGTGCGGTCAGCACCGGGCGCCCGCCCCCCGACACGACCTCCAGAAAGTGGCGCGTGGACAGCACGAAGCTCTGCTCCCAGCCGGTCTCCACGTCGCGGAACTCGGTGATGGCACCGTCCCGGTAGAGCGCCACCGGCGGCGCGTCGCCGAGCCGCCCGTGGCCGCCGTTCACCCAGATCACGCCCTTGCTGCCGGTGATCTCCACCCGGTCGTCCTGGGCGTAGTGCCGGGTCGCGATCTCGAGCTCCGGCGAATGGACGATCTCCAGGTTGCCGATGCGCTTGCCGGGAAAGCGGAACGACACGAGCGAGGGCGCGTCCAGTAGCTCGCGGTGATCGGCCGTTTCGGTCCGCCCGATGAAGGCATGGACCTCCTCGGGCTCGCCCATGAAGTGCCAAGCCAGCGCGAACTTGTGGTGGCCGTCGTCGAACACCAGCGGCCCGCCGCCGGACTGCTCGGGCCGCTGGCGCCAGGCGATGGCGCTTGCCGGCACGTCCCAGGCGGTGGCGCTCCGCCCCGGGTTGCTCTTGATGCGGATGGAGAGCGGCGTGCCGATCGCACCCTCTGCGATCAGCGCCCGCGCCCGGACGACCGGGGGGTAGAAGAGGAAATTCTCGAACACCTTGAATGGGCGGTCCGAGGCCTCCGCGGCATCGACCAGGCGGTCGGCCTCCTCGAGCGAGATGCACATCGGCTTCTGCAGCGAGACGATCTTGCCGGCGCCCACGGCCTTCAGCGCCGCCTCGAGATGCAGGTGATGGGGGAGGAGGATCTCGACCAGATCCACCTCCGGCCGGGCGAGCAGGGCGTCGATGTCGCCCTCGACGGCGACGTCGTCCAGGCCCCAGGCCGCCGCCCGCGCGGCCGCGCGCGTCGTGTCCACGTCGCAGAGCGCCACGATGCGCGCCAGGGGGCTCGCCAGGTACTCGATGGCGTGCAGATCGGAGATGCGGCCCGTGCCCACGATGCCCACTCCGACGGGACCGGTCCTAGTCCGCATGTTTCACCGGGATCATGATCTGCGCGGCGCCGATATGCCGCGAAGGTAGGCGGAGTCTGCGCCGCCTTGCAACACACGCGGGCGCCATTCGACATGCCCGGCCGTCATACGCCGCCGAATCCGCCCCCTTCTCGTTGACACCGCGCGGAGCGATGCGCTTGACTGCCGGATCACTCAACCAAAACGCTGGCATGTCAAACGCATGGGGAGGATTCCATGATCACTCTCAACAGGCGCGGGGCGCTGGCTGCCCTGGCGGTCGCGCCGGCCCTGCTGCTCGGCGCGCCCGCCTTCGCGCAAGGCGGCGACGTCACGCTCACGCACTACTTCACCGGCGAGTTCGGGCTGAAGCTCTTCAACGAGCAGGTCGCGAAGTTCGAGGCCGACACGGGCCACACCATCAAGAACAGCCCCATCGGCCACGAGGACTTCAAGACCGACATCCTGGTGCGCGCGGCCGGCGACAGCCTGCCCGACGTCTTCAGCTACTGGGCCGGTGCGCGGACGCAGTTCGTCGTCGACGCCGGAAGCCTGCACCCCATCGACGACATGTGGGCCCGGGACGGTCTCGACAGCGTCGTCGCGAAGTCCGTGGCCGACAGCGCCACCATGTACAACGGCAAGCGCTACCTGGTGCCCTTCAACTACCACTACGCGGGCATGTTCTATAACACCCAGGTGCTCGCGGACGCAGGCGTCAGCGAAATGCCGACCGACTGGGACGGCTTCATGGCGCTCTGCGAGACGCTGAAGGCTGCCGGCGTGACGCCGATCGCGCTCGGCTCGAAGTATCGCTGGCCCGCCCAGTTCTGGTTCGACTACCTGCTGCTCAACACCGCCGGCCCCGACTACCGCGCCGCGCTGATGGACGGCTCCGCGGCCTACGACGACGCCGAGGTCAAGGCCGCCATGGCGATGTGGAGGGAGCTGGCGGACAAGGGCTACTTCGCCCCCAACGCCAACGCCGATACCTGGACGGATGCCTCGGACAAGGTGGCCCGCGGCGATGCGGCGATGACCCTGATGGGCACCTGGATCACCGGCTACTGGAACGGGCTGGGGCTGGAGCCGGGCAAGGACTACGACTTCTTCCCCTTCCCCTCCATCGCGGACGGCCTTCCCGGGTCGGTGGTCGGCCCGGTGGACGGCCTGGTCGTCTCCAACGACGGGGAGAACCGCGCCGGCGCCGAGGCATTCCTGAGCTACATGATGTCGAGCGCCGACGTGCAGGCGAGCTGGACCAGCGGCTACGGGGCGCTCAGCGCCAACGTCAACGTCGATCCGGCGAACTACAACGAGGTCATGCAGCGGGTCTCGACCGTCGTGGCGGGCGCCGACGTCTTCGCGTTCAACTACGACCTCGCGACGCCGCCCCCGGTGGCGGAGGTCGGGCTCTCCATGTTCTCGCGCTTCATGGACGACCCGAGCCAGGTGGACGACATCCTCGCCCAGGCCGCCGCGGACGCGGCCCAGGCGTTCACGGAGTAGGCACAGTTCCGCGCGGGCGGGCCGCCGGGCGGTATTCACCCGGCGGCCCGTCCACCTTCCGGCATGAGCGGTGACCGATGGAACGGGAGAACCGTTTCTGGCGGGTGATCCTGCTGGCGCTGCCGCTTGCGGTGTTCGCGGCATTCGTGATCTGGCCGCTTGCGGACTCCTTCCACTACAGCTTCACCAACTGGAACGGCTTCAATCCCGACTTCGACTACGTCGGCTTCGACAACTTCCTCAAGATCCACAGCGACAAGCTCTTCCTCAACGCCGCCATCAACACGGCGCTCTGGATCGTCGCCGCGATCGTCGTGCCGACCGGGCTCGGGCTCGGGCTCGCGCTCCTGATCGACAGCCGCATTCCCGGCGGATCGGTGTTCAAGTCGATCTTCTACCTTCCGATCTGCCTCTCGGCCGTGGTGGTCGGGCAGATCTGGGTGTGGATCTACCAGCCGGACTGGGGGCTGCTGAACACCGTGGTGGAGGCGGTGAGCGGCGAGAGCTTCAATTACGCGTGGCTGGCGAAGCCGGATAGCGCGCTGTGGTCGGTGATCCTCGCCTGGTCGTGGCAGCAGACCGGGCTCTCGATGGTGATCTTCCTGGCCGGGCTCACCACCATCCCCGAGGAGCTGCTGGAGGTGTGCGAGATCGAGGGCGCGCGCGCCCTGCAGCGCATCCGCCTGGTCGTCATCCCCCTGCTCACGCCCGCCACCGTGGTGGTGATCGCGCTCAACGTCATCAACTCGCTCAAGGGCTTCGACATCCTCTACACCATGACCGGCGGCGGGCCCTTCAACAGCTCCGACACGCTGGCCATGCACATGTACAACGAGTCCTTCAAGAAGTACCTGATGGGCTACGGCAGCGCCATTTCGGTGGTCCTCTTCCTGATCGCGCTGACCATCGTCCGCCTCTACTTCCGCCAGTTGCGCAAGGTCGACGAGCTCCATGGCTGACGCGGCCTGCCTCCCGGCCCCGGCCAGGCGCTTCAACCCGTGGCCCGCGGTGATCTTCATCGCGCTCGCGGTGCTGGCGCTGCTCTTCCTGGCGCCGACCGCCGGCGTGCTGCTCTCCTCGATCAAGACCACGCGCGACATCGCGCTCGGCCAGCTGTGGACGATCCCGTCGGAGCTCTTCTGGGGCAACTACGCCGAGGTGCTGGGCAACCCGGCCGTGCACCGCTACTTCCTCAACACGGCGCTCGTTACCGCGCCTGCGACGGTGGCCTCGATCGCGCTGGGCTCGCTCGCCGGCTACGTGTTCGCCAAGCTGCCCTTCCGCGGCAGCAACCTGCTCTTTCTCGTCATCGTCTCCGGCATGTTCTTCCCGCCGCAGGTGATCCTGATTCCGCTCTTCCGGCTCTTCAACGCCATGGACCTGATCGACACGCTCTACCCCATCATCGTCATCCACACCGCGATGGGGATTCCCATCTGCACGCTCCTGATGCGCAACTTCTTCGCCACCGTTCCCAACGCGCTGCGCGAGGCGGCCATCCTGGAAGGCGCGAACGAGTGGCAGGTGCTGACCCGGGTGGCGCTGCCGCTGAGCCTGCCGGCGCTGGCGGTGCTGGCGACGCTTCAGTTCACCTGGATATGGAACGACTTCCTGTGGCCGCTCATCTTCACCCAGTCGGACGAGAAGCGGACCATCATGCTGGGGATCGTGAACCTGCAGGGGCAGTACTCGGTGGCCTGGGGGGTGCAGGGATCGCTGTCGCTGATCGCGAGCCTGCCGACGCTGGTGGTGTTCCTCTTCTTCCAGCGCTACTTCATCAAGGGCATGACCATGGGCGCGGTGAAGGGGTGACGATGGCAGAGCTTGCCCTGCATGGCGTCTCGAAGCGCTTCGGCTCGGTGCTCGCCGTCGACGGCGTCGATCTGGAGATCGCGCACGGCGAGTTCGTGGTTCTCGTCGGCCCCTCCGGGTGCGGCAAGTCCACCCTGCTGCGGATGATCTCGGGCCTGGAGAGCGTGAGCGAAGGCCGCATCGCGATCGGCGGGCGCGACGTGACCGACGTGGCGCCGGCGCGGCGCGGGGTGGCGATGGTGTTCCAGTCCTACGCCCTCTTCCCCCACATGACGGCGGCGCAGAACATCGGCTTCGGGCTCAGGCTCGCCAAGGTGCCGAAGGCCGAGATCGCCCGGCGCGTGAACGAGGTTGCGGCAACCCTTCAGATCGAGGAGCTGCTCGGGCGCTACCCGCGCGAGCTCTCGGGCGGGCAGCGCCAGCGCGTGGCCATCGGGCGCTCCATCATCCGCGACCCGCGGGTCTTTCTCTTCGACGAGCCGCTCTCCAACCTCGACGCCGCGCTCCGGGTGCGGATGCGGCTCGAGATCGCGCGGCTCCGCGACCGTCTCGACGCCACCATGGTCTACGTCACCCACGACCAGACCGAGGCCATGACCCTGGCCGACCGGATCGTGGTGCTCGACCGGGGGCGGATCGAGCAGGTCGGTGCGCCGGGGGCGCTCTACGATGCGCCCGCCAACCGCTTCGTGGCCGGATTCATCGGGGCGCCCGCCATGAACTTCATCCCCGCCGTGATCGAGGCGCCGGAAGGACGTGAGCCGCGGGTGCGGTTCGGCCCGGTGTCACTGCCGGCGGGGAGCCTGCGCGATGCGGCGCCGGGGCCGGTCACGTTCGGAGTGCGTGCCGAGCACCTGGCTGTCGCCTCCGCGGCGGAAGCGGAC
>JAJDXK010000020.1 GCA_022823305.1 Alphaproteobacteria bacterium
AAAATGTGAAGCTGCTCGTTGGCCTTCCCCTCCCACTTGTCGTCGCCGACGACCACGATCCGGTACGCCTGGTTGTCCCGGTTGGCCGGGATCGAGCCGTTCAGGCAGCCATGCGTGTCAGGGACCGCATCGAGCCAGCTGCTGCCGCTCTGGCGCTGCACCGTGTAGTCCTTGTCCGCACCGTACTCGGGTGCGTTGTGGCCCGGCCGGAAGCACAGACGGAACGGCAGCGTCGACGAATGACGCTTCTCGGTCCGCACATAGAACGGCGCATAAACCGCAGGACCGTCCGTCTCCGTCACGTTCTTCCCACGCTCGCCCCGGGTGATGTCAGTGAGCTGACCACCGGAAAATCGCCTCTCGGACGTGTTCGTGTCGAACGCGACCGAGACCCTGATGGGCTGCTGGATGGTGATGGTGGTATGGAATCTCCGCGTGCTGTCGGAATTCCAAACTGTCGCAGTGAAGGTCTCATCGGGGTCGATGACAGTTTCCCCGCGCGCCCAAAGCCGAAAGGTGAAAGTCCGGGTCGAGCTGTTCCACTGGTAAATCCGTTTGTTGCAGACGTCCCAGTTGGGGAAACTCGTAAGCCAATGGGAAGCGCAGCTGCTTAGCGCATTGCCGTCACTTTTGCTCAATGCCACAAACGGCTGGTCATCCCCCCAGTTTGAGGGAATGCCGGTGACGGTGAAGGTCTTGGTGTCGCCCTCGTCGATGGTCTTCGAATCGATGGTCTGGGCGGCGGCCGGGGCGGCGAGGCCCGCGAGCAGCGGCAGGCACAGCAAGGCCGACAGCAGGCCGAACCGCAGACGGCAGGCGGCATGACGGACTCCCGCAACGGTGCGGGCAGCGGAAAAGTCGAGCCTGTCGGAGGAAGGGGCGGGCCGGCGGGACGCAGGATTCCGGCCGGTGGAAGCGGAAGACTCAGACGGGGAGGCGAACGGTCGGGAGCGGCCCCATGCCGGCGCGTTCATGGCAGAAGCCCGAACGCGGCTCGGCGGCTCGGCGGCTCGGCGGCTCGGCGGCTCGGCGGCTCGGCGGCTCGGCGGCTCGGCGGCTCGGCGGCTCGGCGGCTATTGTACCACCGACATCAGGTGAGGATGTCAAGCAAATTCCATCGCGTCGCGGCGCCTCATTGGCGCAATCCGCGCGCTGCAACCCGGCGAAGCCCAGCACCGAGCCCGCCCAATGTGCCATCGACTGACCGCTGATCAACATGCCGTTCATCGCTACCTCCCGACCGGAAGTCCCGCCAGCATCGTCTGCATGGCCTGACAGTCTCAAGCCACAGCACCGATGTGCGAGTAAGGGAACCATCCGCCGTTTCCCTGACAAACGCAAGAACTTATCCCAGATGGCGTAGGTGGTGCTGAAGAGCAGCACCTCCTTCATCAGGGCCATGTGGTGCTGCTACGGGCAAGGATCTTCGTCGTACGCACTTGGACGACGCGAAGACGTCTGGGGATCGGACTCGTGTGCGGTCTCTGGGATACTCGCACGCCGACCCGTGAGTGTCCTCGCGGGCAGGCTCCATTGCGTCTTGCAGGCTACGAGTGAGTGGGCGCAATTCCAGCATCAGGTAGTTCGCGCGTGATTCGCCGATGCGGCCTCCGTAGGTGGGACAGCCGGGCGAGCAGGATAGCGGACGAACTCTCGTCCCGATGCTTCCTGCATCGCCCGGATGTCCCGGAAGATCGCCGCGATGTCGTAATCGAGGCGGGCCGCATGCGCGTCGCGCACGGCCCTCACCTCCGAGATGATCGGATCAGCCGACTGCGTCTTCATGGTCGTCCTCCAGCAGTTCGTTCGGCGTGCAGATCACCGGCGGCTCATAACCCGCACTTCGGCATCCATGCTCGATCCGGGCGCGCATCGCGGCATTGGCGATGTGCCGGAAGTTCCACGTCACCAGGAACTCGACGCCATACGTGGCGGCGATGGCGATATGCGCAGCGTCGTCGGCAGCCCGGCGCGGAACCGCGCCATGATCCACAAGTGCCTGCGCCAGGCTCTCGGCTGCGGGAGCCGCGTCGAGGGGCACGACGGTGCCCAGCGCCTCAAGGCGAGTGCGCGCTGCCTCGGGATCGCCCGCCCCGGCCTCCGCGACGACAAGCTGCGACGCCACGAGGCTGAACCTCTCCGGCGCGCCCCGCCACCATTCGCGGGTGATCTCCTGGTAGGCCGCGACGACCACATCCCGCGACGGCCGCGCCGTCAGATAGCTGACGACGGAGGTCTCGATGTATGCCGTGGGTCTCATCGGATCGTTGTCACCAACGGCCAGCCCGCGGCAGTGATCGAGATCGGGCGGGCGGGAGGTTCGCCCCGAGCCGATGCGCGGCATCGGAATAGTGTCGGACCTTGTCGGGACGGAGCCCGCGAGCGGGAATGCCGCTGTTGCGGCAGGACGGCCGTTTCCCGAGCAGCCGATTGCCGCCGAGGCGGTACCGGCACGCCGGCCGGCTCGGACCACGCTCCCTCTCCGCCACCCGGTCCATTGGACCCCCGAGACCGGGGGCGTCCCACCGGCCGATCGCCGGCATGCCTCCCTCCCCGTTCCGCTCTCTGCGCCGCGTCGGCGCCTGAACATCGCGGAGAGCGAGAGTTTGGCCTGGACCGGGGCGGCGGGTCGCGTCCGGGGAGAGGGCGTCCCCGCCGTTCCCGCAACCACCGACGAGGGGAGGCGGCATGATGCCTTCGATCAGGATGCCGCGCGGCGACGCGTGCACGTTTCTCACCTACCTGTTCGGCGGCGGCCTCGACGAGGACCGCTACCGGGTCGAGCGCTACAAGTCCCACGCCGACGGCCAGATCACGCCCAGGGCCGAGGGCAAGGCGGCCGGGAAGGGCCGCTCGGTGCGCGAGATCGTCTCGCTCAGGACCGTCAGGAAGATGCGGCCCGAGCGCGATGAAATCATCGTCTGTACCGGGGTCAACCGCGCCTCCGCCGGCGTTCAATATTGGGGAGCCCACGCGGTCTGGGGACACATGGCGCAGCTTCGGTGAGGCCTCGAACCGGCTGCCGATGCCGGTGACCGGAGACCGCCCGCGACGCCCTGCCGGCCTCGTGCCGGCGGGGCGTCCGACCCCGGCGCTCCGCCGCCACCCTCTGCGCCACCCCGATCCAGGAGGGCGATCATGGCATATCGAGATCCTGAAGTCGGTCGCGCCCGCGGCCGCGAGCGTTTTCAGCAGCGTGTTGCCCGGCGCCGTGCTGTGGGCCTGTGTCCCCGCTGCGGCTTATGTGGAGTTCTACATAAGCCGCATATGTGAAGGGATTCGCCGTCAATCCCGTGGAATACATGGAGACTTCGACCTTGCTCAACATAACCACGAACTCAACATCATGCGGTGACAGGCCGCCTGCACTCGATCGTGCTCTCTGCGAGAGTTGTGCCGAGAAGCAGCGTATAGCCGGCCGCGCGCGCGATGCCCGGCTCCGGGCCGAGGGCCGGCCGAGGAGAGACCTCGTGAAGGCGCGCGAATCCGATCGCCACCGCTATCGCCGGCAAGTCGACGAGCGGCGCGAGGCCGGCTTGTGCGTGCGTTGCGGCAAGAGGGACGCCGCGAAGGACGCCGGCTTGTGCGAGGGTTGTGCCGGGAAGAAGCGCGCGGCAGACCGCCGCCGGTACGCGAAGGCCAGGGCCTCCGGTGCGCTCTACGGCGGCAAGAGCGCCAAGGCAAAGCGGCGGTCGTCGCGCAAGAGGTCGAAGCGGCGCTACCACGCCCGCCTGGCCGCCGGGCTCTGTGCCAAGTGCGGACGCCGCGCTCACGCCGAAGGCCGTACCGTCTGCGACCCGTGCCGCGATGCGCGCAGCGCCGGCGAGCGGCGGATCCGGGAAGAGCGCCGCAGTGCCGGCTGCTGCGGCAAGTGCGGCAAGCCCTCCGGCGGCGCCTCCCGCTGCAAGACTTGTGCCGCCTCCCAGAGCTACGATCCGGAGAAGAAGAAGCACCTGGCCCGGCGGAGGTACTGGAAAAGGCGTGCGAGGCATTTGTGTACGGACTGCGGCGCCTGGGCCGGTGCGGCCGCGCGTTGCCCCGAGTGCGCCCGCCGCTCGTATCTCCGCTCGTCCGAGCACCGGGGCATGCCCGTCTTCGCCCCGCGCTACACCGTGGTCGATCCCGACACGCTGGAGGAGCACGGGACCTGCGGCAACCTGGAGGAGGTCGCGATGTGCCTCGCCTTCGCCGGGTTGAGCCGCGATGAGGTGGAGGTGCTGGCGGACGAGCCCGAAGCCGCGCGCTTCGCGGCATGGGAGTGATCGCCGGCGCCGGTGCCTTCGAACCGGCCCGCCGCCCCGCCAGCGCCTGCGGCCGGGCCGGCGGGTAAGCTGGCATCGACACAACAGCGGAGTTCTCCCATGACCGTCCAGGCGCTGCCGGACAATCCGGACTACGTGTTCTGCGTCGAGGAACTGCCCGGGAACGGCATGTACCGCATCGTCATCGCCGTCGACGACCTCGACAAGGTCATCCCCACCACGTTGATCGCGCTGACGCTGGACAACGCTCTCAACCTTTGTGACGGCATGAACCGGCGTCTCGGGCACGACCGGGATTCCTGGATCGCCTTCGCCGCGCGGGTCCGGGGCACCACCGGCCCGCACTGAGCAGCAGACGTTGCCGCGCGCGCCGGAGGCAGTCCCTGCGCCCGGCGCGGCGACTCCATATATAAGGAGCGTCCGCCGATCGGCCTCCACACCTTCATGGATGCGGCGAGTTTGGCTGCGCCGCTCGCGCCATCCTCGGCGTTGCCCCATCGACCGCAGCGTCCACGCGCTCACCCGCTTTGCCCGACGCCTGGTCCGTCCTGACTGTCCGGGCCGCTGTCGACTGCGTCTTGCATGGCAACGGCGATCCGTCCCTTGAGGATTTGCGAGGCCCGGAAGACCACCACACGACGCGCCGAGATCGGCGCCTCCTCCCTGGTCTTGGGATTACGCCCGAGACGCTCGCGCTTGTCGCGCAGGTTGAAGGTGCCGAAACCCGAGATCGTCACCGCCTCTCCGGCCGTCAGCCGCTCAGCCATCATCTCGATCAGGGCATCCACGAGTTCGCGCGCTTCACGTTGCGACAGGCCGACCTCGCCTTGCACCGCGCTGCCAAGTCCGGCCCGCGTCACCGTCGCCATGGCGAAGCATCCCTCATTCCTCGCGGCAGGGTAGCCCGGCGGGGCGGCCTGCAAAAGCGCTCCGCCCTCGGGGTGCGCCGCCCTCAGGGTGCGGGCAACGGGCATCCCGGATTGGCCGGGGGCCCCACCGCCGATTTCCACGCGGCCGTCTTGCCCCACCCTTGACTGGATGGCTCGACGCGGCGGCCTGCGGCCTTGCGCCCGCCTCGCCCGGCCACGACCTGCTGGCCGTCGCCAGACCGTCGATTGAGAGGGTTCAGAGCGGGACGCCGAACAGTGCTGTGAGCCAGTCGCCTCGTACGTAAACCACCGTTGGCTCTACGACCGCGCTCCCGCCTTTGCCTGCAATTGTCCGGAACGGTCTTCGGCGGCGGGTGCTACTCTGCCGGCGCGTTGGCCGTCCTGCGGTCCGCGTCACGCGGATCAGGGAGGCGCGGCAGCCGGCTCACTGACTTATCTTGGGCATGCCCACATTTAAAGGAGCGCGCCATGAATCCCATCGGCAATGCTGGAGACGAGCCGCCGTCGGAGGACGAGGACCGGAGTCTTCTGTTCGGTTCGCCGAAGGAGAGACCGGACCCGGCAAGTGACGGCAATGGGCGGCGCCGGGCGGGCGCAAGCGCCTCGTCGCCACCTGGGACATCCCCGCCCGCGGCCGAGACGGGCGTGGAGCCGCCGGACCCTGCGGGCCGCGCCGGGCCGGCCGCATCAACCGAGGTTGCGACCGAGGTCGCGACCGACGCGGTCCAGCGGCGGATACTCGCCCTGCTGGAGAGCCTGGAGGAGAGGGCCGCGCGCCCGGCGTCGGGCGAGACCGATCTGGCTGCGGCTGCGCGCACCATCGCCGAACAGGCGGAGCAGATCGGCGCGGCGACCGAGTGGGTCAACGACATCAAGGCGGCGGTTTCGGAGATCCTGGCTTCGACCGGCAGGCAGATCGACGGGCTGAAGAGCGGACGGCAGGATCTCGACGCGGCGCTGGCGCAGTTGAATATCCTGCAGGAGGGGCTTGACAAGGTCGTGCAGTCGCTCGACGCCACGGCGAAGGGCCTCGACCGGAGGTCGTCGGAGCTGGGGGCGGTCAAGCAGGAACTCGCCGGGTACTACGAGGCCTGGACCGCCGAGGCGAAGGGCAGCCGCGCCGAGATGGAGGCGCTGTCGAAGCGGCTCGACGCGGGCGAGCACATGGTGAGCCGTCTGGAGCGCTCGATCGGACCGTGGACCGAGCGGATCGAGCGGAGCATCGGGGCGAGCGTCGAGGCGCAGAACGATGCCGCCGTGAACACCGCCGGCAACGTGAAGCAGCTCGCCACGACGGGCTCCCAGTTCCTGAGGGATTTCGCCGCAACCAGGGGGGCGGCGCTGAGGGAAGCCCGGCAGGAGTGGACGCGCATCCGGCGCTGGACGGTGCCGGCGCTGGCCATCGCCCTGGTGCTCGCCGCGCCGTCGTTCCTGGTGGCCGGGGCGGTCGGCCAGAGCGAGTTGGGTGTATTCGCTCCCTACGACGACACGCGTGGCTGGAAGCAGGGGGTATGGGACCGCTACGGCAAGCGGGTCCGGAACTGCATGCTCGAATCCATGCGGGCGGAGCAGACGATCGAATGCAGCTTCAACGTCCGGCACCCGTGACCGGCGGGACAGGCGGCAGCGCGGTCGTCGGCATCGCGGCGGGCTGAGGGGCTCCGATGGTCGCGAGCCTGAGCGATCTCGGCTCGAGCGCGACGACGGTCGCGTACTTCGAGCGCGAGGGCTACTACGCGAAGAACGACCTCCGGCACCGGCGTGCGAGCTTTTGGGCCGGCGAAGGGGCGGCGGCGCTGGGCCTGCCGAAGAACGTCTCGCCCAGGCTCTTCGAGCGGGTCCTTGCGGGCTACGTGCCGGGGACGGAGGTCCGCCTCGGCCGGGCGCGCGGCGGCGAGCACGAGCACCGGCCAGGACTGGACCTCACGCTGTCTGCGCCCAAGTCGGTGTCGCTGGAGGCGCTGCTCTACGGCAACCGGCAGGTGCTCCGCGCCCACGACGACGCGGTCAGGTCGACCCTGGACTGGGTCGAGACCGAGCTGTTGCAGACGCGCGGCTACGACCCGGCGACGGGCCGTCGCCCGCGGGTGGCGGCGGACGGCCTGGTGGCGGCGGGGTTCCGGCACCTGACGAGCCGGGACCAGGACCCGCAGCTGCACACGCACTGCGTCATCGCCAACATGACGCGCAACCGGGCCGGGGAGTGGCGGAGCGTGGAGCCCACGGAGATCCGCCGCAACGTGAAGCTGATCGGCGCCTGTTACCGCCACGAGCTGGCGCGGCGGCTGGTCGATCTGGGCTACCGCACGGAGACGACGATGATCGGCGGTGTTCCGGGCTTCGAGATCGCGGGCTACCCGCGCGCGCTGCTGGACACGTTCTCGTCGCGGCGCCGCGAGATTCTCGCCTGGCTGGACGAGCACGGCCTGCCCTACAGCGCGGCTCTGACGCAGCAGGCGGCGCTGATCACGCGCAAGCACAAGGTCGACAAGGATATCGACACGCTGAGGGTCGAGTGGAAGGAGCGGGCCGAGGGGATCGCCCACGACCGCAGCCTCTCCCGGCAGGTTCGCGCGCAGGACAGGCGCCGGTCACCAGAGACCCACAAGGGCCGACCCTATGTAAGGACGGAACAGGAGTTGCGGCCCGAGCCTGCGGGTCTCAGCCCCCGCGAGATCGTCTGGCGGGCGGTGGAGCACCTCGCGGAGCGCGCGTCGGTAATCCGCGAGAGCGACATCCGGGCAATCGCGCTGAGCCATGCGCCGGGCCGGCACGAGCTGGGCGAGATCGACGCGGCGGTGACGGGGCTGGTGGCCGACGGCCACCTGGTGGAGGCCAGGGTGCGGAGCGGGCGCTCCTTCGTGACGGGTGAGGCGCTGCGCTCCGAGCGCGAGATCGTGGCCCGCATGCGGGACGGCATCGGCGCCGCCGAGGAGCTGGCGGAGGAAGCGCGCGTATCGCACCGGATGGAACGGACCGCCCTCACCGAGGGACAGAGGGAGGCGGTGCGCACGATCCTGCTGTCGCACGACCGGATCGTCGCGGTGCAGGGCGCGGCGGGGACGGGCAAGACGACGATGCTGCGCGAGGCGCTGGGCCTGATAGGCGAACGGAAGGCGATCCTGCTGGCGCCGTCGTCCGCCGCGGCGCGGGTGCTGGCCGACGAGACCGGCGCGCACGCGCGCACGCTGCAATGGTTCCTGACGCGCTACGGCGACATCGGCAACGCGGAGAAGACGGCCGGTGCCAGGCGCGAGCACGAGGGCTCGGTGCTGGTGCTGGACGAGTCGTCGATGACGTCGACGGCGCAGATGGAGCTGCTGATGCGCATCTCGGAGCGCCTGCGGGTCGCGCGGCTGGTGCTGGTGGGCGACCGCGGCCAGCTGCGCGCGGCCGGCGCGGGCGAGCCCTTCCGCGCCCTGCAGGATGCGGGCATCGCCGTGGCGGAGATGGACGAGATCCTGCGCCAGCGCGATCCGGGCCTCAGGCGCGCCGTGGAGGCCCTGCAGCAGGGCCGGACGGCGGAGGCCGCGCAGGAGCTGGAGGTGCGCGAGGTGCCGCACGAGGAGCTGGGCGCGGAGGCGGCACGGCTCTGGCTCGCGCTCGACGGGGAGAAGCGCAAGGGAACGGCGATTCTCGCGCCCACCCACTTCATCCGCGCCGAGATCCACCGCGTCGTGCGCGAGGGGCTTGCACGCGAGGGGGTCCTGCACGGCCCCGAGATCGAGATCGAGCGCTACGTGAACCGCCACCTGACGGCGGCCCAGAGGGCGGACGTGCGCAACCACGAGCCGGGCGACGTCGTGATCTTCCACGCGCGGGTGCCGCCGCTCAGGGTGGACGAAGGGGATGCCTGCCGGATCGCCCGCGCCGGGGACGAACGCGTCTTCCTCGACCACCCCTCGGGGCGCACGGTCCACATCCGTCCGGACGACCACTGGGTGCGCTACCGCTTCGGGATCTACGAGACGGCGCGCATCCGCATCCGGGCGGGCGACCGTGTCCGCTGGACCAGGAACGACAAGCGGCACGGCCTCGTCAACGGCGGGGAGGCAGAAGTGGTGGGGATCGACGCCCGCCGGGTGAAGTTCGACCTCGGCGGCGGCGAGCGGCTGTCGCTTTCCCGCGACGACCCGCAGCTTCGCCATATCGACCACGCCTGGAGCACGACGGTGCACGGGGCGCAGGGCATGACGCGGGACGCGGCGATCGGCGTTCTCGATACCGGGCACGGCCGTCTGACCGGTCAGGCGGGTCTCTACGTGGAGGCGAGCCGGGCGCGGGACCGCTTCGTGCTGGTGACCGACAGCCGCGAGAATCTGGAGGAGGCGCTGGAGGAGAACCGGGGCATCCGCATGACGGCGCTGGAGGCCGTGGGGGAGGACGATGCGGCCCCCGGCCCGGCGGATGCAACCATCGGGATGCTGGGCGAACTGCGGGACGACTGGCGTGCCCTCGCGGCGCAGGCCGAGGCCGAGCGCACCGCGCTCGACCGGATTGACGGCTACGCCCGGATCGTGACCGGCGTACACTCGCTTGCTGCCGAAACGGCTCTGCCTCCGGAGATGCAGGGCTTCGTCGACGAGGTGCGCCGGCGGGACGCCGGGATCGTGGAGCGGCGGCGCGACGCGCTGGCCTTCGTGCAGGAGGCGGAGATGCACTGCCGCCAACAACCCCTCCTCAAGTGGGCGGCCGAGGAGCGCGGCGTGGCGGTATCCGCGCTGCCGGAGCATGCGGCGTGGCGGGCCGAGGGCGCGGCGCTGGAGGAGACCGGCCGCCAGATGCAGGAGACCCCCGGCTTCATCGGACGGATCGCGGCGGCACTCGGGCGGATCGCGCAGGGCTTCCGGCTCGACGAGGGAGAACGGTTTTGCGAGGCGGCCGCTCTCCATGAAGCGGAGGCGCAGAGACTGGGGATCGACCCCGGCGCCATGGCGGGGGCGGCGCGGCTGGTGCAGCGGGCGGAGGCGCTGGGGCGGCACGAGCTCCCCGAGGCCGTGCGCCGCACGGTCGCGGCGTGGACCCCGGAGACCGAGCCGCCTGCCATGGAAACGGTGCACCGGCTCACCCCGGACGAGCTTGAGGCCGGCCGCCGGATCGAGGCGTTCCTGCACGACAGCCGGCAGTGCCTGGAGGCGGCCGCGCCCACCGCCGAAGGTCTGGACCCGCGGATCGACGCGGCCGACAAACTTCGCCGCGAGGGACTGCGGCTGCTCGGCGAGGGCGAGGGGGCGAAGCTCGACGACCCGGCGCGTGCGCGCCTGTCCCGTGCAGCCGACGAACGCGAACAAGTGCGCGAGGCCGTGGACGCGCTGGGGGTGGAAGTGCAGGCGCTCCGGTCGCGGGCGTTCATGGACCTCAGCGGGACCGTCGCCCGGCAGGGGATCGAGGCGCACTGCGATCCGGCCGACCTGCCGGCATGGGGGCCGCTTCGGGATCGCGCCGAGGCGCTCCGGGGCGAGGCGGGCCTCGCACCGGAGGCGCGGGAGGCGGTCGACGCGGTGCTCGCCCGTGCCGCCCGCGTGGAGGCCGAGATCGCCCCCGTCAAGGCTTTCCTCGAAGAGGGCGCCCGGCACCTGGATCGGCGCGCGGCGCTGGACGAAGGGGTCGGAATCGTCGAGCCTCCGTCGCCGGATGCGGTCCCGGTCTGGCGGGAAAGTTCGCGGGACCTTCGCGAGACTGCCCTGACCCTTCTGGGCGAGTCGCCGGACGACAACCAGACGCAGGCCGCGGCCAGGCTTGCCGACATGCCGCGGCTTCAGGCCAGCGTGAAGGAGGTGCTGGACCGGCTGGAGACCGTGGAGCTGCACGACGAGGTCGCGGAATTCCAGAAACTCGCGGCCACGGTCGAGGGGCGGGCCAGACGGCAGGAGGCGCTGCCGCTCCACGCCGAGGGCTACGCCCAGGCAACCGCGATGGCGCAGACCCTCACGAGCCGCGCGGCCTTGCCGGAAGCGGCACGCCGTCAGGCGGCCGCGTGGCTCGACCGCGACCGGGGCTGGAAGGATGACCTTGCCTCAGCGCTGCAACTCACCATGCCTCAGGAGCAGGATGTCGGCATGGCCGGTCTCTCCGAGGTTGTCTCCGAGACCCTCTCAGAGGCCCTCCCCGAGGCCCTGCGCGAGACCGCGCTCCTGCCCGCCGTGAGGTCGGCCATCGGGCAGGAAACCGCACTGCTCGCCCGCGCGCCTGCGCCGGAGCAATGGGCGACATGGACCGGCGACGAGCCGCTGGTCGCGGGCGACCGCATCGCCTGGCGCGACGGCGGCACGGTGCATCAGGCGGCTGTGGCGTTCCCGGGGGAGACCGGCGGCATGCGCGCGAGCGACACGCTGCTGGTGAGGATCGTGCAGCCGGCGGACGGCACCGCTCCCGGCGACGCAGGCCGGATCGTCGAAATCCATGCTCAGGCCCTGCGGGACGCCGGATGCGCCCGCGCGGAATGGTCCGACGAGGGGCTCCGGCAGCTGGAGGCTGCCCGGCAGTACTCCGTGCCCAGCGCCGCCTGCCGGCTCGCCTGTCCCGAGCCCGTCGCGGGCGACCGCATCGCCTGGACCGAGGCCGCCGGCCGGGGCGAAGAGGTGCGCACGGTCGAGGCCGTGGTCGCCACGCGCACCGAGGTCGCCGACGAGCACGAGTTGGGGCTGCGGGTGATCGGCGCTTGCGGTCCCGACGCGCCGGAGCCCGGCGCCTCGATCACGCGCACCGCAGACGAGGTCACCGCGCGCGGCTGCTACCGCGCCGCGTGGTCCGACGAGGCCCGGCGGGCGCGCGAACTCGCACCGCAGAAGGAGGTCCAGGAGCAGACCCTGAAACAGGGCCTCGGGTACTCTCACGGTAAAGGGCTCAGCTTGTGAGGCACGGCAACCGGGATGGGCGCCTGCGCCTCGCCGTCCGGGGACGCATCCGAGGATGCAACATCCGAGGATGCGTCCGAGGACGCGTCCGAGGACGAGCGCAGCGCCGCTCAACCGAGCAGCGGCGGTTTGCGCGCCATCCACTCCCGGAACTGCCGCTCGACCACCGGCCCGGCGTCCGGGCCGAACACCGCCACCAGCAGCGGCCCGAGCTCGTGCTCCCGGTCCTGCAGTACGAGGTCGTCCAACGTCGTCATGAGCAGCAGCTCGACCGACTGCCGCAGCCGTTCGATCGACCCCCCGGAGGCCGACGACAGCATGCTCTCGGCCATGCGGTCCACACGGTCGAGCAGACGGCGCTGTTCCGCCTCGCTCAGCGCCAGAGCCGGCGCGTCCTCTTTCGCGGGGTCGAGCTGCACGTTCAGCCCCGCCGAGATCACGTGGTCGTTGATCGACACGCCCCGGCTGTCAGCGACCTCGCGGATTCGCTCCCACTCGGACTCCAGGCACGAGATCGCAATCCGCGCCCGTGGCGCCGCGCGCCGCTCCGCCATCACGGGCCGCTCCGGCGCGACTGGATCGCGCGCTGTATGAAGGCGATCGCCCCGAACACGGAAAGTTCGGTTCCCGATAGCGACTCGCCCAGGGCGCGGCGCACCCGGTCCATCTCCTCCACCCGCTCATACAGGGTCCGCTGCTGCTCCTCCGACAGCACCAGCCGCGGCTCATTGCCGCGCGTCCCGCCCGCGTCCTCGTGCAGCGCGCAGGCAACCAGGTATCCCGAGACCGGCATGCCGAGCGCGGCTGCGCGCTCCCTGATCTCGGCCCTCTCCGCCCGGCTGCAGCGCAGCGTGCGGCGCACCACGCTCGCCATCGCTCAGGGCTGCGGCGCAGGGCCGCCCTCGGGATCGGCGCTCACCGAGACCGCGCGCCAGCGTTCGGCGGCCCCCGGATCGGTCAGCCGGTCGAGCTCCGCCTCCCGGTCGAGCCACGCATCGACGGCATCGCCGAGCGCCTTCCAGCGCTCATCCAGCCCCATGTCGGCCATGCGCCGCTCCTCGATCTTCGCAAGCAGCAGGAGCTCGCGTACCGCGCGGCGCAGAACGGTATCGGGCAGCGGGTCCGGCACGGTCGCCCTGTGCACGATGTAGCGCGATATATCCATGCCCGCGTCGGCCGCGAGTTCGCGAATGCGCGCCCATTCGCTCGCGGTCGCCATCACCGCGTGCTGTGTGCGCCGCTCCGCCGGCCTGCGGCTCATGAGGGCGCCCCGGAGACAGTGCAACACGGCCCGACGCGCCTTGTCGGGCCTGCATTCCGGCCACAACCACCTTCATGTTTCCATATAATGCAGATCGCGCGCTTCCGATTCGATGCGTCGAAGCATGCCATTTCTCTATCGCCACTAAACAAACGGTTTTCCACCGTATATCCTCCCTCGCGACAGATCTATCTGCCCAGACATACGCCTTTAGTTCCCAGATTGCAACTGAGCCCTCAATATGTCGAATTTTTATATCAAGCCAGAACCGCCACATTCCACTTGCAACAACTCACAAACACCTGTAACATAACGGATAGTTGAGAGAGAAAGCGACCCAACCCAGTCGATGATTCACTCCACGGAATTTGATTAGGGACTCACACCGAGCGGCGCATCCACTATCTGCTGGAGCCGGGCTGGAGGGCCGACCAGGCGATCCAGGGGCTCGGCCGCACCCACCGCACGCACCAGGCCAGCGCGCCGCTGTTCCGGCCCGTCACCACCGACGTGAAGGGCGAGCGCCGGTTCATCGCCACCATCGCCAGAAGGCTCGACAGCCTGGGCGCCATCACGCGGGGGCAGCGCGACAGCCAGACCGCCATGGGCGGCAGCGACGCCGCGCTGTTCCGCGAGAGCGACAATCTCGAATCGGTGTATGCCAAGGCCGCGTTGCGCCAGTTCTACGGCGCGCTCTGGCACGGTTCCATCCAGGGCTGGAATCTGGAGCGCTTCGAGAAGGCCACCGGGCTCAAGCTCACCTGGGAGGGATCGCTGAAGGAAGACCTGCCGCCCATGCCCAGGTTCCTCAACCGGCTGCTGGCGCTCCCCATCGCCGAGCAGAACCAGCTCTTCGCCGAGCTGGAGGCGCGCATCGCCGCCAATATCGAGCAGGCGATCGAGGCCGGCAGCTACGAGGTGGGCGTCGAGACGGTGACCGCCGACTCGCTCGTCATCGCCGGCCGGGAGACGCTCTACGAGCATCCCGGCACAGGGGCTGTAACCGAGCTGGTCGAGATCGTCCGCCGCGACAGGCTGGCGCCGCTCACTGCAGAGTCGGCACTGGAGATCGGGAACCGCGATCCGGGACCCGATGGAAAGCCGCGCCTCGCCGTCAACGCCCGTTCCAAGCGCGCCGCGGTGGTACTGCCGGCTGCCTCGCGCATGCTCGACGACGGCGGGGTGAAGGAGCGCGTGCGGCTGATCCGTCCCGCGACCGGCGAGACCATGGCCCGGGCCGAGCTTGATGCCTCCAACTGGCGCCGTGCCGACGAGGCGCAGTGGCGTCGAGTCTGGGACGCCGAGATCGCCGGCCTGCCGTCCCACCGGGAGTCCCGCTTCTGGCTCGCCTCCGGCCTGCTGCTGCCGGTCTGGGACCGCCTGCCGGCCGAGAACATGCGGGTCCGGCGGCTCACGTCCGATGACGGCATTTCCCTCATCGGGCGCGTGCTCGACGCCGAGCAGGTGCAGGCCGTGCGCGCCGGGTTCGGCCTCGACGGCGGTCCCGCCATGACCGGCGCGGAGGCCTTCGCGGCGGTCATGGACCGTGGCAACGCGCTCGCGCTCGCCAACGGCTGGCGGCTCGCGCGGCGCCGCCTGATGGGCCGTAACCGCATCGAGCTTGAGGGGCCGGCGGACACCGACCTGCCGGCGCTCCGGCGCATGGGATGCACGGTCGAG
>JAJDXK010000130.1 GCA_022823305.1 Alphaproteobacteria bacterium
AATCGACACCTCCTTCGTCACCCAGGAGGGTGAGACGCTTTCGGAGCCGGTGCGCTTCCGCCGGGGCTGGATGCTGGGCGACGGCACCGGATGCGGCAAGGGCCGCCAGGTCGCCGCCATCATCCTCGACCACCGCCTGCGGGGCAGGAAACGCGCCCTCTGGCTGTCGCAGTCCGACAAGCTGCTGGAGGACGCGCGCCGCGACTGGACCGCGCTCGGCGGGCTGGAGAGCGACGTCATCCCGCTCGGCAGCTTCCGGCAGGGGATGGAGATACCCCTCGACGAGGGCATCCTGTTCGCGACATACGCGACGCTGCGCTCGCCGTCCCGCCAGGGGAAGCGCTCGCGGCTCGACCAGATCGTGGAATGGCTGGCCGGATCGCTCGACGAGGAGGACCGCCACGCTTTCGACGGTGTGATCGTCTTCGACGAGGCGCATGCGATGGCGAACGCCGCCGGCTCGAAGTCGGAGCGCGGCGAGACCAGGCCGTCTCAGCAGGGGCGTGCCGGGTTGCGCCTACAGAACGCGCTGCCCGACGCGCGGATTGCCTATGTGTCCGCCACCGGCGCCACCACGGTGCCGGGCCTCGCCTATGCCGGGAGGCTCGGCCTCTGGGGCGCCAGCGAAACGCCGTTCGAGAAGCGCGTCGAGTTCGTCTCCGCCATGGAGGCCGGCGGCGTTGCCGCGATGGAGGTAGTCGCGCGGGATCTCAAGGCCCTCGGCCTCTATCAGGCAAGAGCCTTGGCCTATGACGGGATCGAGGTCGACATCCTCGAACACCCGCTCACCCCCGAGCAGCGGCGCATCTACGACGCCTACGCCGGCGCCTTCAAGGTGATCCACGCCAACATCGAGGAAGCGCTGAAGGCCACCGGCATCGTCCAGGGCGAGGACACCTTGAACAAGAATGCCAAGGCCGCAGCTCTCTCGGCCTTCGAGGGCACGAAACAGCGCTTCTTCGGCCATCTGTTGACCGGCATGAAGTGCCCGTCGACGATCCGCGCGATCGAGGCCGATCTCGCCGCCGGCCGGTCCGCCGTGGTCCAGCTGGTGTCCACGGGCGAGGCCCTGATGGAGCGGCGCATCGCCGAGGTCCCGGCGTCGGAGTGGGACGACCTCAATATCGACCTGACGCCCCGGGATGCGATCCTCTCCTACCTCATGCACGCCTTCCCGGTGCAGTTGCAGGAGCCCTTCACCGACGACGGCGGCAATCTCCTCAGCCGCCCGGCCAGGGACGTCGACGGCAACCCCGTCATCTGCAAGGAGGCCGAGGACCGCCGCGACGCGCTCATCGAGCAGCTCGCCGCATTGCCGCCGGTGCCCACGGCGCTCGACCAGATCGTGCAGCATTTCGGGCACGAGGCCGTGGCGGAGGTCACGGGACGGTCGCGGCGCGTACTCAGGATTACGGGCGCCAAGGGCGAACGCCTCTCGCTGCGCAGCCGGCCGGCCTCGGCCAATCTCGCCGAGACCGCCGCCTTCATGGACGGCGAGAAGCGCATTCTCGTGTTCAGCATGGCGGGAGGGACGGGCCGCAGCTACCACGCCGACCTTTCCTGCGCGAACACCGAGCGGCGCATCCACTACCTGCTGGAGCCGGGCTGGCGCGCGGATCAGGCCATCCAGGGGCTGGGCCGGACTCACCGGACGCACCAGGCCAGCGCGCCGCTGTTCCGGCCCGTCACCACGGACGTGAAGGGTGAGCGCAGGTTCATCGCCACCATCGCGCGGCGGCTCGACAGCCTGGGCGCCATCACCCGAGGCCAACGCGACAGCCAGACCGCCATGGGCGGCAGCGATGCCGCGCTGTTCCGCGAGAGCGACAATCTGGAGAGCGTCTATGCGAAGGCGGCGCTCAGGCAGTTCTACGGCGCGCTCTGGCGCGGGTCCATCGAGGGCTGGAATCTGGAGCGCTTCGAGAAGGCCACCGGGCTGAAGCTCACCTGGGAGGGCAATCTCAAGGAAGACCTGCCGCCCATGCCGAGGTTCCTCAACCGGCTGCTCGCGCTCCCCATCGCCGAGCAGAACCAGCTCTTCGCCGAGCTGGAGAAACGCATCGCCGCCAATATCGAGCAGGCGATCGAGGCCGGCAGCTACGAGGTCGGCGTCGAGACCGTGACCGCCGACTCGCTCGTCATCGCCGGCCGGGAGACGCTCTACGAGTATCCCGGCACCGCCTCCGCAACCGAGCTGGTCGAGATCGTCCGCCGCGACAGGCTCGTGCCGCTCACCGCAGATGCCGCGCTGGAGATCGGCGAACGGGATCCCGGACCCGACGGAAAGCCGCGCCTTGCCGTCAACGCCCGCTCGAAGCGTGCCGCGGTCATCCTTCCGGCCGCGTCCAGCATGCTGGACGATGGCGGGGTGAAAGAGCGGGTGCGGCTTATCCGCCCCGCAACCGCAGAGACCATGGCCCGGGCCGAGCTGGACGCCTCCAACTGGCGCCGGGCCGACGAAGCCCGGTGGCGCCGCATCTGGGACGCCGAGATCGCCGGCCTGCCGTCCCACCGGGACTCTCGTTTCTGGCTCGCCTCCGGCCTGCTGCTGCCGGTCTGGGACCGGCTGCCGGCCGAGAATATGCGGGTTCGCCGCCTCACCAGTAACGATGGTCACAGCCTCATCGGGCGCGTGCTCGACGCCGAGCAGGTTCGCGCCGTGCGGGCGGGCTTCGGCCTCGACGGCGGCCCTGCCATGACCGGCGCGGAGGCCTTCGCGGCAGTGATGGACCGTGGCAACGCGCTCGCGCTCGCCAACGGCTGGCGGCTCGCGCGGCGCCGCCTGATGGGCCGTAACCGCATCGAGCTTGAGGGGCCGGCGGACACCGACCTGCCGGCGCTCCGGCGCATGGGATGCACGGTCGAG
>JAJDXK010000042.1 GCA_022823305.1 Alphaproteobacteria bacterium
TTCGACCGGCTCGCGACCGGCCGCGACCGCGGCCCGCCGCGCAAGCGGCGCGCACGCGCAGGCGCCGGCCGCAGGCCGGCTGCCGTGAGCGAAAGGCAGCGATAGGGCGTTTCCGCGTAATGCGGAAACGCCCTATCGCTGGGTCAGCTTGAGCTCGATGCGGCGGTTGCGGCGGTAGCCGATCTCGTCCTCGCGGGTGTCGATGGGCTGGAACTCGCCGTAGCCCGTGGCGCTCAGGTGCTCGGGCGGAATCCCCCGGTCGATCAGGAAGTTCACCACCGAGATCGCGCGCGCCGACGAGAGCTCCCAGTTCGACGGGAAGCGCGCCGTCTGGATCGGGCGGCTGTCGGTATGCCCGTCGACCTGCAGGATCCACGGCAGGTCGGAGGGGATCTTCGTCATAACGTCCTTGAGAATCGTGGCGAAGGTCGCCAGACGCCCCTGGCCTGCCTGCCCCAGCTCGTCGGAGGCCGAGGCGAAGAGCACCTCGGACTGAAAGACGAAGCGGTCGCCGATGATGGTGAAGTCGCGCCGGTCGCTCAGCACCTGCCGCAGCCGCCCGAAGAACTCGGAGCGGTAGGCCGCGAGCTCCTCGACCTTGGCGGCGAGCGCCTGGTTGAGGCGCTGTCCCAGGTTGGCGATCGTCACCTGCTGCTCCTCGCTCTTGCGCTCGGAGATTTCGAGGGCCTGCTCGATCCGCGCGAGCTGCGTCCTGAGCGCCGAGATCTGCTGGTTGAGGAGCGCGATCTGGTCGCGCTGGCGAGCGCTGAGCTTGCGGTTCTCGTCCAGCGCGGAGTCGCGGTCGGCGAGCATGTCCTGCGCGGCGAGGTGGAGCGCCTGCACCTCGGCGAGGCGGATCTCCCGCTCCTCGAGCGAGCGCTGCGTCAGCGCCGTGCGCTCCCGCTCGCCCGCGAGGCGCTCCTCCAGCTCCGCGGTCGTGTCGCGCAGCGCCGAGAGCGCGGCGACCAGGCGTGCGATCTCCGCCCGTCTCTCGTCGATCTCGGCCTGGCTCAGGCCGAGCTCCTCCCGGCTCTTGTCGAGCTCGGCCTGGCTCTGGGCGAGGTCGTCCCGGTTCCTGTCGAGCGCGAGCTGCATCAGGGCGAGCTCGGCCTGCCTCTCGTCGAGCGCGAGCTGCCTCTTGTCGAGCTCGTCCTGGCTGTCCACCAGTTCGTCCCGGCTCTCGACGAGCGCCGCCGCCAGGATCGTGACCTTGGTCTCGAGATCGGCGCGGACCGCCCGCAGCGCGTCGATGTCGCGGCGCAGGCGCTCGAGATCGGCGAGCAGGACCCTGATCTTCTCCTCGCCGGCCTCGGCCCGGAGCGCCGCCTCCGCCTCGGCCTGCTTCGCCTGCGCGGCCTCGGCGAACGCGGTCTGCCCCTCGCCGGTCATGTCGCGCAGGCGCAGGCGCAGCGTGTCGCGCTCCTCGTTCGCCGCCGAGAGCAGGCCGCCGAGCCGGTCACGCTCGGAGAGCGAGGCCTGAAGCTGGGACGAGAGCTGGGCGATGTTGCTCCGGAGATCGATGTTGGCCTGCTGCTCCAGCGACAGCATCTCGGCGAGGCTGCTGATCTGTGCGCGCAGCTCGCCCAGCTCGTCGGTCTGGCCCGAGAGGGTCCGCTGCAGGAAGTACTGCGCCAGCATGTAGACGACGAGGAGGAAGATCATGACCAGGAGCAGCGTCGACAGCAGGTCGACGAATCCCGGCCAGTAGTGGGCGCTCTGGCCCCGGCGTCTCAGGCGCGATGCGGCGTACACGGGGACGAGCCTCCGCGCCTACTGGCGACGGTCGTTCTCGGCGATCGCCGCGATGGTCCGGGCGAGAAGCTTGATCTCGCCCCTGAGGTCGGCGACCGTCTTCTCCCGCCCGGAGACCAGCTCCTCCAGGAGCCGCGTGACGTAGACGTCCAGGTTGCGCAGGTGCGCACGGCTAGGCTCGTCCAGGCCGCCCTGTCGGGTGGCGCCGGAGGCGAGGCGCTCCAGCACCGGCCGCATCTCAAGCTGGTTCTCGACCAGCTTGACCATGAGGTCCTGCTCCGAGCGCATGTGGTCGGTAAGCGTCGCCAGCCGCTCGGTGAGCGAGAGCAAATTGGCCGAGGACGACGCGCGCTGCTCCTCGCCGCGCGCGAGCGTTCGCTGCAGCTCGTCGAGGCTGTCGGCCGTCTTCTCCAGCAGCGCGCTGACGTAGGCCGGAACCGACTGGTCGCCCTCCATCCCCAGCGTGCCGCCGGAGAGCCGGGTGTAGGAGGAGAGCCAGTCCTCCAGCTCGTTGTAGAAGCGGTTCTGCGCCTGGCTCGCCTGCAGCTCGAGGAAGCCGAGGATGAGCGAGCCGGCGAGGCCGAAGAGCGACGAGCTGAAGGCCGTGCCCATGCCCTCGAGCGGCGCCTCGAGGCCGACCTTGAGGTCGTCGAACACGCCGATCAGGTCCTGATTGGCCACCGAGAGGTCGCCGATCACGTCGCCCACCGAGGTCACCGTCTGCAGCAGGCCCCAGAAGGTGCCGAGCAGGCCGAGGAAGATCAGCAGGCCGATCATGTAGCGCGAGAGGTCGCGCGATTCGTCGAGCCTGGAGCTGATGCCGTCGAGCAGGCTGCGCAGCGAGACCGCAGACAGCGTCATGCGCCCGCGCCGGTCCGCCAGCATCGTCGCCAGCGGCGCCAGCAGGCGCGGCTTGCCGGTCGGCGGCGGCGCGCCCGGCACGTCGTCCCTCTTGACCGCCGCGAGCCAGGCCGTGTCGGGCTTCAGCAGCAGCACCTGGCGGAAGCTGTGGACGATGCCGATCAGGAGCGCGCCGAGAATCACCCCGTTCAGCACCGGATTGGCGAAGAAGGCATCCCCCAGGGTCCCGACCAGCACGACGACGACGCCGATCACCAGGACCAGGAAGAGGCTCATGCGAATCAGGAATGGCCGCTGTCCGCTCATCGCTTGCCCGTCAACACCGCGATCGCCCCGGCCTCGGCGGACGCGATCCTGCGCCCGGAGACCGTCGCCGGCCCGTGCCCCGGCGGCCCACACACGGCTCGCAAGGGGCGAGTCACATTAGTACAGCGCGCCGCAGGCCGACAACCGGCGCGCCGATCACGGTGCCCCGCGCTCACGCGCCGGACCGCCCCGGCGAGCCGCCGGCGCGCGCGCGGCCCGCAGCAGCCAGCGGATGCCCGGCCTGGACCAGGCGCCTGAGCCGCTCGTCCAGGACGTGGGTATAGATCTCCGTGGTGGCGATGTCGGCGTGGCCGAGCATCTTCTGCACCGCCCGCAGGTCCGCCCCGTGCGCGAGCAGGTGGCTGGCGAAGGCGTGGCGGAGCGCGTGCGGCGAGACCCGCGCCGGGTCGATGCCCGCCGCCCGTGCCAGCGCCTTGAGCATCTGCGCGAGGCGATGCCGCGTGAGATGGCCGCTCGCGGCGCGCGAGGGGAAGAGCCAGCGCGAGGGCGCGCCGCCGGCCAGGTGGCGCTCGCGCACCGTCAGGTAGTCGTCGAGCGCGCGCCGGGCCGGCGCACCCAGCGGGACCAGGCGCTCCTTGCCGCCCTTGCCGCGCACCAGCAGGGTCCTGGTCTCGGCCGAGACCGCATGGAGCGGCAGCGAGATCAGCTCCGAGACGCGCAGGCCGCTGCCGTAGAGGAGCTCGATCATCGCCCGCAGGCGGAGTCCGTCGGCCCGGCGCTTCGTCGAGCTTTCGGCCTCGCCCGGCGCTGGAGTCGCTGCCGACAGCAGCCGCTCGACCTCCTCCTCGGTGAGCACGCCCGGCAGGGTGCGGGGAAGCGTCGGCGAATCGACCGGGCCGGTGGGATCGTCCTCGCGCCGGCCGTCGGTGAGCAGGAAGCGGTAGAACTGGCGCAGGCAGGAGAGCCGCCGCGCCGCCGTTCGCGCCGAGACGCCCGCCTTGCGCTGTGCCGCCACGAAGCCCCGGACATGCCCGGTTTCGGCCTCGGCCATGGCGACGCCGGAGGGCGCGAGATCGGCGGCGAAGCAGGCGAGGTCGCGCCGGTAGGCATCGAGGGTGTTGCGGGCGAGCCCGCGTTCGGCGGCCGCCATCTCCAGGAAGGCCTCGATGGCGGCGGCATCGGCCGCGCTCAGCGGCGCCTCCTCGGCCCGTGGCCGCCCCCGGCGCCTCAAAGTCCCGCTCGCAGCGCCGCTTCCAGGGCGAGCGCCCGCGCCTCCTCGACCAGCCCGACAGAGACGAGAGCGGAGACGACCGGCGCGACGGCGGCGACAGGGGCCGCGGCGAGGCCTTCGCCGCCGAGCAGGAGTAGCGCCAGCAGCACGGTCTCGCCGAGGCGCCCCTCCCCGGCCGCCGACTCCAGAGCGAGGACGAGTGCCGGCGCCGGCACCGCCGCCATCACGAAGCGCGCCTCGGCCAGCAGGCGATCCCACACCTCGGGGTCGATCCGGCCCCCCAGAGCATCGACCAGCATCGCCAGCGCGTTCTGCCTGGACACCGAGGCGAGCGCGGCGGCCGCGTCGCCATCGCCCTGCTGCGACGCACGCCACGCCTCGAACTCGGCCGCGCTCACATGCGCCTCGTCGCTGCCGAGCAGCATCAGCGGCCAGAGACGCAACGCGCCTTCCGCCGCTTCCGCATCGCCCGGCGCCTGCTCCGTGGCCAGCGCATACCAGGCCGCCGCCGCCTCGCGATCGCCCACCGCCAGCATGGCCCGCCCGGCGGTTCCGCTGAACCAGCCGTGCCCGGGCTCGGGCGGAACCGTGCGCACCAGGTCGGCGAGCGCATGGGCCATGATGTCGTGCGCACCCTGCGTCTCGGCGATGGCGAGCGCGACAGCCATCAGCTCGGCCCTGAGCGCGGGAACGGCCTGGGCCTCGATCGCCTGAACCATGAGCGCGCGGCCGAGCGACGACTCCAGCGACTGGGCGTTCTCCAGGGCGTCGGCGCGCTCGTCCGGCGAAAACGCCATCTCCAGGTAGAGGGCGCGCACGGCCCCGATCGGCAGCGCGCCGAGCGCCCAGGCCCGCTCCGCCGCGAGCAACCGGGTCTCGGGTGCGGTTTCCGGCGCGCCGATGATCGCGGGCAGAACGTCGGGCGCCGCGGTCTTGACCGCCTCGGCGGGAATCGGGAACTGCGCGAGGCGCCAGGCGGCAACGCGGAGCGGCGTGGGCCCGTCGAGCCGCTCCAGCACAGGCTCCGCCAGACCCGCCATGGCGTAGATCGTGTCATCGAACAGGGGATCGGGCGCCGCGTCCGATTCGTGCAGCAGCTCCAGGCCGAGCGTCGCCGCCTCGATGAGACCGGCCGCGGCCTGGCAGAGCACCCGCACCCGGCGCCAGTAGCCGTCGCTGCTGCGGCCGGTCCTGCTCCACTCTCCCTGGCACACCGCGTCGTAGTCCAGCGCCGCCAGCAGGCGGTCGTTGGCGAGGCGGGCCATGGCCTCCGCACCCCCCGGCGCGCCCGCCCGCTCGAGAAGCGCGAGCGCATGATCGCGCGCACCCATGGCGGCGAGGCGCTCCGCCCGCGCGCGCACCAGGGTGCCCGGCTCGCCTGCGCCGGCCGGCGGCTGCGCCGGGGAGGTGAGCAGCGCCAGCGCCAGCCTGCGCGCGGCGGCGGAACGGGCAGCGACGGGCAGATGCGGCAGCAGCGCCTCGATCCGGGCGCGGCGCGAGCCCGACCACAGGTCGGGAGCGAACGCCTCGATCCCGGACAGGAGGATGCCGGCCGCGTCGGGGTCGATGGCCGCGAGCGTCCCCACCATGATCCCGTCCTCGCCGGTCGCGGTGGACGGATCGGCCGCCGGCCCGGCTTCTTCCGGCTCGCGCGCGGCCGGCTCGTCGGCCTCCGCCTCGTCCTGCCCGGACTGGCCCGCTTCCGCATCGACCTCGGCTTCGACGGCGGGTGCCGGCACGGCCTCGACCGCCGCCGGCGCCTCCGCATCGCCGTCTGCGGCAGGGTCGGCCTCGCTCGCCGCCGGGGGAGAGGCGTCGTCGCCCGGCGCCGCCTGCCCGCTCTCGCCGCTCTCCTCCTGCAGCGCCGGGATCAGCCGCAGCGGCCCGCTGTCGTCCTCGTCCCGAGCCTCCTGGGCGACGCTGTTGCCGGCGATTGCGAACGACAGCAGCGCAGCCGCAACGATCGTGCCTGGAATCGCGCCTCGCCCGCGCTCACTTCTCGAAACGGTCACTGGGCAGCACCTTTTCGACCGGCCCCGGCGGCGGTGGAATGTCCCAGGTGAGCAGGAAGCCGATTCCGCCGCCGATGACGAGCAGGAGGATGATCGCAAGTATTTTCAACGGGTTGCCCCCTCACCCCTGGCCCCGTACCGGCCTTCGGGAGGCCGGCGGGTATTCCCCGAGGGTGTGATAGAGTCAAATCATGGCGACGAAAAGGCAGTCTATCGGCGCGTGCGCGGCGCTTCAACGACCCGCGGCCGGGCGGGCCGGCCCGTGATGCCGGGCCGATGACGGCGGGAACGGCGCGCCCGCAGGTCGACCGCTCGATCGTCCTCGTGGGCCTCATGGGCGCAGGAAAGAGCGCGATCGGCCGCCGCCTCGCGAACCGGCTCGCCATGCCCTTCGTCGATGCCGACAGCGAGATCGAGCGCGCTGCGGGGTGCTCGATCAAGGACATCTTCGAGCTGCACGGCGAGGCCGCCTTCCGCGACGGCGAGCGGCGGGTGATCGCGCGCCTGCTGGCACGCCCGCCGCACGTGCTGGCCACCGGCGGGGGCGCCTTCATGGACTCCGGGACGCGGGACGCGATCCGGGCCAGCGGCATATCGGTCTGGCTCCGGGCCGACATCGAGCTGCTGGTCTCCCGCGTCTCGCGGCGCAACGACCGCCCGCTGCTTGCCGGCGGCGAGCCGCGCGCGATATTGCAGAAGCTGATGGAGGAGCGCCACCCGATCTACGCCGAGGCCGACATCGTCGTCGAGAGCATGGACGGGCCGCACGAACAGACGGTGCAGGCGGTGCTGGACGCGCTCGACGCGCACGCCGGAG
>JAJDXK010000044.1 GCA_022823305.1 Alphaproteobacteria bacterium
GCGCGCCTCGCCGGGCTCGGGCAGTGGCGGCACGCGCACCCGGTCGCCCGCCGCCAGCCGCGTGCCGGCGCGGGCGCGCTTGCCGTTGACGCGGATCTGGCCGGTGCGCAGCAGCTTCTCCAGCCGGCCATGGCCGAGACCCGGATAGTGCCGCCTGAACCAGCGGTCGAGGCGCTGGTCGCCGTCCTCGGGCGCGATCTCCCGCGTGGCGGCTCCCATCAGAGCACCCCGCGCACCAGCCTGAGCCCGAGGTAGAAGCCGCCCACCGAGAGCACGACCGAGAGCACGATGTAGAGCAGCGCGCGGCCGACGTCGCCCCGCTCCAGCATGGCGATGGTGTCCGCCGAGAAGGCGGAGAAGGTGGTGAAGCCGCCCAGCAAGCCTACGAAGAGGAAGCGCTGCACCAGCTGGCCGGCGTCGAAGGAGAGCGCGAGCCCCTGCACCAGCGCGCCGAGAACGAACGAGCCCACGAGGTTCACCGTCAGCGTGCCGTAGGGGAAGCCCGTGCCGATCAGCGAGGCGAGCCAGCGCTCGGCCGCGCCCATGACGTAGTAGCGCCCGACCGAGCCGAGCGCGCCGCCGAGCGCGATGGCGAGCGCGACCTTCACCCCTCCTCCTCCGTCCCGCCGTCACCGGCGGAGTCGCGCAGCTTCTGCCAGTAGGCGAGGCGCTTCTGCACCTCGCGCTCGAAGCCGCGCGCCTTCGGCTCGTAGAAGCTGCGCCGCGGCATTTCGTCGGGGAAGTAGTTCTGGGCCGAGAAGCCCTCCTCGGTGTCGTGGTCGTAGACGTAGCCCTTGCCGTAGCCGAGGTCCTTCATCAGCCGCGTCGGCGCGTTGAGAATGTGCTTGGGCGGCATTAGCGAGCCGGTCTCCTGCGCCGCCCCCATGGCGCGGGAGAGCGCACGGTAGGCGGCGTTCGACTTGGCCGCGGTGCCGAGATAGATCACGGTCTGGGCGATGGCGAGCTCGCCCTCGGGCGAGCCCAGCCGCTCGTAGGCCTCCCAGCCCGCGAGCGCCTGGGGCAGCGCGTCGGGGTCGGCTAGCCCTACGTCCTCCACGGCGAAGCGCACTAGGCGCCGCGCGATGTAGCGGGGGTCCTCGCCGCCCGCCAGCATGCGCGCAAGCCAGTAGAGCGCGGCGTCGGTATCCGAGCCCCGCAGCGACTTGTGCAGCGCCGATATCAGGTTGTAGTGGCCCTCCTGCGACTTGTCGTAGAGCGGCGCGCGGCGCTGCACGGTCTCCATCAGCGCGGGCACGTCGAGGGGTTCGGCCGCGCCGGCCGCGAACAGCGCCTCCGCCATGTTGATCAGCGCGCGGCCGTCGCCGTCGGCCATGGCGCGCAGCATGATGCGGGCGTCGGCCTCAAGCGGCAGGGTGCGCTCCTCCACCGCCTCGGCGCGCGCGAGCAGGGTCTCCAGCGCGCCGTCGTCGAGCCGGTTCAGCACCAGCACCGCGCAGCGCGAGAGCAGCGCGCCGTTGAGCTCGAACGAGGGGTTCTCGGTGGTGGCGCCGACGAGGATCACGGTGCCGTCCTCGACCACGGGCAGGAAGGCGTCCTGCTGGGCCCGGTTGAAGCGGTGGATCTCGTCGACGAAGAGCAGCGTGCCGGTGCCGCCGGCACGGCGCGAGCGCGCCTCGGCGAAGACCTTGCGCAGCTCGGCGACGCCGGAGAAGACCGCGCTCAGCGGCTCGAAGAGCATATCCGTGTGATCGGCGAGCAGGCGGGCGATGGTGGTCTTGCCGCAGCCGGGCGGCCCCCACAGCACGGTCGACGCCAGTGCGCCCGTCTGCACCATGCGCCCGAGCGGGGCGTCGGGACGCAGCAGATGATCCTGACCCACCACCGCGTTGAGGGCGCGTGGCCGCAGGCGGTCGGCGAGCGGCCTGGGTGCCGTGCCCTCGAACAGGCTGGGTGCCTCCTTGCCCGTCATGACGCGAGCGTGGCGTCAGGCCGCCGGCAGGTTGACCGCGGCCACGCGCCAGGCGCCGCCCCGGGCGGGTCCGTCCACGTGGTCGATGCGGGTGATCGAGAGGTTGTCGATGCTGAAGGCGAGCGCGCGCTCCGGGTCGAGCTCGAGCGCGAGCGCGAGCGCGGCGCGGATCGAGCCGCCGTGGGCCACGGCGACGATGTCGGCACCCGCGTGTCGCGCCGTCCGGCGGCCGATGGCGGCGGTGACCCGCTCCATCACGTCGACGAAGCTCTCGCCCTCCGGCGGGGCGACGTGGGCCGGCGTGACCCAGTACTTGTGGGCGAGCCCGCCGCGCTCGCGGTGGACCTCCTCCCAGGTGAGGCCGTGCCAGGCGCCGAAGTCCTGCTCGTCCAGGTCGGGCTCCTCCGCACGCGCCGGGATCGCATGGCCGGCGGCGGCGATGGCATCGGCGGTCTGGTGCGTGCGCAAGAGCGCGCTGGTGAGCCACACCGCGCCCTCGGGGAGCGCCCGGGCCAGCGCCTCGAAGCGCTCGCGCTCGCTGGTGTTGGCGGGCACGTCGGTGCGGCCGTAGAGGCGGCCGCCGTGGTCGGTCACGGGCGCGTGGCGGATCCACCACCAGCGGGTCACGACGGTCTTCCCGGTCATCTGATTGCCGCCAGTGCGAGGAGGAAGAGGACTTCGGAGAGCTGCTGGACGCCGCCCAGCACGTCGCCGGTGTGGCCGCCGACCTGCCGCTCGGCGAGCCAGGCGACGCCGGCGGTGCCGAGGCCCGCGATGAGGAAGGCAACCAGGCCGCTCCAAGTGAGCAGGCCGACCGCGAGCACCGCCGCCAAGGCAAGGCCGGTCCACACGTGGGTGGCAGGCGGGCGGCCGGCGTCGGCGGCGAGGCCGTCGCTCCGCGCGGGCTCCATCCACAGCATCAGCGCCGGCATCGCCGCGCGCGAGGCGGCCGCGGCGGCGACCATGCCGGCGACGACCAGGCCCGTGGCGCCGAGGTCGGCGATGGCGCCCACCTTGGCCGCCAGCACCACCACCAGCGCGATCACGCCGTAGGCGCCGATGCGGCTGTCGCGCATGATGGCGAGCTTGCGCTCGCGCGTGGCGCCGCCGCCGAAGCCGTCCGCCATGTCGGCGAGGCCGTCCTCGTGCAGCGCGCCGGTGACGAGCGCGCCGGCGCCGACCGCGAGCACCGCGGCCACGATCTCCGGCAGACCGAGGCCGCAGGCGATGCCGTAGACGATGCCTGCGACCAGCCCGACCAGCGCGCCGACGATGGGGAAGGCGCGCACGGCACGGCCCAAGGGCGGGCCGTCGCCCTCCCGGCGCGCCCCCCGGACCGGCACCCGCGTGAGGAAGCGCAGCGCGGCGCGAAGGTCGCTCCACCAGGCCCGCGCCGCGCGGTAGGCCGCCTGTTGAAGGGGAGCCACGTCGCCGTCGTCGTGCCGCATGTGCCTCTTGCCCGTGCCGCGCCGGCCCGGCATCCTTCCGCGCCTTATAGGCCAGCCCGCTTCCGCCGCCAAGAAACCCCACGGCACAAGGTCGTGACCCGGATTGGAATGTCGCTCCCTACCCGTGGCGAGAGCATGACGCGCTTTCTCCACAATAGTAGCCGGGAGCAAGACCCCCACCTCACCCCGGCCCTCTCCGCCCCCGGGGGCGGAGAGGGAGAGAAGGCCGGTGCCGCCTACGTCCCCTCTCCGCCCTTCAGGGGGGAGAGGGATAGGGAGAGGTGGGTGCGGGGCCGCCGTGTCCTCTGAGCCTCCTCCCGGCTCGCTCGCCGCGTTCCGCGCGCGTGTCGCCGCCATGCCGGGGCCGGACGAGGCGGCGGCGGAAGCGGCGCACGCGCACGATGCGCAGCTCACCAAGCCGGCCGGCGCCCTCGGCCGGCTCGAGACGCTCGCTGCCTGGACCGCGGCGTGGCAGGGTCGCCACCCCCCCGGTGCGGACCATGTGCAGGTGGTCGTCTTCGCCGGCAACCACGGGGTCGCGGCGCGCGGCGTCTCCGCCTATCCGGCGGCGGTCACAGCGCAGATGGTGGCCAACTTCGAGGCGGGAGGTGCTGCGATCAACCAGCTCTGCGGCGCACTTGGGGCGCGGCTCACCGCGGTCCCCCTCGACCTCGACCGTCCCACCGAGGACATGACCCGGGCGCCCGCGCTCGGCGAAGCGGACTGCGTCGCTGCGCTGCAGGCCGGCATGGCGGCGGTGGACGCGGGCGAGGACCTGCTCTGCCTCGGCGAGATGGGAATCGGCAACACCACCGCCGCGGCCGCGCTCGCGGCCGCGCTCTGCGGCGGCACCGGGGCGGACTGGGTGGGGCCCGGCACCGGGGTCGACCGGGCGGGGATCGCGCGCAAGGCGGCGGTGGTGGACGCGGCGCTCGAACGGCACCCGGAGGCGCGCCGCGACCCGCTGGCTGCGCTCGCCTGCCTCGGCGGACGCGAGCTGGCGGCGATCGCGGGCGCCGTGGTGCAGGCGCGGCACTGCCGCGTGCCCGTGCTGCTGGACGGCTTCGCCTGCACCGCCGCCGCCGCGGTGATCGCGCGCCTGCATGGCGACGGCCTCGACCACGTTCAGGCGGCTCACCGCTCGGCCGAGCCCGGGCACACGCGGCTGCTGGAGGCGCTGGCGCTCACCCCGCTGCTCGACCTCGACTTGCGCCTGGGCGAAGCCTCGGGCGCCGCACTCGGCGCCGGGCTGGTGCGCATGGCCGTGGCGGCGCACAACGGCATGGCGACCTTCGCTTCCGCCGGGGTCAGCGGCCCTGCGGACTGAAGGCTATTCCCCGATCTGGTGCAGCAGGCCCCGCGTCCGGGCGCTGCGGAAGAAGGCGAGAAAGGTGGCGATGCCCGCCGCCAGCCAGCCGATGTTGAGCGCGGTCGCGCGCATCATGTGATCGCCGCTGAAAGTGCCGTCCACCAGCAGCGCGCGCATGCCCTCGAAGACGTGGGCCGAGGGCAGGATGGCGGCGACCGGCTCCAGCCAGTCGGGCAGGATCGAGAGCGGGTAGTAGACGCAGCTGAAGGGCGCCAGCGCGAAGATCAGGAACCAGGCCAGGCTCTCGGCGCCGAGGCCGAAGCGCAGCACCAGGCCGCTCACGAAGAAGCCCACCGCCCAGCCCATCACGATCAGGTTGACGAAGAAGCCGATCAGCGCGAAGCCGAGGTCGAAGATCGAGAAGGCGTAGAGCAGGAAGGCGAAGCCGACCGCGCCGCTCATCCCGATCAGCGTGCGGATCAGGCTGATCAGCATGAGCGCGCAGATCAGCTCCCACGGCCTGAGCGGGCTGGCGAAGAGGTGGCCGAGATTGCGCGCCCACATCTCCTCGATGAACACCAGCGAGAGCCCGATCTGGCCGCGGAACATGACGTCCCAGAGGATGACGCCGGCGAGCAGGACGCCCGCCGCCTGCGCGAACCACGAGCTGTGCGTGACGAGGAACATGGTGACCAGGCCCCAGATGATCATCTGCACCGTGGGCCAGTACGTGAGCTCGAGAAGGCGCGGCCAGGAGCGCCGCAGCAGATAGGTGTGGCGCAGCACCAGCGCGCCGATCCGCCCCGCCGACCCGCGCCACGGCGCCGTTGCCGCGACGTCGCTCCCGGTCACTGCGCCGCCTCGCCGAGGCCGCCGCGGCCCCGCACGATCTCGAGGAAGACCTCCTCCAGCGTGCGGCGGCCGTGGCGCTCGATCATGCCCTGGGGCGTGCCGCTGTCAGCGATCCGGCCACCGTGCATCACGAATACGCTGTCGCACAGCCGCTCGACCTCGGCCATGTTGTGCGAGGCGAGCAGGATGGTGGCGCCGCAGTCTGCGCGGTAGCGCTCGATCACGCCCCGCACCCAGTCGGCCGTGTCGGGGTCGAGCGAGGCCGAGGGCTCGTCGAGCAGCAAGAGCTCCGGGTCGTTGAGCAGCGCCTTGGCGAGCGCGACGCGCGTGCGCTGACCGGCCGAGAGCTTGCCCGTGGGCCGCGTCAGGAAGGCGCCGAGATCGAGGGCCTCGGCCAGCCGCTCGATGCGCCGGCGCACGCCGCCGAGGCCGTAGAGCCTGGCGTAGACGGTCAGGTTCTCCCGCACCGTGAGCCGCTGCGGCAGGTCGGAGTAGGGCGAGGAGAAGTTCATGCGGGGCAGCAGCGCGTAGCGCTCCGCGGCCAGGTCGCGGCCGAAGATGCGCACGCGGCCTGCGCTCGGCAGCAGCAGGCCCAGGATCATCGCCATGGTGGTGGTCTTGCCGGCCCCGTTGGCGCCGAGCAGCGCCGCGGCCGAGCCCCGCGCCACCGAGAAGCTCACCGCATCGACCGCGGTGACCGCGCCGAAGCGCTTGGTCAGCGCCTCGACCTCGAGCACGGGGTCGTTCATGGCAGCCGCCGCGTGAGCGGGGCCCGGCGGCGGGCTATCGCTGCGTCAGGGGCCATGGGGCGCGGACGCTGCCCCGCGACCCGGCCCGCCACCCAGGCGAGGCCGCGCTCAGAACGGTGCCGGGTCGGCGAAGCGGCGCAGCACGTTCTCCGTCATGCGCGAGACGTTGTTGTCGTGATCGTTGTGGGCGAGGCTCCCGCACCAGGCGATCGAGCTGGTGGAGAACACCGCACCGCCGTTCGGCGTCTCGTAGAAGACGATGTCCGCGCGCACCAGCGGGTCCTGCGTGCCGTCGGCGTTGGGCCGGTTCACGTCGAGCTCCTCGCAGACCACGAGGTAGAGGTCGGTGTGGCCTTCGGAGCTGGCCAGCACGTAGGTATTGGGCGGCGTGCCCAGCAGCGGGTCGGCCCGGTCGAGCTCGAGTCCCGCCGCGCCGCCGCCGATCAGCCCGAAGTCGCCGATCCGCTCGTCCTTGCCGATGCCCTCGAAGATCCAGGCGACCTCCTTCTTGAAGCTGTCCGGCTGGCGCACGTAGTAGGACGAGATGTCGAAGCCCTGGGCGCTGAAGCCGGTGCCGACGATGAGCTGCGGCGGGCGGGCGTTGCGCCGCCACAGCCCGCCGTACTCGCCGGTGAAGCTGTGGTAGTACTCGCCGGGGCGTGCGATCCAGGTTCGGATGCCGTCCTCGGCGCGGCGCACCTCGATACAGCCCGGCACCTCGGTGTGGAAGGCGACGCGCCAGTACCAGCCGTTGGCGCCCATGTACATGAGCCGCCCGCCGCGCTGCTGGTAGGCGTGCATCGCGTCCCACATCGCCTTGGAGTGGTACTCGGGGTGCGAGCCGGTGAGCACCACCGTGTAGTCCTCGATCGCCGAGAGCCCCTCGTAGTGCAGGTCCTCGTCGGTGACGACGTCGTACTCGAAGCCCTTCGCCTCCAGCCACTCGGTCAGGTGCGTGTCGGCGTTGAACTGCCAGAGCGTGGACTCGGTGCCGCCGATCCACTCCAGCGCCTTGGGGCGGAAGTTGAGGATGGGGCGCAGCCGCGAGGAGTAGCAGATGCCGCTGCCGTCGATGTGGCTGTCGTAGAGCGAGGTGCCGTATTCCCTGTGCTCGGCGCGATGGAGGCCGGCCTCGTTGAGGATCGTGAGCCGGCCGACGAGGAGCTGCGCCGCGCCCATGTCGGCCGCCATGTTGGTGTTGGCGTAGGCCATGTAGCTCACGGTGGGCAGGAGGAAGCAGATCTTCGCCGTCGGCGCGCCGCGCGGGGCGCGCACCGCGAAGGGAATGTATTCCTCGCCGCCGCCCTCGCCGCGCAGCCGGGCGGCATAGACGCCGCTCCTCAGCCGCTTGGGGCAGGTGAGCGAGAAGTCGACCTCCCAGCGCGCGTCGTAGAGGTCGTCCTCGTGGAAGTGGATCGCGCCGTACTGCTCCGGCGCGTTCCGCCAGTTCATCTCGCTCGCGTCCCAGTTCCATCCCGTGACCGCGCGCGTCGGCAGGTTGACGAGAGAGCCGTGCAGCGCGTTGGCCGAAAGATCGGTCGCCGCGGTCGTCGTGATCCCTTGCGAGAAGTCCCAGGCGCCGACGATGGCGGTGGCGAGCGCGCCTTCCGCGGGCCGGGTCTTGGCGAGCTCCATCTCCGCCGGCGAGAGCACGCGGTTGGCGATGCGCGGGCTGTCGATGCGCCCGTTGTAGAAGCCGCCGCAGACGGTGCGTTCCCTGTCGATGCGCCTGAAGTAGGCGCCCATGGTGAGCGGCGCGTCGTGCTTGCCGGGCGCCTTAAGCGCCGACTTCTTCCTGACCGTGCCGCCGTGGCGCACCTTGGGGTATTCGTTGAGCGGCTGCTGCACCAGGGTGATCTGCTTCGTCTCGGCGTTGTAGGTCGCTGCGACGAAGTACCACTGGTGCGGGATCAGCGGCCGGTTGGTGGCCGTCACCTCGATCTTGCCCTTGCCGTCGCCGAGGCAGAGGGCGAGCGAGCCGTCCTGCTTGGTGATGATGAGCGCGGCACCCGCCTTGTCGCGGTCGCGCCAGTTGGAGATCAGCGCCTGGGTGCCGCGGTCGGGCGTGGTCGGCCAGATGAAGGCCTGGAAGGTGAAGCTCTCCAGCCCCTGGATCGCCTCATGGGGCGCGACCTCCATGAATGAGCCGTCGTAGCAGACCTGCCTGCGGCCCTTGTAGGTGCCGTTGGCGGCGGTCCTGACCACCTTCTCCTTGAGGCCCGGGCCGTCCGGGTTCTCGTCGCCGCAGATGATGCGGACGATGTCGCATCGGTAGGAGGGAGCTTCGGAGCTCACCATGAAGTTGATGGTCTCTCCCGGCGTCACGCTGACGCGGTCGGCATAGCCGGCGATTCTGGTCATCTGTGGCTCCCCCAGGGCCTGGCTGCGGATTGTCGGTGGTGCGAAGGGCCGCGCCAGCGGCGGCGCGGGCGACGGCTACTTCGGCAGGGCCTTGCCGGTGTGCTGCTTCCAGCGCAGGCGGAAGACGTAGCGCTCGGCGTCGTCGATGTTGTCGAAGGTCTTGTCGAGCAGCTTGACCGGCTTGCCGCGCACGCCGGAAAGCTTGGCCAGGCGCCATTCCCTGCCCGGCTTGGTGCAGACCAGGCAGTGCTTGCCCTTCACGTCGGCGCCCCGGAGCGTGTTGAGCACGCGCTGCAGGTCGGGGCTGTGATGGCCGATGGGCTTGGCCATGAACTCGTCGACGACGTAGAGGTCCTTTTCCGTGACTTGGTAGGGCATCTGGTGCTCCCCGTAGCGCGGTGCCTGCGCACTTTCTCGGCAGCTGGGATTAGAGCGCGATGCGCAGGCCGAGACAACTCCCCCGTTGGCGCGAGCCGCGCCTCGCCGACCCTACTCGCCGCGCTCCAGCCGGCGGCGGCGGCGGACGATCAGGAACATGTAGCCGCCGAAGAGGATGACGATGGCGCCGAACACCGAGAGCGCGCCCATGGTCGGGATCATCGGCGTGTAGCCGGCGGTCATCTTGGTGTAGAGCCACTCGGTCACCGTGCTGTCGGCGCCCGTGGTGTAGGTGGACAGCGGAAAGTTGCCCCAGGACAGCAGGAAGGCGAAGAGCGCGCCTGAGAAGAGCCCCGGTGCCAGCGCCGGCAGCGTGACCTCGCGGAAGGCCTGCCAGCGGTTGGCGCCGAGATCGTAGGCGGCCTCCTCCTGCGCTGCGTCGAAGCCATAGACCTGGATCGAGATCACCAGCGTCACGATCGGCACGATCCAGACCAGGTGGGCGAAGGCCGCAGCCTCCCAGCTCGGCAGCACGCCGACGTAGGTGAACCAGAGCAGGAGCGCGAGGCCGAGCACGGCCTGGGGAAAGAAGATCGGCAGCATGATCAGCCGCTGGTAGAAGCGACGGCCCCGCCAGTCGTAGCGGGCGAAGGCGAGCGCGCCGAAGAAGCCCAGCACCACGGCGATGAGCGCGACGCAGCCCGCCACGTAGAACGAGGTGAGGTGCAGGTCCGAGGTGAGGTTGGCACCCAGCGTCTCGTCGTACCACTTGTCGCTCCAGGCCTTCACGGGGAAGCGGAAGTAGCGGGACTTGGCGAAGGAGCTGAGGATGCCCGAAAAGATCGGGATGTAGAGGAAGAGCACGATCACGCCCGTCCACACCGCGATCAGGCTTATGACCCAGCGCTTGTTCTCCATCTCAGCGCCCGCCCGCGCGGCTCATCGTCGGCCCAGCAGCCGGTCGAGGTCGAGCCGGCGCATCACCAGCACCACGAGGATGCCCGTGACGACGATGGTGAGCACCGAGATCGCGGACCCCAGCGGCCAGTTCTGGGCGAAGGTGAACTCGTGCTGGATGTCGAGGGCGATGACCGGCGTGTTCTGGCCGCCCAGCAGCTTGGCCTCCGAGATCGCGCCCACCGCCAGCACGAAGGTGAGCAGCGCGCCGATGAGGATGCCGGGCATGGCGATCGGCAGCTCGACCTCGCGGAAGATCTGGAAGCGGCTCGCGCCGAGATCGCGCGAGGCCTCCACCTGGTCGCGCGGCACCATGGAGAGCCCGAGCACCATGGGGAAGAGGGTGAAGGGCAGGTAGACGTAGATCATGGCCATCAGCACGGTGCCGGGCTGGAAGAGCAACGTGCCCGTGTCGATGCCGAAGGCTGTCTTGAGCCCGCCCGCCAGAATGCCGCCGCCCTTGATCAGGAAGATGTACCAGCCGAAGAGCCGCACGTTCTCCGAGACGAAGAGGGGAATGACTAGGACAAGCATGACCGGCGCGGCCCAGCGGCCGAAGAGCTTGGAGAGGCCGTAGGCGATGGGGTAGCCGATCAGGAGGTTGCAGGCGACGGTGAGCCCGGCCAGCGCGAACGACCAGATGAAGGAGATGTAGTAGGACTCCGTGAAGATGTGCTTGTAGTTCTCTGTGGTGAAGGTGCCGCCCAGGTCGAAGGTGCGCGGCGGCGTGAAGCTGAAGCCCAGCACGATCACCAGGGGGCCGACGAAGCCGATCACGAAGAAGACCAGCACGGGCGTGGCACTCAGCACGCCCGGCGAGCGCAGCCAGCCGAGCAGCAGCCAGAGGATGCCAGGCTGGCGGATTGCCGGCGTCGGGACCTGGGTACGGTCGGCCATCAGTCGGTCACGAGCACGCTGTCCTTGGCGTCCCAGCCGATCAGCACGTCGTCGTTGAGGGCGCCCTGGTAGGCCTGCTCGCGCAGCTTCTCGACGACGAACATCATGTCGCCTGCGCTCACGTGGTACTGCACGCGGGAGCCCAGCGCGTACTCGTTGAAGAGCGATCCCGCGATGTGGTTCTCCGCCTCCGACGGGTCGCTCAGGAAGCGCATCGATTCGGGCCGGATCACGAGATAGCCGGCGGCGAAGCCCTCGGGCCGGGCCGGGCTCGTGAAGCTGCGGTCGAAGTCCGGGCAGTCGATGCCGCCGTTGGCGCCGGCCTGCACCGCCAGCGTGTTCACCTCGCCCATGAACTCCGAGACGAACTTGTTGCGCGGCTGCAGGTAGATCTCGTTGGGCGAGCCGATCTGGATCAGGCGGCCTTCCTGCATGATGCCGATGCGGTCGCTCATCACCATCGCCTCCTCCAGGGAGTGGGTGATGTAGACGAAGGTCTTGCCGGTGGTGCGGTGGAGATCCTTGAGCTCGACCTCGAGCAGCTTGCGCAGGCGATAGTCGATGGCGGACAGCGGCTCGTCGAAGAAGAGGATGTCGGGATCGGAGGCGAGTGCGCGTGCGAGCGCGACGCGCTGGCGCTCGCCGCCCGAGCACTTGGTGACGGACCTGTCGTAGTAGTCCTCCGGCAACTGGACCAGCTTCATCAGCGAGAGGCCGCGCTCGCGCCGAGCGCGGCGGCTCTCACCCCGCATCTTCAGCGAGAACTCGATGTTCTGACCCACCGTCTTGTGGTTGAAGAGCGCGAGCGACTGGAAGACCATGCAGGTCGGCCGCCGGTTGGCGGGCACGCCGTTGACCCGCTCGTCACGCAAGTAGATGTCGCCTGCCGTCGGCTTCTCCAGGCCGCCCAGCATGCGCAGCAGCGTGGTCTTGCCGCTGCCCGACGGCCCCACGATGGTGAAGAACTCGCCCTCGGTGATGTCGAGGGTCACGTCGTTCACGGCGACCAGTCGGCCGAACTGCTTGGTCAGGTTGACCATACGCAGGATGGGCACGGCATCCGCCATGGCGCTCGCCTCGTTTCTCTCTCCGCAAGGGCGCCGCCGCCCGGCCGGGGCCGGCCGGGCGTGCGATCAAGGCGGAGGCGCGCGCCGTCAGCCGCCGCGCGCCCCCGCCGCAACCGGCCGGGCTTACGCCTTTTCGCGAAGCGCGGTCGTGTAGATGTCGTAGAGCCGGTTGTAATCCGGCACCACGTCGTACTCGACGCAATGCTCGATGCGGTAGTCGAACTCGTCCCACTGGAAGGAGTCGAGCTCTTCCGCCGAGAACTTGGCCATCACATCCGGCTGAGACATCTGCCCCACCGGGACGAGGATGCCGCCTGCCGTGGCCACCGCGTAGGAGACGTCGGGCTGGAGGATGTACTCCATCCAGTCCATGGCCTTCGGGTGCAGATCGGGATTGTTGACCACGGAGCTGAGCTCGATCCAGTTGATCCCGCCCTTGCCGTCGGCCGGCCCGCTCCTCGGCACCACGTGGTAGAGGTTGGAGAGCCCTTCGAGCCTTGCCGACGAAATCGAGTAGGTGCCGCCGCTGATGTAGCCGTCGATCTCGCCGTTGACCACGGCGAGGTTCAGGGGCACGAAGTCGCCGGTGATCGCCACGGCGCCGTTGATGAGCCGCCGCGCCGTCTCCTCGAAGGCGGCAACCTGTTCGTCGGTCTTGTCCTGGAACGGGTGTATGCCGGCGGCCATGCAGAAGTGCATGATGTTCCAGTTGTCGTAGGCGAGGATGCCGTAGCGCCCGGCCATGTCGGGATTGTTGAAGAGATCCCAGCCCTCGTCCTTCGCCGTCTCCGCCGAGATGACGTCGGTGTTGACCACGAAGTCGAAGGTGTCGACCCGCTGGCAGACGCCCAGCAGATGGTTGCCGTCGAGGCTCATCGCCCACTTGTAGGGCGGCTTGAACATCGGCAGCATCGCGTCGAAATAGGGCTCGAAGCGGGCGCGGTCGAGTTCGACGATCAGCCCCTCCGGCCACATGTACTCACGCGCCCACGGGTTGTTCAGGTTGATGATGTCCCAGATCTCGGTCTGGCCGGCGCGGAGCTTGTTGACCGAATCCGGGTCCGAGGTGTGAATCTCGTAGTCGACGCCGGCGCCGTGCGTGTCGGTGAAGCCGTCGAGCACGCGCGGGTCCACGTAGCCGTCCCAGGTCAGCATCGCGAGGTTGTCCGCGGCCTGCGCCCTGCCTGCGAACGCACCACCCGCGCCGAGCGCGAGCGCGCCCGCGCCGATCCCCTGGAGCACCTGGCGCCTGGTGGCGGCCGCGCCGCGCACCGGGTTGCGCTTCACCATCTGCTTGAGAAGCTTTTCCTCGTTCATAGTCGTCTCCCCCGTGACACCGCCCTGTGAGGCCCGCGTCCAGCCCCGTCCAGGCGGCGATTGTGATTCATGACGCGCCGGCGACCTCCGCGCCGGCGCGGAGGCGTTGATCCCCTCAATCTAAGCACAATCGCTCCGGGGTCTCACCACGAAATCGCCCGGCGGTGCGGGATGGCAGCGCGCGGACCATGACCTTGGTGAGAAATGCGGGTTAGCCGGTGCTGGCCAGCAGGTCGGCGCGGGCGCGCTCCATGTGGGCCGTGACCACCTCGACGGCGCGTTCGGCATCGCGGCGCGAGAGTGCAGCCAGCAGCGCCCGGTGCTCGCGGTTGTAGGCGGCGATCTGGTGCGGCGTCAGGATCTTGTTCTTGATCGAGTCCCATTGCTGGTGGGTACGGACGTGGTTGATGCGGTGGTAGATCTCGACGATCAGGGGATTGTGGGTGGCCTCCGCCAGCCTGAGATGGAACATCTCGTCGGCGAGCGAGAAGCGCTCGGGGTCCTCCTCCCCCTCCATGTCGGCGACGGCCCGCTCCAGCACCGCCATGTCGCGCGCGGTGGCGTTGCGCACCGCGAGCCGGGCCATCTGCGGCTCGATGGCGGCGCGGACCTCGACCAGCTCCAGCGGCGAGGTGATCTCGGAGACGTCGGTGTCGACCGCGTCGGGCTCGTAGATGACAAAGGTGCCGCTGCCGACGCGGCGCGACACGAGGCCGCGCGCAGACAGCGAGCGCAGGGCCTCGCGCACCGTCCCGCGCGAGGCGGAGAACGATTCGGCGAGGCTGCGCTCGGGCGGCAGACGGTCCCCGGTGGCGAGCGAGCCGTCGAGGATACGCCGCGCGAGCTGCGCCGCGATCGCATCGGCCGCCGAATCGGCCGCCCTTGCAGCGCCGCTCTCAACGCCCGACCGCATGACTCCTGCCTCCATCGCACCAGCCCGTCGCTTGTCGCGCTCTGCCCGGCTTCCCCCGATCCGACCGCCCTCGATCGGTGCCAGGCACGGTTCGAGGACCAGGCGGGTCTTATTGCTTTAATCAATTTTGACGCATCGTTCAACCATTCATTCATATTGGTTCATAATTGGTCGCACCGATCGGCCCAGAATTGGCTTGACAAATGTAGGACCGGCGGCTTGAGTCCGCCCCCGGCATCGGTCGAGCCACACGGGGGAGCTATCGCATGGCGCTTCCAGCCCACGTCAAATATCTCGTCATCGGAGCCGGCATCCACGGCCTCAGCACGGCCTATCATCTGGCCCGCGCGCTGGAGGCCGAGGGTCGCGGCAGCGGCGCCGACATCGCGGTGGTGGACAAGGCCGACATCGCCGCCGGCGCCTCGGGCATCGCCTGCGGCGTGGTCCGCAACAACTACTACCAGCCGGCGATGCGCGAGCTGATGGCGGCCTGCGTCGAGGTCTGGGAGAGCGACCCCGAGGCCTACCACTACCACCCCGTGGGCTACATGCAGATCAGTCCCGAGAGCATGCACGGCGATGTCGCCGAGATCGCCGCGCAGCAGCGGGAGATCGGCTACGAATCCGAGTTCATCGAGGGCGAGGCCGCGTGCACGCGCTACATGCAGCAGATGTTCGGCGACTGGCGCGCGCCCGGCACCACCTCCATCCTGCACGAGAAGAGGGGCGGATACGCTCATAACCGGGCCTCGATGCTGGGGATTGCGGCCAAGGCCAAGGGCGCCGGCGTCAGCATACACACCGGGGTCGAGGTCACGGGCTTCGGCTTCGGCGCCAACTCCCGCGCCGTCACCACGGTCGAGACCAACCGGGGCGCCATCGGCGTGGACCAGGTGATCGTCGGCGTCGGCCCCTGGGTGCCGCGCATCTGGGAGATGCTCGACCTGCCGGACCGCATCGACTTGAAGGACCTCGAGGGCTCGCTGCACCGCGACATCCCGATGTGGCGCTTCTGGTGCCTGCAGGAAGGGACCCTCGCCGTCGAGCCCTCGTACGGCATGACCGACGACGGTGCGATGCCGCCGGTGATCCACGTCGATTCCAACGAGCCGCTCTACTCCGACATCGACGGCCGCCTCATCACCGACCGGATGTGGGGCATCTACTACAAGCCCGACTTCAACTTCGGCGGCGTCCAGGGCGGCGCCGCGCCTTACAGGGTGGAGACGCCGTCGGCCGAGGTCGCGATCGACCCCTACGGCCCGGAGTCACCGGAGTTCGTCGTCGACCAGGAGTTTCGCGAGATGTGGTGCTCGGCACTGGCCTTCTGCCAGGGCCGCTACGAGGGCCAGATCGGACGCTGGCTCGACGAGCCCTCGGGCGGGATCGGCGCCTTCAGCGCCGACAACTTCCCGGTGTTCGACCGCTTCCGCGAGAACTGCTACGTGATCGCCGATTCGAACCACGGCTACAAGATGATCGCCGTCGGCAAGCTGGTGGCCGACGAGCTGCTGGGCCGCGAGAGCGCCCTGCTCGAGCCCTTCCGCTTCTCGCGCTTTGCGGAGGGCCGCCTGCATCCGACCTCCAACAGCCCCTTCCCGTGGAGCTGACGAGGCCACGTGACCGTCAGGGAGGACGCGCATATGACCGACCTTGAAGCCCATGTGAACCGGGAAGGCCGCGCCGAGCTGGTGCGGCAGGTGCGCGCCAAGATCGACGAGCTTGGCGTCACCTACATCTACTATCAGTTCGTCTCGGTCACGGGGCGGATCGTCGGCAAGGGCATCCCCGCCGATCACTGGGAGCAGATCGCCGAGCGCGGCTTCCAGCTCGTCTACGGCTCCACCGCGAACCTCTTCACCGACCGCCACGCCAACTACATCGGCTACGGGCCCGAGGCCTCGGAGCTGGTCGGCATCCCCGACCCCGAGACCTTCGTCCAGCTGCCCTGGGACAAGCGCGTGGCGCGGGTCTTCTGCACCTGCTTCCGCAACCGCGAGGAGCGGGAGAACCCCGGCGGGCACCTCACCTCCGACTGCCGCGGCAACCTGCGCATCGCCCACGACGAGTTCCAGGCCAAGCACGGCATGCAGATGCGCCACGGCACCGAGCCGGAGATGATGTGGCTCAAGCGGGGCGCGGACGGCGGCACCGACGGCGGCGTGACCAAGCCCAACTGCTACCACATCGACCAGTTCGAGGAGCTGCGCCCGATCTTCATGCAGGTGATCGAGTACTCCCAGGCCATGGGTCTCGACATGATCCAGGGCGATCACGAGGACGCGCCCGGTCAGCTCGAGCTCAACTTCACCTTCGACGACGCGCTCCGCACCGCCGACCGGCTCACCACCTATCGCCAGATCTGCGCCCAGGTGGCGCGCGAGCACGGCGTCCTCGCCTGCTTCATGTCGAAGCCCTTCATGGGGGTCTCGGCCAGCGGCTGCCACCACAACGTCTCGCTCTGGACCGGCGGCGCGCAGCAGGTGAACACGCTGCACCAGGACCCGGTCGCCGGCATGGACGACACCTTCAGCTACTGGAAGGGCGGCGAGAACCTGTTCATGCCCGATACCTCGATCGACACCCACAAGCCGGGCCCGGTCGGGCTGAACTGCATCGGCGGCGTGATGGAGCACCTGGCCGCGCTCACCGCGCTGGGCTCGTCCACGGTCAACTCCTACCGCAGGCTCTGGGACACCGGCTTCTGGGCGCCGGTCTTCGCCGACTGGGGCTATCAGAACCGTACCTGCGGGCTGCGCGTCTCGGCACCGGGGCGCTTCGAGTACCGCTCGGTGGATTCGATGGTGAATCCCTACCTGATGGCCTCCGGCATCCTGAAGGCCTTCGACGACGGCATCTCGCGCAACCTCGACCCCGGCGAGCCCGAGGAGCGCAACATCTACGAGGCGATGGAGGCCGGCAAGCTGGTGAAGAAGCTGCCGATGTCGCTCGGCGAGGCGCTCGATGCGCTGGAAGGCGACGAGGTCATCAGGGCCGCGCTGCCGGACGAGATGTTCAAGGTCTTCATGCACTACAAGCGCGACGAGTGGGAACGCTTCATGTCCACCGTCACCGAATGGGACGTCGAGACCTATCTCGACTGCCTGCCCTGACCGAACCCGAGAAACGAGGCGCCCATGTGCGGGATAGCAGGACTGATTCATCGCGGCTCGAGCGGCGATATCGGCGCGGAGATGACCACGATGCTCCAGGCGCTCAAGCATCGCGGGCCCGATTCCACCGGCTTCGCCATCTACGGCCTGCCGGCGGGCTCGGACCACGTGATGCGCTTCAAGGTGGCGGAGCAGGAGGACCTGGCCTCCGGCTTCGAGATTCACGGCCAGATCAGGGAGCGCAAGGCCGAGGTCGAATCCCGCATCCGCAGCATGGACGTGGAGATCGTCGGCGAGGAGGAAGCGACCCAGTACGCCTTCCGCTACCGCCTGCGCTTCCCCGCTGACGACGACGGCGGCCAGGCGCGGATCAAGCGCTTCGCCGACTACATCGAGGACGTGGAGGGCGCGGAGATCCTCTCCCTCGGCCGCGCGCTGGAGCTGATCAAGGACCTGGGCGATGCCGGCGTGGTGAGCACGCAGTACGGCCTCGCCGGCTTCCAGGGCACCCACGCCATCGGCCACACGCGCATGGCCACGGAATCGGACGTCGACATCCGCTCGGCCCATCCCTACTGGGCCTATCCCTTCAACGACATCTCCGTGGTCCACAACGGCCAGCTCACCAACTACTGGAAGTTCCGCCGGGCCCTGGAGCACCGCGGCCACCGCTTCATGTCCAACTGCGATTCCGAGCTGATCGCCGTCTACCTCGCCGACCGCATCGAGCGGGGCGACGTGCTCCAGGACGCGATGGAGCGCTCGGTGAGCGAGCTCGACGGCGTCTTCACCTACCTGGTGGCGACGGCGGACAGCCTGGGCATGGCCAAGGACACGATGGCGGCCAAGCCCATGGTGCTCTACGAGGCAGAGGACTTCGTCGGCCTCGCCTCGGAGGAGGTCGCGATCCGCGGCGTCATGCCCGACGAGATCGACACCTGGGACCCGTATGAGGGGGAGGTCAAGGTATGGCAGAACTGAGCCCCGCCGACCGTCACAAGTCCCATGACCTGGGGCTGCACGCGGAGCAGCTCTCGGGCCGCACCCAGCAGGTCTTCTTCTCGCCCGAGGAAGGCGACAACTACACCTACCCCGAGGGCTTCGACGTCGACTTCACCAAGAAGGCCGAGATCGACGCCGCCGAGATGGACGGGCCCCAGGTCAACCTCCGCATCCGCGAGCTGATGGGTGAGGGCTACGGCCACATCGTGGTCAAGAACCCGCTGGCCAAGCACTCCCTCGGCGTCGGCATCCTCAACCGGCTGAAGCTCGATTTCGAGGGCAGCCTCGGCTACTTCGGCTGCGGCCTGATCGACGGCCCCAACGTCCACATCCAGGGCCGCGTCGGCTGGTCCTGCGCCGAGAACATGATGGCCGGCGTCGTCGTGATCGAGAAGAACGCGGGCTCGACCTTCGGCGCGGCGCTGCGCGGCGGCGACCTCGTGTGCAAGGGCGACGTGGGCTCGCGCACCGGCATCGACATGAAGGGCGGCACCATCATCGTCGGCGGCCGCGCAGGCGCGTTTACCGGCTTCATGATGCAGCGCGGGCGCATCGTCATCCTCGGCGACGCCGGCATCAACCTGGGCGATTCGCTCTACGACGGCACGATCTTCGTGGGCGGCACCATCGCCTCGCTCGGCGTCGACGCGGTGCCGGGCGAGATCACCGACGTCGAGGCCGGCTGGCTCGAGAAGAAGCTCGCGACCTACGGGCTGAAGGCGCCGAGGGGCGTCGAGAACCTGACCAAGATCGTCGCCGGCAAGCAGCTTTGGAACTACGACAATCTCGAGCCGTCGGAGAAGAAGATCGCGCTCTAGGAGCGCGGCCTCCCGCCAGCCTGCAAGGAGCCTCTCATGGCCAGCGACAGACTCGAAGCCGCCGCCAACCGGCCCCGCCGCAACAGGCATGTCCTGGGGCAGAGCAAGATCTTCACGCCGGAGGTGATCGACGACATCCACATCAAGGCCGAGCTCGGCCGCTACCGGATGCGCGGCTTCTCGCTGTTCAAGAACATCCCGACCTTCGACGACCTCACCTTCCTGCCGGGCACGCTCACGCGCTTCGTCATCGAGGGCTACCGCGAGAAGTGCACCACGGAGACCGTGATCGGGCCCATGGCGAAGCGTCCGCTGGTGCTCGACATCCCGGTCTACGTCACCGGCATGAGCTTCGGCGCGCTCTCCTACGAGGCCAAGACCGCGCTCGCGCGCGGCGCCACCATGGCCGGCACCGCCACCTGCTCCGGCGAGGGCGGCATGATCCCGGACGAGCGCCGCTATTCCGAGAAGTGGCTCTACCAGTGCATCCAGTCCCGCTACGGCTTCAATCCCCACCACCTGCGCCTGGCGGACGCCTGCGAGTTCTTCATCGGCCAGGGCTGCAAGGTCGGGCTCGGCGGCCACCTGATGGGGCAGAAGGTCACCGACCAGGTGGCCGAGATGCGCTCGCTGCCCGCCGGCATCGACCAGCGCTCGCCTGCCCGCCACCCCGACTGGCTCGGCCCCGACGACCTCGCGCTCAAGATCAACGAGATCAGGGAAGCCACCGACGCCCAGATCCCGATCCAACTCAAGCTCGGCGCCGCCCGGGTCTACGACGACGTGCGCATGGCCATCAAGACCGGCCCGGACAGCATCTACATCGACGGGATGGAGGGCTCGACCGGCGCCGGCCCCCACCTTGCCACCGAGGAGACGGGCGTGCCCGGCATCGCCGCGATCCGCCAGGCGCGCAAGGCCTTCGACGACCTCGGCGCCACCGGCAAGATCAGCCTCGTCTACGCAGGCGGCATCCGCAACGGCGGCGACATCGCCAAGGCGTTGGCGCTGGGCGCAGACGCGGTCGCCATCGGCCACTCGGTGATGATGGCGCTCAACTGCAACAAGGACATCCCCGAGGCCGACTACGAGGAAGAGATCGGGGTCGAGGCCGGCTACTGCTACCACTGCCACACCGGACGCTGCCCGGTGGGCGTCGCAACCCAGGACCCGGAGCTCAGGAAGCGGCTCGACCCGGACGAGGCGGCGGAGCGGGTCTACAACTTCCTGCACACGCTGACGATGGAATGCCAGATGATGGCGCGGGCCTGCGGCAAGACCGACGTGCACAGCCTCGAGCCCGAGGACCTCGCCGCGCTCACCATGGAGGCCTCGGCCATGGCGCAGGTGCCGCTCGCGGGCTCGCAGCACACCGTCGGCCGCCCCGACATGAACCGCTACTAGGAGCGAGGAACCCGGCCATGAGCGACAAGACCGGCGACGTCGACTACTACCTCAGCCAGAGCGGGCTCGACAGCGAGCGCGAGAAGGAGATCGGCCAGCACATCGGCTACCGCTACGACGTGAACCTGGTGCCGGACTACGAGCGGCTGACGCCCTTCCTCGCGCGCTACATCGAGACCATGGGCTGGCCCGACCTCAACTGGCTGGAAGACGTGCACATGGGCTACGAGGAGGGCCGGCCGGCGGTGTTCGACCGCAACATCAACGGCTGGGTCTCGGTGCCCCAGGACCTGGAGCTGCCCGACAACCAGCAGGACCGCGACATGCTGGCGCGCGAGCTGCTGGTGAAGTTCCAGATGTCGCCGCGCCACCCCATGGCCGACCTCAACGGGGCCTACCGCAAGTTCTAGGCCGCACTTCTCGCCGGGGTTGCCCCTTGGGCGGCGCGTTCAGGGTGTGAGGTGTTGTTGAACTGCCCCGTGGCCAACTCCATAATGACCGGGACCGCGGAAGAGGGGGTGCTCGGTCATGGCTGACTTCATCGGTATCGGCCACTTCTTCGAGCTTACCCGGACGGAGGCGATTGCGGGATTCTTCACCCCGCTGGCGATCTTCATCGTCTTCCTCCTGCTGCAGCTCCTGCTGGCGGGGCACTGGGTCCCCGGCTACGTCGTCGATCGGGAGACCGGCGAGCCCCGCAAGTATCGGCTGAACGGCATTCTGGTGTTCGTCGTCGCGGTGCTCGTGTGGGCCTTCGAGCTCACCGGGATGCCGCGCGACTGGTTCTATCGGACCACGATCTATGCCATGTCCGGCGGGACGTTCTTCTCGCTGGTCCTTACCCTCGTCGCCGTGTACAGCCAGCCGCGAAAGGAGAAGAGGAGTTTCATTGCGGAGCTCTGGGTCGGGCGGGCCCAGGAGCTCTCGTTCTTCGGCAACCGCTTCGACGTCAAGATGTATCTCTATGTCGTCGGCGGGACGATGCTGGTGCTCAACGCCATGTCAGGCGCCGCGTGGCACTACGACCAGTTCGGCGACATGTCCAATCCGGGCGTATTTCTCTACGCGGCGTTCTTCACGTTCTACATTTTCGACTATTTCGTCTTCGAGCGTGTCCAGCTCTACACCTACGATCTGATCCACGAGAAGCTCGGCTTCAAGCTGCTCTGGGGCGGCCTCATGATCTACGGCTGGATGTACATCCTTCCCCTGTGGGGCATGGCCGCCGTCCCGGACCCCGGATTCTCGACGGCATGGACCTACGTCTGGCTGATCGGCACAGGCGCGCTCTTCCTGCTCGGGTGGAGCATCACGCGCGGCGCCAACCTGCAGAAGTACACCTTCAAGCGATGGCCGGACCGCAAGTTCCTCGGGCTCATCGAGCCCAGGTACATCGAGGCCGGCGACCGCAAGATCCTGTGCAGCGGCCTGTGGGGCGCCGCCCGCCACTTCAACTACCTGGGCGAGGGCCTCCTTGCCCTCTCGGTCGCCCTGGTGTTCGGCCATTTCGCCAACCCCTGGGCCTGGACCTACTTCATCTGCATCGTCACGCTCTTCACCATTCGTCAGATGGAGGACGAAGCGTACTGCGCCGAGAAGTACGGCCCCGAGAAGTGGGCCGAGTATCAGGCCCGGGTGAAGTACCGGATCTTCCCCGGCGTCTGGTAAGAGGGCGCCACGCGTCAGGCGCAGTACCGGCGGCCCCTAGGGCGGGGGGTCGGCGCTCCCTTCCAGCCAGCGGGGCGCGAAGGCGAGCACCGCCACGTCGGGCGGGAGCTGCGCGTTGAACAAGGCGTTGTGCCACCAGGTCTCCTCACGGCGGGGATCCCCCGGCGCAAGCCGCGTGACCCGGCAGGGCAGCGTGTAGCGCTGGCTGTCCTGGTCGAAGGCGAGCGTGCAGCGGCCGGCGCGTACGAGCCGGGCGGCGAGCGGGGACTCGGCCGCGAAGGTGGCCGTCAGCAGGCCCGAGAAGTCCCGCGCGTGCTGGTAGTAGCGCTCGGCCAGCAGGGTGAGCGCCGCCTCGCGCCTGTCCCGCGGGTCGTGGGTGCGGCGCGCGAGATGGCGGAACTCCGGCGTGCACGACTCTGCCTCGCGGCGGACGAGGAGCGTGGTGACGGCCTCTGCCAGCACGGCGCCTTCCGCATCCAGCAGCGCCGGCTGCATCCCCGGCGAGGGGCGTCCGGCGCGGCGCCGCATGGCCTCGGCCCGCACCCGGCACTGCCAGCCCACGAAGTGGTGGCGCAAGCGCTCGGCCCTGGGCGGGGCGCTCACGGCGCGTCACCGATGCCCGACAAGGGAAGCGCCCCGCCCGGTTGCCCGAACGGAGCGCCCCCAGAGTTGTGAGACGAAGCTGCGGCCGCGCGGCCGCAGCGCCGCCCCGTCACCGTGTCCGATCAGCGAGCGATGTAGCTGTAGCGCTTGCCGAAGAGCACATCCATGGGCACCGGCTCCGAGATGGTCCAGGAGTCGACGACCGCGGGCTGGTTGTTGGTGGTCTCCACGATCAGGTAGGGCGCGAAGTTCTGGTGGTGGAGCTGGTCCGTGAAGGTGCGCGTGCCGACCAGCACGGGCTCCTCGCGGAAGCTCTCCAGCGCCTCGACCACGGCGTCGGAATCGAAGGTGCCGGCCTTCTCCACCGCCTTGGCCCACATCTCGAAGACGACGTAGCCGGGGAAGGCGTACTGGTTGTTCACCGGCTCACCGAACTTGGCCTCGTACTTCTTGAGGAACTCCTGCACCGCCGGGCGCGGATCGTCGCCGTAGATCGAGGCCTGCTCGGGCACGAAGTGGCCGGAGAGACCGGGCACCGAATCCTGCCAGTAGACGCCGGTCATCGAGCTGCCGCCACCGATCGGGGAAGTGATGCCGGCTGCGCGGATCTGCTTGATCGCGCTCGCCCCGCCGGGGATGTAGCTGCAGTTCTCGATGATGTCGGGCTCCTCGGGCAGCGCCCGGATGCGGTCGACCTGCGCCTGGATGCTGGGATCGTCGTTCTGGTAGACGTCGTGGCCGACGACCTCGCCGCCGAGGACTTCGCGCCACATCCAGTCGAAGCCGTAGCAGATGCCCTTGTTGTACTCGAGGATGTCGTCGAGAAGGATGTAGGCGGTGCGCCAGCCCTTCACCTTGTAGCCCCACTCGGCGATCGTGGCGCCCTGCACGGCGGCCAGGATCGAGCTCGAGAAGGAGTACTTGCCGATCCCCTGGATGCCGGCGAGCACGCTCTCCGCACACAGGAAGATCGAGATGAGGCCTGCGTTCTGCGCCTGCAGCGCGGCCGGCGCGCCGAAGTCGTAGTCGCAGTCCACGGCCATGGCGATGGCGCCGTCGTTGATGACGGAGATGCCCGCCTTGGCGCCCTCCGCCCGCTCGGTCTTGGCGTCGGCGAAGACCGGCCTGATCTGCTTGCCCAGGAGGCCGCCCTTGGCGTTCCAGTCGTCGATCGCGATCAACGCGGCGTTGGTCGACGGCCCGCTGTAGGCCTGCATCCAGCCCGAATAAGACGCGGCGAAGCCGAAGACGACCTCGTGGTCGTCCGCCACCGCCGGCGCGGCCGATGCCACGCCCAGCGCGAGCGCGCCGGCCGCAGCAAGTGACACAACTCGTTTCATTCGACTGACCTCCCTGTTGGCAAATGCAGTTGCGGAGCGCGCCGCCCGATGCGGAGCCCCCTCCGATGGCGCATTGTCAACGCGGTGTCCACATTTGCAAGCCCGATCGAGCACGCGGCGCGAATTCCCGTTGCGTCGCACCCCGGCGTTCGGTAGCTAACGAGCAGCAGCGGCCGTGCGGGCGCCCGCACGGCCGCGCCGTCGCGTCGGATGCGTGACGGAACAGGGTCGGGCAGCGGAGGGCGGCTGGTGTCAGCGGACGCCGCATCGGAGACAGGGACGCAGAACGGCGCGTCGTCTGCCGCGCGTCCCGACGGCGAGACCCTGGAGGCGCGCGGCGTGACCGTCCGCTTCGAGGGCCTGACCGCGGTCGACAGCGTCGACGAGACCCTGCACCAGGGCGAGATCCTGGGCCTCATCGGCCCCAACGGCGCAGGCAAGACCACCCTGGTCAACGCGATGACCGGCTTTCAGGTTCCCGCCGCCGGCGAGGTCCTGCTCGGCGGCAAGGTGATCTCCAGGCTGACGCCGCACTGGATCAGGCGCCACGGCGTGGCCCGCACCTTCCAGGCGGGGCGCCTCTTCCGCGACATGCCGGTGAGCGAGAACGTGGAGGTCGCCGCGACGAGCCTCGGCCTCTCGCGGCGCAAGGCCCATGCCCAGGCGATGGAGATCCTCGAGTGGATCGGCCTCGCCGACCAGGCCGCCGACCCTGCCGGCGTGCTGCCCTACACCGACGAGCGCCGGGTCGGCATCGCCCGGGCGCTGGCGATGAACCCGGCCTTCGTGCTGCTGGACGAGCCCGCGGCAGGGATGTCGGACCTCGAGTGCGACGACGTGATGCACCTGGTGCGCGAGATTCCGGATCGCTTCGGCTGCGGCGTGCTGCTGATCGAGCACAACATGCGCGTCATCATGGGCGTGTGCGAGCGCATCCACGTGCTGGACAGCGGCCGCACCATCGCCCGCGGCACGCCCGCCGAGGTGCAGAACAACCAGGCGGTGATCGCCGCCTACCTCGGCCACGAGTGAGCGTGATGCTGCTCTCGGTGGACGACATCTACGTGCACTACGGCCGGGTGCCGGCCGTGCGGGGGGTCTCCATCGAGGTCGCCGAGGGCGAGATCGTCTGCGTCGTCGGCCCCAACGGCGCCGGCAAGTCGTCCACGCTGCTCACCATCTCCGGCGTGCTCCGCCCCAGCCGGGGCGCCATCAACTTCGACGGCAAATCGATCGTCGGCCTGACGCCCGAGGCGGTGGCCCGGCGCGGCGTCTCCCAGGTACCGGAAGGCCGTCACGTCTTCACCACGCTCAGCGTCGAGGAGAACCTGCGCCTCGGCACCCGCATGCGCAGCGACCGCGGCGAGATCGAGACCGACTTCAAGCGCGTGCTGGAGCTCTTCCCGGTTCTGGCGGAGCGCCGCCGGGGCGCGGCGGGCAAGCTCTCCGGCGGCGAGCAGCAGATGCTGGTGATCGGCCGCGCGCTGCTGACCAACCCGCGCATCATGACTATCGACGAGCCTTCCCTCGGGCTCGCCCCCAACCTGGTGGACCGGGTCTACGAGGTGCTGCTCGAGCTCAGGGAAACGCGCGGGCTGACGCTCCTCATCGTCGAGCAGAGCTCGGAGCGCGCGCTCAAGGCGGCGGACCGCATCTACGTGCTGCGCAGCGGCGAGATCCAGCTGGAGGGCAACGCCGCCGACCTGCAGGACGGAGAGAAGGTGCGCCACGCCTACTTCGGCTTCACCGAAGGGGTGGAGCACACGGGCGAGGCGACCTTCTGATGGAAGCCTGATGGAAGTCGTCGTCCAGACCATCATCTCGAGCCTCAGCCTGGGTTCCTTCTACGCGCTGGGGGCGCTCGGCATCGGCCTGCTCTTCGGCGTTCTCAGGCTGATCAACTTCGCCCACGGCGACTTCATCACGGTGGGTGGCTTCTCGCTGATCGTGCCGGCGACGGCGGTCGTCGCGGTCCCGCTGATCCTCGACTTCCACCCGGTAGCGCTGATCATCTGCGTGGTCGGCGTGGTGGTCGTCTGGGCGCTTGCCTCCTACTTCCTGCTCTTCCGCCATATCCAGACGGCGCCGCCGGCCGTGCTCATGATCGCCTCGGTGGCGCTCAGCTTCTCGATCCAGAACCTGGTCATCATGATCTACAGCGGCCGGCCGAAGGCGGTGGGGCTGTGGCCGGAGCTCACCGGCGTGATCGCGCTCTCGGACAAGGTGCAGGTGCCGATCCTGCAGCTCGTGATCGTGGCGGTGACCTGGATCCTGCTGATCCTGCTCACGATCTTCCTCCGCCGCACGCCGATCGGCGTGGAGATGCGGGCCGCGGCCGAGGACTTCCGCATGGCGCGGATGCTGGGCGTCAACGCGACGCGGGTGATCGCGCTCGCCTTCGTCATCAGCGGCGCGCTCGCCGGCATCATGGCGCTGATGTACCACACCCAGACCGGCATCCTGAGCTTCCGCGGCGGCGTCTTCCTGATGCTCTACGCCTTCATCGCCACGGTGATCGGCGGCATGGGCAGCCTCATCGGCGCCGTGGTCGGCGGCTACGTGGTGGGCATCTTCTCGACGGTTCTCATCGCCGTCCTGCCCGAGGGGATGCGGGGCTTCCGCGACGCCTTCGTCTTCGGCCTGGTGGTGGTGATCCTGCTCGCCCGGCCCCAGGGGCTGGTGCCAACCAGGGCGTTCAAGGAGCGGGTGTGACGAACCACGAGCAAGACCGCCTATCTATACACGCCTCAACAGCGTTACTCGATCCTCCTGACAATCATTTTCATACAACAGGTTAGGCGCCGCGTCAGGAGCGCAGCTACCGAGCTTGGATGCCATAAGTCGCAAGACCGCTTGGCTTCACAGTTGCATCCGGGGATTTTTTCGGGCGTGTCGTAGCGCGTAGCGGCAGGCTACGGACACCTCATTGATGGCAGGACTTACGAAGGCAAGCTCGCTTTCGAGATTATGGGCAAGGAGTTTGCCGGACTACACGGCCCCAAGGCGCAACCGTGCGAACAAGCCGATGACCTTCTCCACGGCCTGACGGAACGCTTACGCCGGACGGATGCGTCTCTTCCCGCCACGACCGCAATGTTCTCATTGTAGATGAGGGGAAGGTTGTGGGGAATATTGGAAGAACGATCAGTATAACACTGTATTTTCAATATCTTATCAACTTTTTTCTACTCCCCTCGGCTCCACCATCCTTTTCTTTCGGACAGTCCCGGATTGCCCCGGGGCACCCCTGAAATCGACGGATTTTTTGACTCGGGGTGTCGAGCGTTCCCGTCCGCGACGGCCGGCTCAGTCGTCGGCCGGCTCGCTCTGGAGCTGGACGTAGTTCTCGATCCCCGTCCGCTTGATCAGCTCGAACTGGGTCTCCAGCCAGTCGACGTGCTCCTCCTCGCTGTCGAGGATCTCGCGCAGGAGGTGCCGCGTCACGTAGTCGCTGACCTCTTCGCAGCGCGCGATGCCCTCCCGCAGGGCGGGGATGGCCGCGGTCTCGAAGGCGAGGTCGCACTCGAGGATTTCCTTCACGTCCTCGCCGATCATGAGCTTGCCGAGGTCCTGGAGGTTGGGCAGGCCCTCCAGGAAGAGGATGCGCTCGATCAGCTCGTCGGCGTGCTTCATCTCGTCGATGGACTGGTCGTACTGGTACTTGGCGAGCCGGGTGACGCCCCAGTTCCTGAGCATGCGCGAGTGCAGGAAATACTGGTTGATCGCGGTCAGCTCGTTCTTGAGAACCGCGTTGAGACACTCGATAACCTTGGCATCGCCCTTCATGGAATCCTCCACTCGTTACGGTGCAGCCGCCGGCGGCGGCTGCAGCCGGTGCGCAAGACTGTCGACTCCGATTACTTCAACACTCATCTTCGGTTGAAAACATAATGGAGAAGGTGTCGTGTGGCAAGAATAAAAGTGTTTTCAGTGGGAAATTTTCAAATGTACCGCTACAGATTCAAAAATAACGGCTGCGATTCATTACCAATACTTTTGTAAATGGGAATGAGTTACATTTACACCGTTAGAAACTACAGTAATGAAGACGGTTGCCGTTTGCCTGACGGAGGCGGGCGGGCGTTGCCACGCCGCTCGCACCTTTCCTGCTGGCACTGTGTCGTGCGCCCGCAACGGATCGGTCGGGGCGCGACAAGCGGCTGCGGAGCCTGAGACCCCGGCAACGGCGCGGGCCTGACGCCGGTTGACAGGCGCGTCGCCGCGATTCAGGATCATGTTGTTTGATATCAAATGAGTGTGCCCGATGGCGACGAGAACCGGCGCAGACTACGTCGACGGCCTGCGCGGCGACGGCCGCGAGGTCTGGATCGGCGGCGAGCGGGTGCAGGACGTCGCCGGGCACCCGGCCTTCCGGGGCTCGCTCCGAGGGATATCGGGCTTCTTCGACTGGCAGCACCGCCACGCCGCTGACTGCATCGTCGCCGACCCGGTCTCGGGCCAGTCGACCGGCATCAGCCATGTGATCCCGCGCAGCGCCGGCGACCTGGAGCGCCGCCACCGCGGTCTCGAGCGGCTGGCGCGCTACAGCGTCGGCATGCTCGGCCGCACGCCCGACTACGTGAACCTGACCTTCGCCGGGTTCGCCGGCCAGCCGAGCGTCTGGTCCGCCAACGGCAACGAGGAAGGCGCCGGGAACCTCGCGGCCTTCCAGCGCGAGGTCGCCGAGAAGGACCTCGCGCTGACCCATACCATCATCCACCCCACCGTGGACGGGCGCATCGCCCCCTACGAGGGCATCAACGGCGAGGTGGCGCTCCGGAAGGTGGGCGAGAGCGGTGAGGGGATCGTGGTGCGCGGCGCCCGCATTCTCGCCACCCTCGGTCCCTTCGCCGACGAGCTCGCGGTCTACCCCGGCCAGCCGATCCCGAAGGACGCCCGCGACGTCGCCCTCGTGTTCTCCATTCCGCTCGCGACGCCGGGCCTCAAGATCGTCTGCCGCGACCACTACGGCCTCGACGCCGAGGCCTTCGACAGGCCCTTCTCGTCGCGCTTCGACGAGCAGGACGCCTTCGTCGTCTTCGACGACGTGGAGATACCCCGGCACCGCGTCTTCCTGGACGGCGACCCGGCCACCTACAACGCGGTCATGGCGCGGGGCTGGACCGGCAACGTCATGCAGCAGACCTGCATCCGGGCCATGGTGAAGCTGGAGTTCGCCTACGAGCTCTGCTGCCGCATGGCCGAGGTCCTCGGCCAGGGCCGGCGCCCGGAGGTGATGCAGATGCTGGGGGAGATCTGGAGCTACGCCGCGCTCACCCGCGCCGCCGTCCGCGCGGCGGAGGCCGACTCCCACGACTTCGGCGACGGCGCCTGGTTCTGCGACGAGGCCCCCTTCCGCGCGATGCGCCCGACGCTGCCGGGATGGATGCCGCGGGTGAACGAGATCATCACGCTCATCGCCTCGCACAACCTGCTGGCGACGCCGTCGAGGGCAGGGCTCGAGAATCCCGCGCTGCGGCCCTGGCTCGAGCGCTACCTGCCGGGCGCCGACGGCGGCGGTGCCGAGGCGCGAAGCCGCCTGTTCCGCACGGCCTGGGATTTCGTCGGCTCCGCGCTCGGCGCACGGACGGAGCTTTACGAGCGCTACTACCTCGCCTCGGCCGCCCGCACCTATGCGCTGGCCCACATCGCGGCGCAGAAGGACCGCGAGTGGGACCAGGTGCCGGCCTTCTGGGCCCATCTGGACGGGGACGGGCCGTGCCATGGGTGAGATCGTGAGCGCCGCGGTGGTCGGCCACGTGCCGACCGTGATGCTGGCGGAGGATGTCCGGCGCAGGATGAGCGCGAGCGGGCGGGACACCACCCTGGTCGCGGGCTACCGGCGCCTCCGGGCTCACCTGGAGGCCCGTGCGGTCGATACCTGGGTGATCTTCGACACCCACTGGTTCACCACCACCGGGCACGTCGTCGCCGGCGCCGCGCACCATCGCGGCCTCTACACCTCCGACGAGCTGCCCCGGGTCATCCACGAGCACCCCTTCGACTATGCGGGCGCGCCGGCGTTGGCCGAGGCGCTCCGCAGCGTGGCGAAGGAGCGGCGCATCAGGATGACCAACGCGACGACGCCGACGCTGCCCCGCCACTACCCCACCATCAACCTCGTGCACCACGTGCGCCGCGACGAGAAGGTGCTCTCCGTCGGCGTCTGCCAGACCGCGGAACTCGAAGACTATCTCGCCTTGGGCGAGGCGATCGCCGCCGCGGTGGCGCGCACGCCCGGCCGCGTCGCGCTGATCGGCAGCGGCGGGCTCTCGCATCGCTTCTGGCCGCTGCGCAGCTTGCTCGATCACCAGGACTACGACCCGAGCCACATCGTGACGGCGGAGGCGCGCGAGGCCGACCTCCACGTGCTTGACTGCTGGGAGCGGGGCGACCACGCCGCCGTCTGCGACTTCTACCCGGAATACCGCCGCCACGCGCCGGAAGGCCGCTTCGCCCACTACCTGATGCTGCTGGGCGCCATCGGCGCCCGCGCCTGTACCGCCCGCGGTGAGCGCTATTCGGCCTACGAGAACGCGCTCGGCACGGGTCAGGTCCACGTGGTCTTCGACCTCGATTCGCGGAGTGCCGTGCAGACGGAGGAGGCGATGCGATGAGCGTTCTCGACGGCCCCCGGCGGGAGCGGCGCCGCATCCTGCTCGACGGCAGGCCCGCGTGGTGCGAGCCGGAGGGCGACATGCTCGCGCTCGCCGACGGCCGCCGGGTGCCGGAGCGGGAGGCGGTGCATCTGCCGCCGTGCGAGCCAGGCAAGATCATCTGCGTGCACCTGAACTACCGCTCGCGCGCCATCGAGTTCGGCCGCGATCTGGAGGGCGAGACGCCCACCTATTTCATGAAGCCGCCGGGCGCGCTCAACGCCCACCGCGGGACCCTGGTGCGGCCCGCCGACTGCCACTGGCTCAACTACGAGGGCGAGATCGCCGCCATCGTGGGCCGGCCGCTGAAGGACGCGGCGCCCGACGAGGTCTGGGACCGCCTCGCGGGCTTCGCGCCGGCCAACGACGTGGGCGCGCACGACTTTCGCGACACCGACGCGGGCTCCATGCTGCGGGTCAAGGGGATGGACGGCTTCTGCCCCATCGGCCCCGGCATCGTCAGCGGCGTGGACGTGCGGCGCTCGACGCTGCGCACCTGGCTCAACGGCGAGATCGTGCAGGAAGCGCCCGTGAGCGAGATGGTCTGGGGAATCGACTACCTGCTCGCTGACCTGAGCCGCCACATCACGCTTTCGCCGGGCGACGTGGTGCTGACCGGGACGCCCTGGAACTCGCGACCGATGGCGCCCGGCGACGTCGTCGAGGTGGAGGCCGACGGCCTCGGCCGCCTCGGCAACACCGTGGCAGACGGGCCGGCCCCCGCCCACGCCGTGGGTCATCAGCCCGCCAACAGCAAGGGCGCGCGAGCGGTGGCGCTCGGCAAGGACTACCGCCGCATGAAGGACGAGGGCCTCGGCGTCGAGCCTGCGGACTACTTTGACAACCGCGACGCCTTCCTCCGCCGCAACCGGGAGGAGGGCCCCGGGAGCGCCTGAGTCCCCGGCGCTAGGCCGCGCTCACCTCGACCAGGGTGTCCGAGAAGGTCGGCGCGCTGCCGTAGTCGGCGAAGGCCGGCGGGTTGATCGCGTTCACCGTGCGGCCGTTCGGGCTGCCCTTGGCCCAGTAGCCGAGCGGCGCGACCACGACGCCGGGGCTCGCGTCCTCGCTCACCCGCGCCACCGCCTCGAAGGCGCCGCGGTCGTTGTAGACCCTCACCGCGTTGCCGTCGGCGATGCCGCGGGCGCCGGCGTCGCCGGGATTGATCATCACCATCTGCTCGCCGGCGTGATGGAGCTGGGTCTGCATGTTGGCGAAGGTCGAGTTGAGGAAGGCGTGAGCCTTGGGCGAGAGCATGTTGAGGGGATAGCGCGCGGCCAGTTCGGGACTGGTGCGCGGCGATTCGTTCTGCGGAACGAAGTCGGGCAGGGGGTCCAGCGCCTCGCCCGACTGATCGCCGGCATGGCCCTGGCGGAAGAGCGGCAGCACCATGTTGCCGACACCCTCGGCCACCGACGACCTGAACTCGACCTTGCCCGACGGCGTCGGGAAGTTGCCTTCGCGGTGCGGGACGAACTCGTCGGGCGAGCCGACCTTGAGGCGGGCGTAGCCGGTCTTGCGCAGGCCCTCGAGATCGATCCCCTCCAGCACGGGATTGCTCCAGTCCAGCGAATCGAGCGCCATCTGCTCGTCCGTCCGCTCCCAGTAGGGGTCGTTGAAGCCCATCGCCCGCGCGAGGCGGCGGAACATCTCGGTGTTGGAGACCGATTCGCCCAGCGGCGCGATGGCCGGCTCGTTGAGCGTGAGGTAGAGGTGCCCCCACGAGAACATGATGTCGAACTGCTCGAGCTGGGTTGCGGCGGGCAGCACGATGTCGGCGTAACGCGCGGTGTCGGTGATGAAGTGCTCGCTCACCACGGTGAAGAGGTCCTCGCGCGCGAGCCCCTCCAGCACCTTGTCCTGCTCCATCACCACCACCGCCGGGTTCGAGTTGTAGACGAAGAGGGACTTGATCGTGTGCTCCAGCTCGCCCGTGAGCGCGGCGCCGAGCCGCCACTGGTTGATCACCGGTGTGCCCTCGCGGATCCACTCGGGCCGGCTGAGGCCGTCCCAGTTCACCGGGAAGGCCCAGATCGGCATGTGCAGGATGCCGCCGCCGCAGTGCCGCCACGAGCCCACCAGCGCGGGCAGGCAGGACATGGCGCGCACGGCGTTGCCGCCCGAGGCATTGCGCTCGATGGCGACCCCCATGCGGATCACCGAGGGCTGCGTGGTGGCGAACTCGCGCGCGAGCGTGCGGATGTCGTCGGCCGCGATGCCGGTGATCGCCGCGACCTCCTCCGGCGGGAAGCCCGCCGCGCGCTCGGCGAGCTCGTCGTAGCCCACGGTGTACTTCTCGACATAGTCGCGGTCGACCAGGTCCTCGGCGATGATTACGTTGATCATGCCGAGCGCCAGCGCCGCATCGGTGCCGGGCTTGATGGGGATGTGCCAGTCGGCCTGCTTGGCCGTGCGCGTCGCCACCGGGTCGATCACCACCACCTTGGCGCCGCGCCGCTGCGCCTCCGCGATGAAGGGCCAGTGGTGCAGGTTGGTGCTGATCGTGTTGATCGCCCAGAGCACGATGTAGCGGGAATGCACGAAGCTCTCGGGATCGACTGCCGCGGTCGGCCCGCAGGTCATGAAGAAGGCGGTGATCGCGCCGGAATCGCAGAAGGTGCGTTCCGAGATCGTGGCGCCGAGCTTGTTGAAGAATGCGTCGCCGACGTTGAGGCCGTTGAGAATGCCCTCGGTCCCGAGATAGCTGTAGGGAAGGATGGCACTCGGCCCGTCCTCGTCGATGATCGCGGTCCAGCGGCTCGAGATCTCGCCGAGCGCCTCGTCCCATGAGATGCGCTCGAACTCGCCGGACCCCTTGGCGCCGGTGCGGCGCAGCGGGTGCAGCACCCGCTCCTCGCTGTGCACGCGCTTCTCGTAGTCGTTGACCTTGACGCAGAGGCCGCCCCGGGTGAACGGGTGGTCGGGATTGCCGCGCACGCCGGTCACCTTGCCGTCCTCGACGGTGGTGAGCATGGCGCAGGTGTCGGGGCAGTCGTGCGGGCAGGCGCTGAATACGGTCGTCTCGGCCATCGTCTCGCTCCCTCTCTTTCAGCGGGGATGATACACACCGGACGGCGCGGCCGTCACCACAGCAGAGGCGGAAATCCGATGGGCGAGAAGAGACGGCCGGACCGGGATGCGCGCGAGGCCCCCGACACGCCCTCGCGGGCCGCGGCGTTCGAGAGGCGGGCGCTCGCCCGGCTTGCCGGGGAGGCCGAGACCGCGCTCGACCCGGCGGTGTTCGCCGCGACCTTCGACCTGATCCGGGCGGCCAACCGCCTGATGTACGACTTCGAAACCAGCGTCCACCGGCCGCTCGGCATGTCCTGGGCGGGCTTCCGGGTGCTGTTCTGCACCTGGATCGAAGGGGAGGTCGAGCCGCGCATGCTCGCGGGACTCTGCGCCGTATCGAGGGGGACGGTGTCCAGCGTGCTGAACACCCTGGAGCGGGACGGGCTGGTCAGGCGGCGCAGGCAGTCGGCCGACGGACGGGTGGTGACGGTGACCGTGACTGCGCAGGGGCGCCAACGGGTGAAGAAGGCGTTCGCGCTCCAGCATGCGCGGGAGCACCAGTGGCTGGGCGACCTCGATCGCCAGACCGTCGCCGCTCTGGTCGAGACCCTGCGCCATCTGCTCGAAATCCCGAGGCCGGGCGCGCCGGCCGCCCCGGCGGCTTCGCGCGAACAGCACTGATCGGGATGCCGCACCGGGGGCCGGGCCCCGATTGACCCGCGCCCCGCGCCGGCCCACTGTGAGGGCGATGGGCGGCGGGACGGGGAAGGGGGATTTGCAGGGCCGCGTGAGCGGGCAGGCGCGGACGGTGCCCCTGCTCACCGTGGGTTTCCGGCCCTTCTACCTGCTGGCGGCGGCGTTCGCGGCCGTGGCGCTGCCGGTCTGGCACTTCGCGCCGGCGGACCTGCTGCCCGGCGAGCCCTGGCTCGCAGGCCCCGTCTGGCACGCGCACGAGATGGTCTTCGGCTTCGCCGCCGCGGTGCTGACCGGCTTCCTGCTGACCGCGGCGCGGACGTGGACCGGCCTGCCGACGCTCGCGGGCTGGCGGCTCGCGGCACTGGTCGGGCTCTGGGTCGCAGGAAGGGTGCTGGTCGCCACCGGACCCGCGCTGCCGGCCATGGTCGTGGATTGCCTCTTCCTGCCCTGCGTCGCCCTCGCCGTCGCCCTTCCCGTCGCCCACGCCCGCAACCATCGCAACCTGCCGGTGGCGGCGGTGCCGGCCCTGCTCGGCGTTGCCAACCTGCTCTTTCATCTCGACCATGCGGGCCTGATCGCATTCGCACGGGCGAACGGCGGCGCGCTGCTGGCGCTGGACCTCTTCGCACTGCTAGTCACGCTGATGGCAGGGCGCGTGATCCCGGCGTTCACCGCCAACGCGGTGCCGGCGGCGCGGCCGTCGCGCAACCCCTGTGTCGAGATCGCGGCCTTCGCCAGCCTCGGCGTCCTCCTGGTGGCCGGTCCTCTCGACCCGTGGCTGCCGGGCGGCCCGTGGCTCGCCGCGGTGGCGGCCGGCGGCGCGCTCGCGCACCTGGTGCGGCTCTGGCTCTGGGACGCGCGCCAGACGCTGAAGGAGCCGCTGCTCTGGGTGCTGCCTCTCTCCTATGCGTGGCTGCCGGCGGCGCTGGTCCTGCGCGCGCTCTGGCTCGCGGACGCCGGCGTACCCGCGGCGGCGGCCTTCCACGCGCTCGGCGCCGGCGCCATGGGTGGGCTGATGCTGGGGATGATGACGCGGAGCGCGCTCGGCCATACCGGCCGTCCGCTCGCCGCCCGCGGCGTGGAGCTCGCGGCCTACGTCCTGGTTCACCTCGGCGCCGCCCTGCGCGTCTTCGGCCCGCTTGCCGGCGCAGCGGCCGAGCCCCATGCGCTGGCCGCCTCGGCGATTCTCTGGTCCGGCGCCTTCGCGCTTTTCCTCGTGGCCTACTGGCCGATCCTGACACGGCCCCGCATCGACGAGTCGCCCGCGCCCTGAGCCGGCCCGCCCGCCCTCAGGGGCGGCGGCGGGCGACGACGAAGGACTCGTCGTAGAACCAGAGCCCCCCGCGGCTGCTGAGCACCTCGCGCGTCGCGTCGAGATAGGAGCCGTCCGCCACCACGCCCTCCAGCCGCGCGTCCTCGATCTGGGCGACGTAGATCGCCGCGTTCCAGGCCGCGAAGAGCGTGGACGTGCCGATGCTGGAGCCCTCGATCTCGGTCGGCAGCGTGTGCATGTCGTAGCGGAAGATCGAGCGCCGGTCGGAATAGGCGTTGTAGTTGAGGTCGCGCCGGCTCTTGCCGATCTCGGCCTTGAGCGCCTTGAGCAGCACGTGGCGGTCGGTCTGGAAGGGCTGTTCCCCGGGCCAGATCTTGCGGATGATCTCGAGCCCCGGGTCGCCGCCGTGGGACTGGATGCAGAGCAGCCGGCCGCCGGGCGCAAGGCTCCTGGAGAGCGGCGCCAGCACCTTCTGCACCTTGAACGCCGCCGGCATCCGCGCCCGGTAGGGCTGCGAGGCGATGATCAGGTCGTAGCCGTCGCTGGCGCGCCCCGGTCGCGGGATCACCGGGTCGAGCAGGAAGCGGTGGTCCTCGCGATAGAGCACCAGGACCGACGCACGGACGTAGAGCGGATTGCCGGTCTTCGGGCTCGGCCGCACCCGCCAGGTCTCGGCCAGCGTGGGCTGGAGGGCTGCGATCTGCTCGTGGAATTCGTGGGCCGTGTTGCCGGCGAGCGGCGTCTCCATCCAGTTGAGCGTGGCCGCCGCCTGCATCGAGCGGGGCGTCAGCGACGGCGCCTCGGAATAGTGCAGGTTGGTGACCACCAGCACCGTCGCCGGGTGCTCGAACAGGCGATCCGGCATCTTCTCGAGGCAGAGGCGCACGTCCTCCACCGAGATCTCCTTGCCGACCACGTAGAAGGGCATGGTCGGGAAGCGCCGGTGCATCTGCCGCATGACGCCGGTGAGCACGGTGCCGTCGCCCATGCCGGCGTCGAAGACGCGGAGCGCCGGCGGGCGCGGGTGGACGAGGCCGAGCTCCATCCCGGCGCGCTCCGCCACCACCCACTTCTCGCTGCAGGTGTTGACGAACATCAGGTACTTCTGGCGGTTGTCGTAGAAGCGGAAGGCGCCCTTGTTCTCGCTGGCGTTCGCCGGGGCGGTGTCGGCCTTCTGCCCCCCGCCCGTGCCGTGGTTGGCGAGGAAGGCGCGCACCTTGGCCATCGTTGCCGCCCGCACCTGCCTGCCGCTGCGCAGCCTGCCGACGAAGCGGCCGTCGCCCAGCGCCTTGCGGCCGAAGGTGGTGGGCGCCATGCCCTCGCGCGCGCAGAACGCCTCGATCGCCGCGAGGAGTTGCTGCCGCTCTTCCATGATCCCTCCACCCTCTGCCGCTTGCCGGCGCGGGCTTACGCCGGGCGCCGGTATCGGTCAAGAGTCGCGGCGCCGGTGCGCGCGGCTCCGGGATGAGAGGTCGCGGCAGGTCCGCCTTCCCAGTATGATCCGCTCTCGGTTCCACGCCGCTCGGGCAGGCGGCGACGGGCAGGCGGCGACGGGGAGGCGGCCGGAAGGGGACGGCATGAAGCTCAGCAGCGAACGCATCCTCACCACCCACGTCGGCAGCCTGCCGCGCCCGGCCGACGTCTCCGAGATGCTGCTCGCCAAGGAGGACGGCACCCTCGCCGACGAGGCCGCCTTCGACGCCTGCATGACCGGGGCGGTGGCCGAGGTCGTGCGCCAGCAGGTCGACGCCGGGGTCGACATCGTCTCCGACGGCGAGATGAGCAAGATCGGCTACTCCACCTACATAAAGGACCGGCTCAACGGCTTCTCCGGCGACAGCCCGCGCCGGGTGCCGGCGGACCTCGCGCTCTACCCGGACTACGTGCAGCGCATCGCCGCCCAGGGCCAGACGCCGAAGATCAAGCGCGCCATGTGCACCGGCGAGATCAGCATCAGGGACGAGGCGCCGCTGGAGAAGGACATCGCCAACATGAAGGCGGCGCTGGCGGGCGCGGGCGCCGTCGAGGGCTTCATGAACGCGGCCTCGCCCGGCGTGGTCTCGGTGTTCCAGCCCAACCGCCACTACCCGAGCGAGGACGCCTACCTGGAGGCGCTCGCCGCGGTCATGCGGGTGGAGTACGAGGCGATCCACGCGGCCGGCTTCGTGATCCAGCTCGACTGCCCCGACCTCGCCATGGGCCGGCACACCATGTACGCGGACGAGAGCGACGAGGCCTTCGTCGCCCATGCCGCCCGGCAGGTCGAGGCGCTCAACCACGCGCTTGAGAACGTGCCGGCCGAGGCGGCGCGGCTCCACCTCTGCTGGGGCAACTACGAGGGCCCGCACGTCTGCGACATCGAGCTCGACGCCATCTACGACGTGGTGATGCAGGCGAAGCCGCAGGCGATTTCGTTCGAAGCCGCCAACCCGCGCCACGCGCACGAGTGGACCGTGTTCGCCGAGCGCGGCGTGCCCGAGGACAAGGTGCTGATGCCGGGCGTGATCGACTCCGTCTCCAACTTCGTCGAGCACCCGGCGCTGGTGGCCGAGCGCATCTGCCGCTTCGCCGACATCGTCGGCCGCGAGCGCGTGCTCGCCGGCGCCGACTGCGGCTTCGCCACCTTCGCGGGCTTCGGCAAGATCGACCCGGCGATCTGCTACGCCAAGCTGCGCGCCCTGGCCGAGGGCGCGCAGCTGGCCACAGACCGGCTCTGGTAGTGGCCACGCCCGGCCGGGTGCTGGTCATCCGGCATTCGGAGGTCGACCAGCCCGGCGTCTTCGCCGAGGCGATGACGGACGCCGGCATCGCCTGGCAGCCCTGCGATCCCTGGCGGGGCGAGCCCTTCCCTGCGCTGGGCGACTACGACGCGGTGCTCGCCATGGGCGGGCCGCAGCAGGCGGACGAGGAGCACCTGCACCCCTGGCTCGTGCCGGAGAAGGCGCTGCTGCGCGACGCGGTGGCGCGCGGCATGCCGGTGCTCGGCGTCTGCCTCGGCTGCCAGCTGCTCGCCGACGCCCACGGCGGCGCCGTGGGGCCGCTGGCCGAAGGCGAGGTCGGCATCCTCGACTACACGCTGACGGCAGAGGGCCGGGCCGATGCGCTCTTTGCCGGCCTGCCCGCGGCGCCGCTCACCATGCAGTGGCACCTCTACGCCGTGACCGCGCTGCCCGCAGGCGCGACGCTGCTCGCCTCGTCGTCCGCCTGCGCCGTCCAGGCCTGGCGCCTCGGCGCGCGCGCCTACGGCGTGCAGTTCCACACCGAGGTCGACGCGGCGCTGGTGGGCGCGACCGCGCTCTTCCCGCACTACGTCGCGGCGCTGGAGGCGCAGCAGGGCGCGGGCGCCTTCGATGCGCTGGTGGCCGAGACCGCGCGCCACGAGGCGACGCTGCGCGCCAACGGCCGCCGGCTCTTCGGCAACTTCCTGGGGCTTATGGGTGCCGGCCTGCGCAGGCCGGCTGCGTGAACGGAGGGAGAGAAGGCATGGACCGGCAAGCGGCGGCACGGGGCGGCGCGCTCCTCTGGGAGGCCTGGCAGGAGGGGACGCAGATCGCGGCACTCCCCGGCGACTGCCGGCCGCAGACGCTCGACGATGCCTATGCCGTGCAGGCGGGGCTGGCGGCGAGCGCGGGCCTGCGCCTCGCCGGCTACAAGATCGGCGCCACCAACGCGCAGGTGCAGGCGCGCTTCGGCGTGGATGCGCCCTTCTCCGGCCGCCTCTTCAGGGAATACGTGGACGAGAGCCCGCTCCGCGTGCCGGCCGGCGCGGTCAACTTCCATGCCATCGAGGCGGAGTTCGACTTCGTCATGGGCCACGCCCTGCCCCCGCGCGCGGCACCCTACACGCGGGACGAGGTGCGGGCCGCGGTGAGGAGCGTCCACCCCGCCATCGAGGTGCCGGATTCGCGCTATGCGGACTGGCTCTCCATGCGGGCGGAGGACCTGATCGCCGACAACGCCATCGGCTGCCTGCTCTGCGTCGGGCCGGCGGCCGAGGGCGGGCTCGACCACGACCTCGCCGGCCAGCAGGTGATCGTGCGCATCGACGGCGAGGTGGTGAGCGAGGGGGCGGGCAGCAACGTGCTCGGCGACCCGTGGAACGTCATGGTCTGGCTCGCGAACCAGCTCAGCGCACGGGGCGATACGCTGGAGGCCGGCCACGTGGTCACGACGGGAAGCGCGGCGGACGTGGTGCAGTGCAGGCCGGGCGACACGGTCACCGCCGAGTTCGGGCCGATAGGCACCGCCGAGGTACACTTCGAGAAGCAGGGGAGGGACGAGCGATGAGCACATCCGCAGCCAGACTGGCGGCCGAGGCCGCCATCCCGAACGAGCCGGCGCCCAGCGAGGCCGAGCTTCGCGTGCAGCTCGCCGCCGCCTACCGGCTGGTCGAGCACTTCGGCTGGAACGAGTCGATCTACGGCCACCTGACCGCGCGCGTGCCGGGGCCGGAGCGGCACTTCCTCATCAACCCCTACGGCCTCCGCTACGGCGAGGTGAGGGCGTCGAACCTGGTCAAGATCACCCTCGCGGGCGAGATCGTGGGCCACAGCGACTGGCCGGTGAACGTCGCGGGCTACGCCATCCACGGCGCGATCCACGCGAGCGCGGCGGAGGCGCACTGCGTCATGCACACCCACTCGCCCGCCGGCATGGCGGTGGCGGCGCTGGAGTGCGGCCTGCTGCCCATCAGCATGGACGCGACGCTCTTCCACGGCACCCTCGGCTACCACGACTACGAGGGCGCGCTGGTGAGCGAGGACGAGAAGGCGCGGCTGGTGGCGGACTTGAGCGACAACCGCGCGCTCATCCTGCGCAACCACGGCCTCGTGACCGTGGGCCGCACGGTGGCGGAGGCCTTCCTCTACCTCCACCGGCTGGAGACCGCCTGCCGCACCCAGGTCGACGCGCTCGCCATGAACAGCGCGCCGGCCCTCGTGCCCGACGAGATCGCGGCCAAGTCCGCCCGCGAGGTCGACGACTTCTGCCGCCACGAGAGCGACATCGGCGCCCTCGAGTTCGCCGCCTACATGCGCATGCTGGACGAGATGGATGCGGGGTACAGGGAGTAGATGTAGCTCACATCTGTGCGACAATAGCCATAACAACAACATTACCACGTACACTTTCCACGCAGAAGAAGAAACACTTACTACCTGAGGGTATACTGTCTACTGTCTCCGCCTCGAACTCATCAGACTCTAAGTTCGCACTTGCTTCGGCGCGGCAAAGAACCAAAGGATAACCTCGAAATACTCAACGTACCTATGCTGCCAAATATCTGAACGCACAAATTGGTGAAATCTACCTAATGTGTCAGGTGACTTAAGAAAGACCTCTATCACTCTCTGGCCGAAACCAGCTATATTAACGTGCTCCATAGCGTCCCTATCGCACTCTAACTGCCGTTCAATCCAAGACAGCACTTCTGCGGACATCTTCCCCCTCGCCGCCTTTCTCACCAAATCGCTTCCACAGATACCACACTTTATGTCAAAATACCTCCAGAACTCATCTTGAAAGCGCGCTTCGCCCGCACGCAACACAATATTATCCAGCTCCGCGAAATTCGCGTAACCCTGACAGCCTGGCATCTCGCGAAGTAGACTATACGGAATATAGTTTTCAGCCTCTCTACCAACTGTGGCCAGCGCAATACCGATAAAGCAATCACCGTCGCCAGTCACATCCCCATTTCTTTTCTCATATTCGCGAAGGACGCGAATTGCCGAGCTTGACAGCTGGTCCATAGGCGCCAACTTATCGTGATCCACTACACACACCACAATACCACCACGCCGAAGCTCCGCCTCAAACACCCGAGGAATTCGTGAGCCTCCCCCATGTACCATTTCGAACTTGTAACTGGGAACATCCCCCAGCTTTTGATTCTCAGCAAGTAAGTGCTCATAGAACCGTCCATCCACATCAATATCCTCAACAATAAATCGCGTTTCCGCCAACAAATATTTCATCCTCAACAACTGCACATGACCGATAGAAAAAACTCGTTCATTCTCCAATCCAATTGCCTGGTTCCCAATCACCACACTCACATAAACCCGACTGTTGCTTACCAAACAATGTCGAACCGCGTGTTCTTCCCCAATTCTTTGAAGATGCTCACAACTTTGTCTCGACAGCGGCAGGTTTTCTGCAGCCCACCGACACACACTTCTGGTTGCAACAAAAAAATGCCGTCCCTGCCGATCTGCTTCGATTAGCGCTGAAAATACATTTTCTAACTCGCGGTTGTCCAAAGCAACCAGCTGTTCAGCGGCAGCTTGAAAGTAAAAGATCATCGATCTGAGTATCGAAAGAATCCGTAGGGCCAGTTCTTGAGAGCGCCTTTATTGTCATAGCTTGAAAATCGCACTTCTGTTGGCGTGCTTAAATCGTCGTGTGCTGAAAATATAACGATTTGTATAGCATCAGAATTGACCTTTCCCTGCTCTACTAGCTCTCCAAGCCGATTAATCAATGCTTCGCTATGGGTTTCGATAATAAAGCTTGTCTTTCTACGTCTCGGCAAACTGCTCTTCTCATTTCCGATAACATACGCAAAGACATCCGCCAGCTTTGCCTGATGAGCCGGATGCAAATGGAGTTCAGGCTGTTCAATTGCGAGAGTACGGGGTCCGCTTCTCTGTCTATAGAGCCCCACCGATCTGGAGCGCCCGTGAGTTGCCCACCAGATTATGCCCAATACAGGCAATATCTGTGAAACTCCATAACCAGTGTCAGTTACGTTAATGGATTTTTCTTTTGCGTGCAGATGAATGCTAATGTGCCCGCCAGAACGATGTACCTTTACGCCATACCCAAACAATTCTCCAACCCAAGTTGAGAATTGCTGTAGCTCCCAAGGTGAAAGAGACGCTAAGAACATTGGAAAATTCGCCCCGTTGGGCGCAATTTCAGACACTTCCAATTCCTGCTTCCGATAGTAGCGTTCGCTTGCTGCGCGAACCGGTCCCAAGTAGTTGACATTGAGAAAATACTCTGTTAATTGTTCCTGAAAGACCTCAAGGGCCGCGAGTGCGCGAGCTAGCCTATGAATGGATATTGTTTCTTCTTTAACTATAGTTGGAGTGGGTGAAAGGATTTGTGAGTATAACCTCCTAAAAGTTTTGGTTCGGGATGTCCCCATGAGTTGTCTGATGGAATGCTCATCAAGAGTTGCCTGAGAGAGTACTCGCTGCGCTTCTGTCCATAATGTATCTTTTCCAATGCGACGTGTTGCCCAGCGGCGGAACGTGTTGACCAATGCGTCGGCAAGTACCTCTTGCGATGACGAAGGCCTAACAGGGGGAGTATCTTTGGATGATCTTCTTTGAATGAATATGGGCTGTGAGAAGAGGCTTCTATTTGTGGCGCGAATATCAAATTTCTTTGAGATATGTTCGACAGAGTTACCGTTAACGGTGATCGCTCCGTGAACATTTGAGCGCATTCGAAAATCAATCTGTACTTCTATTTTTTCGCGCGGGATACTTATTTCCAAAAGTTGCATAACGGTTTCATCGCCTCGGGCGCCGATAACGCTACGCATGGACACAGTGTCGAACTGAATAGGTTCTTGATACCAATAGTAGCCGCGTGAGGCGAAGTATGTGGGACGCTCCTTGCCTTCAATGTTATGAAGTGTAAAGCGGAACGCTACTTGATTTGCTGTATCGTTGTCACCTAGAGCGGAGGTTAGATCGCCGAAGTCAACCAAGTCGCCAAACCAAAGGATGGGTGCACTACTGCGGATTTCGAGGGATTGACGAATTAGTGGAAATGATCGTAAGAAAGTGCTCTTTCCAGCACTGTTGCGCCCGACGAGAAGTGTAAGGGGACGTAGTTCGACATCTGGAATGTTCTTTAGCCTTCTAATGTTTTCTACGGCGTATGAGAGTCGCATCGTAATGTCCTATGGTTTCGCGCGGGGCACCTAAGCGTTGATGTCAAAAGTGAAAGCCAATAAGGGGGAGTGCCGGCGACGAAGCAGCGAGGTCAGTAGAATAGGGGTTGATGGGCTTGAATGCAAAGGAATGTGCCATTGGGAAGGACGAGAGAGGTTGGGGCGAGAGTGGACTGGGGAGAACGAGGGGAAAGCTGTGTGGAAGACGGGTGATGAACAAGCGGCTAGGGTCAGGCCGGGGGTGCTCTGGAGTTACCAGATGTTTTCAGTAGTGGAGACGGTCGGCTAATGTGCCACCGTAGTCGGCTCAGTACAAGGTCGCAGGGGAACCGTCACGCACTTGCATGCCCGCGCTGCTTAGGAGGGCGAGCGACTCGTGTAGCGGGCGCACGACCCTGCGGGCCTGCGCGACCCCTTCCCCCCTCGCCCCCTTCCTCGACCCTTGACCGGGGGCGCGTGTAGGGTCATGTGAGGGGAGAGGGGGCCGGAGGGCGCCGGAGAGCACGGAGAGCGCGGCTTGCGCTACATCAGCACGCGGCAGAGCGGGGGGCGCACGGTCTCGTTCGAGCACGCGCTTCTTCGGGGCCCCGCGCCGGACGGCGGCCTCTACCTGCCGGAGCACTGGCCGGCGCTCGACGCAGGCACGCTGGAGGGCCTGCGCGGCAAGCCTTATGCCGAGGTCGCCGCCGCCGTCATGGCGCTCTTCACGGGCCGCGCCTTCTCCCGCGCGCGCCTGCGCGAGATCGCGGCGGAGAGCTACGCCGGCTTCGACCATCCCGCCACGGCGCCGCTGGTGCAGCTCGGGCCGAACCTCTGGCTGCAGGAGCTCTTCCACGGCCCCACGCTGGCCTTCAAGGATTTTGCCTTGCAGATGGTGGGGCGGATGCTGGACGCGGCGCTGGCGAGGCGCGGGCGCACGGCGACGATCCTCGCCGCCACCTCGGGCGACACCGGGGCCGCCGCCATCGAGGCGTTCAGGGGCCGCGACGCCGTGTCCATCGTCATCCTGCACCCGGCGGGCCGGGTCTCGGAGATGCAGCGCCGCCAGATGACCTGCGCGCCCGAGCCCAACGTCCACAACGTCGCCATCGCCGGCGACTTCGACGACTGCCAGGCGCTTGTTAAGGCGCTCTTCGCCGACGCCGCGCTGCGCGACGAGGTCGGGCTCGCCGCCGTCAACTCCATCAACTGGGCCCGCGTCGCGGCGCAGGCGGCCTACTACGTCCATGCGGCGCTCGCCCTCGGCGCGCCGGGGCGGCCGATCAGCTTCACCGTGCCCACCGGCAACTTCGGCAACGTCTACGCCGGCCACGTCGCGCGCCAGATGGGCCTCCCCGTCGAGCGGCTGGTGGTGGCGACCAACCGCAACGACATCCTCGCCCGCTTCGTCGAGAGCGGGCTCTACGCCAGGGGCCGGGTGCACAGGACGCTGAGCCCGAGCATGGACATCCAGGTGGCGAGCAACTTCGAGCGCCTGCTGGCCGACCTCTCGGGCCGCGACGGCGCCGCGGTCCGCGCGTTCATGGACAGGCTGGCGCGGGACGGCGTGTTCCAGCTCACCGGCGCCCGGCTGGCCCGGGCGCAGGCCGCCTTCGCCGCGGGCCGCGCCGACGACGAGGCCTGCCTCGCCACCATCGCGGACGTGTGGCAGGCCACGGGCCGGATGATCGACCCGCACGGCGCCGCCGGCGTCCACGTCGCCCGGCGGCACGCCTCGCCGTCGGCGCCGATGGTGTGCCTCGCCACAGCCCACGCCGCCAAGTTCCCGGACGCCATCGAGCGCGCCATCGGCATCCGCCCGGCCATGCCGCCGCGCCTCGCCCGGCTCGCGGCCAGTCCTGAGCGGGTGACGGAGCTGCCGGCCGATGTCGCGCAGCTCACGCGCTTCGTCCGCGACCGCGTGCACGCGCCGCAGCGGGAGCGCGTCGCATGAACGTGCAGATCGCGACGCTCGCCAACGGGCTCCGCGTGGTGAGCGACCCGGTGGGCCACCTCGAGACCGCCTCCCTCGGCCTCTGGATCGACGTCGGCGCGCGCTGCGAAAGCGAGGAGACCAACGGCATCTCCCACCTGCTGGAGCACATGGCCTTCAAGGGCACCGAGCGGCGCAGCGCCCGCGACATCGCCGAGGAGATCGAGGCGGTGGGCGGCCACCTCAACGCCTACACCTCGCGCGAGACCACCGCGTACTACGCCAAGGTGATGAAGGAGGACGTGCCGCTGGCGCTCGACCTGCTGGCCGACATCCTGCAGCACTCGACCTTCGATTCGGACGAGCTGGAGCGCGAGCGCGCCGTGGTGATCCAGGAGATCGCGCAGGTCAACGACACGCCGGACGACCTCGTGTTCGAGCGCTTTCAGGAGACTGCGTATCCCGATCAGCCCATCGGCCGCAGCATCCTCGGGCCGCCGGAGCAGGTGGGCCGCTACACGCGGGACGCGCTGTCGGCCTACATGGATGCGCACTACCGCGCCCATCGCATGGTGCTGGTGGGCTCCGGCCGCATCGAGCACGAGGCGCTGGTCGGCGCGGCCGAGGCCGCCTTCACCGCGCTCCCCGCAGGCGCTGTGGAGGCGTCGGCGGCAGCGGTCTACGGCGGCGGCGACTGCCGCATGACGCGCGACCTGGAGCAGGCGCACCTGGTGGTGGGCTTCGACGGCATCGCCTACGACGACGACGACTTCTACACGCTGCAGGTGCTGTCCACGCTGCTCGGCGGCGGCATGTCGTCCCGCCTCTTCCAGGAGGTGCGCGAGCGCCGGGGCCTCGCCTACTCCGTCTTCACCTTCGCCTCCAGCTACGCCGACGGCGGCGTCTTCGGCGTCTATGCCGGCGCCGGCGAAGGCGACCTCGCCGAGCTGGTGCCGGTGGTGGCGGACGAGCTGGTCAAGGTCTGCGAGGCGGTGGGCGACGACGAGGTCGCCCGCGCCCGGGCCCAGCTCAAGGCCGGGCTGCTGATGTCGCTGGAGAGCACCCAGGCGCGGGCCGAGCGCCTGGGCCGCCACATGCTGCTCTTCGGCCGGCCGCTGCCGATCGCCGAGATGATCGAGCGCGTCGACGCCATCGACGCCGATGTGGTGTGCCGCACCGCGCGCCGCATCCTGCAGGGCGGCCGGCCCACGGTCGCAGCGCTCGGCCCCATCGACGGGCTGGAGAGCCATGACGCGATCTGCGCCCGCTTCGCCTGAGACGGCTTCCGACGCGCCGCCCCGCGCGCGAGCGGACGCGGACGAGACGCTCGACGTGCGCGGGCTCGCGTGTCCGCTGCCGGTGCTCAAGGCGCGCAAGGTGCTGAAGCGGCTCGCGCCCGGGGCGACGCTTGCGGTGCTGGCGACCGACCCGGCCTCGGTCATCGACTTCCGGCACTTCTGCGAGACCACGGCATTCGAGCTGCTGGGCTGGCGCGAGGATGCCGGCACCTATTCCTTCAGGATCAGGACGCCCGGCTGATGGCCTTCCTCCGCCCGGCTGACGATTCCGCGCGCGAGGCGGCGCTGGAGACGCGCGCGCTCTACCTCCGGCCGCCGCAGATGCGCGACTGGCGCGCGTGGGCCGAGCTCCGGGCGCTCTCGCGCGAGTTCCTCAGCCCGTGGGAGCCGACCTGGCCCTCGGACGCACTCACCCGCGGCGCCTTCCGCCGCCGCATCCGCCGCCAGCTCCGCGACGGCCAGGACGACATCGGCTACGCCTTCTTCCTCTTCCGCCGCGCCGACGACGCGCTGCTCGGCGGCGTGACGCTCAGCAACGTGCAGCGCGGTGCGGCGCAGTCGTGCAGCGTCGGCTACTGGATCGGCCGGCCTTTCGCGCGGCAGGGCCACATGAGCGAGGCGCTCGCCGGCCTGCTCGGGCACTGCTTCGGCCCGCTCGGCCTGCACCGGGTCGAGGCCGCGTGCATGCCGGAGAACGAGGCGAGCCGGAGGCTGCTGGAGAAGTGCGGGTTCCGCTGCGAGGGGCACGCCCGCGCCTACCTCAGGATCGCCGGCGCCTGGCGCGATCATCTGCTCTATGCGGCGATCTCGCCGCGCGACCGGGCCGCCGCCCGGCGAAGGGACTGAGACAGGCGGCTCGGGCGACTCTGTATTTCGCGCGCACGACCTTTCGGGCGTGTGCGACTTCAGGCCCGGCCGGCGAAGCCCGAGAGCTTGCCGGGGTCGATGCCGAGGCGGTTGACGGCGCGCTCCCACTTCTCGTCCTGGGCCTCGTCGAAGACCAGCTCCTCGTCGGCCGGCACCGTGAGCCAGCCGTTTTCCTGGATCTCGCGGTCGAGCTGGCCCGGCGCCCAGCCGGCGTAGCCCAGTGCCAGCATGCTGAGCCGGGGGCCGCGGCCCTCGGCCATCGCCTTCAGAACGTCGATGGTGGCGGTGAGCGCAAAGCCGTCATCGACGCGCATGGTGGCTTCGTGGGCATAGTCGGTGGAATGCAGGACGAAGCCGCGCGCGGCCTCCACCGGCCCGCCGAAATGCACCGGGATCGGCGTGTTCACGCGCGCGGGATCGAGGTCGAGCTGCTTGAGCAGGTCCGAGAAGCTCAGCGAATCGAGAAGCTTGTTGACGACGAGGCCCATCGCGCCCTCGTCCGAATGGGCGCACAGGTAGATGACGGTGCGTGCGAAGCGCGGGTCCGCCATCGTCGGCATGGCGACGAGCAGCTGCCCCTCGAGATAGGGCCCCGCGCCGGGTTCGCCGCCAGCTTCCATCGCCCCCGATCCACCTGCCGTCCGATCCGTCCCGATCATCGCAAAGCGACGAAGGCGAGACAACTGCGTGACGGGTGGTGTCCCGTTTGGCGCGTTCAATGGCGCGTGAGGCGGGCCGTGACCTCGGTGAGACGTACGGGCTAGGATCGAAGGCCACCGCCACCAGCCGAGACGAGGCCCCCATGTCGCGCGGTCCCGAACTGCCAACCATGAACCAGCTTGCCGAAATCGCACTCGACTTCGGGCTCGACATGTCGACGGAGGAGCTGTCGAACCAGCGCGAAGCCATGCGGGGCGCCATCGCCAACCTGCGCCACATCGACGACATGCCGGAGGAGCGCCCCCGGGTCGCCTATCCGCGCACCTCGGGCCACCGCCCGCACCCGGCAGACAACCCCTACAACGCCTGGTACTGGCGCACCGAGATCAAGGGCGCCGAGTCAGGCCCGCTTGCCGGCGAGGAGATAGGCATCAAGGACGTGGTCTCGGTCGCCGGCGTGCCGATGATGAACGGCGCGCGCGTGCTCGAGGGCTACGTGCCGACCATCGACGCCACCATCGTGACGCGCCTGCTGGATGCCGGCGCCACCATCGTCGGCAAGACCGCCTGCGCCGACTTCTCCTTCTCCGGCGGCGGCCACACCAGCGGCTACGGCCCGGTGCGCAATCCGCGCAGGCCCACCCATGCGCCCGGCGGCTCGTCGAAGGGGAGCGCGGCCGCCATCGCCGCCGGCGACGTGGCGATGGCCATCGGCGGCGACCAGGGCGGCTCGATCCGCATCCCCGCCTCGTGGTGCGGCACCGTCGGCCACAAGGCGACCTACGGGCTCATTCCCTACACCGGTTGCCTCGCCATCGAGATGACCCTCGATCACATCGGCCCCATGGCGAACAGCGTCGAGAACGTCGCCCGCATGATGTCGGTGCTGGTCGGCCCGGACCCCCTCGATCCGCGCCAGCGGGGCGTGATCCCTGCGGACTACGTGCAGGACTACTCGCCGGCGATCGGCGCGGGCTGCGAGGGCATCCGCATCGGCGTGCTCAGCGAGGGCTTCGATCAGACCGAGGAGACCTGGCCCGAGTTCCGCCTGCCGGCGAGCGAGCCGGTGGTGGACGACTCGGTGCGTGCCGCGGTGCGCCGGCTGGAGCAGCAGGGCGCGGTGGTGAGCGAGGTCTCGGTGCCCGAGCACTACCGCGGGCTCAGGGTCTGGTTCGCCATCGTGGCCGAGGGCGCGGTCGAGTTCATGCTCAAGTCAGGCGGCGTCGGCACCGGCTGGTTCGGCTACTACGACACCCAGTTCCTCGAGCACGCCTCGCGCGGCGCGCAGACCCGCCAGAACGACTTTCCGCTCACCGTGAAGAACGTCCTGCTGCTGGGCGAGTACCTCAAGCGCTACTACCACGGCACCTACTACGCCAAGGCGCAGAACCAGCGCGGGCGGCTGGTCGAGGCCTACGACAAGGCGCTCGCCGAGGTCGACGTGCTGGTGCTGCCGACCATTCCGCACCGTGCGGCGCCGATCCCGAGCCTGGACGCCGATTTCGGGGAGTACATGTCGAAGGCGCTCAGCATGATCAACAACACCCCGCAGTTCAATCTGACCGGCCATCCGGCCATCAGCGTGCCCTGCGGCGTGGCCGACGACCTGCCCATCGGCTTCCAGATCGTCGGCCGCCACTTCGAGGACCTCACGGTGCTCAGGGTCGCCGACGCGCTGGAGAAGAGCGCGGACTGGCAGAGCCTGTAGCGGCGGCCGGCCTGCACCCCGGGCGGCACCGAGCGGAGGAGGCGATGGAGAGGCCCGAACGCTGGATCGTGCGGAAGCCCGCGGTGGCGAGCCGCGCGGGCGTGGTCGCGACGCAGCACCAGGCGGCGTCGGAGGCAGGCGCCCGGGTCCTGGCCGAGGGCGGCAACGCCGTCGATGCCGCCATCGCCGCGAGCGTCGCGCTGGCCACGGTCGAGCCCTGGATGAGCGGGCTCGGCGGCGGCGGCTACATGATGGTCCTTCCCGCAGGCGAGACCCGCGCCCGGGCGGTCTCGTTCGGGATGGTGGCGCCGGGCTCGCTCGATCCTGCCGACTACCCGCTCACCGGCGAGACCGCCGCCGACATGTTCGGCTGGCCTGCGGTGCTGGAGGACCGCAACCTGCACGGGCCCTTCGCGGTCGCGGTGCCGGGCCAGGTCGCCGGCCTCGCGCTGGCGCACGAGCGCTTCGGCAGCCGGCCCTGGGCCGAGCTGCTCGCGCCCGCCTGCGCGCTGGCCGAAGAGGGCATGGAGGTGGACTGGCACGCCACGCTCGCCATCGCGGCGTCCGCGCCCGAGCTCGCGCGGGATGCCGGCTGCAGCACCACCTACCTGCAGGACGGGTTGCCCAAGGCTGCGCCCTGGAACGGGCCGGCGCCCCGCATCCGGCTCGGAGGGCTGGCGGAGACCCTGCGCCGCCTCGCCGAGGCGGGGCCTCGGGACTTCTACAGCGGCGAGATCGCCAACGCGATCTGCGCCGACATGGCGGCGGCCGGCGGGCGCCTCGCGGCGGCCGATCTCGCTTCCTACCGCGCCGAGGTCGAGGAAGCGCCCGTCACCTCCTACCGTGAGGTCCAGGTGATGACGGCGCCGGGGCTCACCGCCGGCCCCACCCTGGTCGACGTGCTCAACCGGCTCACGGCGTCGCTCCCGACCGGCTCCACCGAGGGCGAGGCCTACTGCGCCTATGCCGGGGCGCTCACCGGCGCCTATGCCGCGCGGCTGCGGGGCATGGGGGACAGCGCCGCGGCGGACCGCGCCTCCTGCACCAGCCACCTCGGCACGGTCGACGGCGACGGCACGGTGGTCGCGCTGACCCAGACCCTGCTCTCCCCCTTCGGCGCCAGGGTGATGCTGCCGCAGACGGGGCTGCTGATGAACAACGGCATCATGTGGTTCGACCCCAGGCCCGGCGGTCCCAACTCCATCGCGCCGGGCAAGCGGCCGCTCTCCAACATGTGCCCGACGATCGTGGAGTTCGCGGACGGCCGGCGCGCCGGGATCGGCGCCTCCGGCGGGCGTCGCATCATGCCGGCGGTGGCGCAGCTCCTGTCCTTCCTCGTGGACTACGGCATGGGCCTGGACGACGCTGCCCATTGCCCCCGTATCAGCGTCGACGGTCCCGACCTCGTCGAGGCCGACACCAGGCTGCCGGCGGCCGTGCTTGCCATGCTCGAGAGCGACTACGAGGTCGCGCCGCGCGTGTACGGAGTGCATCCGACGGCGTTCGCCTGCCCCAACATCGTCATCTGGGATCCGCGCGAGGGCGTGGCGGCGGGCGCGGCCCACGTGATGTCGCCCAACGCCTGCGTCGGCGCGGCTTGAGCGGGGCCGCGAGGCAGGGAGGAGTCCATGGAGAGCCGCACGCGCATCGGCATGATCACGCCGTCGCTCAACACGGTGCTGGAGCCCATGACCGCGGCGCTGCTCGCCGACCTGCCCGACGTGACCGCGCATTTCAGCCGGGTCTCGGTGAAGCAGGTGGCGCTCGGCGAGGATGCAGCGGCCCAGTTCGGACCTGAGCCCATGCTCGCCGCCGCGCGCCTGCTGGCCGACGCCCGCGTCCACGCGATCTGCTGGAACGGCACCGCCGGCAGCTGGCTCGGCCCTGCCCACGACCGCGCGCTCTGCGAGGCGATCACGCGCGACACCGGCATTCCGGCCACGAGCGCGACGCTCGCGCTGGCCGAGCTGTTCCGCAGCCGAGGGGTCAGCCGCTTCGCCCTGGTGACGCCCTTCCGGGGCGCGATCCAGGAGGCGATCATCGACACCTATCGCAGCGAGGGCTTCGAGTGCGTGGCCGAGCGCCACCTCGACAGCGACGACACCTTCGGCTACGCCACCATCCCGCCGGCGGAGACCGAAGGCATGATCCGCGCCGTCGTCGGCGCCGAGCCGGAGGCGATCGCCGCAGTCTGCACCAACATGGCGGCGGCACCCCACGCCGAGGCGATGGAGGTGGAGGCGGGCCGCCCGGTCTACGACAGCGTCGCGGTGGCGCTGTGGGGCGCGCTGGCGCTCGCCGGCGTCGATGCGAGCCGCGTCGCCGGCTGGGGCGAGCTATTCACCGTTGCCCCGGCCTCGCTGGAGCGCCTCGGCGCCCTGGCGTAGGCAGATCGAAGCCCGAAAGCCCCCACCTCGCCCCGGCCCTCTCCTCCCCTCGGGGAGGAGAGGGAGAGCAGGCCGGTGCGGCCACGTTCCCCCACCGCCGTCGGGGGAGGGGGACAGGGGGAGGTGTGGGTCGGGCCGCCGTAGTCCCGCAAGGTCGTCTATTGCACTACGCGCTGGCCGCCTGCTCCTCCTCGGGCTCCAGCAGGTCGGCGACCGGCGTCGCGTGCCAGCCGTCGGCGCGCTTGGCCCAGTAGAGGTCCGAGAGCCGGCCGGTGGTGATCCCCGGCGCGCCGTTGCCGATGGGCTTGTCGTTGACCCGGACGACCGGCATGACGCCTCCGCCGGAGGACGAGATGAAGGCCTCGTTGGCGCCTTCGAGGTCCTCGGCCGTGAGGTCCGCCGCCTCTGCCTCGAGGCCGATGTCCCGGCACAGGTCGAACACGGTCTTGCGGGTGATCCCCTCCAGCAGGTTGTCGCCCGGCGTCAGCGCCTTGCCGTCGCGGACGATCCACACGTTGAAGCCCGGGCCTTCCGTCAGGTAGCCGTCGGTCGAGAGAAGCACCGGCTGGTCCGCGCCGTTGTCGAGCGCCTCGAAGTGGGCGGCCGTGAGGTCCATGCGGTTGAAGTTCTTGCAGCGCTGGTTGATGGCGGCATCCGGCGCGCGGCGCGTGCTCGCGATCCACAGGTGGGCGCCGGTCTTCGTCTTGGGCTCGGGCACGATGGTGTAGTAGGGCACGGCGTAGGCGATCAGCTCGTTCTCGGAGGACCGGGGGTCGCCGAACGCGACCCCGCCGGCGTAGCGCCCGCGGGTGCAGAGCACGTAGACGATGGAATCGGTGTAGCCCGCGCGGTGGACGCACTGCGCCATGATTCGCCTGATCTCCAGGTCCGGCAGCGGCGGCGCGAGGCGCACGTGGGCGCAGGAGGCATGGAAGCGCTCCATGTGGTCGTCGAGCCTGAAGAAGATGCCGTCGCACACCGTGACGGCGTCGAACACCACGTCGCTCTTGTGGAAGGCCGGGTCGAGGATGGGTATCGAGGCCTCCTCGATCGGCACGTAGCGACCCTGGCAGTAGGCGATTCCCTTCGATTCCGACATGGTGGCGGCCTCCCCGGCGGCGTTGCGGTCGTCTGGCGGGACGGTAAGGCGCTCCGCCACCCGCCGTCAATGTTTCGGGTGCCGGTACGAATTCCGCAGAAACGAATCGGGCGCAGGCGCGGAAGCGGCTATGATGGGGTCCAAGACAAGGCGGGAGAACCCGCCGCAGCGCCCGTTTCACAGCAAGCAAGTTGGTCCATCATGTCTGAGAACAGTGTACCGCCTACCGACGGCGGCTCGATCACGGCCACGGTCAAGTGGTTCAATCCGACCAAGGGGTTCGGCTTCCTCGTACCCGACGACGGCTCGCCCGACGTGTTCTGCCACGTCTCCGCGGTCGAGCGGGCGGGGTTCGATACGCTGCCCCAGGGAGCCACCGTCACCTGCGAGATCATGCAGGGTCAGAAGGGCCCGCAGGTCTCGCAGATCCTCAACGTCGATACCTCGACCGCGACCGTCATGCCGCCGCGCGGCGACCGGCCGCGCCGCCCCGGCCCCGGCGGCTTCCAGGGCCGGCGCTTCAACGAGCCGATGGGCCCGACCGAGGAAATCGAGGGCACGGTCAAGTTCTACAACGTCGGCAAGAGCTACGGCTTCGTCACGCCGGACAGCGGCGGCCAGGACGTGTTCATCCATGCCAAGGTGCTGGCCCGCTCCGGGCTCGACGACCTGGAGCCGCAGCAGCGCGTGCGGCTGATGATCACGCAGGGCCCGCGCGGGCCGCAGGCGACCAGCGTCGAGCTGATCTGAGCCCGCGCCACTGCGGCGCGCGCCCCGGCCCGGCGGGCCGCGCCGCTGCAGAGTGGAGCGCCCGCCGCGGCGCCACGGGGCTGCCCGGATGATTCGCGACCCGGTCGCCACGCCCCTTCTCGCGCGCCGTGTCGATGCCATCGTGCGCGAGATGGCGAATGCGCTCCAGCGCTCGGCGCGTTCGAGCGTCATCGCCGCCGCCAAGGATTTCTCCTGCGCGCTGCTCACCCACGACGACCGGCTGATCGCCGCCGCCGAGGGCCTGCCGGTTCATGTCCTAGGCTGCCATCTGCAGACCCGCGCCATGAGCGCGCTTCACCCCGACCTGCGGGAGGGCGACGCCTTCCTCCACAACGACCCCTACCTCGGCAACACCCACGCCGCCGACCACGCGATCCTGGTGCCGGTGTTCGTCGACGGCATCCATCTCTTCACCGCCTGCGCCAAGGCCCATCAGGCCGACATCGGCAACAGCGAGCCCACCACCTATCACGCCTTCGCCCGCGACGTGTACGAGGAGGGCGCGCTGATCTTTCCCTGCGTGCTGGTCGAGCGCGGGGGCGCCATCAACGAGGACATCGTCCGCATGTGCGAGCGGCGCATACGGGTGCCGGCACAGTGGCGCGGCGATTTCCTCGCCCTGATCGGCGCGGCGCGGATCGGCGAGCGCCGCCTGAAGGAGCTCTGCGCCAGCCACGGGGCCGAGAGCGTCGCCGCGTTCGTCGACGACTGGCTGGACTACTCGGAGCGGCGCATGGCGCGCGCCATCGGGTCGCTGCCCGCTGCCTCGCTGGTTTCCGAGAGCGCGCACGACCCGGTGGAGCCGATCCTGCCCGAGGGGATACCGGTCAGGGTCGGCATCGAGGTGGATCCGGATTCCGCGCGGATCACCGTCGACCTGCGCGACAACATCGACTGCGTCGATTGCGGCCTGAATCAGACCGAGGCCTGCTGCCTCGCCCACGTCTTCACGGCAATTTTCAACTGCCTGGACGACGACGTGCCGCGCAACGAGGGCGCGTTCCGCCGCGTGCGGGTCCTGATGCGGGCCGGCTGCGTGGTCGGCCCGCCGGCATTTCCCCACAGCTGCTCGGTCTCGACCACCAACGTCGCAGAGCGTCTGATCTACGCGATTCACGGCGGCTTCGCGGCGCTGGGCGAGGGCAGGGGCCTCGCCGAGGGCTCAGCCAGCATGGGCGCGGCCATGGCGGTGATCTCCGGCGACGATGTGCGCCACGGCGGCGCGCCCTTCGTCAACCAGCTCTTCCTCGGGCTCGGCGGTGGCCCCGCGGCCCCCGGCGCCGACGGCTGGCTCACCTATTGCCTGCCGACGGCGGCGGGCCTCGTTCGCCTCGACAGCGTGGAGCTGACAGAGAGCCGCTATCCGCTCGCGGTCGACTCCGCGCGCATCGTCGCCGGCAGCGGCGGCGCCGGCCGCTGGCGCGGGGCGCCCGCGACGGAGGTGGTCTATGGCCCGACCCACGGCCCCGTCACCGCCGTCATCCCGTCGGACGGGCACCACGTGGCGCCCCGGGGCGTGCGCGGCGGCGCCGATGCGACGCCGGGCCGGACCGTCAGGATCGACCGCGAGGGAGGAGAGAGGGTGCTTCCCAACTTCGTGCGGCTCACGCTCCAGCCGGGCGAGCGGCTGCGGGCTCTCGAGGGCGGCGGGGCCGGCTACGGCGACCCGCTCGCGCGCGATCCCGACCGCGTGCTGCATGACGTGAGGGAAGGCTGGGAAAGCGAGGACAGGGCGCGCGATGTCTACGGCGTGGTCTTCTGCAAGAGCGGGACGGGACCGCGCGCCGTCGACGAGGCCGCGACCCGCGCCCGGCGCCGGGCGCTCACGCCGCGCCGGCCGCGTCCCTGCGCGACTGCATCGAGCCGATCACCATCATGACGAAGGCGGCCAGCATCAGCGCCGCCGCGCCCCACATGTAGGCCGAGTGGCTCTCGTCGAAGAAGAGGATGCCCCAGCCGATGCCGCCGAGCACGCCGATGATGTTGATGATCGAGAAGAGCGAGGCGCCGGAGCGGCGCACGATGATGTAGAACATCGGCCACATGATCGCGTTGATGACGACCGAGGCGCCGAGCGCGAGGTTGGCCTCCGGCACGGGCGCGGGAATCAGGTAGAGCTGGCCGGTCGCCGGCAGGAAGGGCAGCAGCAGCAGCGCGCCTGCGAACAGGTTGCCGATGGCGAGGCCCAGCGACGAGGACTCGGGCGGGCGGAAACGCTCGACGATGACGTTGAGCGCGCCGAAGCCGAAGGGGATCAGCAGGGCGATCAGGAACCAGACTGCCATGCCCGCTGCGGGCAGGCTGCCGCCCGGCACGACGACGAGCAGGATCCCGGCGATGCCGGAGAGCAGACCCGCCGCGCAGATCAGCTTGAAGCGCTCGAGCCGGGCGAGCACCGCGAGGGTATAGGTGAAGAGCGGTGTCAGCGTCATCAGCAGCACGACGACGCCCGCGGGCAGCTTGGTCGCGACGAAGGCGAGCAGCGCGAAGGGAAAGGCGAAGCCGAGCGCGGCGCTGGTGAAGTAGAGCCGCACGTGCGCCCAGGTGAGCTGCGGCAGCTCGCGCCGGACGATCGCAGGCACCAGCAGGACCAGGCCGGCGCCCAGCGCGTACCAGAACACGTAGGCGAAGTTGGGTATCCCGGCATCGCCGGCGATCTTGTTGACCGGGAACACCAGGCTGAAGTTGACGCCGGCAATGAGGATGAGGGCGAGGGTCAGCGCCATGGCGGCCGTCAGCGTGCTCCGCGCGCGTCCCGCGCAACGTCCCCGAGCCCGCGCCGCGCGCGCTGCTCGATCAGATCGAGGATCACGCCTGCGGCCCGTTCGCTCGGCGCCCGCCCGCCGCGCCCGAGCCGCGTGGCGATCTCGCGGAAGCTCCGTGTCTGCTCGTCGCGGCGCCCGGAATCGCGCAGCAGCTCCTCCAGCGCCGGCACCAGGCGGCGGGGGGTGCAGTCGCGCTGCACGAACTCCGGCGCCGCCCGGCGCCCGGCGATGATGTTGGGCATGGCGATGTGCTTCACCAGCAGCACGCGCCGGGCGATCGCCGCGCTCAGCGGGTTGACCCGGTAGCAGACGATCATGGGCACGTGGGCGAGCGCGAGCTCCAGCGTCGCCATGCCGGAGACGGTGAGCGCCGCGTCGCTGGCGGCGAAGGCGGCGTACTTCTCCACCTTGCCCTCCACCACGGTCGCGGGCGCACCCCACGCGGCGCTCGCGGCGGCGACGGCGTCGCGGTGCAGCGGCAGGGTCGGCACCAGGATTTGGAGGCCCTCGATGCGCCCGGCCAGCGCGCGCACCGTCGCCGCGAACACCGGCTCGAGCCGGCGCAGCTCGCTGGCGCGGCTCCCCGGCAGCACGGCGAGCACCGGCTGGTCGGGCCGGATGCCGTGGCGGCGGCGAAAGTCCGGCCCGTCGGCCTCCTCGATCGGCTCCTCCAGCAGGGGGTGGCCGACGAAGCTCGCGTCCAGGCCCTCCGCCTCGAAGTAGGGCGGCTCGAAGGGGAAGAGGCAGAGCACGTGGTCGAGGTAGCGCGCGACCTCCGCCGCGCGGCCCGGCCGGTAGGCCCAGACCGTGGGCGCGACGTAGTGGACCAGGGGGAAGCCCGCGCCCTTCAGCCTGCGCGCCACGCGGAGCGCGAACCCCGGCACGTCCACCGAGACGAAGGCCACCGGGCCGAGACGCCGCGCGGTGCGCGCCGTGGCCCTGATGCGCCGGAGCAGGCGCGGTATGTGCGGCCCGACCTCCAGGAACCCCATCAGGGAGAGCTCGGTGTAGGGGAACTGGCTCTCCAGACCCTGCTCCGCCATCATCGGACCGCCGATGCCGGCGAAGCGCACGTTATCGCCGCTGCGCCGCCTGAGCGCCGCCATCAGGCGGGAGGCGATGAGGTCGCCGGAGGGCTCGCCGGCGATCAGGAAGATCAGCGGCGCGGGGCGCTCCATCCCCGCCGTCAGCCCACGCCGACCACGAACACGCCGTGCTCGTCGGCGCGCGCGACCGCCTTGGCCCGCTCCAGGATCAGGGTCTCGCCGGCCTCGACGGCGACGCCGCTGAAGCCGGCTTCGGCAAGCCGCTCGATGGTGGTCACACCGATCGTCGGCAGGTCGGTCCTGCGCTCCTGGCCCGGCTTCTTCACCTTGACCAGCACCGCGCCCGGCCCCGTCTGCTGCAACGCGGCGCAGCGTGCGATCAGCGCGTCGGTCCCTTCCGCCCCCTCGACGCCCAGCACGCGGCCGCCCTGCACCACCACCGCCTGCCCGATGTCCTGGGCGCCCAGCGTCCGCGCCGCCTCGACGCCGATGGCGATGTCGCGCTCGGCCTCGGCATCCGGTGCGCGCCGGCCGATCACGCCCTCGGGCGCCCTCAGCGTCGCGATCAGGTCGTCGGCGCCCACCACGGTGAAGCCTTCTCGCTCGAGCTCGTCGACCACCAGCGAGAGCAGCGCGTCGTCGCCCTTGTTCTTCACGCCCGCGATGCGCCCGACGAGGCGCATGCCGCGCAGGTCGAGCTTGAGGGTGGAGAAGGAGGGCCGGCGGATCGCGCCGGCCAGCACCACCTCCTGGCAGCCGAACTGCCTCAGCGCCTTGAGCAGGGCGCCGACCGCGCCGAGCCCGAGCCAGCGGTGGGGGACGCCCTCGCAGGTCGCGGGATCGGTCTCGCCCTCGAAGGCGATGACCAGCACCTCGCGGCCCTCGTCCCGGCACGCCCGTGCAATGAGTCCCGGCAGCCGTCCCCCGCCGGCCAGGATTCCAATGCTACTCGCCGCCATCATCCCGCGGCTGGCAGATCGGGCGCTCGCCGTCGACCCGCATGAAGTCGACGATGTCCATCACCGGCTCGTTGCTCCCGAACAGCTCGGCGACGTCGGCGAGACGCTCGATCAGCGTCCCCTCCTGGGCGAAGAGCAGACGGAAGGCACGTCTGAGGTCGTGGACGGTGTCGCGGGTGAAGCCGCGTCGCCTGAGGCCGATCAGGTTGAGGCCGGTGAGCCGCGCCCGGTCGCCCATGGCCGAGCCGTAGGGGATGATGTCGTTCTCGACTCCGGACATGCCGCCGATGATCGCGTGCCGGCCGATGCGGACGAACTGATGGATCCCTGAAAGGCCGCCGAGAATGGCCCAGTCGCCGACCGTCACATGACCGCCCAGCGAGGCGTTGTTGGCCATGACCACGTGGTCGCCCACGGTGCAGTCGTGGGCGACGTGGGTTGCGATCATGAACAGGCAGTTGCTGCCGACGCGCGTGAGCATGCGCCCGTGGGGCGTGCCCGGGCTCATGGTGACGTGCTCGCGGATGACGTTGTCGGCGCCGATCTCCAGCCGCGAGGGCTCGCCCCGGTACTTGGTGTCCTGAGGCGGGTGGCCGATCGAGGCGAAGGGGTAGATGCTGGTGCGCGGGCCAACGGTCGTGCGGCCCGCGACGACGGCGTGCGAGACCAGCCGCACGCCTGCGCCGAGGACGACGTGCTCCCCTACCATGCAGTAGGGGCCGATGCTGACGCCCTCGCCGAGCTCGGCGCCGGGCTCGACAATCGCGGTGGGGTGAATCTCTGCCACGTCAGGTGTCTTCCAGGATCATTGCCGAATAGGTCGCCTGCGCGACCGTCTGGTCCTCCACCGCGGCGCGCGCCGTGAACTTCCACACGTTGCGGCGGTGGTGCTTCTTGGTCACGTGGATGAAGAGCTGGTCGCCCGGCACCACCGGGCGGCGGAAGCGGCAGTCGTCCACCGACATGAAGTAAACCAGCTTGCCTGCCATCGCAGGCCCCAGAGTCGCCACCACGAGCACGGCCGCAGTCTGCGCCATCGATTCGATGATCAGCACCCCCGGCATGACCGGGCGGCGCGGGAAATGGCCGTGAAAGTAGGACTCGTTGATGGAGACGTTCTTGATGCCGGTCGCCTTCTCGTCGGGAACCACGTCGACGACGCGGTCGATCATGAGGAAGGGGTAACGGTGGGGGATCGCATGGAGGATCTCCTCGATGTCCATGCGTTCCACGGTCTTGATTTCCGCCACGTCGTTCATTTCGGGGTCGCCTTGCTCTTCGCCATCCGCGCGAGAACCGCGCTCTGCCGGTGCCACTGCCGGATCGGCACGGCGGGCGTGCCGCCCATGGTCGCGCCCGGCTCGATGTCCTTGACCACGCCGGACTGGCCGGCGATGCGCGCGCCGTCGCCGACCGCGAGGTGGCCGGACACGGCCACCTGGCCCCCGATCAGGACGAAATCGCCGATCGAGACGCTGCCGGCGAAGGCCGTCTGCGCGGCGACCACCGAGCCCCGTCCGATGCGGACGTTGTGGGCAACCTGCACCAGATTGTCGAGCCGGCAGCCCTGGCCGATCACCGTGTCGGGGCCGGAGCCGCGGTCGATGGTGGTGTTGGCGCCGATCTCGACATCGTCCCCGATCAGCACGCGGCCGAGCTGGGGGACGCTCACGTGGCCCTGCGGGTCGAGCGCGAAGCCGAACCCCTCCTGGCCGATGCAGACGCCGGGGAAGATCGAGACCCGCGCGCCGATCAGGCAGTGGCTGAGCGATGCGCCGGCCCCGACTTGCGTGTCGTCGCCGATCTCGACGGCGGGTCCGATCACGACATTGGCGCCGATCAGACAGCGAGAGCCGATGCGGGTGCCGGCGGCGATCACGGCACCGGCCTCGATCCGGCAGCCGTCCCCGAGCTCGGCCTCGGCATCGATCACCGCCGCCGGGTGCACGCCCGGCTCCGGCGCCGGGGTGGGATAGAACATGGCGGCCGCCAGCGCGTAGGCCTTGTAGGGGGCCTCGCTGGTCAGCACCGCCACACCCGGCGGCGCCCGGTGGGCGAGCTCGGCGGGCGCGATGCAGGCGCCGGCACGGCAGGCGGTGAACGCGTCCACGTACTTGCGGTTGTCGAGGAAGCTCAGGTGCTGCGCTTGCGCCTTGCCGATCGGGGCCACGTCGGAGAGCCGCATCGCAGGGTCGGCATCCGCCGCGAGTGACGCCCCGGTCGCCTCGGCGATCTCGGCAAGCGTGAACGGCCCTGCCAAGGCGAAGAATCGCGGATCGGGCATCAGCTCTCGTCGAAGGTCAGCTCGATCTCGGGATACGCCTCGTTCAACCGTTCGATCACGAGGTCGGTCAGATCGAACTCGGCGGCGGCGAACAGCGCCTCCTGGACCGGCAGCACGAGGTCGAAGCCGCGCCCTTCCGCCACCTCGGCGACCACGGTGTCGAGGGCCTCGCGGAAGCGCAGCTCGCCCATCTGGATCGCGCGCTGCAGACCGTCGACGCGGGCCTTGGCCTGGCGATCGGCCTCCTGCAGTTCGGCATTGAACTGGCGCTGGCGCTCCTCCAGCGCGGCGGGCGCAAGCAGTGTCTGCTGCCGCTCGAGCTCGTCCCGCACGGCGCCCAGCCGCTCCGCCTCCTGCCGGTTGAATACCTGGAACTCCTGGCGCTTCGCTTCGCCCTGGGCCCTGATGGAGTGGACTGCCGACGACTGGTCGATGATCCGTGCCATCTCGATGATGGCGACGCGCGTCCCGTGCTCCTCCGCCGAGACGCCGCCGCCACCGGCGACACAGGCGAAGGCGAGCGCGAGCGCAAGCCCGAGACGTTTCCATCGCGGCATGTCTAGAACCTCGTTCCGAAGCTGAAGCGGAAGTCCTCGGTGCGGTCGAAATCTTCCTTCAGCAGGGCCCGCGAGAAGTCGAGCCGGATCGGCCCGAGCGGCGAGCGGAAGTTGACGCCGACTCCGACCGAAAGGCGCAGCGAGCCCTCCTCGAGGATGTCGTCGCCGGTATCGTCGGTCTCGGCGAGGCTGCCCATTTCGGTGAAGGTCGATCCGCGCAGGTCGAGCTCCTCGCCGATGCCGAGGGGGAAGCTCAGGTCGCCGGTCAGGGTGTAGAACACGTTGCCGCCCAGCGCATCGCGCGTATTCGCATCGCGCGGGCCGACGCCGCTCGGCTCGAAGCCGCGCAGCCTGCGCCCGCCGAGGAAGAAGCGGTCGGTGATCCGCACGTCCTCGCTGTCGAGGCCGACGATATGGCCGCTGCGGGTGAGCCCGCTCAGCACCCAGCCGTCCGCGATCGAGTAGAAGTGGCCGTAGGTGAGGGTGTGCCTGAGGTACTTGGCGTCGCCGCCGACTCCGGCGAGCTCCTGCCCGACTCGCGCGAAATACCCGTCGGTCGGCTGGATGCGGCTGTCGCGCAGGTCGTAGTCCAGGGACTGCTGGACGGCCGAGGTGACCGTCTCTCCCTCCTGAGCCCTGATGAAGCGGGAGGTCGTCAGGCCGACATCGCTGATGTCGTCGCTCTTGAGCGTGTAGCTGACCGAATGGCGCAGCCGCTCCGCCAGCGGGTAGCCTGCGCGCAGCGCGAAGCCGACGGTCTCGCGGTCGTAGGAGCTCTCGTCCTGCAGGTCGATGGTCCTGCGGAACACGTCGAACCCGGCGGCGAGGTTGCGGTCCAGGAAATAGGGCTCGGTGAAGCTCAGGTTGATCTCCTGGCGCCGGGACGAGGCGGTGAGTCCGAGCCTGAGATCCTGCCCCCGGCCCAGCAGGTTGCGCTCGCGAATGGCGATGTCGCCCAAGAGGCCGTCCTGCGAGGAGATGCCCGCGCCGAAGCTGAGCTCGCCGGTGGGAACCTCGGTGACCTCCACCGTGAGCACCGAGCGGTCCGGCGCGCTGCCCTCGCTGGTCAGGATCTCGACCCTGTCGAAGAAGCCGAGGTTCAGGATGCGCTGCCGCGAGCGGCGGATGAGGGCCGAGTTGAAGGCGTCGCCTTCCACCAGCCGGAACTCGCGCCGGATCACCTCGTCCACGGTGCGGACGTTGCCCACGATGTCGATCCGCTCGATGTAGACACGCGGGCCTTCGCCGATCTCGAAGGTCACGTCGACCGTGACCGCCTCGCGGTTCCGCTCGGTGCGGGGTCTCACGTCGACGAAGGCGTAGCCCCGGCCGCGCACCGCCTCCGTGAGGGCGAGGACCGTGTCCTCGACCTCGTCCGCGTCGTACCACTCGCCCGACTCGAGCTCGACGACGGGAAAGAGGGTCTCCGGCGACAGGTCCCTGAGCTCGCTCGTGATGTCGATGCCGTCGAGCCGATAGCGCGGCCCCTCCTCGATCGAGAAGGTGATGACGAAGTCCTCGCGATCGGGCGCGAGCTCGGCGACGGCCGAGATCACGCGAAAGTCGACGTGGCCGTTGGCGAGGTAGAAGCGCCGCAGCAGCTCCTGGTCGAAGGTGAGGCGGTCGGGATCGTAGATGTCGGCGGTCGTCGCGAAGCGGTACCAGGCGCTCTCCCGCGTCTGGATCACGTCCCTCAGCGCGCTGTCGCTGAAGCGGCTGTTGCCGATGAAGTTGATCCGCCGGATGCCGGTAACCGAGCCTTCGTTCACCTCGAACACGAGATCGACGCGGTTCTGCTCGAGCCGGATGACCTTGGGGTCGATGGTTGCGGCGAAGCGCCCGCTGCGCCGGTAGACCTCGGTCAGGCGCTGCAGCGCCGCCTGTACCCGCGGCCGCGTGTAGACCACGCGCGGCCGAAGCTGGATCTCGGCTTCCAGATCGGCGTCCTCCAGCGCGTCGTTGCCCTCGAAGACCACCCGGTTGATGATCGGATTCTCGACCACGCTGACCACGAGGTTGCTTCCCTCCCGGCGAATGGTCACGTCGGCGAAGAGCCCTGTCGCGAACAGGGCCTTGAGGGAATCGTTGATCGTCTCCGGGTCGAATTCGTCGCCCGGCCCGACAAGCAGGTACGTCCGCACCGTGTCCGCCTCGATGCGCTCGTTACCCTCGACGAGCACGGACTCGATCGCCTGCTCCTGCGCTGCCGCCGCGCCGATCCAGAGGCCGAGCATGAGCGCCGCCAGCCAGACGACGTGCCGCTTCCCGCGCCCCCCCGGCGCCGTTGCCGCAGCCCCCGGTCGCTTCGTGCGCCGCTTCATGAGGTCAGGCCTATGATGTCCTTGGTCGTCACCCATACCATCAGGGCGATGACCAGCGTAAGCCCGACCGTGGCGCCGATCTGCTGCAGCCACGCGGTCAGCGGGCGCCGGCACACCGCCTCGTAGAGATTGTAGAGGAGGTGTCCGCCGTCCAGCGGCGGGATGGGGAAGAGGTTGATCAGGCCGAGCGCGATGGAAATCAGCGCCGCGAACTCGATGAAGCCCGTGGCGCCGCGGTCGAGGACGCTGCGCGACATGACGGCGATGCCGACCGGGCCGCTCAGCTGGTCGGTGGAGCGCGTGCCGGCGATCATCTGGCCGATCGCGCGGAGATTGGCCGCGGCGAGGGAGTAGGTGTGCTCGATACCGGCCCAGATCGACTCGCCCAGTCCGAGATCGCGGAATTCCGTCTGCTGGTCCGGGTAGACGCCGATGCGCCCGGTCCCGTTCACGTCGTTGGGCGTCACGGTCAGCGATACCTCGCGCCCGTCCCGCACGACGACGAAGGCGAGCGGCACCGCCGGGTGCCCTTCGACCACGGTGCGCAGGTCGTCGAAGCTCTCGATCGGCACCTCGCCGATGCGGACGATGGTATCGCCCGCCAGGATGCCGCCCCTGTCGGCGGGGCTGCCGGCCACGACCTGCGAGATCGACGCCGGCATGAAGGGCCGGATGCCGACGTCGCCGAACTGCTGCGGCCGGTCGAAGGCGTCCAGCACCTCCACGATTTCGGGCTCGACCGTGTATTCGAGGCGCGCGCCCCCGCGCTCGACGGCGAGGTCGATCGGCTCGCCCAGGTTCTGAAGCAGGGCGAACTCCAGCTCCTCGAAGCGCTCGATGCGGCTGCCGTTGAGCTCGACCAGCCTGTCCCCGGTCTGGATGCCGACCACGGCGGCGGGGCTGCCCTCGCGCACCGAGCCGATCTCCACCGGGGTGTAGCGCTGGCCGATGACGATGAAGAAGACGGCGAAGATCACCGCCGCGAGCAGCAGGTTGGCGAAGGGGCCGGCGAACGCGATGGCCGAGCGCTGGCCCACGTTCTTGGCGTGGAAGGCGTTCTCCGGCGGCGGCTCGTCGGAGGCCTCGGGGGTGCTGGCGACGCTGGCGTCGCCGTGGAACTTCACGTAGCCGCCGAGCGGCAGGAGGCAGATCTTCCAGCGTGTCCCGTGGCGGTCGTCGATGCCCAACAGCTCCGGCCCGAAGCCGACCGAGAATATCTCGACCCGGACCCCGTTGATCCGGGCCACCAGGTAGTGGCCGAGCTCGTGGATGAACACCACGGGGGTAATCACCGCGAGGAAAGGCCAGATATAGTTCAGCTTGTCGACCAGCAGGTCCATGATGTCAGGCTAGTGGCCATGAACAGTTCGAGCGCGGTGCCGAACCGCTTCGAGCGAACGGTTCGGTGGGGCGATTTCCGGCACCGCCGCCGATTATACATGACCGCGCCGCCTTCGCCGTGCAATTCCGCTGCTGCGCGGCTCGGGGCCCTTCGTCCTCTCCGTCCGTCGCCCGCAAGCGGTGCACGGGGTGCCGATGGCCGGTGCGCCTGCGCGGCGGTGCCTGCTTGCGGGCGGCAGGCATTCGGGGCAAGTTGCGCACGATTGGGACCCGGCTGCGGGTGCCGCCCGCGTTCCGGCAGGACGGGGCACGCAGCGGCGTGCGGCCGGCGCGCGGCGATGAGGACACGGCGATGAGTGTGCCTGGCCCGCAGCCCGCCCTCTTCGACAGTGATGCTCTCGCCGAGGCGCTCGAGGAGGTCGGTCGCGACGACCGCAAGGCGGTGCTCGAGCTGGTGCGGCAGGCGCGCGACGAGGGCCGGCGCGAGGTCGGCCGGCGTCTCGAGGCGGGGGCGTCGGGCGCCGAGATCGTCGCGGCCCAGACGACGCTGACCGACCGGCTGCTGGGCACCCTGCTCGACCATGCCGCGCGCACCGTCTACCCCGAGCCGAATCCGACCACGGCGAGCCGGCTCTCGCTCGTGGCCGTGGGCGGCTACGGCCGGGGCGACCTCGCGCCCCACTCCGATGTCGATGTCCTTTTCCTGCATCCCTACAAGCTGACCGCGCGCAGCGAGCAGATCGTCGAGTATCTGCTCTACATGATGTGGGATTTGGGGCTCGACGTGGGTCATGCAACCCGCTCGGTCTCCGATTGCCTCAGATTGGCGCGCGAGGACATGACGATACGGACCTCGGTGCTGGAATCGCGCCACGTGTGGGGCGACGGGGACCTGTACGACGACTTCCGCCGGCGTTTCCTCACCGGGCTGATCCCGGGCACCGAGGCCGAGTTCGTGGCCGCCAAGCTGCAGGAGCGCGACGCCCGCCACCTGCGTGCCGGCGATTCGCGCTATCTCCTCGAGCCCAACGTGAAGGACGGCAAGGGCGGCCTGCGCGACCTCCACGTGCTCTTCTGGATCGCCAAGTACCTCTTCCGCGTCGACCGCTTCGGCGACCTCGTCGAGCGCGGCGTGCTGAACCGGGACGAGCACGACCGCTTCGCCCGGGCGGAGGACCTGCTCTGGCGTGTGCGCGCCCACCTCCACGTCGTCTGCGGCCGCGCGGAGGACCGCCTGACCTTCGACCGCCAGCCCGAGGTCGCGGCCCGCATGGGCTACGGGCCTCGCCGCGGCAATCTCGCCGTCGAGCGCTTCATGAAGCACTACTTCCTGGTGGCGAAGACCGTGGGCGAGCTCACCCGGGTCTTCTGCGCGGTGCTGGAGGCGGAGCAGCTCCACACGGCGCCGGTCCACCGCGCAGACGCGGTGAGCGGGCCCGCCCGCGACGGGCTCTTCGTCTCCGGCGGGCGCATCGCGGCGGTGGGCGAGGACACCTTCAGCGAGCGCCCGCTGCGCCTGCTCACCATCTTTCGCCGGGCACAGATCGAAGGACGGGACATCCACCCCGCCACGCTCCGGCTGATCCACCAGGGCCACGGGCTGATCACCGCCGCGCTGCGCGACGATCCCGAGGCCAACCGCACCTTCCGCGCGATCCTCACCGACCGGCACGATCCCGAGAAGGCGCTGCGGATGATGAACGAGGCCGGCGTGCTCGGCCGCTTCCTGCCCGACTTCGGCCGCGTCGTGGCGCAGACCCAGCACGACTTCTATCACGTCTACACGGTCGACGAGCACAGCATCCGCGCCATCGGCGTGCTCAACGCCATCGAGCGGGGCGCGCTCGCCGAGGAGCTTCCGCTGGCGAGCACCCTCGTTCGCCAGCTGAGACTGCGCGACGTGCTCTATCTCGCGCTGCTCCTGCACGATGTCGCCAAGGGGCGGGGCGGCGACCACTCGGAGATCGGCAGCGAGATCGCGCGCGACACCGCGCGGCGGCTCGGCTTCGCGCCGGACGAGGCGGAGACCGCCGCCTGGCTGGTGCGCTGGCACCTCATGTTCAGCCTGACCGCGTTCAAGCGCGACGTGAACGAGCCTGCCACCGTGGAGGAGTTCGTCGGCCGGGTGCGCTCGCTCGAGCGCCTGCGGCTGCTCCTGGTGCTGACCGCCGCCGACATCACCGCGGTCGGCCCGGGGCGCATGAACGCCTGGAAGGGCTCGCTGCTGCGCATGCTCTACCATCGGGCCGAGGCCGTGCTTGCCGGCGGCCGCGAGGCCGAGGATCGGGAGGCGCGGGCGGCGGACGCCCGGCGCTCCTTGCGCGCGCGCCTGCCGGACTGGCCCGAGGCCGACATCGCCTGGTTCGAGGCCCGGCTTCCCGAGCCCTACTGGCTCTCCACCGACGGCGCGATGCAGGAACAGCACGCCCGCCTCGTGCGGAGCGGCGAGGCGCCCGTGGTCGAAACCTGCATCGACAGCTCCCGGGATGCGACGGAAGTGACGCTCTACGCCCCCGACCAGACCGGCCTGTTCGCGGCGGTTGCCGGCGCCGTGGCGGCCACGGGTGCCAGCATCGTCGACGCCCGCGTCTTCACCACCGACGACGGGATGGCGCTCGACACCTTCTGGATTCAGGCGGCCGGCGGCGGGGCCTATCGCAACGCGGACGCCCTCGCCCGGCTCAAGAAAGCCGTAATTCGCGCGCTCGCCGGCGATGCCGACGCCGCGGATCCGGCGCCGGCCGGGGCCGTGCCGCGGCTCGCGCGATCGACCTCGATCGTCGTCGAGCCCCATGTGCTGGTCGACAACGGCGCGAGCCCCGGCCACACCGTGGTCGAGATCAGCGCCCGCGACCGGCCCGGGCTGCTCTACGACATCACCCGCACGCTGAGCGCCTGCGGTCTCTCGATCGGGTCGGCGCACATCTCGACGGTGGGCTCCCGCGCCGTCGACGTCTTCTACGTCAGGGATCGCTTCGGCCTCAAGCTCTCCCGCGAGGCCCAGGTCGCGCAGGTGCGCGACTGCCTCAACGAGATGCTTGCGCGCGAGGGCGGTGTCGCGCCGGAAGCGCGCGCGGATGGGGCTGCGCCGGAAGCGCACGCGGATGGGGCTGCGCCGGAGCGGCGCGCGGACGGGGCTGCGCAGCCCCGCCAGGCGAGCGTTTGAGCCTGAGCCCCTCTCCCAGGCCGGCACGCACGAGGGCACTCGCCCGCTGGGCCGCCACGGTCGGCGGCTTCACCATGGGATCGCGCGTCCTCGGCTTCCTGCGCGACATCCTGATCGCGCAGATCCTGGGCGCAGGCCCGGTGGCGGACGCCTTCTTCGTCGCCTTCAAGCTGCCCAACTTCCTGCGCCGGCTGTTCGCCGAGGGCGCCTTCAACGCGGGCTTCGTGCCGCTCTTCGCCGGCACGCTGGAGCGGGACGGACGCGCCGCGGCCAAGTCGTTCGCCGAGGACGTGCTGACCGTCCTGCTGTGGGTGCTGCTGCTCCTCGTCATCGTCGTCCAGATCGTGATGCCGTGGTTCGTGTACGTGCTCGCGCCGGGCTTTGCCGACGATCCGGGGAAGCTCGATCTGACCGTGCAGCTCGCGCGGCTCACGTTCCCCTACATTCTGCTGATCTCGCTCGTTTCCCTCCTCGGCGGGGTGCTGAACTCGCTCTACCGCTTCGCCGCGGTCGCGGCCGCGCCGATCCTGCTCAACCTCAGTCTGATCGGCTGCCTGCTCGGGCTGGCGCGCTGGACCGAGACCCCGGGGCACGCGCTGGCGGTGGGCGTCACGGTGGGCGGCATCGTCCAGTTCGTCTGGCTGATCGTCGCGGCCCGGCGTGCCGGGATGGCGCTTCGCCTGCGCATGCCCCGGCTCACGCCGGGGGTGAAGCGCCTGCTCGTCCTTGCCGCGCCGGCTGCGCTCGGCGCCGGTGTCGCCCAGGTCAACTTGGTGGTCGACGTCATCATCGCCTCGCTGCTGCCGGAAGGCTCGGTGTCCTTCCTCTACTACGCCGACCGCGTGAACGAGCTCCCGCTGGGCGTGGTCGGTGTCGCGGTGGGGACCGCGCTGCTGCCCTTGCTCAGCCGCCAGCTCAGGGCCGGCGAGACGGAGGAGGCGGTGACCAGCCTGAACCGGGCGATCGAGATGGCGCTCCTGCTGGCGGTGCCGGCGGCGGTCGCGCTCGTCGTCATCGCCGGCCCGGTGATCGCGGTGCTCTTCGAGCGCGGCGCCTTCGGCCCGGCCGAGAGCGATGCCACCGCCGGCGCGCTCGTCGCCTACGCTGCCGGGCTGCCGGCCTTCGTCCTGATCAAGGTGCTGGTGCCGGGCTATTTCGCCCGTCAGGACACACGGACGCCGGTGCGGATCGCGATCCTCTGCCTGGTGGTCAACATCGGCCTCAACCTGGCGCTGATGGGGCCGCTCGGCCATGTCGGCATCGCACTCGCGACCACGCTCTCCGGCTGGCTCAACGTCGCTCTGCTGGCGACAGGGCTCGTGCGGCGCGGCTTCCTCAGGCCCGATGCGCGCCTGAGACGCAGGCTGCCGCGCATGATCGCGGCCGCGGCGGGGATGGCGGGGCTGCTCTGGGGCGTGGCGTTCGCCCTCGAGTCCCCGCTCGAGACGCAGGGCCTGCGCATCGCCGCCCTCGCCGCCCTCGTCGTGGCCGGGCTGGTCGCCTACGGCGCGCTCGCCGCCCTCTCGGGCGCCGTGTCGCCGCGCGAGGTGTGGGGGCTGCTGCACCGCCGGCGGGGGAGCGAAGGTTGACGGCGCCGCGCGGGGGCGCGATAAGGCGCGCCGCCCTTGGAGCGTTCCCGACATGAAGCGCGTCTTTTCCGGCGTACAGCCGACCGGCAATCTGCACCTCGGCAACTATCTCGGCGCGATCAAGAACTGGGTCGCGATGCAGAGGGAGTACGACTGCCTCTACTGCATCGTCGACCTGCACGCGATCACCGTGCCGCAGGTGCCGGGCGAGCTCACCGACAACACCCGCGAGGTCACGGCCGGGCTGATGGCGGCCGGGCTGGATCCCGCGAGCTGCATCATCTTCAACCAGAGCCGTGTGTCGGGCCACGCGGAGCTCGCCTGGCTCCTCAACTGCTTCACCCCGCTGGGCTGGCTCAACCGCATGACGCAGTTCAAGGAAAAGGCGGGGAAGCGGCGCGACAGCGCGCTGCTCGGTCTCTACGCCTATCCGGTGCTGATGACCGCCGACATCCTGCTCTACCATGCGAGCGCGGTGCCGGTGGGCGAGGACCAGAAGCAGCACCTCGAGCTTTCCCGCGACATTGCCGGCGCCTTCAACCGCGCCTACGACGTGGACTTCTTCCCCCTGCCCGAGCCGATGATTTTCGGCGCCGCGACCCGGGTCATGAGCCTCCGCGACGGCCGCAGGAAGATGAGCAAGTCGGACGGCTCCGACTACGCCCGGATCAACCTGACCGACGACGCCGACACGCTCGCGCTCAAGATCAAGCGCGCCAAGACCGATTCCGAACCGGGCCTCGCCTTCGATCCCGAGCGGCGGCCCGAGGCGGCGAACCTGCTGAGCATCTATGCCGCGCTCGCCGACGAGCCCGTCGAGCGGGTCGCCGCCGAGCACACCGGGATGGGCTTTGCCGACTTCAAGGGCAGGCTCGCCGACCTTGCGATCGAGACGCTGAGCCCGATCGCCGCCCGCATGCGCGAGCTGCTGGCCGACCCGGCCTACATCGAGGAGGTGCTGACCGACGGGGCGGAACGCGCGCACGCGATCGCGGACGCCAACCTCGCCCGGGCGCGGCAGATCATGGGTCTGCTCGGCGACTGAGCGACGCCGCGCCGCAATCTGCGGCCCAATTCGCGCGAAAACAGGCCGTTACGGGACTTTTTGCTTGCACCGCGCGAGCGGGAGGCGCATGTAGCGGGCGCGCTTCCCCACGCATGACGCGACCTGACCGATGGAGATCTACCTCCCGATCGCCGAGCTTTCAGCCAATTGGCTGATCCTGCTCGTGCTCGGCGGCGGCGTAGGGCTGCTGTCCGGCATGTTCGGCGTGGGCGGCGGGTTCCTGATGACGCCGCTGCTGATCTTCCTCGGCGTCACGCCCTCGGTCGCGGTCGGCACCGGCACCAACCTGATCATCGCGTCGTCGGTCTCCGGCACCATGGCGCACTGGCGGCGCGGCAACGTCGATTTCCTGATCGGCGCGCTGATCTCCGCCGGCGGCGCCGGCGGCGCGTGGCTCGGCGCCTTCCTCTTCAAGCTGCTCGGCGAGGCGGGTCAGATCGATCTTGTGGTGTCGCTCTCCTACGTGGTGTTTCTCTCCATCGTCGGCTGCCTGATGGCGGTGGAGAGCGTGAGAGCGACGATGCGCCGCCAGCGCACCGCCCGCCGCAAGGCCCACCACCACACCTGGGTGCACGGCCTGCCGCTGAAGCTCCGTTTCCGCCGCTCCCGCCTCTACGTCAGCGCGATCCCGCCCTTCGTGCTGGGCTTCCTCATGGGTATCGTCGCCTCCATCATGGGGGTCGGCGGCGGCTTCTTCATGGTACCGGCGATGATCTACCTCATCGGCATGCCGACCGCGGTGGTGGTCGGCACCTCGCTGCTCGGGATCATCGTGATCAGCTCGGTCTCCTGCTTCGCCCATGCCTTCAACAACAACAACGTCGACATCATCCTCGGCCTCATGCTGGCGGTGGGTGCGGTCATCGGCGCCCAGTACGGGACCCGGATCGGCGGGCGCATCCGGGCGGAGCATCTGCGCGGCCTGCTCGCGCTCATGGTGCTGGCGGTCGGCGGGCGCCTCGCCTACTCGCTGGCGGTAATGCCGGACGACCCCTTCGCGGTCGCGCCGCTGTGGCCGAATCCGTGAAGCGCGCGCTCCGCCTGCTGGGAATCGCGCTCGCGGCCGGCATGGTCGCGGCGCAGGTGGCGCCGCTGGCTGCGGCGGAGACGGAGCCGGCGGTCGAGCCGGACGTGCGCGACGAGCCCCTGCTGATCGCGCTGTCCACGCAGCGCATCGAGATCGACTCGAACTTCGCCGGCACCTCGATCCTCCTGTTCGGGGCGACCGATGTGGCCGGCGATATCGTGATCGCGATGCGCGGCCCCGAGGAGCCCGTGGTGGTGCGCCGCAAGCGCCGCTCCTTCGGCCTGTGGGTCAACCGGGAGGCGATCGCCTTTCGCAACGTCCCCGGCTACTACGCCGTCGCCGCCTCGCGGCCGCTCGAGGAGATCGCGCCGGCCGAGCTGCTCGACCAGAAGCAGCTCGGCGCCGACCGCGTGCTGCTGGAGGCGATCTGGTTCGACACCTCGGGCGATGCCGACGAGTTCCGCACCGCGCTTCACCGCCACAGGGAGCAGGATGCGCTCTATCGCCCCGAGCCGGCACCGGTCGAGTTCATCGACGAGCGCCTGTTCCGCACGACCTTCGAGCTTCCCGCCAACGTGCCTACCGGCGCGTACCTGTTCGACGCCCTGCTCGTGGTCGACGGCGAGGTCCTGAGCGTGCGAACGGCGGCCCTGAATATCGAGAAGGCCGGCTTCTCGGCGGACATTCACGACTTCGCATTCGAGGACGAGGCGCTCTACGGCATCATTGCCATCGCGCTCGCGCTGGTGGCAGGATGGGTGGGCAGCTTCCCCTTCCGCAAGGGTTGAAGCCGCTGCAGGGTCGATGCCATGTCTGAGCAGGCACCGCCCGAACCGGGCACGGCCCACGTCGCCGGGCAGGTCACCTTCCTGGTCTGCGTCGCCGACGATGGTCACTCCGAGGTCGCGGCACGGTTCGCCGCGCTGCGCGCCCGCAATTCCGGCGGGCATGTCGCGCTCCTCCACGTCGTGCAGCCGCCCGAGTTCCAGCACTGGGCGGCGGTCGGCGAGCTGATGCGGCAGGAGACCCGCGAGGAAGCGGAGATCCTCCTGCAGACCATCGCCGCCAAGGTGGAAGAGGTCACCGGGCGTGCGTCGAGCACGGCCGTGCGCGAGGGCGGCATCGGCGACGAGATCCTGAGCCACATCGCCGAGAACGAGTCGATCAACCTGCTGGTCGTCGGCGCCGCGCCGCCCGACCAGGGGCACGGGTCGCTGATCTCGTGGCTGGCGGGGCAGCTCGCGGGCCAGCTCAACATTCCGCTCGTGGTCGTGCCGGGCAACCTCGACGAGCGGCAGCTCCAGGACCTGACCTGAGCCGGCCGCCATGCCCTGCTGGGCGCCGGCTATGCGCGCCGTGCCTGTGGAAAAGCTGTGCAGCGCATATAATTCCTGTTCGTATACAATGGGATAGCCATATGGCTTGACCTTGGGCGCACTCTGACGCACGCTCCGGCGGCCCATTGGGGGCAGGGTTGGGACAAGCATGTTCATTCAGACCGAGCGGACCCCGAACCCCGCGACATTGAAATTCCTGCCCGGAGAGGCAGTCATGTCGACCGGGACCGCCGATTTCCGCGATACCGAGTCTGCGGAGCGTTCCCCGCTGGCTCGCCGGCTGTTCCAGATCGAGGGCGTCACCGGTGTCTTCTTCGGCGGCGACTTCGTCTCGGTGTCCAAGTCCGACGACGCCGACTGGCAGTCGCTGAAACCCGTGATCCTCGGCGTGATCATGGAGCACTTCGTGGCGGGCCATCCGCTTCTCCTCGAAGAGGCCGCGCAGACGGTTGACGAGGAGGATGACGGCGCCGACGCGGAGATCGTCGCCCAGATCAAGGAGCTGCTGGACACGCGGGTGCGGCCGGCCGTCGCGCAGGACGGCGGGGACATCACCTACCGCGGGTTCCACAACGGTATCGTGATGCTTCAGCTTCAGGGATCGTGTCAGGGCTGCCCGAGCTCGACCATGACCCTGAAAATGGGCATCGAGAACATGCTGAAGCACTACATCCCGGAGGTCCTGGAGGTGCGCGCCGTCTAGTGCGGCTCGCGGCTCCCGGCCCGGCCGGGGGAGGGAGATTGGGCGTTGTGACCAGTGTCAGGGGGCGGGTGTCCGCGCGCGTGCGCGGACGACTGGCCTCGTGTATCCGGTGGGACGCGCTCGCGGTGCTGGCGGCGGATCGTCCGCCGCGCGGCGGTGGTGTCGGCACATGGTCGGCATTCGCCGTGCTGGGCGTGGCAACGCTGACGGCGCTCGGCCTGGCCGCCGCCGGCATCGACAGCGTCGTTCCGGCGACCGCTCGCAATGCGCAGGCGGCGTCCACCGAGGTCGCCGCAGAGGGGTTGCCCGCGGCGGCCCCGTCGTCCGTGCCCGCCGGTGCAGCGACTCACCTGACCGTGTCCCGCACATACGGCCAGGAGTCCCGGGTCTTCTCGCCCGGCCGGACGCCGGGTCAGGACGGCCCGGTCCTTTCCCCCTTCCGCACGCCGGGTGAGCTGGGCCTGCTCTTCGTCCTGCCCGAGGCACCGGGCCGGGCTGGCATGGTCTTCCCGGTGCCCGAGTCGCCGCTCCGGGACGCCCCGGTGGTCGCCCGGCCCGAGACGCCGTCCCGGGCCGGCCTGATCTTCGCCCTGCCCGAAACACCGTCGCGGGCCGCCCCGGTCGCCGCTCAGCCCGAGCCGCTGCCCCGGGTCAGACAGACCTTCGCCCTGCCCGAGGTGCCGCCCCGGGAGGACCAGCGGGCCCTTGCCCGTGTCCGGGCGGAGGCGCCGGCCCCCGAGCCGCCCGCGCAGCGAGCGAAGGTCGCGTGGCGCGAGGCACGGGCGCTGTCCGACCAGCCGGTCGCTGTCGTCGCCCGACCGGCGACGCCCGTCGCGATCCCCGAGCCGCCGGCACGAGAGGCGGCGCCGGTGGAGCCCGTTCCGAAGCCAGACGTCATGGCGCGCACCGGCTCCGCGGATGCGCCGCCGCCGGTCGTGTACAAGCCCCGCGTCACTGCTGCGGCGACTCCGCCTGCCGCCGGCGCCCGGCGGGAAGGGAGGGCGCTGCCGACCGTCGCCGCCGTGACCGCGCGCTTCGATCTGGCCGGCTACGACCTCTCCGCCGTGCGCAACGCGGTTGCGCCGGTGCCCCGCGTCTACCTGCAGGCGCTGCCTCACGGCCTCTCCGAGCTCACGTCCGTCGCCGCAAAGAAGCGCCTCTTCGTGCAGGCGATTCTGCCGATCATCCTGAAGGTCAACGAGGAGATCGCGGCCGCGCGCTGGCGGGTGCAGCGGCTGGGCAGCAGGCTCATGTGGGCCGATTCGGTGGCGCCTGCCGACCGGCAGTGGCTGGAGAGGATGGCGGAGCGCTACGGCACCGAGCCCTTCGACATCCCGAGCCTGCTGGTCCGGATGGATGTCGTGCCGCCCTCGCTCGGGCTGGCGCAGGCCGCCCTGGAGTCGGGATGGGGCACCTCCCGCTTCGTGCGGGAGGGGAACGCCCTCTTCGGCCAGTACACCTACAAGTCCGTGATGGGCATGATGCCCGAGCGGCGCGACGAGGACCGGCGCCATCGCGTCCGCCGCCACGACACCCTGCTCGCGTCGGTGCAGTCCTACGTCCACAACCTCAATACCCACGTGGCCTACGAAGACTTCCGCGAGCGCCGGGCGCGCCTGCGCAGCGCCGGCCGGCTGATCGGCGGCTACGACCTGGCCGGGCAGCTGGAGGCCTATTCGGAGCGCCGCGCGGCCTACATCGAGGATATCCGCCGCGTCATCCGCCAGAACGGGCTGAGCGACTTCGATCGGGCCTGGCTCAACGACCGTCAGTGGACGGCGGCGATCCGCCCGTCGAGCGAAGAGCCCATCTGATCGCCGTGCCCGCCGCGCTCAGGGCGCGACGAGCTGAAGCCCGAACCAGTGCCAGCGCCCGCCCTCGGCGGGCGCGGTGCAATTGAGGCGGGCCCGTCCGGGCGGGAAGGGCCTGTCGAAGCGCACCTCGACGCGGCCTTTCTCCCCGTGTTCGAGCGTGGCCGCGACGCCGCCCGAGGCGTAGCAGGCCAGCGTGGCGGGGTTCTCCAGCGGCGGCTCGATGGTGAAGCCCACGGTCGGCGGGTTCTCCGCCATGATCTGGTCCACCGGGGTGATGTCGCGTGCTCCGAGCGGCACCGTGTCCGTGATCAGCCTCAGGCGGTCCATGTCGCCGTAGTTCTGGTTGAGGGCGAAGCGCGGCAGGTTGAGCCAGTCCGAGTGCGCGCCGACGACGCCCGAGTGCTGGCCAAAGGCCGCGCTGAAGCCCTGCTCCGCCACCAGCGCGCGCAGCGCGCCGTCCCATTCGCCGTAGGGATAGGCGAAGATCGTCGGGTCGATCCCGAGCTCCTCCCCGAGGCGCTGGCGCGCGCGCTCCAGGTCGGCCCGGTTCGTCGCGTCGTCGTTGCGCCACATGTAGCCGTGGGCGGCGCCGTGGTTGCCGATGGTCACGCCCGCCGCGGCGAGCTGGCGCAGCTCGTCCCAGCTCATGATGCCGGCGTGGCCCTCGTCAACCGGGTCGGTGGAGACGAACACGGTGAAGGGAAAGCCCGCCGCCTCCAGCCGGGGCCACGCCTCGACGAAGGTCGACCGCGTCGCGTCGTCGACGGTGATCGCGACCGCGCGCTCGGGCAGCGGCCGGCCGGCGCGGAGCGCATCGAGGATCTCGGGCAGCGGGAGCACGGCATAGCCGCCTCCCTCGAGGTGCCCGATGTGCGCCTCGAACTGCTCGATGGTCACGCTCGTGGACGGGTACCGGTCCTCGCCGAAGCGGTGGTACTGCAGGATGACGGCGGAATCGGCGGCGATCGCAGCAGCGCCGCCCGTCGTGAGCCCCGCCGCGGCGGCGATGGCGATGCAGGCGGTATGGGCGAGGTGGCGGAAGCGTCGCATGCTCACGGGACCATCAGGCCGGTGCCGGCGGCGCTGTCCCACAGCAGGGGATAGCGGCGCGGCGTGAACATCTGATAGTGCCACCACTCGTTGAGGTAGTGGTCCCAGCCGGCCGAGGCCATGAGGCCGAGCAGCACCATGCGGTTGCGCTGGGCCGCCGGCGTGAGTGCTGCGCTGCCGTGGAAGGCGCGCGGCGTCAGGTCGTCGAAGCCGGTGCCCATGTCGAGCGCCGCGCCGGTCCCGCGGTCGGCGAGGCCGAGGTCGACCGCGACGCCCCGCGAGTGCGGCGAGCCCCGCCTCGGGTCGGCGAGGAAGGTGGGATCCGGGCACTGCCGCCACAGCGCCCACTGCGCCTCCACCGGGCGGTAGCCGTCGAAGATGACCAGCTTCAGGCCCTGCACGGCGGCGAGACCGATCGCGCGCTCCAGCAGTTTCGCGGCATCGCGGTGCAGGTAGCAGGCCGCCCTGCGGTAGATGGGCGCGCCGGTGATGTTGTCGTCGCCCGCGTAGGCGAGCGCCAGCGACACGTCGAAGCGTGGCGGTGCAATCTCGACCAAGCCTGTCATGGGCGCCGTGATGCTGCGGCCGAAGGGTTGCGGGAGCATAGCACCCCTTCCGCTGACGGTGCATGGTTGCAGGCGCGGCCGCGCGGGTGCTAGAGGCGCAGCCGGCAAGAGCGCGACGATGGTCCGCTCACGGGTGCAGAGGGATGACGCTCCTCGGCTTCGACACGGCGACGACGACCTGCTCGGCTGCCCTCTGGGCGGCGGGCGAGGTGCGGGCCTGCAGGCACGTCGAGTTGCCCGGCAAGCACGCCGAGGCGCTCGTGCCCATGCTGCGCGAGGTCGCCGCCGAGGCCGGCACCACGCTCGATGCGACGGAGGCCTTCGCGGTCACGGTCGGGCCCGGCTCCTTCACCGGCATCCGCATCGGGCTCGCCGCGGCGCGCGGCCTCGCCCTCGCCGCGCGGCGGCCGCTGATCGGGCTCACCACGCTCGAGGTGCTCGCCGCAGGCGTTCCCGCGAACGAGCGCGAGGGTCCGATCCTCACCGCCCTCGACGCCGGGCGCGGGCGTCTCTACGTCCAGCTCTTCGACCGTGCGCTCGCCCCCCTTTGCGCGCCCGAGGCCGTAACGACGGAGGCGCTGCCCGACCTGCTCGCGGCGCCGCCGGAGGGACCGCTCGCCGTGGTGGGCACCGGGCGCGACGCGGCGCTCGCGGCGCTGCCGCCGGGGCTCGAGACGGCATGCGTTTCCGCCTCGCCCACGCCCGACGCCCGCGTCCTCGCGCGCCTTGCCGCCAGCCGTGCCGG
>JAJDXK010000077.1 GCA_022823305.1 Alphaproteobacteria bacterium
CCGCCATCCGAGCCAGGCGACCGCGCCCTCGATGCCTGAGCCCTGAGCCCTGAGCCCCGACCCGCCGGCCGCCCAGAGGTCGGCGAGCAGGTAGCGGCGCTCCGCCTCCGGCAGGTCCCGCCAGCGGGCCACCACCGCCGCCAGCAGCTCCGCCAAATCCGGGTCGCGGACCCGCTCCAGGCCGGATTCCAGCGCCCGCGGGGGCCGCTGCGGGACCGCCGGGATCTGTATTTGGGGGGCCTGTTTTACAGATGCCGGGCCGGCGGCAGGGGGGCGACATAGAACTCCCTACCCAGCTCCGCGCACACCCGGGCCACCGTGTCCATCGTCGGCAGGGGCCGACCCTCCACTCCGTGATCTCCTGCGCTCAAGCTGCCGCAGAGCGGCGGCGACGATTTTTCCGAGCGCCTCTGCGGTCTCCGCGCGCGACGCGGCGCATCGGTCGAACTCGACGGCGAGGTCCAGCGCCTCCCGCGAGAGCTGAAAGCCAGCATTTACGCGGCCTGGCGGGCCGATGTCGATGTTCATGCCCATGCCCACCACTATATCCCAAACCGTCGACCACTGGGGGTCCCGACCGTCCAGGATGGACCGTATGGCGCCGTTCGGCAGTCCCGCCTCCGCCGTGATCTTCCAGTGGCTGACCCCCCGCGCAGCGATTCCCGCCTCGACTTCAGCGCGCAGCTTCACCAGCGCCGGATGGTTGGTCCTCGCTCCCTTCCTCATTGAAAAATTATTGCAAAAAAAGCTTGACTGCGTTTGTCATTTGTGACAAAAAAAAATAGTGACTGATGTACGGCAAAATTTGATCGCGCTCTTCGACGCCTACACCAGCGCGACGGGCGCCGCACAATCGTCAGTCTCACTGTACGCGTCCGGCTCGGGCGCCTTACTGCAGAGGCTGCGCAACGGCGCTGGCATCACCGTCAGGCGCTCCGAGCGCATCGTGCAGTGGTTCTCCAACCATTGGCCGGACGGCCACCCGTGGCCGCCGGGGATCGAGCGTCCGGCCCCGGCGCCGGGGAGCCCTGCGGCGGCGCCGCCGGTGCCGGACGCGGACCCGTCGGCGGTGCTGGCGGAGACGAGGGAGCGCCTGGCGCGGCTGGACCGGCTGCTGGACGACCCGGACACGCCGGCGGACGACCTCCAGGCGGCGTTGGACGGGGCGGTCCGCGCCGCCACGGCGCTGGGCCCCGACGGCGAGGTCCTGTCGCCGCGGGCGCTGTGCGAGGCGCTGAAGGTGCCGAGGCACGTGTACGACGGGGTGGCGCGGCGCCAGCGCGAGGGCCGGCCGCCGCCGGGGCGGGGCAAGGCCCGGGCGGTGTGGGCGTGCCTGCGCAACGCCGGCGACGTCCGCTTCGCCGGGCGGGCGGCGTGATGCGGCGCGACGCCCGGTGGCCGCTGGTCGTGCCGATGGCCGAGTCGCTGGAGGCGCTGGCCCGGGAGCGGCGCCGGCGCCCGTGGCTGAGGTGGCGCCGCGTGCGCCACACGGGCACCGACCTGACGTGCCACCTCACGGCCAAGCACTGGCCGTGGACCCGCGGGACGCGCCGCATCCTGTGCCGCGACGGCAGGCTGCGCCGGAGCGGGCGCGTCGAGTGGCGCGCCGCCTGGGATGAGGCGATGCGCCGCGAACGGGCCGCGGCGGCCAACAACTTCAACCAACACGAGGACTGACGAATGGCGCAAGCGAAGCACATCAGGGAGCTGAAGGCCTGGGAGGCGGAGCTGATGGACATGATCTCCGCCGACGGCGAGGCGCTGTCGGTGCTTGTCGAGACGATGCGGGAGAATCCCGAGCTGGACCAGCGCTGGATCAGCATCGGCGAGACCCACCTGCAGCAGGGCCTGATGGCGCTGCGCCGGGCGGTGGCCCGGCCGGACGTCTTTTGATGGACGACGACATGCTGGCCCAGGCGGCGCACATGATCGGCCGGGGCGAGGACATTGAGGGGCTGCTCACCGGCTGCTGGTCGCCGGGCGCGTCCGCGCTGAGGTCGCTGGCCGCCGAGGTCCGGGAGCTGATCGTGGCGGCCGACGAGGTCGAGACGATGATCCATGACGCGCACGTCGAGTCCCTGTCCGTCAAGGCCGACGAGGCGCTCGACGGCTGCCGATGGTCGTGCCGCTCGGCGGACTGCGAGGCCCCGGCCGCCGGCCTGTCCCTCGACGGGGCGTTGCGGCGCTGCCCCGGCTGCGGCGGCGCCCTGCTCCGCACGGTCGGCGCGGCGTGAACCGATTCAACCAACGGAGTTAGCGAATGGCACAAGCCAACACATTGGGCGCCATGCCCGAATCGACCCGGTCCGCGATCCGCGCGGCGCTGCGGGCGAACCCGCCGCGGACGCCGAACCTGCGCGAGCTGGCCCGCGCCCGGGCGGGGTCGAAGCGCCTTGTCAGGAGAGGGCGATGCTGCGGATGCGGCTAGCCAGCCCCGATTGGATTTCGCGGGCCCGTTCGTCGGCTCCCGCGTCGATTTGCTGCTCAAGCGTGTCCAGCCAGTCGCGCGCGCTTTCCTTGGTTGGGCGGCCCGGCTCCACCGCGAATCGAAGCGTCAGCCCGATGGCCGTGGCCAGGAAGTTGATGGCCGTCTCGACGTCCTTGGGCGATTCGGGGGCCCGTACTTGATGCGTTTCGGTTTCCATGGGGGCGTTCCCTGTTCTGTCGGTTGTGGTGATTGGCAGTATGCCACGGGGGGCGCCCCCGCCCCCTTCGGGACCGGGGCGTGAGCGGCCCGGTGGAGGCGCTGCTGCGCGGGGCCGGCTACCCGGAGATGGCCGACAAGTTCATGCACCTGCACCGCCGCTGGGCGGCCGCCCTGGGCTCGGCGTCCTGGTCGGAGGCCGACTCCGCGGCCCTGCTGGTGGAGCTTTCCTACGATTCCCAGAAGGCCCCGGACCGGGCGGTTTACCCGCACGCCGGCCGGGGCCGGGGGCGCCCCGACGGCAAGCCCGCGGTCAAGGCGCCGAAGCGCCGGAGGCGCCGGTGAGCCCCTTCGACGCGGCCGCCGTGGAGCGCGCGGCCACGCGGCGCGAGATCGGCGCCGAGGCGCGGGACCCGGCCCTGGCGGCCGCCATGGAGGCGGTCATCAACCATCTGAACTCGGCGGAACGGGCGACGATGGTGGAGTGGCACTACGCCCTGGCGAGGGCGGCCGCCCCGAACATCTCGGCGGAGCGTCCCTGGACGACGGCCGAGACGCTGATGGCCCTGGTCCGCGAGGGGCTGGACTCGCTGCCGGACGCCGACTGATGCACCCACGATTTCCGGTGCCGGGCGGACGCCCGGCCCACCAACCGACCCCCAAGGAGGGACCAATGACCAAGCACCTTTTGGACGTGGCGGCGGACGCCGCCGCCTGCGGCGAGCCGCTGCGCGATGAGTCGGGCTACGCCGATCCGTCCCGGCACACGTTCGACCGCGGGCAGGTGGACTGCCCCGGCTGCCTGCGGGCCGAGGCCGGCAGGCTGGAGGCCGCGGCCGCGAGCCTGCGGCAGCGGGCCAGGCACCTCATCCGCCAGCGCAACGGGGTGGCGGCGTGAAGGTCGAGATCGACCCGGCGCGCCTGCACCGGCTCACCGACTGGGACGCCACCATCGACCGGCTGGTCCGGCAGCACGAGCGCGAGCTCGCCGTCCTGCGCCGCGCGCGGGACGGCAGCTGGGTCCAGGTCCGCGAGGCGTGGCAGTTGTTCATGGAGCGCCCCGAGCTGCTGTTCGGGGCGCCAGCAGCCGACGAGGAGTGATCGATGGACGGGACGATAGATTGGGACGAGGCGCCGCCGCCGGGCTACCGGCGCAACGCCAAGGGCAACCTGGTGCACGAGTCGAACGTGACGCCGACGGACAAGGACACGGACGAGGTGGTGCGCAAGGTGCACCGGTTCGGCGCGGCCCTGTCCGCGCAGATGTGGCGCTACCGGATGCACACGCTCGACGACGTGTACGGGCTGGCGGACCGGATCGTGGAGCGCTACGGCGGCAAGGCCGGCGGGCGCCGCGGCAACATCACGCTGACGAGCTTCGACGGCCGGCTGCGGGTGGTGCTGGCCCAGGCGGACCGGATCGCGGTGGGGCCGGAGATCCGGGCGGCGCAGGAGCTCATCGAGCAGTGCATCGAGGAGTGGAGCGAGCGGGGCAACCGCAAGCTGCGCGCCCTGGTGGACCAGGCGCTGGTGCCGGACGCGACCGGCCAGGTGCCGGTGTCGCACATCCTGCGGCTGCGGCGGGTGCACATCGACGACCCCCGCTGGCGGCGGGTGCAGGACGCGCTCTCGGACGCGCTGCGCCCTGCCGGCAAGGCGGAGTACGTGCGGCTGCACGTCAGGGACACCCCGGCGGACCCGTGGCGGCAGGTGCCGCTGAGCCTGGCCGCGGTGCGGCGTCCGGAGGGCGAGCCGGAGGACGCGGCGGCGATCCTCGAGGCGCGGGTGCGCTCGGCGGTCGAGGAGGCGCGCCACGCCGGGATGGGCCAGGAGGCGATCCGCGCGGCGCTGGCCGAGGGCGGCCGCAAGTACAGGCGCCGGAGCGCCCCGGCGGACGCCGAGGAGGCGACCGGGTGAGCGCCGCGCACCTGTCGAGCTCGCAGCAGGCGCTGCTGGCGGTGCTGGGGGCGCTGTCGCGGCGGCCGCTGGACGCCGTCAGCGTGGCCGAGACGGCCCGCCTGACGGGCCTGTCCAACGACAAGGCGTACCGGGCGCTCAAGAACCTGGAGCACGCCGGGTGGGCCGAGGCCGCGCCCGGCGGCGGCTGGCGCCCGGCGCCGGCGGCGGCGCAGCTGGCGGAGGGCGTGCGGCGGGCCAT
>JAJDXK010000046.1 GCA_022823305.1 Alphaproteobacteria bacterium
GTCAGCACGGCCGGCTTGCGATAGAGCACGGCGGCCAGCGGCAGCATGACGGCTGCCATGACGATGGCGACGATGACGAAGGTCTCGCGCCAGCCCCGCGCATCGAGCAGGCTCTGCACGATCGGCGGCCATATCGCGCCGGCGAAGTAGGTTCCGGTGATCACGACCGCGACCGCGAGCCCGCGGCGGCGGGTGAACCAGTGCGAGATGTCGGCGGCGATCGGCGCGAACATGGCGGAGGTGCCGAGCAGGCCCGACAGCACGCCGAGCGAGACGCAGAACTGCCAGAACTCCCCGGCGTAGGCCGCGCCGACCATGCCGGCGGGCAGGCCCACGCTCCCGATCAGGGCCGGCGTCAGCACGCCGACGCGGTCGGCGAGGCGCCCCATCGCGACGCCGCCGATCCCGCCCGTCAGCATGAACATCATGTAGGGAAGCGAGGCGACGCCCCGGCCCACGCCGAACTCGACCGACACGGGCTTGAGCACCACGATGATCGCGTACATGGCGGCGCCGCTCATGGTCACCAGCACCAGCGCGGCGATCAGGCGCACGGCCGGGTAGAGGGAGGACTCCGCCCCCGGCATCGTGCGGTCGGTCTCGCTCATCTCTCTTCCACGTGGCGGCCGTCCGCGCGGCCGGCGGAGAAGGTCAGCGGGTCAGCCGATCGAGGTCGGCGCGAGACGGGAGAGCTTGCGCGTCTCGGCGGTGATCACGTCGACCACCGCCGGCTGGCCCTCGCGCGTGGCGCGGATCGCGCGCTCCAGCGCAGGGCGCAGCGCCGCCGCCTCGCTCACCCGCTCGGCATGGCAGCCGAGCGCGCCGGCGATGGCCGCGTAGTCGCCCTGCTGCCTGTTGGCGCGGTAGCGCTCGGAAGCCTCGGGAATGTTGCGGTCGTAGCCCGAGAAGATGGAATCGTGCTTGATCACGGTGAGGATGGGGATGTCGTTGCGGGATGCCGTCTCCCAGTCCATGCCGGTCATGCCGACCGAGGCGTCGCCCATCACGTTGACCACCAGCTTCTCCGGGTTGGCGAGCTTGGCCCCCATGGCGAGGCCAAGGGAAAAGCCGAGCTGCGAGGACTGACCCCAGCCGAGGTAGCTGCGCGGTGGGCCGGATTCCCAGAAGACGCTCTGGATGTCCCGCGAGGCACCTGATTCGTGGGTCAGCATGGTGGTCTCGGGGTCGAGCACGGACCAGAGCTCGCGCATCATGCGGTAGCCGTTGACGGGCGATGAGTCATCGGCGAAGAGCGGCTCGTACTCCGCGCGCCATTCGCCCTTGATGCGGGCGATGGCGTCCGCGCTCTCCGCCCGCCGCTCGGCCCGGCCCTCGCCCGTAATGCGCCTGAGCTCGGCCGCGAGCTGGCCCAGGAAGAGCTTCGCGTCGGCAACGATGCCGAGCGCCGCGGCGTATTCCTTGTTGATGTCGATGGAATCGTTGGTCGCGTGGAGGATCGCCTTGCCGTCGGGGATCACCGGCGTGAAGGGGGCGCGCGTGAGGCTGGTGCCGACGGCGAGCAGGGTGTCGCTCGCCTGCAGGTAGTGCGCGGTCATGGCGGTGGTGGACAGCGCGCCGACGCCCGTCGCCAGCGGGTGCGCTTCGGGAATCGCGCTCTTGCCCTGGAGCGTCGTCGCCACCGGCGCGCCCAGCAGCTCCGCGACCTCGACGAGCTCCGCGCTCGCCTCGGCATAGAGCACGCCCTGGCCGGCCAGGATGAGCGGCGTCTCGGCCTGGAGCAGGCGCTCGGCCGCCTCCCGCACCGCGCCTTCGTCCGCCGCAGAGCGCATGCGCCGCACCGGCGCATAGGGGATGTCGCCCACCTCGGCGGCGCACACGTCGCCGGGCAGCTCCAGCATCACCGGCTGGGGCCGGCCGGAGCGAAGCTGGGTGAAGGCCTGGCGCAGCTTGACCGGCACCTGGTCGGCGGCCAGCACCTTCTGCGCCATCTTCGTCGTCGCGCGATAATTCGCGGTGCTGTCGAAGGTGGGCGGCTGGTCGACGTAGGAGGTGCCGGGATGGCCGGGGAGGAAGAGGATCGGTGTGGAATCGGTGTGCGCCTGGGCGACGCCGGCAAAGGCGTTCTCCGAGCCGGCCAGCGCCTGGACCGTGAAGACGCCGATCTCGTTGCCGTTGGTCGAGCGCGAGACGCCGTCCGCCATGTTGCCGGCGACGCGCTCCTGCCGCGTGGTGACGATGCGCAAGCCCGCCCGCGCCAGCGCCTCGATGATCGGGCTCATGGGAAAGCAGAAGCACTGGCGGACGCCCTCCGCCTTGAGGATCTTCACCAAGAGGTCGGCACCGGTCATGCCTGTCTCCCTGCTGTGCCGAGACGCCCGGCGCCGGCCGGCGGGGCGTCGCGTGGAACTCGCCCGCCTTCAGAGGGTGGCGAGGGCCTCGAGCGCGGCGAGGTCCGGCGCCGTGCCGCCCGCCGGGTCGAGGGGCTGGATGCAGACGTGGCTCGCGCCGGCGTCGAAGTGCGCGCGGATGCGGGCGCGCACCGCTTCCGCGCTGCCCCAGGCGACCATGGCATCGAGGAAGCGGTCGCTGGGACGCTCGCCCAGCTCGTCCTCACCGAAGCCGAGGCTGAGCCAGTTGTTGCGGTAGTTGGTGAGCGGCATGTAGATGCCGAGCGTCTGCGCAGCGACCTCGCGGGCCCGAGAGGCCTCGGCAGTGAGGCAGACCTTCTGCTCGACGCAGAGCCAGGCGTCGGGGCCCACGATCTCGCGAGCCTGGGCGGTGTGCTCCGGCGTCACGTTGTAGGGATGGGCGCCCTTGGTGCGCTCGGCGGCGAGCGCCAGCATCCTGGGCCCGAGCGCGGCGAGCACGACGTTGCGCTCCGGCTTCGGGATGCTCAGCTCGGCCGCCTCCATGGCATCGAGATAGGCGCGCATGGTCGCCACCGGCCGCGCGTAGGCGTGGCCGCGGAACCCCTCCACCAGGGGCACGTGGGAGACGCCCAAGCCCAGGACATAGCGGTCGCCGTAGATGTTGTTGAGCGAATCGTGGCCCGCGGCCGCGGCGACCGCGTCGCGCGCATAGATGTTGGCGATGCCGCTGGCGGCGCAGAGCCGCTCGGTCTCCGACAGCACCAGGCCGGCGAAGGTGAAGGTCTCGTAGCCGGTTGCCTCGGGGTACCAGAGGGCGTCGTAGCCCAGCCCCTCCGCCGCCTGCGCGAACGCCGCAATCTCGCGCGCGGACTGCGTGTCGGGAAAAATCCACACGCCACGCTTGCCCATCTCCTTCATGTGCCCTCGCTTCCCCTGTCGCCCGGACCGGCGCGCGGCAGGGTAGCATGGAACGGGGCGCGGGCTATGCTGGCCGCCCCGCCCGCCCACGACCGGGAGAAGGAGCGCCCCATGACAGCCGAGACCGCCGCCCACCACGACCGGGACCGGGTCTACCGCGCGCGCTTCGAGAGCCGGCTGCGCGCCCATCTCAGGACCCTGATCACGCCTGCGCTGATCGAGGAGCACCGCGCGAGCCCGCTCGGCCAGCACTCGGACGACCTCGAGCGGGTGCTCAACTACTTCCGCCGCGGCTCGCTCAAGCCCGGCTATGCGCTGCACGAGCTGGAGGCCGACCGCACCTACAGGATCGTGGTCGCGCCGGGACGCGACGGCGAGCTGCCCCGGAACCTCGACGGCACGGTCTACGAGAGCAGGAACGAGGCCCTGCACGCCGTCTTCCTGCGGCGCGTCGACGCGCTGATGACGAGCGATTCCTGAAGGCGGGGAGGAGGCCCGAGCGATGGCGACGACTCATCTGGCTGCCTACTGCGACCGCTTCAGCGCCCGGCCGGGCGAGCGGCTCGACATCATGGTGAACGCCGAGGGTACCGACGAGGTCACGCTCCAGCTCGTGCGCCTGATCCACGGCGACGAGAACCCGGAGGGGCCGGGCTTCATCGAGCGCGAGGTCGCGGCCCCGGTGAACGGCGTCTACCCGGTGGCGAGGCAATACACGCAGGTAGGGAGCTTCGTCCGCGTCGCCGACCCCGACGGCAGGCTCGCCGCGGGCGGCCCCTTCACCCTCTGGGCCTACATCTGGCCGCGCACGCCCGAGAAGGGCCGCCAGGGCCTGCTCACGCGCTGGCAGGAGGCCGACGGCGCGGGCTACGCGCTCGGCATCTCGGACGGCGGGGCACTGGAGTTCCGCGTGGGCGACGGCGTCACGGTGGACGCGGTCACCGCCGACATCCCCCTCGTCGCGCGCCAGTGGTACCTGGTGGCGGCGTCGTACGACCCCGCGCGCGGCGAGGCCACGCTCTACCAGGAGCCTGTCGAGAACCGCTACGGCAACCACCTCTCGAAGATCGTGCCGCTCGCGCTCTCCTGCCACGCGAGCGGGCGCCTCGGAGCGACGCCGGCCACGGCGGACGCGGATTTCCTCTGGGCCGCGGCTCAGGACCGCGCGCCCGGGCGGGGCGCCCATGCCGCGCAGCTCTACAACGGCAAGATCGATCGCGCGGGCGTGGCCGCCGGAGTGCTCGGGCGCGACGCGCTCGATGAGGCGCGCGAGGCCGCAGGCGCGCCGGCGGGCGAGGCCATCGCCCGCTGGGACACCACCGCCGGCTACGGCGATGCCGGCATCGGCGACACGGTGGTCGACACCGGCCCGCACGGGCTCCACGGCGAGGGCGTGAACCGGCCGGTGCGGGGCATGACCGGCTTCAACTGGAGCGGCCACGACGACTGCTTCCGCTTCGCGCCTGCGCAGTTCGGCGGCATCGACTTCCACGAGGACGCGATGACCGACTGCGGCTGGGCGCCCACGATCTCCTTCGAGGTGCCAGCGCTGAAGAGCGGCGTCTATGCCGCCAGGCTCCGGGCGGGCGAGGCGGAGGAGCACGCGGTCTTCTTCCTGCGGCCGGCGCGGCCCTCGGCGCCCATCGCCATGCTCATGCCCACCTGCAGCTACCTCGCCTACGCCAACGAGCGCATCAGCTTCGGCAGCGGCATCGCCGAGGTGCTGTGCGCCCGGGTGACGGTGATTCACGACTGGGACCTGGAGCTGCTGCGGCACCCGGAATACGGCGCCTCCTGCTACGACAGCCACGGCGACGGCGCTGGCGTCTGCTACTCGACGCGGCGCCGGCCCATCCTCAACATGCGGCCCCGGCACCGCACGGCGCCCACCGTCGTGCCCTGGCAGTTCCCGGCCGATCTCTCCATCGTCTACTGGCTCGAGAGCATGGGCTACGACTACGACGTGATCACCGACGAGGACCTGCACCAGGAAGGGCTCGCCTGCCTCGAGCCCTACAACGTCGTGCTCAACGCGACGCACGCCGAGTACTACTCGGAGGCCATGATGAACGCGACCGAGGACTATCTGGCGGGCGGCGGGCGGCTCATGTACCTCTCCGGCAACGGCTATTACTGGGTGGTCTCGTTCCGCGCGGGCGACATGGACGTGATGGAGGTGCGCCGGCTCGACTACGGCACGCGCGCCTGGAACGCCGCGCCGGGCGAGCACTACATGGCGAGCAACGGCGAGCGCGGCGGCCTCTGGCGGGGGCGCGGACGGGCGCCGCAGAAGCTGCTCGGCACCGGCTTCACCTCCCAGGCCATGGACGTGTCCGTGCCCTACCGCAAGATGCCGGACGCGGAGAACCCCGCGGTCTCGTGGATCTTCGAGGGCGTGGATGGTGACCTCATCGGCGAGGAGGGGCTCGGCATCGGGGGTGCTGCCGGCATCGAATTCGACCGCTACGACCTGGGCCTCGGCACGCCGCCCAACACACTGGTGCTGGCGTCCTCCGAGGGCCATTCGGACAACTTCCCGCTGGTGGTGGAGGACATGCTCTGCAACTACCCCGGCAGAGGCGGGACCCAGGACCACCTGATCCGGGCCGACATGACCTACTTCACCACGTGCGAGGGCGGCGCGGTATGGTCGGCCTCCTCCATCGCCTGGGGCCAGGCGCTCCCCATCAACGACTGCGACAACAGCGCGTCCAGAGTGACCGCCAACGTCCTCAACGCCTTCATGCAGGACGGGCCGCTGCCGGGGGGTGGGGCTTAGGTCACGCGTCGCCCGCCGTTCACTGTGACTCTATTGCAACACGCGAGGCATCTGATTCCACACGCGATTGTCCAGTGTTCGGCCCGTTCTCTTCTTGAAGACTCCGCCCCACTGCTTAAAGAAGAACGGCACGTCGTTTCTCTGACACTGATCGCGGATATCCCGCACCCAGCCCGCTTCCATCGGTCTCGCGCCCGGCCCGGATTCGCCACCTACGATCACCCAGTCGATCCCCTCGAGCCCCAAATTCGGGAGAGGGCCGAGCAAAGGTTCCAGAGAGAGAAATTTCACACGGGCATTCGTTTCCTTTAGCTGCTCCAGCCTGCTCAGCCATCGTTCGGATTCAATACTCGTGCCAAACCATATGTTGGGAGACCAGTACAAACGCTCGTTCATTTGGACAACACGGCTTGGCCGCTTCGTGAGTACCTGAAACACGTGTTGCGGTGCTCGGTTCATTACGTCGAAAACTCGTTCGATAAATGTGGATGGAACTGACTTGTGGAACAAATCGGACATCGAATTCACAAAAACAAGGCGGGGTTGCTTCCACTTTAGAGGATCGTCGAGAGTGGATTCGTGAACTGCGACGGAAAAACCTCCTCTGTACTTCTCTACTCCCATCTCTCGCAACCTCTTGGCCATACGCTCCGCATAGCAGTGCTTGCAGCCGTGGCTGATTTTGGTGCAGCCGGTCACGGGATTCCATGTGACGTCAGTCCACTCGATTCCGGAGAGCGTGGACATGGTTACAGATCCTTCATCAGGATGGACTTGGCAATGCGTTTGGCGATGGAAGCACCTTGAGGGTTGCCGGCGCAAAACAGAAACTCAAACAACGCTGAATTTTTGGAATTTTTCAGAGGCCGAGATTTCTCAAGAAATCTATCGCCGAACAAGTCAGTGAGTTTGCTCTTGTACATCTGAAGTGGCCCATCAACGCCTTGATCTCTCTCATGAGACTCGAAGCCAAACAAGTTCAGTTGAGCACTCGGTCTGTACAGACCTCGCCAGCTTTCGTCTCCATATATCGTACTGAGACGCGCAGCCCACTTTTCGTCCACCTCATCGGGACGTCGCAATCGGGGAAGTAGTCGAGAGATCGCACCTACAGGAAATAGTATCCATGTATCAAGCGCTTCGAATGCTGCGATCCGTTCCAACGTGGACCACTCGACTTGGGTAGCGTAGGGGTCAAGGAATAGAACGCCACGCCTACCACGCCAATCCTCATCCAATGATCTAAGAAATGTGTTAGCGTTTGAATTCTCGATTACAATATCCCTATCTTTGTGCGTTGTACGCAACTTGGCCAGTTCGACGCATCGATCAGGGTCTTGTTCGACAAAGACCAGCTTATCAAAGGGTTTGTCTCCAATATTGATGGCGCGTTCGGCCGAGCCGCTGACAAAGCGTCGAATATCTCTTTGATCGTCGCCGGATAGCTCCATCTGACCGGTGCCCGCAAAAGCATCGATGTACCAAAGTCGGAATGGCTGGTCTTTGAGCGCAGTGGTGTACGCGTCCAGGTAGCGTTCTAGTATGGCGAGCTTTTCCTCCGTCCACCGCCCACCGAAGGCGGGCGCTGCTCGGGCCGGTTCATCGGTCATCGTGCAGTCACCATACAAGATTTCGGTCTAGGCGCTGTTGGTGTCCCTACCCAAGCGCCAACAGATGTTCCCTATTTGTACCTATCTGATTGTGCCATGTTGGCCTGCATCCGGCAAGGGGCGTCAGCACCTGATGCCCCCTCACCTGCTCCCCCTCCGCCCCTCGCCGAGGTGGCGCAGCGCCTCGTTCATGAGGATCACCGGGCCGGTGCCGGCGAGGACGATGAGGAGCGCGGGGACCGCCGCCTGCTCCAGCAACTCGTCCTTGGCGAACTGGTAGAGGTGGGTCGCCAGCGTGTCGAAGCCGAAGGGGCGCAGCAGCAGCGTCATCGGCAGCTCCTTCATCACGTCGACGAAGACCAGCAGCCCGCCCGCCAGCAGCGAGGTGCCGAGCAGCGGCAGGACGACGCGGACGAGGTTGGCCGGCAGCCCGAGGCCGAGCACGCGGCCTGCCGCCACCGTGTTCGGCGCGAGCCGGTTCATGCCCGCCGTCAGCGCGCCGTAGCCGATCGCCTGGAAACGCACCATGCAGGCAAAGAGCACGAGGCCGATGCCGCCGGTGAGGAAGCCGTCGAAGCCGAAGCCCATCACGCCCGAGATCAGCCCGTCCAGCCCGCGGTCCACCGCGCCGGCGAAGGTGACGACGCCGATGGCGAGGATCGTGCCGGGAAAGGCGTAGCCCGAGGACGCGATGCCGGCCAGCACGGTGAGCGGGCGGCTCGGCCTGTAGGCGAGGGTGATCATCATCAGAACCGCCGCCGCCATCACCAGCGCCGCCACCGCGAGCGCCACCCCCACCGAGTTGAGGGTGACGGTGAGCACGTCGCCGTAGTCGGGCAGGCCGGAGCCCTCGACCACGAAGCTCAGCAGCACGCCGACGGGGACGAAGAACCCCACCGTCACCGGCAGGAGGCAGACCGCGAGGCAGGCGGCGCTGCCCGCGGGCCCGGTGCGCACGCGCGCGAGGCTCCGCATGCGCCGGCCGGTGTCGACGTAGCGCCGCCTGCGCCGCGACATCAGTTCCAGCACCAGCATCGCGATCACGAAGAGGAAGGCGAGCGAGGCGATCTGCGCCGCCGCCGGCAGGCTGTTCATGCCGAGCCAGACGTTGAAGATGCCGAGCGTCAGCGTCTCCAGCGCGAAGTAGTCCACCGTGCCGAAGTCCGAGACCGTCTCCATCAGCACCAGCGCGAGGCCTGCCATGATCGCGGGCCGCGCCAGCGGCAGACCCACGGTGCGGAAGAGGCCGCGGTCGTGCACCCGCGCGATCTCGAAGAGCGAGAGCGGCGTCAGCTTGAAGGCCGTCCGCGCCATCATGTAGACGTAGGGATAGAGCACCGCGCCCATCACCACGATGGCCCCCCACATGGAGCGGATCTCGGGGAACCAGTAGTCGCGCCTGCTCTCCCAGCCGAAGGCGTCGCGCAGCGCCCCCTGCACCGGCCCCGCGTAGTCGAGGAAGTCGGTGTAGACGTAGGCGATGAGGTAGGCCGGCACGGCGAAGGGCAGCACCAGCATCCACTCCAGCACGCGCCGGCCGGGGAAGGCGTAGCGCGTCACCACCCAGGCGGTGCTCACCCCCAGCACCAGGCTGAGCCCGCCGACACCCGCCATCAGCGCCAGCGTGTTGGCGACGTAGCGGGGCAGCACCGTGGCGAAGAGGTGCGCCCACAGACCCTCGCTGTCGCCGGTCGCGGCCGCGATCACCGAGAGGATCGGCGCCGCCATGACCAGCGCCAGCAGGAACGCGACGACCGACCAGCGGTTCGGTCGCGCGAGAAGGGCCCGGCGCGCCGCGTGAGACCAGTCTATCGCGCGCGTACCGCGCGACGCGGGGCCTACCACCCGGTGCGGTCGATCACGCGTTGGGCGGTGGGCGCGAGCTCGGCGATGCGCACGATGGGCAGCGCGTCTTCCTTGAACGCGCCCCAGGCGGCGACGCCGGGGGCGGGCTCGACGGCCGGATTCACCGGGAACTCGAAGTTCACGGTGCCGTAGAGACCCTGCGCGGTTTCCTCAGTCAGGAACTCCAGGAACGCCACCGCCGTCTCCTTGTTCTTCGAGTACCTGGCCACGCCGCCACCCGAGATGTTGATGTGCGTGCCGCGGTCGCCCTGGTTGGGGAAGACCAGATCGATGGACGCCGCCCAGGCCCGCTGGTCCTCGATCTCGGAGGAGGCGAGCTTGCCGTAATAGTAGCTGTTGATGAGGGCGATGTCGCAAAAGCCTTCATGGATGGCCTTCACCTGTGCCCGGTCGTTGCCCTGGGGCCGGCGCGCGAGGTTGGCGACGAGGCCGGTGGCCCATTCCTCGGCCGCCTCCTCGCCGAGCGCCGCGATCATCGAGGCCATCATCGCCCGGTTGTAGACGTGACTGCCGGGCCGCGAGCAGATGCGCCCGGCCCAGCGCTCGTCCGCCAGATCCTTGTAGCGAGTGATCGCGCCGGCGGGCACGCGCTCCTTCGAGACCGCGATCACCCGCGCCCGCTTCGAGAGCGCGAACCAGCGCCCCTCCGGGTCGCGCAGGTGGGCGGGCACGGCTGCGCTCAGCACCGCGGATTCCACCGGCGCCAGCAGGTCCTTGTCGGCGTAGATGGCGAGCCTGCCGATATCGACGGTCAGCACCACGTCCGCCGGGCTGTTCCTCGCCTCGGCCTGGAGCCGCTGGGCGAGGCCCTTGGAGGCATAGACGACGTTCACCGCGATCCCGGTCTCGGCGGTGAAGGCCTCGAGGAAGGGCTCGATCAGGAAGGGCTGGCGGTGCGAATAGAGGTTGAGTTCGTCCGCCGCCTGCGCTTCCCCGGCCGCTACCCAGGCGAGGCCGGCCAGGCCCGCGAGCATCCCGAATACGTTGACGCGCGCCAGCAGCCTGATGCCGCCGCCGGCGCGCGCCAACGCCCCACGTCCCGCGTGGACCACGCGCTCGCCTGCGGCAGCGACCGCACTCCCACGCATCGACGGCCCCCCTCTCCTGATCCATATGCAAACGCGAACGATTTTCATGCGCACCCTAGCCGCGCGCGGGTCATGTGGCAACCGGCTTCGGCCTTGTCGGGAGACGGCGCCTGCGGTCACGCCATGGCACGGCCGGCAGGGCTCGTCCGGCCCGAGTGGAGGCGGCCCGGACAGCGCGAACGGCCCGCGCCCGAGGGGTGCGAAAAAGGCGTCTGACCTCAGCGGAAGTGGGGGATCACGTGGTCGCCGTAGTCGGCGACGATGCGCTCCTCGGAGCCGTTGGTGAGGTAGATGGTGAACTGGGTCACGCCCGCCGCCTGCAGCGCCTTGAGCTTGGCCACGTGCTCGTCCGGCTCGCCGAGCACGCAGAAGGAGTCCGTGATCTCCGGCGTGATGTAATAGGTGTTGTCGGAGACCTTGTCGGCGTGTTGGCGGTAGTTGTAGCCCTCGCCGCCCGCGCCCGCGCCGCGCCGCGCCTCGATATAGGCGGTGAGGCTCTCCGGCACGAGGTCGGTCCCGGCGCCGTACTTCTCCACGATGTCGGCCACGTGGTTGCCGACCAGCGCCGGGAACCACTTGGTCTGCTGCACGCCCGTCTCCTTGTCGCCGACCCAGACGGGTGCCGCCGAGAGTACCCGGTAGCCGCCCATGTCGCGGCCCGCGGCCTCGCCCGCGGCCTTGGCCTGGCCGCCGAACCATTCGCAGAGCCCCACGTCGGCGAGCTGGATGATGAGCCCGTCGCCGACCTCGCCTGCGGTCTTGAGCGCCTTCGGCCCGTAGGCTGCGAACCAGACCGGCATGGGATGGCCCGCGACCCACTCCATGTAGACCGGCTCCGGGCAGTCGGCGTACTGCACGGTGTCGCCCGCCACCATCTTGCGCATCGCCTCGCAGAACTCGGCGGTATACGCGAGCGTCGCCGGCGTCTTGCCCATGACCCGCATGGAGCTGTCGCCGCGCCCGACCGCGATGTCGAAGCGCCCGCGCCCGACATCGCTCAGCGTGGCGAAGAGGCTCGCCGCCACCGACCAGTCGCGCACCTTGGGGTTGGTGACCAGCGGCCCGTAGCGCACCCGCTCGGTGTGCGCCATGCAGACCGCCATCTTGGTGTAGCAGTCGGACCAGAGGATGTGGGAATCGAAGAACCAGACATAGTCGAAGCCCGCGGCCTCGCACTGGCGCGCGATCGCGATCGTGCGCTCGATCCCTATGTCGCCCTTGAAGGCAATTCCGAACTCCATGCCCAAGCTCCCTCCGCTCAGCTCACGATGGTTGGCTCTGCGCGCCCGTGCCCGTCCCCGGCGCCTTGAGCAGGCGGCCGAGCGGGTGCACCTCGCCGGGCCCGTACCCTCGCGCCGGCGTCCCGGCGGCGGCGCGCCTCTCCGCCGTCGCCGCCTCGTCGATGCGCAAGGGGTCGCCCGCGCCGTTGCCGCCGGCCAGAACCACGCCGTAGACCCGCTCGGCCTTGGCGCGCGTGATCCAGCCCTGCTCGACGTCCGCCAGCACCGCCGCCGGCTCCCTCACGCGGGGATCGCCGAAGCCGCCGCCGCCGTTGGAGCGGTAGATCAGCCGGTCGCCGGGCGCGAGCCGGATGCCCATGGCGTGCATGCCGAGCTCCTCCTCGACCTCGGGCGAGGCCGCGCGCCGCAATCTCAGCGTGTTGGGGCCGCCGTTGGTGCCGCCTGCGAGCCCGAAGGGCGTCACCTCGGCGCGATCGCCGTGCATGGTCATGGTCATGGCGCCCAGCGTCCTGAAGCTGCGGTCGATCCCGACCCCGCCCCGCCAGGTGCCGTCGCCGCATGAATCGGTGACTCCTTCGCAGTTGGTGTAGAGCAGCGGGTACCAGCGCTCCAGGATCTCCACCGGCTGGTTGGTGGCGCCGCCGATGAAGATCATCATCTGGAAGGGGTTGCCGTCCTTGTAGCTGCGCGCGCCCTGGCCGCCCTCGTTCCAGAGGTAGTTGACGTAGTGCTTGCCGGTCTTGGGGTGGACGCCGCCGATGCAGAGGTTGGCGAGGTTGATGCCGGCGGCGTACATGCGCGCAGGGTTCACGTCCTGGAAGGCCGCGGCCCAGCAGGCCATGGTGACTGCGGCAACCTTCTCGTAGGCCCCGCTCGCATAGCCCGAGGCGGGCGTCGGCTCCTCGATGTGGACGCAGCTCCCGGGCGTCGACAGCACCTCGACCGCCCGGCTCAGGCCGTGGTTGAGCGGCGCGAGCTGCGGGAAGCAGTGCAGCGTGCCGTCGAATACCGCGGTCTCGAGCGAGGCGCGGGGAAAGCCGAAGGGCCCGACCGGCGCGGCGTCGCTCTCGCGGAAGTCGAAGCTGGCGCGGTCGCCGTCCACGGTGAGCCGGCAATGCACCCGGATGCGCGGCTCGTCGGGGTGCATGATGTCCTTGTCGGAATAGTCCTCGAACTCGTATTCGCCGTCCGGCAGCTGCGAGACCTGGGCGCGGAAGCGTTCCTCGGTGTAGTCGAAGATGTCCTCGAAGAGCGCCTCGACGGTCTCGGCTCCGTGGCGGGCATAGAGCTCTAGCAGGCGGTCCTCGATCAGCGCGCCGGCCCGCCGCTGGGCGTGGATGTCGGCGATGCGCTCGCGCCCGGTGCGCATGTTGTACTCGATCAGCGTCATCACCGTGCGGTCGAGCGCGCCGTCGTGGAAGAGCCGCATCGGCGGCATGCGCAGGCCCTCGGAGTAGCAGTCCACCGCGCGCGGGTTGAAGCTGCCCGGCAGCGCACCGCCCACGTCCGGCCAGTGGCCGGTGCTGGAGTTGAAGGCCACGAGGCGGCCTTCGTGATGGATCGGGCGGATCAGCTTCACGTCGTTGCAGTGGATGCCGCCCGAGTAGGGGTCGTTGAAGATGTAGATGTCGCCTGGCTCGAAGTTGTCGCCCACCCACTCCTTCACCACCTTCACCGAGGGCTCGAAGGAGCCGATGTGCGGCGCCTGGTCGCGGTTGCCGTGGGCGACGAGGCGGCCCTCGGCGGTCAGCAGCGCGCAGGAATGGTCGTGGCCCTCGCTGATGGTCGGCGCGTAGGCGAGGCGGGCGATCATCTCGCTCCCCTCGTCGCACATGCTGCCGAGCGCGTTGCGCAGGACCTCGAAGGTGATGGGGTCGAGCTGCATGGTCCTACCCGCTCGTGCAGATCAGGTTGAAGCGCTCGTCCACCCGCGCCCGCGAGCCGGGGACCAGCAGGGTCGTGCTGTCGAGCTGCTCGACGATGGCGGGGCCGGGGATCTCGAAGCCCGCAGGCAACGCGGTCCGCTGGTAGACCGCCGCCTCCACCCAGCCCTGTGTCTCGTCGAACATCCTTCTGCGCCCGCTCGGCCCAGGCTCACCCGCACCGTTGGCGCCGAAGCTCGGCGCCGCCCCGGTCGCGGCACGCGCTTCCGCCGCGACGCGCGCGTTGACGATCTCGAGCTCGGCAAGGTCCTCCGGCAGGGTGTAGCCATAGTCCTCGGTGTGGCGCTGGTGGAAGGCGCGGAAGAGGCCGTGTACGTCGTCGTCGTCGAGCGTGCCGGCGCCCACCTGGAGCGTGAGCCCGCCCGAGACCTGGCCATAGTAGCGCACATCGATCTCGCGGCGGAGCACCACGTCCCCGCCCGCGACGCCGTCGCGTTCGAGCCTGGCACGGGCGCGGTCCTCCAGCGCGGCGAAGGCGCCGTTGATCTCGCCCGCATCGAAGCGCTCGTCGGTGGCGAAGATCGACTGCACGAAGTCGTGCCGGACCTCCACGTGCAGCACGCCCATGGCGGAACCGAGGCCCGGGCGGAAGGGCACGATCACCTCGGGAATTCCGAGCTCGCGGGCGAGCTCGACGGCATAGAGCGGCCCGGCGCCGCCGAAGGCGACCAGCGCGAAGTCGCGCGGGTCGTGGCCGCGCTTCACCGACATGAGCCGGATCGCGCCCGCCATGTTGGCGCGCATGACGCGGAGGATCCCCGCCGCGGCTTCGGCCCGCGCGTAGCCGAGCGGCCCTGCGATGCGGTCGATCGCCTGCTCGGCGAGCCCGGAGCGCAGCGTGACGCGGCCCGCGAGCCTGGTGTCTGCGCCCAAGCGGCCGAGCACAAGGTTCGCATCGGTCGCGGTGGGCGCGCACCCGCCCTGGCCGTAGCAGGCCGGCCCCGGCCTCGCGCCCGCGCTCTCCGGCCCCACCTTGAGCACGCCGCCGTCGTCGATCCGGGCGATGGAGCCGCCGCCCGCGCCGATGGTGGTGACGTCGACCGAGGGGAAGCTGATGACGATGTTGAACTCGATGTTCCACTCGGGCCGGATCAGCGGGCGGCCCCGGCGCGAGAGCGAGACGTCGGCGCTGGTCCCGCCCACGTCGAGGACGATCACGTCGGGCCGGTCCGCCGTGCGTCCGATGGCGGCGCCCGCCATCACGCCTGCCGCCGGCCCCGACTGGCAGATGCGCGCGGGGATGCGGCGCGCGGCCTCGATCGACATCACGCCGCCGCCGGAATGGGTGATGAGGACGGGCCCCGCGTAGCCGGTCTGCTCCAGCCGGGCGAGGAGGGAGGCGAGATAGCGCTCCAGCACCGGGCCGAGATAGGCGTTGGCGACGGTGGTGCTGGTGCGCTCGAACTCGCGGATCTCGGGCAAGATGTCGGAGGAGCGGCAGACGTAGCCCGCCGGCATCTCGTCGCCGAGGATCTCCTGCGCGCGGCGCTCGTGGGCGTCGTTGATGTAGCTGTGGAGGAAGCTCACGGCCACCGCCTCGATGCCGCGCTCGCGCAGGCGCGCCGCGACCTGGCGCAGGCCGGCCTCGTCCAGCGGCTCCAGCACCTCGCCCTCGTAGGTGGTGCGCTGGGCCACGGTCATGGTGTCGCGGCGGTCCACCAGCGCCGGCGCCGGGTCCCAGTCGGAATCGTAGAGCGTGGGGCGCGCGGCGCGGGCGGCGTGCAGCACGTCGGTGAAGCCCGCCGTGGTCACCAGCGCGGTGCGCGCGCCGGCGCGCATGATCACCGTGTTGGTGGCGATGGTGGTGCCGATCTTGATGAGCGCGATGGCCTCGGGCGCGGCACCCACGGCCTCGATGCCGGCGAGCATCCCGTCGATGAAGTCGGGCGGGGTGGACGCCGTCTTCGCCACCTCCACCGCGCCGCTCTCGGTGTCGTGGCGGATCACGTCGGTGAAGGTGCCGCCGACATCGATGGCGAGCACGAAGCAGCGACCTTCTGCGGCGGTGCTCATGTGGCCTCACGCTCTCGCGTCACGGTTCTGCCCCCGGTTTCCGCGACAAAGCGCGCACGATAGTCGCCCCCCGCGCCTGCGCCAAGCGGGCGGACCCCTTCATATCCCTCAGGCGCCGGGCGCTCGAAGCCTCAGGGTGCGGTGCGCCCCTCGATCATCGCGAGGATGGCGGGCGGATCGAGGGGATGGGCGCGGACGCGGGCGCCGAAGGGTGCGAGCGCGTCCTCCACCGCGCCGCAGAAGGCCGCGGCCGCCGGGATCACGCCGCCCTCGCCCACGCCCTTGACGCCGAGCGGGTTGAGGCTGCAGCGGCTCTCCATGTGGTGGATCTCGATGGGCGGGATCTCCATCGCGGTCGGGATCAGGTAGTCCATGAAGGTGGTGACGAGCGGCTGGCCCGCCTCGTCGAAGCGGAGCTTCTCGTAGAAGGCGCCGCCGATCCCCTGCGCCGTGCCGCCCAGGATCTGCCCGTCCACGATGGTGGGGTTGATCATCACGCCGCAGTCGTGGACCACGACGTACCGCTCGATCTCGACCATGCCGGTGGCGGCGTCCACCACCACGACCGCGCCGTGCACGCCGCTCGCGATCGCCACGTCGGAGCTGCGGAAGTAATCGGCGGCGCGCAGGCCAGGCTCGCTGCCGGCGGCCAGCGTGTTTATGGGATTGGCTGCCTGCGCGAGGGCCGCGAGCGTCACCGCCATCTGCGGCGCCCCCTTCACGTGCACCGCGCCGTTCGCCATCTCCAGGTCTTCCGCAGCGGCCTCCAGCTCTTCCGAAGCGAGCTCCAGCGCCCGCGCGCGCACGGCGTTCGCCGCGCCCAGCGCCGCATTGCCGCCGACCACGGCGGCGCGGCTCGCGAAGGTGCCCACACCCCAGGCGAAGCGGTCGCTGCGCCCGCTCTCCACCACCACCATCTCGGGTGCGACGCCGAGCGTCTCCGCCACAATCTGCGCCAGCGTGGTGTGATGGCCCTGGCCCTGCGAGGGATAGCCGGTCGCGACATGGACGTGGCCGGTGGGCTCGACGCGCACCTCCACCCCTTCGTAAGGCGGGATGCCCGTGCCCTCGACGAAGAATGCAAGCCCTGCGCCGCGGTGGATCCCCTGCTCCCGCTCTGCCGGCTGACCGCGCCTGACGCCGGCATAGTCGAGCGCCTCCAGCGCCGTCTCGAGCTGGGCCGGATAGTCGCTGTCGCGGTGAATGAAGGGGGTGTTGCCCTGGAAGATGCGCTCGGTATCCCAGGGGCAGTCCTCCGGCCGCACCAGGTTGCGCCGCCTGATCTCCGCCGCATCGAGGCCCAGCGCCCGGGCCACGTGGTTCATGGCCATTTCCGTGACGAAGTTGCCGTGCGGCTGGCCCGCGCCGCGATAGGGGCTCACGATCGGCGTGTTGGTGTAGACCGCGAGGAATTCCGAGTGCACCGCCGGGATCATGTAGGGCCCCGGCAGGATGGCCTGGGCGCACTCGGCGTTGATCGGGCCGTAGGGGCAGTAGGCGCCGCTGTCGTAGAGGAAGCGGTCCCTGATCCCGAGGATGCGTCCGTCCCCGGTCGCCGCCACCTCGATGCGGTGCACCATCAGGCGCTCGTGGTTGGAGCCGACGAAGTGCTCGCGCCGGTCCTCGATCCACTTGACCGGCCGGCCCAGCAGGCGTGCGGCGAAGGGCACCAGCACCTCCTCCGCATAGACCAGCATGATCTTCACGCCGAAGCCGCCGCCCACGTCCGGCGCGATCACCGTGAGCGCGGCCTCCGGCATACCGAGCTTGTCCGCGATGACGCCGCGGGCCGAGACCGGCGCCTGCGTGGTGTCCCAGACCGTAAGGCTCGCGAGGCTCTGGTCGTAGCGGGCGACGACGCCGCGCGCCTCCATCGGCTGGGCCGCGCCGCGCTCGGGCCGCAGCTCCTCGCGCAGCACGAAATCGGCCTCGGCGAAGGCGCGCTCGATGTCGCCGCTCGCATCGACCGTGCGGCAGGCGACGTTGGAGTCCGTGTCGTCGTGGACCAGCGGCGCGCCCTCTTCGGCCGCGGCTACGAGGTCGACCGCCGGCGTCTCGGGCGCGTAGTCCACCTCGATCAGATCGAGCGCGTCCTCCGCCAGGTAGCGGCTGTCGGCCACCACGAGCGCCACCGCCTCGCCGACGAAGCGCACCTGCCCCGGCGCGAGCGCCCGGTGCATGCGCGGATGGATGAAGCCGGGGTTGTCGTTCAGGAGCGGCATCGGCGCGTTGGCGGGGCCGAGGTCCTCGTGGGTGAGCACCGCGTGCACGCCGGGAAGCGCGAGCGCGGCGCCGGCATCGACGCGGGTGAAGCGCGCCTTGGCATGGGGGCTGCGCAGCACCGCCGCGTGCAGCATGCCGGGCAGCGCAATGTCGTCGATGAAGCGCGCACGGCCGGTGAGCAGCCGCGCGTCCTCGCGGCGGGCCACCGGCGCGCCGATCAGCCGCGTGGTCACGGCGCCTCGGCCCGCAGCATGGCGGCCGCACGGCGTACCGCCGCGACGATCTGCTGGTAACCGGTGCAGCGGCAGAGGTTGCCGGAAAGCGCCTGGCGAATCTCCGCCTCGGTGGGCTCGGGATTGGCGGCGAGAAAGGGTTTGAGCGTCATCAGGATGCCGGGCGTGCAGTAGCCGCACTGCAGCCCGTGCTCGCGGCGGAAGGCCTCCTGCAACGGGTGCAGCGCATCGCCGTCCGCAAGCGATTCCACCGTTTCGATCGACGCGCCCTCGGCCTGCACCGCGAACATCAGGCAGGAGCGCACCGGCGCGCCCTCCAGCAGCACGGTGCAGGCGCCGCAGACGCCGTGCTCGCAGCCGACGTGGGTGCCGGTGAGCCCGGCCTCATGGCGGATGAAGTCCGAGAGCAGCAGCCTGGGCTCCACCTCCTTCTCGTGGCTCTCCCCGTTGACGGTCACGCGGACGGTGCGGCGGGCGGCGTCCATTCAGGCCTCCATCCCCGTCGCCGCCTCCATGGAGGCGCGTGCGGTGAGCGCCGCCACGAGCCTGCGGCGATACCAGGCCGGCGCGTGCGGGTCGTCCATCGGCTCGACCGCCTCGGCCGCGGCTGCGCCCGCCGCCTCGCAGGCATCGCCTGCTGCGCCCCGCGCGGCCAGGATCGCCTCCGCCGCGGGCACGCGGACCGGCCCGTTCCCGGTGCCGGTGACCACGACGCGGGCGTTGAGACCGCCGCCGGATGCGGGCCGCAGCAGGACGCAAACGGCGACAAGCGCGAAGTCGCCCTGCCGCCGCGCGGCCTCGCGGAAGCTCCAGCCGGTGCCCTCGGGCAGCGCCGGCACGGCGATCCCGGTCAGCAGCTCGTCCGCGTCCAGCGCCGTCTCCATCGTGTCGGTGAAGAAGTCCGGCGCCGCGATGGCACGCGTCCCCGCCGGGCCCCGCGCGGTCATCTCCGCATCGAGGGCCAGCATCACCGCCGGCAGCTCGGCCGCGGGATCGTTGTGGGCGAGGCTCCCGCCGACGGTGCCGCGGTTCCTGATCTGCGGGTGCGCGATGTGGCCGACGGCCTCGGTCAGGATCGGCCAGCCGCGCGCCACCGCGGGCGCGGCCTCGACCGCCGCCTGCCGCGCCATGGCGCCGATGCGGAGCGTGCCGTCCTCGACCGCGACGTGGGCGAGCGCGGCGATGCGGTTGAGATCGACCAGCACGGCCGGCCGCACGAGGCGGAAGTTGAGCAGCGGCACCAGGCTCTGCCCGCCGGCCAGAGGTCGCGCATCGGCCCCGTGCGCCGCCAGCAGGGCGACGGCGTCCGCGACCTCGGTCGGGCATTCGTAGGCGAACGGTGGCGGCTTCATCGCCCCTTGCGAGCCTGCGCTTGTCGATCCGGATCCAATCCTATACCGGCGCGAGGCCCCGGGTCAGTCCGGGCTCTCATCGTCGTCGAGCGCGCCGTAGAGCGCGTAGACCAGCTCCAGCGCATCGCGCGGCGTGAGTTCGTCCGGGTTGAGCGCAGCGAGGCGGGCGCGCAGCGCATCGGGCGCGGGCTCGGGTCCCGCCGGCGGGCGCGCCTGGAAGAGCGGCAGGTCGTTCGCGAGCCGGGCCGCGACCGCGGCCTGGTCGCCCTGCTCCAGCAGGGCCAGCACCTCCTCCGCCCGCGCCAGCACCGCCTCGGGCAGACCCGCGAGGCGCGCGACGTGGATGCCGTAGGAGCGGTCGGCCGCGCCCGGCGCCACCTCGTGCAGGAACACCACCGAGCCCTGCCACTCCTTGATCCGCATGGTGTGACAGGCGAGCCGGTCGAGCTTCTGGGCCAGCGTCGTGAGCTCGTGATAGTGGGTCGCGAAGAGCGCCCGGCAGCGGTTGGCATCGTGCAGGTGCTCGATCGCGGCCCAGGCGATGGAGAGCCCGTCGTAGGTGGCGGTGCCGCGCCCGATCTCGTCGAGGATGACCAGCGAGCGCTCGCCCGCCTGGTTGAGGATGGCGGCGGTCTCCACCATCTCCACCATGAAGGTGGAGCGCCCGCGGGCCAGGTCGTCCGCCGCGCCGACGCGGGAGAAGAGCCGGTCAACCGTGCCGATGCGGGCAGACGCGGCGGGCACGAACGAGCCCATCTGCGCTAGTACCGCGATCAGCGCGTTCTGGCGCAGGAAGGTGCTCTTGCCGGCCATGTTGGGGCCGGTGACGAGCCAGATGCGCCCCGTCTCGCCGAGGTCGCAGTCGTTGGGGACGAAGGGCGTCTCCGCGCCCGCGGCCGTGGCCTCGACCACCGGGTGCCGCCCGCCGTTCACCTCGAAGGCGGTCGATGCGTCGACGACGGGCCGGGCGTAGCGCCGCTCCACGGCGAGCTGCGCCAGCCCCTGCGCCACGTCGAGCGACGCCAGCGCGCCTGCGGCACGGGCGATGTCGTCGGCGCGCTTGAGCACGTCGGCGCGGAGGTCGTCGAAGTGCTGCTGCTCCAGCGCGAGCGCCTTGTCGGCAGCACCGTTGATGCGGGCCTCGAGCTCGCCGAGCTCCACCGTTGTGTAGCGCATGGCGCTCGCCATGGTCTGGCGGTGGATGAAGTGCTCGGGCAGCGCGCCGGCCCGCGCCGCCGGGGTCTCGACGTAGTAGCCGAGCACGTTGTTGTGGCGCACCTTGAGCGCGTTCACGCCGGTCTCGGTGCGGTAGCGGGCCTCCAGCTCACCGATCGCACGCCGGCTGTGGTCGCGCAGCTCGACCATCTCGTCCAGCGCCTCGTCGTAGCCGCGCGCGATGACGCCGCCGTCCCGGATGCCGGGCGGCGGGCTCGCCACCAGCGCGAGGCCCAACCGGTCGACCAGGCTCTGGTGGTGGCCGAGCGCCTGCACGTCGGCCTCCAGCGCCGGCGGCGGCGCCCGCAGGCCGCCCGCCGCGTCGCCGGCGAGCGCCTCGCGGATCGCCGGGATCTGGCCCAGCGCATCGCGCACCGCGGCGAGGTCGCGCGGCCCGCCCCGGCCGAGGTCGAGGCGCGAGAGCGCGCGCTCGGCGTCGGGGCAGCGGCGCAGCCCTTCCCTGAGCGCCTGGCGCGCGCCCTCTGCTTCCACCAGGAATCCCACCGCGTCGAGGCGGGCGGCGATGGCGGCAGGCTCGGTGAGCGGCGCGGTGAGCCGGGCCCGGAGCAGGCGCGCACCGGCGCCTGTGACGCTGCGGTCGATGACCGCGAGCAGGCTGCCGGCCATGCCGCCCTCCAGCGCCGCGGTGAGCTCCAGGTTGCGGCGCGTCGCGGCGTCGATCGCCATGGTGGCACCGGCCTGGGTCGCGCGCAGCCGGGCGAGCCGGGGCACCTGCCCGTTCTGGGTGAGTCGCAGGTAGCCGAGGATGGCGCCGGCCGCCGCGAGCTCGGCGCGGCCGAAGTGGCCCAGCCCGTCGAGGGACGCGAGGCCGTAGAGCGCCGCCAGCCCGCGCGCCGCGGTGACGCTGTCGAAGAGCGAGCGCGGCTGCGGCGTCAGCGCCTGCTTCCACTCGGCGAAGAGCTCGAAGAGCGCCGGCGTCTCCAGCAGCGGCTCCGGCACCAGGATCTCGCCGGGCTCGAGCCGGGCGAGCAGCGCCGGGAGCGTCGCCTCCGTGACCCCCATCACCTGGAACTCGCCGGTCGACATCTCGGCCCAGGCGACCGCGAGCGCGCCTTCCGCCCGCGCCAGCGCGGCCAGATAGTTGGCCGCGCGCGCATCCAGCAGCGCGTCCTCGCTCAAGGTGCCCGGTGTCACGAGGCGGATGACCTCACGGCGCACCACCGCCCTGGGCCCGCGCTTGCGTGCCTCCGCCGGGTCCTCGACCTGCTCGCACACCGCGACCTTGAAGCCCTTGCGGATGAGCCGCTGCAGGTAGCCCTCGGCGCTGACCACGGGCACGCCGCACATCGGGATCTCCTGCCCCTGGTGCAGGCCGCGCCTGGTGAGCGCGATGTCGAGCGCGGCCGAGGCCTCGCGCGCGTCGTGGAAGAAGAGCTCGTAGAAGTCCCCCATCCGGTAGAAGAGGAGGTGATCCGGATGGGCGCCCTTGATCTCGAGGTACTGCGTCATCATCGGCGTCGCCGGCTCCGCGCGGCGTGCGCGCGGCCGGCCCCGTCGCCCGCCGCGGACCTGGTTCGCCTCGGCAGGCGCTTGCGCCTCGGTATCCTCGGGCATGGGTCGACAGTAGCACAGGCGAAAGCCGAGGTTTCCCGCCCGGCGACACACGCCTGTCGCAAATTCTTCATGCCGGCGTTCACGGGCCTTTGGTAGACTCGACGGGGGACTACGGTGTGGAGGAGAGCCGGGCGATGGCGGCGCGCGTTGTTCCGCTCCGCCGCTGGGCACGGCTCAGCCTCGCGGCGTCGGTGCCGCTCGGGCTCGCGTTCCTGGTGCTCGCCGCGCTCGGCCTCGTCCCGCCCGTCGCAGCGGCCCTCGCCTGGGCCGGCTTGAGCCTGCTCGCGGCCGTCGCCATCGGCCTGATCCTGGCCGACGTGGGCGCGCTCGTGCGCCATGTGGAGGCGGGCGCGCCCGCCGAAGGCGCACGCCGGCGCGGGGCGCCGCAGGGCCTTCTCAGCCGCGAGCTCGCGCCCTCCATCGAGCGTCTGGTGCGGGAGGGCGCGGAAGAGCGGGCGCGGCTCGCCCGCGAGCGGGCCGAGCTGGAACGGGCCTTCGACGCCCTGCCGGAGCCTCTCCTGCTGCTCGGTGCCGACCGCAAGATCGTGCGCGCCAACCGCGCCGCGGAAGCCCTGCTCGACGGCGAGGTGACGGGGCGTCACATCTCCGCATCCCTTCGCAATCCCCAGCTCATCGAGGCGGTGGAGCAGACCATTGAGGGCGGCGGCGGGCGCGAGGTCGAGTTCACCCTGCCGGCGCCGGTCGAGCGCACCTTCGCCGCGCGTGTGGAGCCGTTGCCCAAGCCGCGCGAGGGCGGCGGCGCCGTGCTGCTCGCCCTCGTCGACTTCACCGCGGTGCGCAGGACCGATCAGATGCGGGCCGATTTCGTCGCCAACGCGAGCCACGAGATTCGCACGCCGCTCGCCACGCTCATGGGCTTCATCGAGACGCTCCAGGGCTCCGCCCGCGACGATGCGGAGGCGCGCGCGCGCTTCCTCGCCATCATGGACCAGCACGGCAAGCGCATGGCGCGCCTGGTCGAGGACCTGCTCTCGCTCTCGCGTATCGAGATGAACGAGCACACGCCGCCGACCGAGACGGTGCCGCTGCCCTCGTTGCTCGGCCAGGTGCGCAACACGCTCGCCTGGCAGGCCGAAAATCGCGGAGTCGCCATCGTCGTCGAGGCCGAGGACGAGCTGCCGCCGGTGATCGGCGACAGCGACGAGCTCACCCAGGTGTTCCTCAACCTCGTCGACAACGCGATCAAGTACGGCGACGACCGGGGCGCCGTGAGGGTGGAGGCGCGCCGGGCCGCCGACGTGCCGGCCGGCGCCGGGCGGATCGAGGGCGGCGACGGCGCCGTCTCCGTCGCCGTCACCGACCGGGGCTCAGGGATCCCGCGCGAGCACCTGCCGCGGCTGACCGAGCGCTTCTATCGCGTGGACAAGGCGCGTTCGCGCGAGCTCGGCGGCACCGGCCTCGGGCTTGCCATCGTCAAGCACATCGTGAACAGGCACCGCGGCGCGCTCGCCATCGACAGCACCCCGGGCGAGGGCAGCACCTTCACGGTCTACCTGCAGCCGGCCGAGGCGGCCGAGCAGGCAGCGGCGAACGGAGGCGAGCGGGCGAGCGACGACGGAGTTCCCGACCGGGTGGAACAGCGGGAAGAGGGCGCCGTCACGAAACCGTAACCGAACTGTCTTATCCATGCCCCGGCGGAACCATACCGTCGAGTCGCGCTCGCCCGAGCGGGCGCATGCCGCAGGGACGGCCGCAGGGCGTGCAGCTCACCATCCTCCTCATCGCGATCCTCGCGCTGGCGCTCATCGGCCTCTACTTCGGCCGCAGGCGGGCGCTCGGCACCGCCGGCACCAATCTCAGCAAGCTCCACTCGATGCCGAGCTATCACGGCTGGTACGTGGCGCTCTGGTGCGGCATCCCGTCGGGCATCGTCCTCGTCGTCTGGCTGGTCATCCAGGGGCCGGTGCTGGAGGCGCTGCTGCTCTCCTACCTCGGGCCGCAGGTGGCCGGGCAGTCGGACGCGATGATCGGGCTGCTGCTCAACGACGTGCGCAACCTGGCCTCCGGCGACGTGGTGAGCCGCGACGTCGACCCGGCGCTGCAGGCCGCGGCGGACCGCTACGCCAGCATGAAGTCCACGGCAGGTGCTGCGGTGCTGGCGATCGGGCTTGCGCTCGGCGGTGCCGGCTTCGGCTGGGCCTGGCGGCGCATCTCGCCCGGCTTGCGCGCGCGTAACAAGGTCGAGCGGGTGGTCAACATCGTGCTCATCCTGTCCTCCTGCGTCGCCATCGTCACCACCATCGGCATCGTCCTCTCGGTGCTCTTCGAATCGATCCGCTTCTTCTCGATCATCCCCTTCTGGGACTTCCTCTTCGGCCTGAAGTGGAGCCCGCAGACCGCCATCCGCGCCGACCAGGTGGGCAGCACCGGCGCCTTCGGCGCCATACCACTCTTCACCGGCACGCTGATGATCACGCTGATCGCCATGCTGGTCGCGCTGCCGGTCGGCCTCTTCGCCGCCATCTACATGGCCGAGTTCGCGAGCCCGCGCTTCCGCAACGTGGTCAAGCCGATCCTCGAGATCCTGGCCGGCGTGCCCACCGTGGTCTACGGCTTCTTCGCGGCGCTGGTGGTGGCGCCGACGATCAGGGGGATCGGCGAATCGATCGGCCTGGACGTGGCGTCGGAGAGCGCGCTCGCCGCCGGCATCGTCATGGGCATCATGATCATCCCCTTCATCTCGTCGCTCAGCGACGACGCCATTGTCGCCGTGCCCAACGCCTTGCGCGAGGGCTCGCTCGCCATGGGGGCGACCAGGTCGGAGACCGTGGTCAAGGTGATCCTGCCGGCGGCGCTGCACGGGATCGTCGCCGCCTGCCTGCTGGCGGTGAGCCGCGCCATCGGCGAGACCATGATCGTGGTGATGGCCGCGGGGCTCGCCGCCAACCTCACCGCCAATCCGCTCGACGCGGTGACGACGGTGACGGTGCAGATCGTCACGCTGCTGGTGGGCGATCAGGAGTTCGACAGCGCCAAGACGCTCGCCGCCTTCGCGCTCGGTCTCATGCTCTTCGTGGTGACGCTCGCGCTCAACGTCTTCGCGCTCCACATCGCGCGCAAGTACCGGGAGCAGTATGACTGACATCGCCCAACCCGGGGCCCAACCGGGGGCGCCCGCCGGCGCCTGGCAGGACGCGGACTGGACCGAGCGCAGGCTGCGCCGGCGCTACCGCGCGGAGCGGCGCTTCAAGATCTACGGGCTCGTCGCCGTCTGCATCGCGCTCGCCTTTCTCGCGATCCTGATCGGCAGCGTCGTCGCCACCGGCTACCCTGCGTTCGTCAGGACCTCGGTCGCGCTCGAGGTCAATTTCGACCCCAAGGTGCTCGGCCTCGGCGAGGCGCCGACGGCGGACGAACTGCATGGCGCGGAATATCCCACGCTGCTGCGAGAGACGATCTTCGCCACCTTCCCCGAGGTAACGACGCGCAAGGAACGGCGCAAGCTGCTCAAGCTCGTGAGCAAGGATGCGCGCTTCGAGCTGCGCGAGCTGGTCCTCGCCGACCCCTCGATCATCGGCACCACGCGGCGCGTCTGGCTCACCGCCTCCAGCGACGTGGACATGCTGATCAAGGGGAACGCGAACCGCGACGCGCCGGAGGACGAGCGCCGCCTGGACGACCGGCAGATCGCCTGGATCGATTCGCTGGGCGCCTCGGGCTTCGTCGAGACCGGGTTCAACGGCGCGTTCTTCACCAACGCGGACTCGCGGGAGCCGGAGATCGCCGGTATCGGCGGCGCCATCATGGGCTCCTTCTACATGCTGCTGGTGACGCTGGTGCTGACCTTCCCCATCGGCGTGACCGCGGCCATCTACCTGGAGGAGTTCGCGCCCAAGAACCGCATCACCGACATGATCGAGGTCAACATCAACAACCTCGCGGCGGTGCCCTCGATCGTGTTCGGGCTGCTCGGGCTCGCGGTGTTCATCAACCTCTTCCACCTGCCGCGCTCGGCGCCCATCGTGGGCGGGCTCACGCTCACGCTGATGACGCTGCCGACGATCATCATCGCGGCGCGCTCCGCGCTCAAGGCGGTGCCGCCCTCGATCCGCGAGGGCGCCTACGGCGTCGGCGCCTCGCCCATCCAGGTGGTGTTCCACCATGTGCTCCCGCTCGCCATGCCCGGCATCCTCACCGGCACCATCATCGGCATGGCCCGGGCGCTGGGCGAGACCGCGCCGCTGCTGATGATCGGGATGGTCGCCTTCATCGTCGACATCCCCGGCGGCCCCTTCGACCCGGCGACGGCGCTGCCCGTTCAGATCTTCCTCTGGGCCGACAGCCCCGAGCGCGGCTTCGTCGAGAAGGTCTCGGCGGCGATCCTCGTGCTGCTGGCGTTCCTCATCGCGATGAACGCGGTGGCGATCTACCTCAGGCGCAAGTTCGAGGTCCGCTTCTAGGCGGGCCGGGAGTGATATCGTGACGGAAGACACCGACGCCATGGTCTCGCTGATGATGGACGAAGAGGTCGCACCCGCCGCCGCCGCCGACCCCGAGGCGCCCCCGGCGCCGCGCACGCGGATGCGCGCGCGCGGCGTCGACGTCTTCTACGCGGACAAGCAGGCGCTCTTCGACGTCGACATCGACCTCGCCCAGAACAAGGTGACGGCGCTGATCGGCCCCTCCGGCTGCGGCAAGTCGACCTTCCTGCGCTGCCTCAACCGCATGAACGACATCATCGACATCTGCCGGGTGAGCGGCTCCATCACGCTCGACGACCGCGACATCTACGGCCGCGACATCGACGTGGTGCAGCTCCGCGCCCGCGTCGGCATGGTGTTCCAGAAGCCCAATCCCTTCCCCAAGTCGATCTACGAGAACGTGGCCTACGGACCCCGCATCCACGGGCTCGCGAACAGGGGCAGCGAGCTCGACGACATCGTCGAGCACAGCCTGCGCCGCGCCGGGCTCTTCGACGAGGTCTCGGACCGGCTGCAGCAGCCGGGGACCAGCCTCTCCGGCGGGCAGCAGCAGCGGCTGTGCATCGCGCGCGCCATCGCCATCAGCCCCGAGGTCATCCTGATGGACGAGCCCTGCTCGGCGCTCGACCCCATCGCCACGGCCAAGGTGGAGGAGCTGATCGACGAGCTGCGCGAGCACTACACCATCGCCATCGTCACCCATAACATGCAGCAGGCGGCGCGGGTCTCCCAGTTCACCGCGTTCTTCCACCTGGGCGTGCTGGTGGAGTTCGAGGCGACCGAGCAGATCTTCACCAACCCGCACGACCAGCGTACCCAGGACTACATCACCGGGCGCTTCGGCTAGGCGGGCGCCGGGCGGACAGAGGAAGGAGAAGGCCGATGGCTGCGGAGCACACGGTCAAGGCCTACGACGAGGAGCTGGACCGCATGAACAACGCGGTCCTCGAGATGGGCGGGATCGTCGAGCAGCAGCTCGCCGCATCCATCGCCTCGCTCGTGCGCCGCGACGACGGGCTCGCCTCCCGCGTCATCACCGACGACCGGCGGGTGGACGCGCTCGAGTCCGAGATCGACCAGCTCGCGGTGCGCATCCTCGCGCTGCGCCAGCCGGTGGCGGTGGACCTGCGCGTGATTACCGCATCGCTCAAGATCGCGAGCGACCTGGAGCGCATGGGCGACTACGCCGCCAACGTCGCCAAGCGCTCCATCGCCATCCACGAGATCGACCCGATCCGCCTCACCCACGCGATCTCGCGCATGGCCGGCATCGCCCAGGGCATGATCAAGGACGTGCTCGATTCCTTCCGCGACCGCGACGTGGAGCAGGCCATGGCGGTGTGGCGCCGCGACGAGGACGTGGACGAATCCTACAACAGCCTCTTCCGCGAGTTGCTCACCTACATGATGGAAGACCCGCGCCGCATCACGCCCTGCGCGCATCTGCTCTTCATCGCCAAGAACATCGAGCGGATCGGCGACCACGCCACCAACGTCGCCGAGACCGTCAGCTACATGGTGACCGGCACGCCGGTGGAGGAGGAACGCCCCAAGGGCGACGTCACCTCCTTCCTCCAGGAGGAAGAGCGCACGGAGGCGCAGGCCCGATGAAGCCTTACATCCTGGTGGTCGAGGACGAGGCGGCGCTGCTGACGCTGCTGCGCTACAACCTGGAGAAGGGCGGCTTCGAGGTAGGCGAGGCCGTCGACGGCGAGGAGGCGCTGCTCATGGTCGAGGAGCGCCGCCCCGACCTGATGGTGCTGGACTGGATGCTGCCGACGCTGTCGGGCATCGAGGTGTGCCGTCGCATCAGGCGCAGGCCCGACCCGCGCCCGCTGCCCATCGTCATGCTGACCGCGCGCGGCGAGGAGGCGGACAGGGTGCGCGGGCTGGACGGCGGCGCCGACGACTACGTGGTCAAGCCCTTCTCGCCGGCCGAGCTGCTCGCCCGCATCCGCGCGATCCTCAGGCGGCTCAGGCCTGCGCTCGGCGACGAGGTGCTCTCCTACGCCGACCTCCGCATGGATCTCGCCGCCCACCGGGTCACGCGCGGTGAGGCCTCGATCCACCTCGGGCCCACCGAGTTCCGCCTGCTGCGCCACCTGATGGAGCACCCGGGCCGCGTCTTCTCGCGCGAACAACTGCTCGATTCCGTGTGGGGCCCGGACATCTTCATCGAGAGCCGCACCGTCGACGTACACGTCCGCCGCCTGCGCCAGGCGCTCAACGGCTCGGACCGTCCCGACCTCATCAGGACCGTCCGCTCAGCCGGCTACGCGCTGGATTCCGCCGCCGGCTGAAGTCGCGCGGGCCTGAGTCGCGCGCGCCCGCAGGGTCGTGCGTGCGGAGAAAGGGTCCCGCGCGCGAAATCAACAGGGTCGCGCACGATGAGCGGCTCGCTCAGCCCGCGGCGGCGGCCTCCTGCCCGGGTCGGCCGGCGGCGGACATCTCGCGCCTGAGCGCCGCGGTCGCGGCAAGGTCGACGGCGAGGTCGTCGTCCTCCTCCGAGCCGGTGATGACCACGCCGTAGAGGGCTTTCGCCCTGGCGCGCGAGACGTAGCGCTCGTTCACGTCGTCGAGCACGCGCTCGGCCTCGCGCTCCAGCGGGTCGCCGTAGCCGCCGCCGCCGTTGTCGATGGCGTGCAGCTTCGAGCCGGGCTCGAGGTGGCAGTAGGCGTCGGTCTCGTAGACTTCGCGCGAACCATCGGCCGCGATCCTGGCCTGGTAGCCCGCCTGCGAGGGCAGGCCGCCGCGCACGCCCTGGGGCAGGATGGTGAGCCCGTTGCAGATGTTGATGACCAGCATGGGGTCGTGGCGCGGGCCGAAGATCACCTCCGACGCCGGCCCGCCGCGCCTGCGGCCGGCGCCGCAGGAATCCACCAGCGCGCGCACGCTGTCGACCTGGAAGGGAAAGCGCTGCTCGTTGACCTCGATGCTGTCGCGGTAGACGAGGCCGACGCTCACCGGGTTGACCAGACCGTGCATGCCGTCGGTGGTGGCGGACGCCGCCATGCCGCCGGCCGACATGAACATCTGGTTGACGTAGGGCGCGCCCTCGCGGCGCCAGTCCTTGCCCGAGCAGACGCCGGTGCCGGCGCCGTTGCAGAAGTTGCCCTGGCTGAAGCCGTAGCCGTCGCCGAGCTTGGCGAAGGCCGACTGGATCAGGTTGATGATCATGTCGGTCATGTTGGTGGTGGCGACCGAGCAGCTGTGGGGGAAGCGCGGGATGCCGACCACGCAGTTCTCCCGGAGCTTCACCTCCAGCCGGCGGAAGCTGCCGGCGTTGTGCGGGATGTCGGAATCGAGGCAGGCGAAGACGGCCTGCGCCGCGGCCATGGTCGAGGTGACGCGGGTGAGGTTCATGCCGGCGTCGACGCAGTCGGGGTTGTCGCGCAGGTCGACGCTGATGAAGCCCGCGTCCGCGTCGATGTCGATGGCCACCTTGATCGGGATGCCGTCGGGCAGGAAGGGCATGACGGGGTCGTGGCAGCCCTCGTTCTCGAGCCGCCCGCTCGGCAGCGTCCTGATGGATTCGCGCGCGCGCCGCTCGGAATAGGCGAGCCATTCGCGGACGAAGGCGCGCACCGCCGCGCGCCCGTACTTGTCGATGAAGGCCTTGAGGCGGCGTTCGCCGATCCGCGCTGCCCCGATGGCGGCGAGGTAGTCGCCGAACCACTGGTCCGGCACGCGGATGCGGCGGCGGCACATGCGGACGATGTCATCGATGTCGCGGTAATCCCGCTGCACCTGGACGCAGGGGAAGATCAGCGCGCCCTCGTGGTAGACGTCGCGGGCCGCCGCGAAATAGGTGGTGGGCTGGCTGTTGCCGACGTCGGCCTGGTGCGCCTTGACGCCCACGGTGAAGAAGTGCTCGCCCTCGTGGAACACCGGCACCAGGATGGTGTGGTCGGCGGCGTGGCTGTTGCCGCCGTAGGGATCGTTGTCGAGAAAGGCGTCGCCCTCGCGGAACGCCGGGTGCCTCTCGCTCATGATCGTGGTCTGGATGTTCATGCCGAAGACGTGGATCGGCATGGCCTCGGCGGTCGCCAGCACCTCATGGCCGGAGGTGATGATGGCGCAGGAGAAGTCGCGCGCGATGCCGATGACCGCCGAGCGCGCGCTGTGCAGCACGGTGTTGGTCATCTCGCGGCAGATCGCGTCCATGCGGTTGGCCATCACCGCAAGGTCGAGGGCGCTGATCCCCTCCTCGCCCCCGGCCGCGGGCGAGGCGGCCGCGGATGCAGCGGTTTCGGCGGTCGATGCGTCGTCCATGGCGCGCGTTCCCCAAGGTGGCCGCGGGCCAAGCTTAGCACCTTCGGCGAACCAGGGCGGGCGCTTGTGGCGGGGCCCGGCGGCACGTAGTCTGCGGCGCCCCCGAACAGCGCCTGACGCAAGGCATCCCATGGTCAAGCCGGCCAAGCGACTCTCGCTCATCAAGCCCTCGCCGACGATGGCGATCACCGCCATGGCGGCCGAGATGAAGGCCGCGGGCCGCGACGTGATCGGCCTCGGCGCCGGCGAGCCCGACTTCGACACGCCGGAGAACGTCAAGGCGGCGGGAATCGAGGCAATCCGCGCGGGCGAGACCAAGTACACCCGCGTCGACGGCCTGCCGGCGCTGAAGGAGGCGGTCTGCCGCAAGTTCAAGCGCGAGAACGGCCTCGACTACGCGCCGGAGCAGATCAGCGTGGGCTCGGGCGCGAAGCACGTGCTCTACAACGCGCTGATGGCGGGCGTGGATGCGGGCGACGAGGTGATCGTGCCGGCGCCCTACTGGGTCTCCTACCCCGACATGGTGCGGCTTGCGGAAGGCGAGCCCGTGATCGTGCCCGCGCGCGCCGAGGACGGCTTCAAGCTCCAGCCGGAGGCGCTCGCCGCGGTGATCACGCCCCGGACCCGGTGGCTCGTCTTCAACTCGCCCAGCAACCCCACCGGCGCGGCCTATTCGCGGGACGAGATCGCAGGCCTGGCCCGGGTGCTGCTCGACCACCCGCAGGTGGGCGTGCTTGCGGACGACATCTACGAGCACCTCGTCTACGACGACTTCGCCTTCCACAGCATCGCCGCGGTCGAGCCCGGGCTCTTCGAGCGCACGATCACCATCAACGGGGTCTCCAAGGCCTATGCCATGACCGGCTGGCGCATCGGCTTCGCCGGCGGCCCGGCGGCGCTGATCAAGGGCATGGCCAAGGTGCAGTCGCAGTCGACCTCGAATCCTGCGTCGATCAGCCAGCACGCCGCGATCGCGGCGCTGGACGGGCCGCAGGATTCGATCCCCGAGCGCCGCGCGGCCTTTCAGGAGCGCCGCGACCTCGTGGTGGGCATGCTGAACGAGGCCGCCGGCATCGAATGCGCGACGCCGGAAGGCGCCTTCTACGTCTACCCGAGCTGCGCCGGGATGATCGGCCGCACCACGCCGGAGGGAACGCGGCTCGAGAGCGACGAGGACGTGGCCCGCTACCTGCTGGAGGCGGAGGGCGTGGCCGTGGTGCATGGTGCGGCCTTCGGCCTCGAGCCCCACTTCCGCATCTCGTACGCCACCTCCACCGAGGCGCTGGCCGAGGCCTGCCTGCGCATCCAGCGGGCCGCGCACGCGCTCTCCTAGCGCTCCCGCACGGGCGACTCACGCAGCCTTGAGTTGCCGTGAGCCGCCGTCGGTGCCATGTCTCTCGGCAGGAGCCCCGGGCGCACGCCGCGGGGCGGGACGCAACTGCGACGAGCGGAGGGTCCTCGATGCTGATCAAGATCAGGCGCGGCTGGGAGCTGCCGGAATCCGCCGCCACACCCGAATCGGTGTTCACCAACCGGCGCACGGTGCTCAAGGGGCTCGCCGCGGGCCCGCTGCTCGCGGCCGGTGCCGCCGCGCCCTTCGCGGGCGGGCTCGGGCGCGCGCTTGCAGACGAGGACGAGGCCGACCCCTCGGCCCACCTCTACCCGGTCGACCGCAACCCGGCCTACACGCTGGAGCGCCCGCTCACGCCCGAAGACATCGCCACCACCTACAACAACTACTACGAGTTCGGCTCGTACAAGGAGATCTGGCAGAAGGCGCAAGCACTCAAGATCCGGCCCTGGACGGTCGAGATCGACGGGCTGGTGGAGCAGCCCATGACCGTCGCCATCGACGACCTGCTGGCGCAGATGCCGCTGGAGGAGCGGCTCTACCGCCACCGCTGCGTCGAGGCCTGGTCGATCGCGGTGCCCTACAGCGGCTTCCCGCTCAAGGCGCTGCTCGACTTCGCCAGGCCGCTCGGCGACGCGAAATACCTGGTGATGCAGACCTTCGAGGACGACGACGTGGCCGAGGGCCAGCGGCAGTTCTGGTATCCCTGGCCCTACATCGAGGGGCTGACCATGGCCGAGGCCGCCAACGAGCTCGCCTTCATCGCCACCGGCTACTACGGCAAGCCGATCCCCAAGCAGAACGGCGCGCCGCTGCGCCTTGCCGTGCCCTGGAAGTACGGCTTCAAGCACATCAAGGGCATCGTCCGCTTCAGCTTCACGGACGAGCGGCCGGTCTCGTTCTGGGAGGAGCTGGCGGGCCACGAGTACGGCTTCTGGGCCAACGTCAACCCGGACGTGCCGCACCCGCGCTGGAGCCAGGCCAACGAGCGCTTCTACGGCCCCGACGGGCAGGAGCGGCGCCCGACCCTGCTCCACAACGGCTATGCCGAGCAGGTGGCCTCGCTCTACGACGGCATCGAGAACGAGTTGCTCTACATGTAGCGTCGCCGCCCTGCGGTGCGGCGCAACCCCGCCGCAGGGCGACGAACCGTGGGTCGCGTGGCGCAGGCCGCGCGGCCCCGCTTCGCGATCACCCTTCCACCACGCGTCACACGCATGACCCGCTCGGGCGAGCCTGTTGCGTGCCGTCCGAAAAAAAGTGGCCGGGCCCGAAGGCCCGGCCAGTCTAACAGGGAGGCTTCACGTCTAGGAGACGTGGGATCCGAGGATCCCCCTTCAGGCCTTGCACCTGAAGACGGCATGCCGGGGCAGGCGCCCCGGCAAATCCTCTATGGCACGGCGCGAGCGCCGTGCTGCAACGCAACATGTAATCGAATTGACGCTTTTGCGCTAGAGTACAAAACACAAACCAGCCATGCGTTGAGCGCATGACTATACGCGCATCAGAAGCGCCACTGGGCCACCTCGTTGAGCAGGAAGTCGCGGAAGACGCCGATGCGCTTCGAGTAGCGTAGCTCCTCGGGATAGGTGAAGAAGGCATCGAAGGGCGGGCCCTGACACTCCGGCAGCACCCGCTTCAGGTGCCGGCTGTCCCAGGCCACGTAGTCCGGCAGCGCGGCGATCCCCAGCCCGCTCTCGACCGCCTGGCGCATGCAGTAGATGTTGTTCGCCTCCAGCACGATGCGGCCCTCCGCGCGCGGATCGCCCGAGATGGCGATCAGCCAGTCGGGATTGGCGATGTAGGTGAGCGGCCCCTGGCCGTAGATGATGAGCCGCTGGCGGGCGAGGTCGTCCACCGTCTCGATCGGCCCGAAGGTGGCGAGATAGTCCGGCGCGGCGTAGATGTGCCAGTGCACGGTCATCAGGTGGCGGCGGATGAGATCGGGCTCGGTCGGCTCGCCCATGCGGATCGCGACGTCGGCCTCGCGCATGGAGAGGTCGAGCAGGTCGTCCGCAGCCAGCAGGGTGATCTCGATCTCAGGGTACAGGTTGTGAAAGGCGCGGATGCGGGGCGTGAGCCAGACCGAGCCGAAGGCCACCGTCGTCGTGATCTTGAGCGGGCCGGAGGGCCGGTCGCGGGAATCGGCGATCTGCGCCTCGGTCATTGCGAGCTTGGCCGAGACCTCGCGGGCGGTGCGGTAGAGCGCCTCGCCCTGCTCGGTCAGCAGCAGGCCGCGCGAGTGGCGGTGGAAGAGGACCACGCCGAGGCTCTTCTCCAGCGCCGCGATCTGGCGGCTCACCGCCGACTGGCTGAGCTCCAGCATGTCGCCGGCGCGGGTGAAGCTGCCGTTCTCCGCGACCGTCTGGAAGATGCGCAGCCGGTTCCAGTCCATGGTCACGCCCGGCGCGGCGTCGGCCCTCACGCGGCCGCGGCCGCCTTGGGCGCTTCGGCCTCGGCGAGAAACTTCTCGGCTTCCAGCGCGCCCATGCAGCCGGTGCCCGCGGCGGTCACGGCCTGGCGGAACACCTTGTCCTGCACGTCGCCGGCGGCGAAGACGCCGGGCACGTTCGTCCTGGTGCTGTCCGCCTCGGTCAGGATGTAGCCCTCGTCGTCCATCGCGAGCTGGCCGGCGAAGAGCTCGGTGTTGGGGCGGTGCCCGATGGCGATGAAGACGCCGGAGAGCGGGACGCGCTTGACCGCGCCGGTCCTGACGTGGCGGAGCGCGACCCCCGTCACCGCGGGCGGCTCGCTCTCGCCCTCGATCTCGTCGAGCACGTGGTCCCAGAGGACCTCGATCTTCTCGTTGCGGAACAGGCGGTCCTGCAGTATCTTCTCGGCGCGCAGCGCGTCGCGGCGGTGGACGAGGGTGACCTTGCGCGCGTGGTTGGTGAGGTAGAGCGCCTCCTCGACCGCGGTGTTGCCGCCGCCGATCACGGCGACATCCTTGCCGCGGAAGAAGAACCCGTCGCACGTCGCGCAGGCCGAGACGCCGAAGCCCATGAAGCGCTGCTCGCTCTCGAGCCCCAGCCACTTCGCCTGCGCGCCGGTGCAGATGATGACGCTGTCGCCGATGTAGGTGTCGCCGGAATCGCCGGTGCAGACGAAGGGACGCGAGGCGAAGTCCGCCGCCACCACCATGTCGTGGATCAACCGCGTGCCCACCGCGCTCGCCTGGCCCGCCATCTGCTCCATCAGCCACGGACCCTGGATGATGTCGGCAAAGCCCGGGTAGTTCTCGACATCGGTGGTGATGGTGAGCTGGCCGCCGGGCTCCAGCCCCTGCACCATGATCGGCTCGAGATTGGCGCGCGCGGCGTAGATCGCCGCGGCGTAGCCGGCGGGGCCGGAGCCGATGATCACGACCTTGCTGCGGTGGATCGTCGCCATGGGAGTCTCCCCGATCGCTCGCACGGCGCGCGGCCGCGCCGCACCTCAAACATAGGGGCCGGATGTGCGCCCGTTCAAGGGGCGGGCCGGCGCGCGGCCCAGGCCTCGAAACGCTGGCGCACGATCGCGGCGGCGCGCGCGGTCTCGTCGAGCGGCGGGCGCGGCGCCCAGTCGTCGATACGGCCCTGGAAGGGCGCGATCAGGCGCTCCGCGGCGAGGCCGTCGAAGAAGCGCTCGATGCGCCTCGACCCGCGCCCGGCCATCGCCGCGACGTAGACCGGCTTGCCGCTGGCGCAGGCCTCCGAGGTCATGCTGACCGAATCGCCGGTGACGACGATGGCATCGGCGTGCGCCAGGTAGCCGAAGTAGGGGTTCTCGCCCGCGCCCTGCCAGTGCTGCAGCGGCACCTCGCCGAGCGCCTGCACCAGCGCCTCCATGCTGGCGGGCGCGGTGCGCCTGGATGCTGTGAGCGCGAGGCCCGCGCCCGCACGCCCTGCCATCGCCGCGAGCGCCTGGCCCAGCGCGGCGGCGTCCCCGGGCTCGAAGCGGTGGCGGCGGCTGGCGCCGCCCACCAGCACCGCGACCAGCGGCCGGGGCAGTTCTTCCAGGGCCGGCGCGA
>JAJDXK010000057.1 GCA_022823305.1 Alphaproteobacteria bacterium
ATCGACCACCGGCACCGCGGCGCCAGTGGCGCGCACCGCCTCCTCCACGTCGGCCAGCCGCTCCGGCACCGAGACCGCGAGCACGGCCCCGGAATGCTCGATGAGATAGGTCATCTCGTCCCGGCGCCAAGCCGGGTTGACGGGAACGATGCCGCAGCCGAGCGCGTTGAGCGCCCACCAGTGCAGGTGGAAGTCCGGCCGGTTCTCCAGCAGCAGCGCCACGCGCAGGCCGGGGCCGTAGCCGGCCTCGCGGTAGCGGGCGCGGAGCGCCGCCACGCGCTCGTGCGCCGTGCGGTAGTCGATCTCGACCCCGTCCGGGTGGTAGGGCCGGCCCGCCATGGGTGGCGCGCAGAGGCAGCCGCGCTGCGGCACCCGCCGCGCCGCCGCCTCGAAGAGGGCGAACACCGTCTCCGTCATCGCCGCGACGCCCCGCCTCCTCGGCGCGCGGCCGGCGCCGCCGCGTGTTTCCGCGCCGCGTGGATCAGGAGTGCCACGCCCGCCAGCATCAGCGCCGCGGCGGCCCAGGCGTAGGCGCTGTGGCTCTCGTCGAAGAAGAGGATGCCCCAGCCGAGCCCCGCCGCCACCACCACGTAGTTGAACTGCGAGAAGAACACCGGCCCGGCTGCGCGCACGATGATGAGGAAGGTGACGTACATGCTGATGGTGACGCCGGCGGCGCCGAGGATGGCGAGGTCGGCCGCGGTGTCCGGCCCCGGCACCACGTAGACCTCGCCCAGCCCCACCATCATCGGCGCGAGCATGATCGCCGCCGCCGCGACGATGCCGCTCGCAAACGTGATGACCGGGGTTTCCGGCGGGTCGATCAGCGCCGCGAGGTTGTTGGTGAGCGCGAACGACGCGGGCGCCAGCAGGGCAAGCAGGAACCAGCCGACCATGCCGGGCTCCGGCAGCGAGAACTCGGGGATCGCCATCAGCAGGATGCCGCCGACGCCGCAGAGCACGCCGATCAGGCTGAGCGCGCGCACCCGCTCCAGCCTGAGGCCGAGCGCGATGAGGTAGGTGATGAGCGGCGACAGGATCACCACCATGGAGAGGATGCCGGTGGGGAGCTTCGGCGCGAGCCAGGTTATCAGCGCGACCGGGGCGGCGATGCCGAAGAGCCCGATCACGAAATAGGCCTTGAGGTGCCGGGCCTCGAGCCGGGGCAGCGCGCGGCGCCAGGCGGCGACGATCAGGAGCAGCACCGCGGCGCCGAGCGTCTGCCAGAAGGTGAAGGCGACCGGCGGCGTGCCGGCGTCCACCCCGATCTTGTTCATGGTGAAGATGAGCGGGTAGATCGCCCCGATGGTGACGAGCAGGAAGATCGGGAGGGCGAGCGGCCCGCGGCGCATGGCAGCCTTCGGGCCCTGGGGTGGAAGGGCTAGAGCGCCGCAGCGCCGGCGCTGCGCTCCGTCTCCGCCAGGAGGCAGTCGTCGTCGAGCGGCTCGACGGCGGTGAAGTCGCGGTGGGCGATGTACTCCGGCCGCTGGAAGCGGCGGATCGCGTTGTCCACCCGGTTGGCCGAGAAGTAGACCGCGTTGCGGCCCCAGGGCGACATGTTGGGCGCGGAGCCGTGCACCAGGTTGCAGTGGAAGAGGAGCGCGGCGCCGGGCTCGCCCTTGGGCGCGACGATGCCGCCTTCCGCCACCAGCCGCGAGATCGTCTCGTTGTCGACGGTCCAGAGCGGATAGCTGGTGGTGCAGGTATCGTGGCCGGCCTCGATCCTCCCGCGCCGGTGCGAGCGCGGGATGAACATGAGCGGGCCGTTGAACTCGGTCACCGGGTCGAGGTAGACGGCGAGGTTCATGGCTTGGGGCTCCGGCATCAGGTCGTCGCGCGACCAGGTGCCGTAGTCCTGGTGCCACTGCCAGACGTCGCCGTCGAAGGCGGCCTTGGCGTTGACCTTGAACTGGTGGATGTAGACCGGCCCGCCGAGCACCTGCATCGCCGGCTCCACCAGGCGCGGGTGGCGCGAGAGCCGCCAGTAGGCGTCGCTGTAGGTGTGGACGGCGAAGGCGGTGCGCACGGCGCCGCTGTCCCGCTCGCGCACGATCTCGGGGCCCTTGCGCGCGAAGATCGCCGGCAGCGCAGCGCACAGCACCGCCACCTCCTCTGCCGAGAAGAGCTCCGGCAGGAAGAGAAAGCCCTCGCGGTCCAGGGTCTCGCACTGCCCGGCGGTGAGCTTCATGGCGGCCGCTCCCTCGTGCGCGTCTGGCGCAAATTGCGCCGCGAGCCCACGCCCGTCAAGACGGTGGCACTCAGGATGACGGGAGGCCGACAACCGACGAATAGGTGAAGAAAGGAGAGGGACCGGGTCGCAGGCCCGGCGCGCACGATGTGCTATACGTCGCTCATGCTCCGCTCAAGCGCGCGCGACGTGACCCTGCTCGCGGTCTGCCAGGCGCTCTTCCTCACCTCGATGTCGGCGGTGATCACGTCCGCCGCCCTGATCGGGCACGGGCTCGCCGACACCAAGGTGCTGGCGACGCTCCCCATCGGCATCCAGTTCGTCATGACCATGGTGGCGACGGTGCCGGCCTCGCTGCTGATGAAGCGCATCGGGCGGCGCGATGGCTTCACCGTGGGCGCTTCCATCGGGCTTGCCGGCGCGCTCTTCGGCCTCTGGGCCATCATGGAGGGGAGCTTCACGCTCTTCTGCGTCGGCCTCGCGCTGATCGGCGGGGCCAACGGTTTCGCCCAGTACTACCGCTTCGCCGCGGCGGACGCGGCGAGCGAGGCCTTCAAGAGCCGCGCCATCTCGCTGGTGCTGGCGGGCGGCGTGATCGCCTCGGTCGGGCCGCTCATGGCCGACTGGACCAAGGACCTCTTCGCGCCGATCGCGTTCGCCGGCGTCTTCGCCGCCGTGGCCGCGCTCTACGTGGTGACGCTCGCGGTGCTCCGCTTCATCACCATCCCGCCGCCGGATGCCGAGGAGCGCAGCAGCGGGGGCCGCCCCCTGCTCGTCATCATGCGCCAGCCCGTCTTCGTCGTCGCCGTGCTGGGCTCCCTGGTGGGCTATGCGATGATGTCGCTGCTGATGACCGCGACGCCGCTCGCCATGATGTTCTGCGGCTTCGGCTTCTCGGATTCGGCGCAGACCATCCAGTGGCACGTGCTCGGCATGTTCGCGCCGGCCTTCTTCACCGGCCACCTGATCAGGCGCTTCGGCACGCTGAGGATCATGGCCGCAGGCGCCTTGCTGATCGGGCTCTGCGCCGCCGCCAACATCCACGGCATCACGCTGGTCAACTTCCAGCTCGGCGCGATCCTGCTGGGCGTGGGCTGGAACTTCCTCTTCACCGGCGGCACGACGCTGGTGACCGAGCTGCACACCCCGGCGGAGAAGGCCAAGACCCAGGCCGCCCACGACTTCACCGTCTTCACCGGCGTGGCCGCGGCGGCGTTGCTCTCCGGCGCGCTGCACGAGGCCGTGGGCTGGCAGACGATGAACTACGCCGTGCTGCCCTTCCTCGGCATCGTGCTGGTGGGCCTCGCCTGGCTCGCGCTCAGGGGTCGCAGGGCCGCGCCCTCGGCTGCCTCGTGACGAGCCGGCGTCCCGATCGGGAACGGGGCTGATCGAAGATCAACAAATTACCGTTTTATAACAACGTGTTATGTGAAATTGGGTTCGTTTTATAATTTTTGCTTTCCCCCGCCGATGCGGGGCAGGAAGCAGACCTCGCTCTCTGGCGCGACGGCGGCGAAGAGGTCGTCCTGGTGGATGTGGCCGTCGACCGCGACGGCCATGCCCTCCTCCAGTTCGCGGCCGATGCCCGCGTAGCGGGCCTCCAGCGCGCGGATCACGCCGCGGATGTCCGCCGCCTCCACCTCAAGCTCGGTCGCCCCGCCGGTGTAGCGGGCGAGGCTGGAGGGCAGGACGACGCGCGCCAACGGGTCAGGCGCCGCCGTTGGCCCCGCCGTTGTCCATCGCCGCCAGCAGCCGGGGCGGCGACATGGGCAGGTCGGTCATGCGGATGCCCGTCGCGTTCTCGATGGCGTTGGCGACCGCCGCCATGGGCGGCACGATCGGCGTCTCGCCGACGCCGCGCACGCCGTAGGGGTGGTTGGGGTTCGGCACCTCGACGATGACCGCGTCGATCATCGGCAGGTCGGAGGCCACCGGCATGCGGTAGTCGAGGAAGCCCGGGTTCTCCAGCCGCCCGTCCTCGTCGTAGATGTACTCCTCGTTGAGCGCCCAGCCGATGCCCTGGGCGGCGCCGCCCTGGATCTGCCCCTCGACGTAGCTCGGGTGGACCGCCTTGCCGGCGTCCTGCACCGCGGTGTAGCGCAGGATGGTGACGCGCCCGGTCTCGCGGTCGACCTCCACGTCGCACACATGGGTGCCGAAGCCGGGGCCAGCCCCTTGCGCGTTGATCGAGGCGGTGGCCGCGATGGGACCGCCGGTCTTGCCGGCCTGGGCCGCGATCTCGGCGAGGCTCATGGGCTCGAAGTCGCCGGCGTTGCTGCCGGAGGGCCTGGCGTAGCCGTCCTCCCACTCCACCGCGTCGACCGGGATGTCCCAGATCTTCGCGGCGCGCTCGCGCAGCTGCTGCACCACCTTGCCGGCCGCCTCGATCGCCGCCATGCCGGTGGCGAAGGTGACGCGGCTGCCGCCGGTGAGGAAGGTGTAGCCGATGGAGCTGGTGTCGGCGACCAGCGGGCGCACCCTCTCCGGCGGGATGCCGAGAGCCTCGGCCGCCTGCAGCTGGATCGAGGCGCGCGAGCCGCCGATGTCGGGGTTGCCCTCGATCACCGTGGCGGTGCCGTCCTCGTTGACGTTGATGGTGGCGCAGGATTCGCCGCCGATGTTGAACCAGAAGCCGGTGGCGATGCCGCGCCCCTGGTTGGGGCCGAGCGGCGTCCTGTAGTGCTCGCTCGAGCGCGCGGCCTCCAGAGTCTCGACGCAGCCGACGGGCCCGAACTTCGGCCCGTAGAGCGCGCGGGTGCCCTCCTTCGCCGCGTTCATGAGGCGGAACGCGGCCGGGTCGATGCCGAGCTTCTTGGCGAGCTCGTCGACCACGCCCTCCGCCGCGAACTCGGAGATCGGCGCGCCCGGCGCACGGTAGGCGGCGACCTTGGGCCGGTTGACCACCACGTCGTAGCCCTCGACCTCGGCGTTCTCGATGTCGTAGGGCGCGAAGACGCACATGCAGCCGGGCTGGATCGGCGAGCCGGGGAAGGCGCCGGCCTGGTATGCGAGCCAGGCCTTGGCTGCGGTCATCCTGCCATCCCTGGTGGCGCCCATCTTGATGGTCATGGCACCGCCCGAGGTGGGGCCGCTGGCGCGGAACACCTCCTCGCGCGACATCACGATCTTGACCGGGCGGCCTGCGAGCTGGGACAGCCGGAGCGCGACCGGCTCGAGATAGACCACGGTCTTGCCGCCGAAGCCGCCGCCGATCTCCGACGGGGTCACGTTGATCTTGCCGATGTCGATGCCGAGCAGGTTGGCGCAGTAGGCGCGCACGGTGAACTGCCCCTGGGTGCAGCACCAGACCTCGCACTGGCCGTCCTCGCCGGCGCTGGCGACCACCGCGTGCGGCTCGATGTAGCCCTGGTGCACCGGCTTGGTGGTGAAGGTGCGCTCGACGATCACGTCGGCCTCGGCAAAGCCCTTCTCCAGGTCGCCCGTGGAGAAGTACACCTTCTTGAACACGTTCGACGGCGTCTCGGGCGCGGGCTCCACCCCCTGGGTGAACATGTCGTCGTGCAGCAGCGGCGCGTCCGCCTGCATCGCCTCGCGCACGTCGATCACGTGCGGCAGCACCTCGTAGTCGACCTCGATCAGGTCGAGCGCCTGCCTGGCGATGGCGGCCGAGGTCGCCGCCACCGCGGCCACGGCATGGCCGTCGTAGAGCGCCTTCTCCCGCGCCATCACGTTCTGCGACATGTCGCGGTAGTTGACCTGCACCTCGCCCGCCGGCACCCACTGGGAGGGCACCTCGGGCATCTCGTCGCGGGTGACGATCGCCTTGACGCCGGGCAGCGCGCGCGCCGCAGACGTGTCGATGGAGCGGATGCGCGCGTGCGCGTGCGGGCTGCGCAGGACGCGGCCCACCAGCATGCCGGGCAGCGAGATGTCGGCGCCGAACTTAGCCCGGCCCGTCACCTTGTCGACGCCGTCGGGACGCCAGGGCCGCGTGCCGACGTACTTGAGCGCGCCGTTGCCGTTGCCGGTCTCCTTGGTGGCGGTTGCCATGGTCTATTCTCCCCTCAGCTCCGCCGCCGTCGTCATCACGGCGCGGATGATCTTGTCGTAGCCGGTGCAGCGACAGAGGTTGCCGGCGAGCCAGTAGCGCGCCTCGGTCTCGGTAGGCTCCGGGTTCTCCTCGAGCAGCGCCTTGGCCGCGACGAGGAAGCCCGGCGTACAGACGCCGCACTGCAGCGCGGCGTCCTCCAGGAACTGGCGCTGCAGGGGGTGCAGCGTGTCGCCGTCGGCCATGCCCTCGATGGTGCCGATCTCGCGGCCCTCGGCCTCGGTGCCGAGCATCAGGCAGGCGCAGACCAGGGTGCCGTCCACGGTGACGCTGCAGGCGCCGCAGTCGCCGGTGGCGCAGCCTTCCTTGGTGCCGGTGAGCTCGAGCTCGTCGCGCAGCACGTCGAGCAGGGTCTGCTCGGCCGCGCAGAGGAACTCCACCGGCTCGCCGTTGACGCTGGCGGTGACGTGATACTTGGCCATCAGCCGTTGCTCCTCGCACGTTCCAGGGCGATGAGAGCGGCGCGTCTCGCCAGTACCCCCGCCACCTTGACCCGGTATTCGACGGTGCCGCGCTTGTCGTCGATGGGATTGCAGGCGGCGGACGCGGCGGCGGCGAGCGCGGCCAGCGCCTCGTCGTCCACCTTCGTCCCGATCAGCGCCTTCGCGCCGTCCTCCACCAGCAGCGGTGTCGGCGCCACCGCGCCGAGGCCGAGCCTGGCGTGGGTGCAGACGCCATCCTCGCCGAGCGTGAGCGCGACGCCGGCGCCCACCACGGCGATGTCCATCTCGGTGCGCGGGATGAAGCGCAGGTAGGCATCGCCCGAACGCGCCGGCGGCTTCGGCATGACGAACGAGACCACGATCTCGCCGGGGCCGAGGGCGAGCCGGCCGGGGGCCGTGATCACGTCCTCCACCGGCACCTCGCGGGTGCCGCCGGGCCCCGCGACCTCGCACACGGCCCCTGCGGCGATCAGCGCCGGCACGCTGTCGGCGGCGGGCGAGCCGTTGCAGAGGTTGCCGCCGAGGGAGGCGCGCCCCTGGATCTGGGTCGAGCCGATCAGCTCCAGCGCCTCGACCACGCCGGGCCAGGCCGCCTTGACGGCCTCGCTCTTGCCGAGCACAGCACCGGAGACCGCCGCGCCGACGCGGATTTCCGCACCGTTCGCGCTCACCTCCATGAGCCGGGGGATGCGCTTGAGATCGACGATCAGGCCGGGCCGCACCAGGTCGGTGCGCAACTGGACGAGGAGGTCCGTGCCGCCGGCGAGCGCCCTGGCCTCGCCATCGGCATCGGCGAGAAGCCGGACGGCGTCCTCCACCGTCTCGGGCGCCTCGTATCGTAGGCTGGTCATGTGCGGGGGGATCCTCCTCGTAACGCGGCGTCGTTTTGGCGCCCTCTTTTACCCGAAAAGCCGGGACGGGTCACAGGGCCAATATGCCCCGCTCGCCCCGTCCCATGCCGGCGCAGCGGACACCCGGCGTGCGGCCGCGGCGTCCCGCCTTGCCAGCGCCCGCAATGGCCGTAAGCTGCCGGCCATGCTGCGGCTTACCCGGATCATCGGCAACGCGACCGAGCCCGCGATCGCAGACCGGCTCCACGCGCTCGACCACGACGGCCGGGTCGAGACCATCACGCTCGACGCGGCCGACACCGCGCGCAAGCGGCTGCGCGTCGCCACCGACAAGGGGACCGACTGCGCGGTGGCGCTGGCGCGCTCGGAGCGGCTCGCCAACGGCGCGGTCCTGCTGCTGGAGGACGCGCGCGCCGTGGTCGTCCGCATGCGCGAGACGGTCTGGCTCGCGCTCGCGCCCCGCGACATGGCGGCGGCGCTGGAACTCGGCTATTTCTGCGGCAACCTGCACTGGCGGGTACGCTTCGAGGGCGCGCTCGTCAAGGTGGCGCTGGACGGCCCGCGCGAGAGCTACCTCGCGCGCCTCGCCCAGCACCTGGAGGACGGGCGCGCCCGGCTCGCGGACGAGGGAGAGGGAGAGTGACGGCAGAGGCGGCGCACGCAGCGGAGGCAGCAGCGAGCGCGGCCCGCGTCGGCATCGGCGGGCCGGTGGGCTCGGGCAAGACCGCGCTGATCGAGGGGCTGCTGCCGCTCTTCCATGCGCGCGGCACCTCGCTCGCCATCGTCACCAACGACCTCGTGACGCAGGAGGACGCCGAGCGGCTGCAGCGGAGCGGCCTGATCCGGCCCGAGCGCGTGGTCGGCGTCGAGGCCGGCGCCTGCCCGCATACCGTGATCCGCGAGGACCCGACGCTCAACATCGAGGCCGCCGACCTGCTGGAGCGGCAGCTCCGCCCCCTCGACCTGATCCTGATCGAGAGCGGCGGCGACAACCTCGCCTCCACCTTCTCCCTCGACCTGGTGGACTACTGGATGTTCGTGATCGACGTCTCGGGCGGCGGCGACATCCCGCGCAAGCGGGGGCCGGGCATCGTCCGGGCCGACCTGCTCATCATCAACAAGTCCGACCTCGCGCCCCACGTGGGTGTCGACCTCGTGCTGATGCAGACGGAGGCTTCGGCGGTGCGCGACGGCCGCCCGGTGCTGCTGACCAACTGCCGCACCGGCGAGGGGCTCGACCGGGTTGCCGACCACCTCGCCCACGACGTGCTGATGGAGGCTTGAGCGCCATGAACGAGGCGAGGGCGGCGGATCGCGCGGCCGAGCGAGCGACCCGCGAGGGCCTGCTGGCGCGGGCGCAGGCGCTGGTCGAGACCGTGCGCGCGCGCTCGGACGAGACCGAGGAGACGCGCAGGCTCGCGCCCGAGACCATGCAGGCGATGCGGGAAGCCGGTATCCACCGCATCCTGCAGCCCGCCCGCCACGGCGGCGCCGAGGCGCACTTCTCCGGCATGGTCGACATCGTCGAGGCGATCTCCGTCGGCTGCAGCGCCGCCGGCTGGTGCCTCACCCAGTACTGCTCCCACAACTGCCTGCTCGGCTACTGGCCGGGCGACGGACAGGACGAGATCTGGGGCGCCGTGCCCGACGCCATGGTGGCGGGCGTGCTGATCCCGAGCTGCGGCCGGGCGGTGCGGGTCGAGGGCGGCTGGCGCGTGAGCGGGCGCTGGCCCTTCGCGAGCGGCGTCTGCGGCGCCGACTGGTTCATCGCCACCGCCTTCACCGAGGGCGAGGGCGTGCCGAAGCTGGCGCAGATGCACGCGGTGCCGAAGGCGGAGTTCGAGATCGTCGACACTTGGCACACCGCCGGCCTGCGCGGCACGGGCAGCCACGACGTGGCCGTGGACGACGTCTTCGTGCCGGAGCGCCGCGCGCTCCCCATCGACGCCACCAAGGGCGGCGGCGATGCGCCGGGCTGCGCCGTGAACGACGCGGCGCTCTACCGGCTGCCGGCCTTCGCCATGTTCTCCATCAACCAGAGCGCGGTGGCGGTGGGGCTGGCGCAGGCGGCCTACAACGACTTCGTGGAGCGCACCCGCGACCGCGTCGCGCGCATGTCGGGCAAGAGCATGGCCGACTACTCCACCGCGCAGGTCAAGGTCGCCGAGGCCCACACCGCGGTCGAGACCGCGCGGCTGCTGCTGCACCACTGCTGCGACACAGGCATGAGCATCGCCGAGCGGGGCGAGATCGCGCCGATGCCGCTCAAGACCGAGCTCCGCGCCAAGGCCACCATGGCGGGCAAGCTCGCGGCCGATGCGGTGGACCTGCTCTTCCACCTCTCGGGCGGCGCCGGGCTCTACGACCGCAACCCGATCTCGCGCGCCATGCGCGACATAAACTGCATCCGCGGCCACATCACCCAGAACTGGGACGTGAACGCCTCCAACCACGGCCGTGTGGTGCTGGGCCTCCCCTCCGCCGACCCGGCCCTCTGAGCGGTTATTTCATACCCCTCAGGCGCCGGGCGCTCGGACTCCGTTCATATCCCTCAAGCGCCGGGCGCTCGCTCCGCTCGCTTGGCTTACGCGCGTAAACGCGCGCCGGCCAGGCCTGCGGCCCGGATCCTCTCGTCTCGCACGCCGCGCCGCCCGCCGGGTCTTGCGTCACGCCGGCACGAAGGTGCCGTGAAGAGCGAGGGGGAGCGGGTAGGGCAGGAGGCCCTGCCAGAGCGGGCCGTCGGCAAGCCGCGAGGCCTCGAAGACGCTGAGGCCGGCAACGCGGCGCTCGAGATCGAGGAAGGGCCCCACCAGCCAGCCCTCGCTCTCGCCTGCCCCGCGCGGCACGAAGACGTGCTCTTCGGGGATCACGTGGCGCGGGTAGGACCAGCCGTCGACGGCGCCATGCTCGGGGTCGAACCAGGTGACGCGCGAGAGTGGCCAGCCGCCGTCCTCGATTCCTGTCAGCGCGAAGACCGCGCGGTGCCGGAGCCCGGTGCGGCGCGCATCGATGCGGGGAAAGTCGGCGACATCCGGCGCCACCTGCTCGATGGTGGCGGCCCCGCCCGGCCTCAAGACCACGCGATGGTAGCGCGGGTTGGGCGAGGGGTAGCCCCAGTCGCCCGCCATCACCGCGCGCAGGTCGTGGACGGCGAAGGAGGGGTCGGGCGCGCGGCAGAGGTCGAGGTGGATGGTGCTGTCCGCCTCCTCCCAGCCGTTGCCGTGGTGGAAGTGGAAGCCGGGCGGCAGGTCGTGCCGGCGCACGGGCGCGAGCGTCTCCTTCTCCACCACGATCGCGCGGGTGCCGAGCTCGGGCCGCCAGACGTGGGCGTCGAGGAAGCTCACGGGGCCGGCGGCGAAGCGCTCCCGATCGACCACGAAGGGCGTGAGCATGAGCACCAGGTGGCGCGCCGTCACCACGTAGTCGTGCACCATGCCGAGCGGGTCCGTGGGGAGCGCGTTGAAGGCGGCGAGCCGGCCCTGCGGGTCGATCCGGTAGAAGAGCAGCATCGGCCTGGGCGCCGTGGCGCAGCCGATGTTCCAGCAGGTGCCGTCCGCCTCCACCTTGGGGTGGGCCGAGAAGGGCGCGCCGGCGAGGTCCGCCCGCCAGGCGACGAAGTCCTCGGCCGCCAACGTCTCAGGCTCGAATTCCAGCGCCGAGCCGCCCTCCCACAGCGCCATCAGGCGGCCTGCGTGAGCGAGCACGGAGGTGTTGGCGGCGTTCATGTCGTCGGGCGCCGTGATCGGCGCCACCTCCGGCGGCAGCGTGGCGAAGGTCGGCAGCAGGCGCCGTCCCGCCGCGGTCTCCCGGCGGCGCTTGGCCGTCTCCAGGATGCGGGCGCGGTGGCTTACGCCGCTGCTGGTGAAGGTGAAGGCCTGCACCATGCCGTCGCCGTCGAACCAGTGGCCGTAGCGGTGGCCGAAGCGCTCGTGCTCGGCCGGGCCGTTGCGCCACAGCACGCCCCCGAGATCGGGCGGCAGGCGGCCGGAGAGCGTGGCGAGCGGCGCGGCGAGCGCCGGCGCCTGCGCCGTGGCGAAGGCGAGCCTGCGCTGCGCGGCCGTCAGCGGCGGAGCGGAGCCGGCCTCGCCCCCGGCGGCGGAGACAGCACGTCG
>JAJDXK010000019.1 GCA_022823305.1 Alphaproteobacteria bacterium
GGTGAGCGGCGGAGACCCCGGGCCACCACCCGGCCGGGGCCGGGAGAGGGTGCGCGTCGAGCTGGGCACGCGCAGCTACGACGTGGTGGTGGGCGCCGGCCTGCTGGGCGAGGCGGGGCGGCACATGGCGCCGCTGCTGCCGGGCCGCTCGGCCGTCGTCGTCACCGACCGCACGGTGGCCGGGCTCCATCTGGAGCCTGTGCTCGCCGCCCTGAGGGAGGCGGGCTTCGCCTGCTCCGAGCTGATCGTCGAGGCGGGCGAGCGCAGCAAGGACCTCGCGACCCTCGGCACCATGCTGGAGAGCATCCTCGGCCGCGGCATCGAGCGCAGCACCGCGCTGGTGGCGCTCGGCGGCGGGGTGGTCGGCGACCTCACCGGCTTCGCCGCGAGCATCCTCCTGCGCGGTGTGCCCTTCGTCCAGATCCCGACGACCCTACTGGCCCAGGTCGACAGCGGCGTCGGCGGCAAGACCGGGGTGAACAGCGCCCACGGCAAGAACCTGATCGGCAGCTTCTACCAGCCGAGCCTGGTGCTCGCCGACGTGGCGACGCTGGCCACGCTGCCGCTGCGCGAGCGCCGGGCTGGCTACGCCGAGGTCGTGAAGTACGGCCTCATCGACGACGCCGCCTTCTTCGCCTGGCTGGAGGAGAAGGGCGCGGCGTTGATCGCGGGCGACGAGGACCTGCTGCACAGCGCCGTGGCCCATGCCTGCCGGGCCAAGGCGCGCATCGTCGCTGGCGACGAGCGCGAGAGCGGCAGCCGCGCCCTGCTCAACCTCGGCCACACCTTCGCCCACGCGCTGGAGGCCGAGGCCGGCTACGACGGCTCGCTCCTGCACGGCGAGGCGGTCGCCTGCGGCATCGTGCTGGCCCACCGCCTCTCGGCCCGGCTCGGCCTCTGCAGCGCCGACGACGCGGCCCGGGTCGCGGCGCACGTCGCCGCGGTCGGGCTGCCGGCCGAGGCCGGCGCCCTCCCCGCCCTGGACTGGCACCCGCCGGCGCTGATCGAGCGCATGCGGCGCGACAAGAAGGTGCAGGACGGGCGCATGACCTTCGTGCTGACGCGGGGCATCGGGCAGGCCTTCCTCAGCCGCGAGGTCCCGCCCGAGGCGCTCACCGCCCTGCTCGACGAGGCCTTCGCCGCCCCGGCCCGCGAGGCGACCCGCTGACCCCCGACCACAACCGGTAGCGACACGGCCATGACGACCGAGACTGCCATCATCATCGGCGCGATCGGCCTCCTGATCGCGCTCTCCGGCTTCTTCTCCGGTTCGGAGACCGCGCTCACCGCGGCCTCGCGCCCGCGCATGCACCACCTCGCCGGTGGCGGCAACAGACGCGCGCGCGCGGTCGAGCGGCTCACGCAGGACCGCGAGCGGCTGATCGGCGCGATCCTGCTCGGCAACAACGCCGTCAACATCCTCGCCTCGGCGCTGGCGACCAGCGTGCTGATCTCGGTCGTGGGCGACGCGGGCGTGGCCTATGCGACCATCGGCATGACCCTCGTCATCGTGGTCTTCGCCGAGGTCCTGCCCAAGACCTGGGCGATCCGCGACGCCGACCGCTTCGCGCTGCGGGTGGCGCCGGTGCTGGGCCCCGTCGTGTGGCTGCTCTCCCCCATCGTCGGCGCGGTCAGGCTGGTGGTCTCGGCCACCCTCAGCGTCGCCGGCGCCTCCACGGGGCCGCGCAGCGCGGATGCCGCCGAAGAGGAGCTTCGCGGCACCATCTCCCTGCACGCGCGGGAAGGCGCGATGGTGAAGCACGAGCGCGACATGCTGCACAGCATCCTCGACCTGGAGGAGATCGAGGTCGGCACGGTCATGACCCACCGCAAGACCATGGAGATGATCGACGCCGGGGCGCCGCCCGCCGAGATGCTGGACCAGGTCGTCCGCAGCCCCTACACGCGCCTGCCCGTGTGGAAGGGCGAGCCGGACAACATCGTCGGCGTGCTCCACGCCAAGGACCTGCTGCGGGCGCTGCATGCCAGCCTGGACGACCCGGGCCGCCTCGACGTCATGGCCATCGTGACCGAGCCCTGGTTCGTACCGGAGACCACGCCGCTGAAGGAGCAGCTCGAGGCGTTCCGCGCGCGGCAGGCGCACTTCGCGCTGATCGTCGACGAGTACGGCTCGCTGATGGGCCTGGTGACCCTGGAGGACGTGATCGAGGAGATCGTGGGCGAGATCGTGGACGAGCACGACATCGCGCGGGGCGACGTGGTGGAGAAGCCGGACGGCTCGTTCCTGGTCCCCGGAACCACGGCGATCCGCGACCTCAACCGGACCTACGACTGGGACCTGCCCGACGAGGAGGCGGCGACGATCGCGGGCCTCGTGCTGCACGAGGCCCGGGAGATCCCGGAAATCGGCGAGTCCTTCTCGCTCTACGGCTTCACCGTCGAGGTGCAGGCCCGCAAGCGCAACCAGATCACCCGGCTCCGCGTCGTTCCGCGCCCACGCAGGGACTCAGACGACGGCGGCTGATCGCCGCTTGCGCCGGCGGGCGGCGTACCCCATATGCCGCGCGAGAGAGAGGTGCGGCCCCAGAGGGTGCCCGGCGTAGCGAGCAGGCGACCGGACGCCCCTGAGGGCCGCATTGCCGACGGGTGGCCCCGTGCTATACAGGTGCGAGTCGGGCGGGCGAGTCGATGACCAGCTATCTCGATTTCGAGAAGCCGATTGCGGAGATTGAGGGGAAGCTTCAGGAGCTTCGCCATCTCGGCGAGGACAGCGGTGTTAACATGCTGGATGAGGTCTCGCGGCTGGAGGGCAAGGTCGACCGCCTGCTGCGCCAGACCTACAGCCGGCTCACGCCGTGGCAGAAGACGCAGGTGGCGCGCCAACAGCTCCGGCCCCATGCCTCCGACTACATCGCGCGGCTGATCGCCGACTTCGTCCCCCTTGCGGGCGACCGCGCCTTCGGCGAGGACCGCGCCGTGGTCGGCGGCCTGGGGCGCTTTGCGGGCCACACCACCATGGTCATC
>JAJDXK010000120.1 GCA_022823305.1 Alphaproteobacteria bacterium
CCGCGCCCTGCCTTCGCCTTCGTCCTGTGCCGCTGTCATGTCCGGGGCCCCCCGCCGCTGGTGCCCGATCTTACCCCACCGGACATGGTGTGTGCCTGTGCGACGGCGGACTGTCGAAATTGCGACAGTAATGAGCCAGACCGCGCCGGCCCGGCCGCTGTCGCCCACGGACACAGGGGCGTCGTTCGCGGCATAGACGGGGCGCGCGCAATCCATCCCAATCGGGAGCGAGCGCGGGACGATGAGCGGCGGCGGGCTGCGGGCCTCGGGCGCGGACAGCGCCGGGGTATAGTGGCCGCCTGTGTCAGCACCGGGAGAGCAGAGCCATGCCGGAGATCATGAGAGACGAGAGCGCCGCGAGCAGCGGCAAGCCGCTGCCGGGCCACGCCAGGGTCGTCGTCATCGGCGGCGGCGTGGTCGGCTGCTCGATCCTGTTCCACCTCGCGAAGTTCGGCTGGAAGGACGTGATCCTGCTGGAGCGCGCCGAGCTCACCGCGGGATCGTCCTGGCACGCGGCCGGGATGATCCACACGCTCTCGTCGGACCCCAACATCTCGCGCCTGCAGGGCTACACGATCAACCTCTACAAGGAGATCGAGGAGACCTCGGGTCAATCGGTCGGCCTGAACAACACGGGCGGCTTCTATCTCGCCTCGACGCGGGAGTGGTACGACTATCTCAAGCGCGAGCGCTCCAAGGCCCGCTACATGGGGCTCGACCAGGAATTCATCTCGTCCAGGGAGGCCGCCGAGCGCCATCCGCTGATCGACCCGAAGCACTACTACGCCGCGCTCTGGGACGAGCTCGACGGCGATCTCGACCCCTCCGGCGCAACCTATGCCTTCGCCAAGTCTGCGCGGGTCCACGGCGCGCAGTACTTCACGCAGACGCCGGTGGTCGAGACCAATCAACGTACGGATGGCTCGTGGGACGTGGTGACGCCGCGCGGCACGGTCCATGCCGAGCACGTGGTGAACTGCGGCGGTCTGTGGGCACGCGAGGTCGGCCAGCTGGCCGGCGTCGCGCTCCCGGTGCAGCCTATGGAGCACCATTACCTCATCACCGAGCCGATCCCCGCGATCGTGGAGCGGATGGGAGAGGGCGGCGCCGGGCGGTTGCCCGGCGGCATCGACTACGAGGCCAACATCTACTTCCGGCAGGAGCGCCACGGCGTCCTGCTCGGCACCTACGAGCCCAAGTCGACGCCCTGGAACGTCGGCGGCACGCCGCTCGACTTCGGGCAGGAGCTGCTGCCGCACGATCTCGACCGCATCGCCGACCGGCTGGAGATGTCGTTCGAGCGCATTCCCATGCTCGGAGAGGCCGGGATCAAGGACATCATCTGCGGCCCCTTCACCTTCGGCCCCGACGGCAACCCCCTGATCGGCCCGGTGCCGGGGGTGCGCAACTACTGGGTGGCGGTGGGCGTCATGGCGGGCTTCTGCCAGGGCGGCGGGGTCGGGCGCAGCATGGCCGAGTGGATGATCGAGGGCGAGCCCTCGATCGACGTGTGGGCCATGGACATCGCCCGCTTCGGCGAGTTCGCGACGCCCGAGTGGGGCACGGTCAAGTCGTCGGAGAACTACGAGCGCCGCTTCGTCATGACCTTCCCCAACGAGACCCTGCCCAAGGGCCGGCGGCAGAAGACCACCGCGCTCTACGACCGGCTGGTCGCCAGGGGCGCGGTGATGGACCAGGGCTTCGGGCTGGAGCACGCGCTCTGGTTCGCCGACGGGCCCGACGACGCCCACGAGGACCCGTCCTTCCGCCGCTCCCGCGCGCACGAGTACGTCGCGCGCGAGGTGAAGGCGGTGCGCGAGGCCGTGGGCTGCATCGAGATCGCCAACTATTCCAAGCACGGGTTCAGCGGGCCCGGCGCGCGCGCCTTCCTCGACCGCGTGCTGGCGGGCCGCGTGCCGAAGCCGGGCCGCATCGCGCTCGCCCCGATGCTGACCGAGAAGGGCAAGCTCTACGGCGACCTCACCGTGGCCTGCCTCGCCGAGGACGACTTCTTCGTGGTCGGCTCCGGCGCGATGCAGGAGGCGCACCGGCGCTGGTTCGAGCAGCGCCTCGGCACCGGCGTCGACTACCGCAACCTCTCCGACGCGCTGCACGGCATCGCGCTTTCCGGCCCGCGCGCCCGGGACCTGCTCGCGCGCACCACCCGGGACGACGTGTCGGCGGAAGCCTTCCGCTTCCGCGACATCCGCCGGGGCTTCGTCGCCGGCGTGCCGGCCATCGTCTCGCGGCTCAGCTTCTCGGGCGAGCTCGGCTACGAGATCTACGTGGCGCCGCAGTTCCAGATCGCGCTTGCCGAGGCGATCGAGGCGGCGGGCGCCGACCTGGGGCTGCGCTGGTACGGCGCGCGGACGCTGATGTCGCTCCGGCTGGAGAAGGCCTGGGGCGTCTGGACGCTCGACTTCCGCCCCGACTTCACCGCGGCCGAGAGCGGACTCGACGCCTTCATCCAGTGGGACAAGGAGTTCGTCGGCAAGGCCGCGGTCGAGGCCGAGCGCCGGGCAGGGCCGGCGAAGCGCCTGGTACCGCTGGTGATCGAGGCGCCGGAGATCGACGGCGAGCCCATCGACGTGTCGAACGACGAGGCCATCCTGCGCGACGGCGCCGCGGTCGGCTACGTCTCGTCCGGCGGCTACGCCCACCACGTGGGGCAGTCCATGGCGATGGGCTATGTGCCGACGGCGGTGGCGGCGACCGGCGAGCGCTTCGAGATCGAGATCCTGGGCGAGATGTTCCCCGCCGAGGTCCGCACCGCGCCGCTCTACGACCCCAACGGCGGGCGCATGCGCGGCTGATCGCGGCCCGCTTCGCCCCTCACGGCTCGCGCCGGCGCTACTCGGCTGCGGCTGCGGCCTCCTGCGGCTCCCACTCGGGGATGCGGCCGTCGTAATACGGCATCTGCTCGACCCGCGGCGTCCATGAGCTGTCGTCGATGCAGGTGCGGACGTGGCGCGCGATCTCCTCCATGGTCGCGAACCAGACGCCGCCCCGCTTCTGCAGTGCCTCGATCCACTGCGCCACGCGACGCATCCGGGCGAGCCTGCCGGAGACGAAGGGGTGCCAGACGGTGACGAGCAGGCCGCCGTTCTCGTACATGGCCTCGAACTCGGACTCGAACACCTTCATCGCCTCGTCCGGCGACTTGATCGTCATGGTGTAGTGGAAGTCGAGGCTGTGCATGTAGTGCGGCCAGTCGTCCATGCCCCAGTGCGAGGGCAGGCAGATGACCTCGCCCGCAGGCGTGGTCAGCAGGCAGGGGACGTCGTCGCCCATCAGGCTCGCGTCGTAGAGCATGCCGCGCTCCGCCAGCAGCGCCGGCGAGTGCTTCGACGCGTTGTAGAGCGGCGCGCGCCAGCCGCGCGGCGCCTGCCCGGTCATGCGCCTGATCACCTCGATCTGCCGGTCGAGCCAGTATTCCTGCCGCTCGCGCGATTCGTCGTTGGGGTTCTCGTGCAGGTAGCCGTGGGCCGCGATCTCGTGCCCGCCTTCCAGGATGGCGTCGACCAGGTGCGGGTAACGCTCCATGCACCAGGCCGGGTAGAAGAAGGTCTGCTTGATGCCGTAGTGCGCGTAGACCTTCAGGATGCGCGGGATCGCCACCTCGTCGTAGCGCAGGAACGAGTTGGCCGAGAGCATGTTCTCGGCCTTCTCGGGGAAGTCGAGGTGCAGGATGCTGTCGGTGTCGATGTCGAAGGTGATGGCCACGGCGCAGCGGGCGCCATCGGGCCACGGCACCGGGTTGTCGATCAGCTTGAGCGTCATCTCTCCCCCTCCTCGCGGCAGCCACCTTGCCGACCTTACACGCGGGTCCGGGCGAAGCCAAGATACGAATATCGTGGAGAATCAGGTAGACGTTGACGGAATAGTGCGAAAGCACTAGCATTCATCGTGGGTTCCCGCAGGAATCGGCACGGATCGGATCGGAATCTGTCAGGCGCGAGGGAAGGCAGAATGAGCGCCGCGAAACCCGCTACGCAGGCCAACAAGGGCAACGGGCCGCCAGGCCGGCACCGCCCGCTCGCCGCGGCCGAGCCGGCGCCGATCATGGGCCTGCGCCAGGTGGGGATGGCGGACCTGCAGGACGACGCGGTCGCCTATTCCTCGATCCCCCATCTCGAGGGACTCAACCGCGAGATCGTCGCCCTGCTGCAGGAGGACGGCCGCACGCCCTTCTCCACCATCGCCCGCACGCTCGGTGTCTCGGAGGGGACGGTGCGTTCCCGCGTGGCGCAGATGCGCAAGGCGAACCTGATCCACTGCATCACGGTGGTCAATCCGCTGGCGCTCGGCTACACGGCCTGGGCGATGCTCGGCATCAAGGTCGCGCGCGGCGCCAGCGCCGACGAGGTGGCGCGCCACTTCCGCGACCGGCCGGAGATCGTCTACGTCATGCGCGTCGCCGCGCGCTTCGACCTGCTGGCCGAGGTGGTGTGCGGCTCGCCGGACGAGCTGCGCGACTTTCTCGATTCCCATTGCTACGGCTCCGACGACATCGCCCAGGTCGAGCCGATGATGGGGCTCGGGCTCTACAAGAGCCTGTTCAAGTGGGACAAGCCGCTGGAGGCCGGCAACGGACGCGGCAAGGCCGCCGGGCGCAGGCGCCGGTGACGGCCGGCACGGAACGGCCACAAGAATGATCGCGTCATGAGCAAGCGCCGCATCATGCCTGCCGGGCACTGGGACTGGAGCATGCCGGTCACGCTTTCCCAGGGCTGGCGGCTGGGCGACCTCGTCGTCGTCGGCGGCCAGATCTCGGCCGACGAGAAGGGCCGCACCGTCGGCGGCGACCTCGAGACCCAGACCCGCAACATCATGGAGTTCATCGGCCGCGTGCTGCACGAGGCGGGTGCCGACTTCGGCGACGTCGTCAAGCAGAACGTCTACTACGTGGTCGACGCGGACAGTCCGCCGGCGGACGAGATCGTGCGCCGCATCGACGCGGTGCAGAGCGAGTACTTCGGGGCGCCTGGCCCGGTCACCACCGAGACACCGGTCTCGGGCCTTGCCTACGAAGGGCTGCTGCTGGAAATCGACGCCTTCGCCGTGGTGGGGGCGGAGAAGCGCCCGCTCAGCCCCGAGGGCCACTGGGCGCGCGGCAACGGGCACGCGCACGTGCACGGCTGGCAGGCCGGCGACTGGGTCTTCGTGGGCGGGCAGCGCTCGCTCGATGCCGACGGCGCCCTGCGCGATGGCGGCGACATCGCGGCGCAGACCCGCAACTGCTTCGCCGGGATGGCGGCGGTGCTGGCCGAGGCCGGCGCCTCGATGGAGGACCTGCTGCGCCTCAACACCTACTACCGGCACGCGGGCGCGGGCGCCGACGTCACCGGGTTCTGGGAGGCGCTGACCCGGGTGCGCATGGAGCATCTGCCGAACCCCGGCCCCGCCGGCACCGGGCTCAGGGTCAAGGACTTCTCCCACGAGGGCGAGCTGATCCAGCTCGAAGGCATCGCTCACCTCGGCACCGACCGCCGCCGCATCATGCCGGCCGGGCACTGGGACTGGAGCATGCCGGTGCCGTTCTCGCAGGGCTGGCGGGTCGGCGACGTGGTGTTCGCGGGCGGCCAGATCTCCGCCGACCGCGCGGGGCGGACCATCGGCGCCGGCGACATCGCGGTGCAGACCGAGAACGTGTTCGAGAGCCTGATCGCCGTGCTCCGGGAGGCTGGTGCGGAGATGAGCGACGTGGTGAAGCTCAACACCTACTACCAGTACGACGACGGCGGCGCGTCACCCACCGACTACTGGGAGAAGATGACCGAGGTGCGGCGGCGCTACTTCCCGCCGCTCGGCCCGGCGGCGACCGCGGTGCGCGTCGACGGCTACGCCTTCGAGGACCTGCTGATCGAGGTCGAGGCGATCGCCGTGGTGGGGAAATGATGCGGACGGGACACGCCACCGCCGCGCGGCGGGCATCCGGGTGACATGAATGGCGCCGGAGCACGACGGGCGCGCGCAGCCGGGCGGCAGGGACACGCCGGCCGGCGAGCCCGCGCCGGTCTTCAGGCCGCCGCGAGCGCCCTTCCTCGACGTTCTCGGCAAGCTCAGCCAGCGGCGCACGGTGGTGCTGGGGGTCGCCGGCGTCATCATCTTCTTCGCCGTCTGGGAAGTCGCCCACTACGCCACGCCGGCGGAGAAGCAGCGCTTCCTGCCCAGCGTCGAGCAGGTGGTGACCGAGATCGCCTATCTCTTCGCCGAGAAGAACTTCATCGCCGATGTCGGCACCAGCCTGTACAGGATCTACGCGAGCTTCTTCGCCGCCAGCCTGATCGCCGTGCCGCTCGGCGTCTTCATGGGTTGCTTTGTCAAGCTGCGCGCGCTCATCAGCCCCACCACGGGCGGCTGGCGCTATCTGCCCGCGGCCTCCTTCGCGCCGCTTCTGCTGGTCTGGTTCGGGCCGACCGACTTCGCCAAGATGGCGCTGCTCTTCCTCGGCTGCTTCTTCTTTCTCGTCGCTCTCATCCTCGACAACACGCTCGCGGTCCAGCGCGAGCTGATCGAATCCGGCCTCACCATGGGCGCCAGCCGGCGGCAGGTGGTGGGCATCACCTTCCGCGCCGCGGCGCCGCACATCCTGGACTCCATGCGCAACATGATCGCCGTCGCCTGGACCTATCTGGTGATCGCCGAGATCATCGTGGCGACGGACGGCATCGGCGCGGTGATGATGCGGGCCGTGCGCTTCCTCCATGTCGACATCATGATGGGGGGCATCCTCGTCATCGGCGTACTAGGCGTGCTCACCGACATCTCGTTCCGCCTCGCCAGCCGGGCGCTCTTCCCCTACCTGCGGGTCAGGCGCTAGGAGCCGACGGGATGGCGATCCTGGGCCTCGGACGAAAGACGGTGCCGGCGCGGGCGGGCGTCGACGCCCCCGTGCCGGGGACGCCGCCGCTCCGGGCCAACCGGGTCACCAAGAGCTACCTGAACGGCAGCGTGATCGCGCTTGACGACGTCTCCTTCGACGTCCACGCCAACCAGGTCACGGCGATGATCGGCCCCTCCGGCTGCGGCAAGACGACGATGCTGCGGCTGATGGCGGGCCTCGAATACCCCTCGCGCGGCGACGTGACCATGTTCGGCCGGCCGATCCCGGGGCCGGGGCCGGAGCGCGGCATGGTGTTCCAGGCCTACACCTCCTTCCCCTGGCTCACGACGCGGGCCAACATCGAGTACGGGCTGAAGCTCCAGGGCCTTTCCAGGGCGGAGCGGCGCGCGCGCGCCGAGCACTTCCTCGAGCTCGTGCATCTGGAAGGGTTCGCCGACGCCTATCCGGCCGAGCTTTCCGGCGGAATGAAGCAGCGCGTCTCCATCGCGCGCACACTGGCCCAGAATCCGGCGCTGCTGCTGCTGGACGAGCCCTTCGGCGCGCTCGACGCCCAGGTCACCTGGGAGATGGAGGAGATGATCGTCGAGATCATCGAGCGCGAGAACAAGACGGTGGTGGTGGTCACCCACGACATCCAGGAGGCGATCTACCTCGCCGACCGGATCATCTTCTACACGCGCCAGCCGGGGAGGATCAAAGCCGACCTCCCCATGGCGTTCAAGGAAGGCCGTCGCTTCCAGAAGAAGGAGGAGATGCTCGTGCATCCGGGCTACGTGGACATGGAGCGGCAGCTCTACGCGATGATGCGCGAGGAGATCAGGGGACGGGTCAGCTAGGTCCCGCTTCAACGGTCAACGAAAGGGAAAGGGAGATTTGATCATGCTGTGGCGAACATCCGTCATGACACTGGCTGCTGCCGGCATTATGGCGCTCGGCCTCGCCGGCGCCGCGAGCGCCAAGGACACCGTCCGGGTCGCGCACTTCAGCTGGCCGGGCTACGGCTTCCTCCACATCGCCCAGGCGAAGGGCATGCTGCCGGAGAACGTCGAACTGGAAATCTCGATCATCGAGGACCCGGTGCAGAGCATGGGCCTGCTCGCCAGCGGCCAGCTCGACATCGTGACCAGCACCATCGAGTTCGGCCCCATCGCGCTCGCCGAGGACATGCCGGTGAAGCTGCTCGGCCTCACCAATCTCGGCAACGGCTCTGACCGCATCATCGTGGGCCCGGACATCGCCTCGCCAGATGACCTCAGGGGCAAGCAGGTCGGGGTCATCGAGGGCGGGCTCTCGCAGATCTACATGGCCATCTGGCTCGAGCAGCAGGGCATCAAGTGGAACGAGGTGGAGATGGTCAACCTCTTCCCCGATGCCGCCGCCTCCGCGATGATCGCGGGTCAGCTCTCCGCCGCCGAGCTCTGGGACCCCTACGGCCCACAGGTGCTGGAAGAGCTCCCAGGCTCGCGCCAGATGAGCCATTCCGGCGAGGAATACTGGCTCAAGGAGGGCCTGATCGCCGACGCCATATTCGTCTCCGACGCGTTCATCGCCGAGCACCGCGACCTGCTGGTGGCGCTCACCAAGGCCCGCTACGAGGCGGTCGAGTGGTGGCGCAAGAACCCGACCGAGGGCAACGCGATGATCGCCGAGATTCTACAATGGGGCGTGGCGGACGTGGAACCGATCCTCGGTGGCGTGAACAACCCCGACGACGGCACGCTCTACATGTATAGTCTGGAGGAATCGGCGCAGTTCTGCGGCGTTGCCGAGGGCGAGCCGCCCTTCGGCCAGCGCAATGGCCAGCTCGCCGATCACTGGAGGCTCACCAACAAGTGGTGGTTGACCTTCGGGCTCATGACCGAGACGGTTGATCCGGCAGAGGGGATCGATTGCTCGATCCTCAAGGACGCGCTCGGCGGGTAGGGTTGGGGTGCGGGTGGCGCGTTGCGTCGCCCGCACCGTCCCGCAGCGACAGGGAGACGACGGCATGGCGCTGCTCGAGATGCACGAATGGTACGACCTCACGCGGGCGACCAACTGGACGCCTGCCTACGTCGACGAGGAAGCGCTCTTCCCGCCCGCGCTCAGCGATCCTTTCGGGATCGCCGTGGAGCAGTGGGAGACCTTCGACGAGCCCTACAAGGTCAGCTACCGCGACTACGTCGAGACCCAGCGCGACAAGGACATCGGCGCCTATTCCGTGAAGTCGGCGCTGGCGCGCGCGGACTTCTTCAAGAAGGCCTCGCCCCACTGGAAGGCATTGCTTGCGCTGCATTTCAGCCCGATCGGCTTCGCCGAGTTCCACTCGGCCTCGGCCTTCGCCCGGATGACGCGCTTCAGCCGTGCGCCGGGCATGCGCAACATGGCGACCTTCGGCACCCTCGACGAGATGCGTCACGGCCAGATCCAGATGTATTTCGCCTACGAGTTCATCAAGCACGACCGCGTCTTCGACTGGGCGCACAAGTCGTCGAAGACCGAGAACTGGATCATCATCAGCCTGCGCCATGCGCTCGACGACATCGAGCACACCCGCGACGCGATCAGCGCCGCGATCATGACCAACTTCGCCTTCGAGCAGGGCTTCACCAACCTGCAGTTCATCGGGCTCTCGGCCGATGCGGCGAAGGCCGGCGACCACACCTTCGCCACCATGCTGCAGAGCATCCAGACCGACGAGGCGCGCCATGCGCAGATCGGCACGCCGCTGATCTCCATCATGATCGAGAACGGGCGCAAGGCCGAGGCGCAGCGGCTGGTGGACGTGGGCTTCTGGCGCATCTGGAAGCAGTTCTCGGCGCTCAGCGGCATCTCGATGGACTACTACACGCCGCTGGAGTTCCGCGAGCACTCGCTCAAGGAGTTCATGCACGAATGGGTGGTCGACCAGTTCGCGCGCAACATCAAGGCGTTGGGCCTCGACCTGCCGTGGTACTGGGACTACTTCCTGCACGACATCGAGACCTTCCACCATTCGCAGCAGATCGGCGTCTACATCTACCGCGCGACCGAGTGGTGGCGGCCCATCGCCTGCGTCTCGCCGGCCGAGCGCGACTGGCTGGAGGAGAAGTATCCAGGCTGGAACGACACCTACGGCAAGTGCTGGGACGTGGTGATCGACAACATCCGCCAGGGTCGCTTCGAGAGGACGGTGCCGGAGGTCCCGCCGCTGATCTGCAACATGTGCGGGCTGGAGGTGACGGGCGTCGCCGGCACGGGCCGGCAGGTGAACGGGCGCCGCTGGAACGCCACCGACTTCCACCTCGACCACGAGGGCCGGCGCTATCACTTCTGCTCCGAGCCCTGCAAGTGGGTCTTCGAGCTGGAGCCCGCCCGCTACCAGGGCCACCGCAGCATCATCGACCGCGTCCTGGACGGCACGGTGCCGCCGGGGCCGGACGGGTTCTACGAGTACATGGGCCAGAGCTTCGAGGAGCGCGGCGTCTGCGGCTACGACTACCAGTGGATCGACGGCTACGACCCGCCGCGTGCGGCGGCGGCCGAGTAGGCGCGCGCCATGGCCGAGATTCCGCTCGCCGTCCTGCTCGAGGGCGACTACGGCTACAAGGTCCAGGTCTTCGACACCGCCGACACCATGGCGCAGCTTGCGGAGAAGGTGGCCGAGCAGGTCGCGGGCGTCCTGGTGGCGCCCTTCCCGCCGGAGGCGGTCCTCAAGGTGCGGGTGCAGGGCGCGGACGATCCGCTCCCCGACGATCTTACCATCGCCGGTGCGGGCTTCGTCGAGATGGAGTCCGTGGAAATCTACCGCGCCGGCTGAGCGCGCCGCGGCGGGCAAGGAGCAGACGCACATGACCACCGAAGGCGACGCCGGCAACCTCGTCGGCCCCGTGATGCGCGCGGGCGAGATCGCGGACGCGGTGCTGGAGGCGATCCGCGAGGACAACGAGGGGCGCGAGGTCGTCACCGAGGCGCATGCTTCCTACATCCGCATCAAGGTCGCGGACGAGTGCGTGCTGCGCTACGAGACCGTGGGCGACATGCTGGGCCGCACCGTCACGCGCGGCGACATCGAGTCCAACATGCCGAGCTTCGCCGGCTTCATCCGCACCGAGCCGGACGGCATCCGGTTCGTCGCACGCTAGGGAGCGAGACCGTGGTTGCCGAAGTGAAGGGCATGAAGACGTGGAGCGGCCTCGCCAAGAACCGGCGGCGGCCGAGCGAGTACGAGGTCGTCACCACCAACCTGCAGACCCGCACACGGCACCCGGACCAGGCCTACGAGCTCTCCCCCGCGCCGCTGCTGGAGATGAACGCGTTCTACAAGAAGAACGTCTCGGAGAGCCCTCTGCAGCACCCGGACTGGGAGGGCTTCCGTGACCCCGACGAGATGATCTACCGCGTCTACACGCGGATTCAGGACCAGCAGGAGCAGTACGTCGACGGCCTGCTCGACGAGCACGACGAGCTCGGCCACGACGCGGGGCTCTCCGCATCGTGGCTGGAGGTGCTGGAGCGGCTCTACACCCCCCGGCGCTACCTGCAGATGGCGCTCCAGATGGGCGCGGCCTACCTGGTGCAGATCGCGCCGGCGAGCACGATTACCGCCTGCGCCGGATTCCAGGACGGCGACGAGTTCCGCTGGCTCTCGCGCATCGCCTACCGCACGCGCGAGCTCCAGATGGCGCACCCCGCGCGCGGCTTCGGCGAGGGCGAGCGCGCGCACTGGGAGGAGGAGCCCGCCTGGCAGGGCTTCCGCGCGCTGCTGGAGAAGACCCTCGCCACCTACGACTGGGGCGAGCACTTCGCGGCGCTCAACCTGGTGGCGAAGCCGGCGGCGGACGAGGCGCACCGGCAGCTCGGGCGCGTCGCGCGCCGCTCCGACGACGGGCTGCTCGGCCTGCTCGCCGACAACCAGATGCGGGACAGCGAGCGCTCGCGCCGCTGGAGCGCCGCGCTGGTCGCCTTCTCGCTGGAGAGCGAGGGCAATGCCGGCGTGATCCGCGGCTGGATCGAGAAGTGGATGCCGCTCGCGCGCGAGGCCGTGGGCGCCTACTGCGGCGCGCTGCCGGAGCAGGACGACGCGGCAAACGCCGCCATCGGCGCGGTCGAGGCCTTCCACCGCAGCCTCGGCCTCGACGCCTAGCCGCATTTCCAGCCACGGCCACGACCGACGGCCCGCAGGCCCGGCGAGGGCCCGGCCATGGGTTGATCTGATTTCTTATCTTTATTTCAAGGTGTTACGCTAAATTGGGTTCGTTTTGTAATTCTTGCAATTCGCCTCTGCCCGATGCCCCGCAGCGCCCTTTCCAGGCGGCGGGTTCGGCGGGAGCGGGTCGGCGAGGGACGAACGCGGGAGCCGGCGTCGCGGGCCGTAGTTCCTCCCGACACCGGCGGCGGCGCGCGTCCTGCGCGAGGCGCAGGGAGAAGGTTGCGGATAGTCGAATTTCTTCACGGCGAATCAATGCGCTATGCGAAATTGGGTTCGTTTTGCAATTTCCTGTTTTCGCCGCGGTCCATGACGACGGCGGCACCGGGCGCCCTCCGCGTCTCCCGCGCGACGACAGGTGTGCGCGGGGCGTGGGCGGAATTCGATCGGGCAACGGGCGCCGGCCCGGCCTGCAGGCCGCGACCCGCCCGCTTTCGTGCTGCATGGCGCCACCCTGGCGCCCACGCCGCGCGCCGTGCAGCGCACCATGGTGCGGAGTCGCTCGCGCCAGAAGGGTCGCGCACGCCCGCAGGGTCGTGCGCGCGGGAGAGAGGCGCTCGCGCCTGAAAGGCCCCGCGCGGAACAGAAGGGGGCGTGCGCGCGGATGAGGGACCGGGCAGGCCCGCGCGCAGGCACGGCCGCCTCTTTCCGCCCCTTGCGGCCGGACGCCGGCGAAAAACCAGGGTGCGCCCGGCTCTCCCTACCAGGGGATGATGGTGCGTGCGGGCGCGTGCCAGAAGGCGGGCGGCGTGCCGGGCTCGCCCGGCTCCACCCGGTTGATGCGCTCGAGCAGGGCGACGGCGGCGTCCTCTGGCGGCCGCGCCTCGTGGCGCTCGTCGTCGAAGGTCATGTCCGTCGCGACCATGCCGGGGTGCAGGACCACGGCGGCGATGCCGCGCGCAGCCAGGTCGTGGGCGAGGTTGACCGCGACCATGTTGGCGGCGCACTTGGAGATGCGGTAGCCGTAGAGCCCGCCCGAGAGGTTGTCGCCGAGCGAGCCGATGCGGCTGGTGATGAAGGCGACGACCGACCCCGGCCGCAGCCTCTCCAGCAGCGCCTCGGTCACGCGCAGCGGGCCCAGCGTGTTGACCTCGAACTGGCGGCGGATGGCGTCGTAGTCGAGCGTGCCGAGCGCGTCGCGTGCGGCGATCCCGGCGTTGTTGATCAGCACGTCGATGGTCGTGCCGGTGTCGGCGAGTCGCCCTGCCAGGCCCTGCACCGCCGCGTCGGAGGTCACGTCCACGCCGGGCTCGACGCGGATGCCGAGCGCCCGCAGCGCGTCCGAATCCTCCAGGCAGGCGGCGATCACCGCATCGCCGCGCCCATGGCAGGCGCGGCAGAGCGCGTTGCCGATGCCGCGGTCGGCGCCGGTGACCAGGACGGCCGTCACGACCCGCTCCTCTGATGCTTCTCCGGCCGGCGATGGTCGCAGGAACGATCGCGCCCGGCAAATGGGCGGCCTCGCTTCACGAAATGTTGCGCGGCCGAGCCGCGTGGCCGTATGGCGGGCGCACATGGCTTTTGCTAGTGTCGCCGGCGACCGATTAGCCAGATCGGCGCGCTTGCGAAGGGCGCCGACCCAGCCAATATCAGGACAAGGCGCTGCGCAACGCGATCGCGCGCAGGGCCACCCGACGAGACACGCAACACGGGGGTCGAGAGAATGCGCTTGATAGGAGTGGCGGCCGTCGCAGCCGCCGGAATGTTCGGGCTCTCCGCCCTCGCCGCGCCCCCGGCGCAGGCGGCGGAGTCGCAGAAGGTCACGGTGACCGGAGAGATCATCGATTCCTGGTGCTACCTGAGCGAGATCATGTGGGCAGAGGGCTCGGCCCACCACCGTTGCGCCGTCTGGTGCGCGCGCGGCGGCGTGCCGGTCGGCATCCTCGGCGAGGACGAGGAGGTCTACATCCTGCTCATGATGGAGAACGATCCCAGCGTGATCGGCAACAAGGCGGTGTTTCGCATGCAGACCAACGAGGTCGTCGTCACCGGCGACCTCTACGAGCGCGACAGCGTGAAGTATCTCGCCGTCAACGAGGTCGTCGAGGACCACGGGATCGTGAACTACTCCCACGAGGAATTCGACATCCAGCCGGGAGGGCTCTGATCATGCGGATCCATCGTAACGTGACCCTTCTGGCCGCCGCGCTGGCCTTCGCGGGCGCCATGGCGGCCTCCGGCATCGCCGCCGCCGCCAACAGCTGGGGCCTGCCGGACGAGGTCGAGGCCCGCTTCGACGCCCAGGTCACCGACGTGCTCTGCGTCCTCAGCGGCGACTGCCCCGAGGATTGCGGCGCCGGCAAGCGCCTGCTGGGCCTGTTGCAGGACGACGGCACCCTGGTGCTGCCGCTCAAGAACGCGGGCCCCTTTACCGGGCCCACCGTCGACCTGATCCCCTTCTGCAACCAGCGCGTCACCGTGGATGGCCTGTTCACGACCAACTACGGCGTCACCACCTTCGCGGTCCAGTTCGTCCGCCCCGAGGGCGGCGAGTGGCGCGGCGCCAACGGCTTCGTCCGTCAATGGGCCAAGGAGCGCGGGCTGGAGACGAAGGACAAGAAGGCGCGGCGCTGGATGCGCAACGACGAGCAGATCCTCGAGCTGATCGAGGAACAGGGCGTGCTCGGCCTCAAGGACAAGGGCATCACGCCCTAGCCCGGACGGGCGGCGCGCGGAGCGCGTGCGCCGCCCGACCGCGCAAGCGACGGACCCGCGATGGGCCGGTTCCCGCTCGATGCCGACGGTCTCTGGCGCGAGGTGCGTGCCCGTCCGGACGCGGCGCCCGGCCCCGCCCTCTTCCTCGACCGCGACGGCACGCTCATCGAGCTGGTGCCCTGGCTCCACCGCGCCGCTGACGTCGTGCCCGTCCCCGGCGCCTTCGAGAGCGTGGCCGCAGCCGGGGAAGCCGGGCTCAGGGTGGTGCTCGTGACCAACCAGTCGGGTATCGAGCGCGGCCTCTACGGTTGGGACGCCTTCGCCGAGGTGCAGGAGCGGGTGATCGCGCTCGCCGAGGCCGCCGGCGGCCGCATCGATGCGGTCTACGCCTGCCCGGCGCTGCCCGGGAGCGGCGCCCCCTGCCGCAAGCCCGCGCCCGGCATGCTGCACGCTGCCGCGACCGACCTGGACATCGACCTCAGCACGAGCTGGATCGTCGGCGATTCGGCAAGCGACCTGGAGGCCGGTCGCCGCGCGGGGCTGGCGCGCGGCTGGCTGGTGCCGACCGGCTACGGCGCCCGCGACCGCGCCACTGCGGCGCGCCTGGCGGGGGCGGGCTTCGCTCTCACAGTGGGGCGGCCGATCGCCGCGCTCGGCGCCGCCCTTGCCGGCGGGGGGCGCTCGCCGGCATAAGGGGCCCCATGACCTTCCCCGACGAACGCTACCGCTCCATCGGCGACTACTGCGACGCCTACGTGGACCGCCTCGCGCGGGCCGGCGCCTCCATCGACCGGGCGCAGCTCGCCCGTGCCTGCACCATGCTCGATGCCGTGTTCGCCCGCGGCGCCTGGCTCTTCGTCTGCGGCAACGGCGGCTCGGCGGCGATCGCCAACCACCTGCTCTGCGACGTCGCCAAGGGGGTGCAGACCGACACCGGCGTGCTGCCGCGGGTGATGAGCCTGAGCGCCAACCTGGAGATCCTCATGGCCATCGCCAACGACATCGCCTTCGAGGACTGCTTCCTCTACCAGCTCCGGACCGCGGCCCGGCCGGGCGACCTGCTGATGACCATCTCGGCCTCGGGCGATTCCGAGAACATCGTCCGCGCCCTCGAGTGGGCCGGCGCAAACGGGGTCGACAGCATCGCGCTCACCGGCTTCGAGGGCGGCCGCTCGGCGCCGCTGGCGACGGTCAACCTGCACGTGGACGGCGACAACTACGGCGTGATCGAGGACACCCACCAGTCGATCATGCACATCCTCTCGCAGTACCTGCGTCAGGCGAAGATGCCCGACGCGCTCATCCCAGAGCGCAAGTTCTAGGCGAGGAAGCGGAGCGCCAGCACCGTACCTGCGACTACGAGGAAGACGAGCAGTGCCGCGAGCCCCAGGTGCCGCTCGATGAAGGCGCGCGCCGGCGGGCCGAACTGCCAGAGAATTGCCGCCACGATGTAGAAGCGCAGCCCCCGCGAGAGCAGCGAGGCGAGGATGAAGACGCCGATGTCGAGGCGGCCCGCCCCGCTCGCGATGGTGATGAGCTTGTAGGGCAGCGGCGTGAAGCCGCCGGCGGCGACGATCCAGGCGCCCCATTCGTCGCGGTAGCGCTCGAAGGTGGCGAGCTTTTCCTCGTTGCCCCAGAGATCGAGCAGCGGCCCGCCGAAGGCGTCGAAGAGGAAGTAGCCGATGGCGTAGCCGAAGAGCCCGCCGCCGACGGAAGCGAGCGTGCAGACGCCGGCGAGCCACCACGCCCAGGCCCGGCGCGCGAGCACCATGGGGATCAGCAGCAGGTCCGGCGGGATCGGGAAGAACGAGCTTTCCGCAAAGGCGACGGCCACGAGCACCCAGACGGCGCGGCGCCTGCCGGCAAGCGCCAGCGTCCAGTCGTAGAGCCGGCGCAGCGCCGACGGCCTCCGCCCGTCACCGGCTCCATCTTTCATGCGCCTGCCCCGGCGCGTGAGAGAGAACGCCCCCACCTCACCCCGGCCCTCTCCTCCCCGCCGGGGAGGAGAGGGAGAAGGCAGCGACGCTGTCTACGCTCCCCCTCCTCCTGCCGGGCCGTCAGGCCCGGACGGCGCGACCGCGCCGCGCGCCGCAGGCGCGTAGCGTCGCGCGTCCACGCGCGCGGGGCGCGCGATCGAGCGGAGCGAGCGCCCGGCGCTTGAGGAATATGAAATAACCAGGAGGGGGACAGGGGGAGGTGGGATACGGGGGCCACCGCGCGGCCCGGTACCGAGGCACCGCCCCCGATCGGCGCCGGTTGACCGCTGCGCACCCCGGCCCAACAATGCCGCGAGTGCCATCGACGGCCGCAGGTCATGCAATCCAGGCTCATTCTCTTCGCCGCTTCGGCCGGCATCGCCGCCCTCACCATCTATCTTCTCATCTCCGGGCGGAACATCCTGATCCCGATCGCCATCGCCGTCCTGGCCTGGTACCTGATCAATGCCATCGCGCGCGGGATCATGCGCATCAGGGTGCGCGGCGTGCGCCCGCCGCGCTGGGCGGCGCTCGCGCTCACCGTGCTCGTCGTCATCGCTGCGGTCATGTCGCTGGCGGAGATGGTAAGCGGCAACTTCGGCGCTGTCGTGGACGCGATTCCCACCTACCAGGCCAACCTGCAGCGGCTGATCGGCGAGGCGGCGGCGCTCTTCGGCCTGCAGGAGACGCCGAACCTCACCGACCTCGTCGACCGCATCGACTTCAGTGCGGTCGTCAGCAGCCTGGCTGCGACGCTGACGAGCATCGCCGGCGAGGCCGGGCTGATCCTGGTCTACGTGCTCTTCCTCTTCGTCGAGCAGGGCAGCTTCGACCGCAAGATGAAGGCGCTCTTCCCCGACCCGGAGCGGGAGGAGCGAGTGCACAAGATCCTCAGCCACATGAGCCAGGAGATCCAGAACTACCTGTGGATCAAGACCTTCACCAGCGCGCTGACGGCGGGGCTCAGCTACGCCGTGCTGTCCGCCGTGGGCCTCGACTTCGCCGGCTTCTGGGCGGTCATCATCTTCCTGCTGAACTACATCCCGACCATCGGCTCGCTGCTCGGCATCCTCTTCCCGGCGCTGCTGGCGCTGGTGCAGTTCGACACCTTCGTGCCCTTCCTCATCGTCACGCCGAGCCTCGCGGTGATCCAGGTCTTCGTCGGCAACTTCCTGGAGCCGATGATGATGGGGTCCTCGCTCAACATCAGCCCCTTCGCCACCCTGGTCTCGCTCGCGGTGTGGGGCACGATCTGGGGCGTGCCGGGGATGTTCCTGTGCGTGCCGATCACCGTGATCGCCATGATCATCTTCGCCCACTTCCCGCGCACGCGGCCCATCGCCGTGATGCTGTCCACCGACGGCAAGGTCGCCTGGGGCGAGACCGAGCCCCGCCCGCCGCCTGACGAAGGAAGCGACTCCGAACGATGACCGGCTTGCAGGACGACGCGCTCCCGATCGAGGCCGGGCGGCTGCGCGAGGCCGTCGCCGCGATCTTCACGGCCGCAGGCTGCGACGCGGACGAAGGCGCGCGGATCGGCCGCTATCTGGTCGAGGCCAACCTCACCGGCCACGACAGCCACGGCGTCATCCGCGTGCCCCGCTACGTCTACTGGCTCGACACCGGCGCCGTCTTTGCCGGGCGCAGCGCGAAGCGGGTGGTCGATGCCGGCCCCGTCGCGGTGCTGGACGGCGACCACGGCTTCGGCCAGACCATCGGCGAGCAGGCGGTGACGCTCGCGGTGGAGAAGGCGCGGGAGTACTGCATCGCCGTGGTGGGCCTGCGCAACTCGGGCCACCTCGGGCGCATCGGCGACTGGGCCGAGCTCGCGGCGTCGCAGGGGCTGGTCTCGATCCACTTCGTCAACACGAGCGGGCTCGGCATGCTGGTGGCGCCCTTCGGCGGCACCGAGCGGCGCATGTCCACCAACCCCATCTGCATCGGCGTGCCGCTGCCCGACGGGCCGCCGCTGGTGCTCGACTGCGCCACCTCGATCGTGGCCGAGGGCAAGGTGCTCGTGGCGCTCAACGGCGGCAGGCCGCTGCCCGAGGGCGCGCTGATCGAGCGGGACGGCAGGCTCAGCACCGACCCCGCCGCGATCTACGGGCCCCTCGAGGGCACCCAGCCGCACGACCAGCGCACCGGCTCCGGCGCCGTCCGCGCCATGGGCGAGCACAAGGGCTCGGGCATCAGCGTCATGTGCGAGCTGCTGGCCGGCGCGCTCACCGGCGGCGGCTGCGGCCGGGCAGGCCACAAGACGCTGGAGAACAACATGCTCTCCATCGTGCTGGACCCGGCGCGCTTCGGCACCGAGGCGCTAATGTGGCCCGAGCTCGACCGCTACGTCGACTTCGTCAAGAGCGCGCGGGCCGCGCCGGGTCACGACAGGGTGCGGCTCCCCGGCGAGCCCGAGGCGGAGATGCGCGCGCAACGGGGCGCGGACGGCATCCCGCTGCCGCGCCGGGTGCGCTCGAGCCTCGCGCTCACCGCCAACTCCCTCGGCCTCAAGGACACGGCGGCGGTGTTCAAGCCGCCGAAGCGCGCCTGAGGAAGTCTCTTCAACTGCCCGCGCCGGCTACCACACGCTGCGGTGGCGGCCGCCGTCCATCAGCAGGTTCTGGCCGGTGATGTAGCCGGCCTGCGCGCTGCAGAGGAAGGCGCAGGCCTCGCCGAACTCCGCCGGGTCGCCGAAGCGCTGTGCCGGAACCGATGCCATGTGCTGCGCGGTGAACGCGGCAAGCTCGACGCCCTCCGCCCGGGCGCCGGCCGCGATGTTGCTGCGCAACCGCGCGGTGTCGAAATAGCCCGGCAGCAGGTTGTTGATGGTCACGTTGCTGGCGGCGACGGCGGGCGCGATGCCGGCGACGAAGGCGGTGAGGCCTGCGCGCGCGCCGCTGGAGAGGTCGAGGCGGGGAACCGGCATCTTCACCGAGATCGAGGTGATGTTGACGATGCGCCCGAAGCCGCGCCGGGCCATGCCGTCCACCACCCGGCCGATCATCTCCACCGGCGTCGCCATGTTCATGACCACGCCCTCGAGGAAGGCGTCGCGGTCGATCTCGCGGAAGTCGCGGGGCGGCGGGCCGGCGTTGTTGTTGACGAGGATGTCGGGTTCCGGCGCAGCGTCGACCATCGCGGCCTGGACCGCGGCCTCGCTGATGTCGCCGGCCACGGTCGCGACGGCGACGCCGGTCTCGGCCCGGATCGCGTCGGCCGTCTCCTCCAGCACGACGCGGTCGCGCCCGTTGATGACGAGGTCGGCACCGTTCCGCGCGAGCGAGAATGCGCAGGCGCGGCCGAGCCCGCGGCTCGCGGCACAGACCAGCGCGCGGCGCCCTTCGATCCCCAGGTCCATGGTCATCGGATCCCCTGCTGCGGCGCCGCATCCTGACGCGGTCGCGCGCGCCGACGCAAGGCCCGAGCCCCGGCTGCGCGCGGCCGCTCGTTCGGCAGAAGACTGCGCGACCGACCCGAAAACAGGTGCTTGATTTGCGGCCCGGTTGGTGTTAGCACTCGCTCCGAACGAGTGCTAACACCAACCACCAGACGCTCATTCGGACGAGAGTGGAGGAGCCAATGAAGTTTCGACCGTTGCATGACCGGGTCGTGCTGCGCCGCATCGACGAGGACACCAGGACCTCCGGCGGCATCATCATCCCCGACACGGCACAGGAGAAGCCGCAGGAAGGCGAGGTCGTGGCCGTGGGTCCCGGCGTGCGCGCCGATGACGGCACCGTGCATCCGCTGGACGTGAAGCCGGGCGACCGCGTGCTTTTCGGCAAGTGGTCGGGCAACGAGGTCAAGCTCGACGGTGACGAGCTCCTGTTCATGAAGGAGTCCGACATCATGGCCATCGTCGAGACCGGGAAGAAGGCGAAGAAGGCCGCCTAGGCGCGCCGCCTCGCAGTACGAGTCAGGGAAGGAACAGAACCAATGGCAGCGAAGGAAGTACGCTTTTCCGCCGATGCGCGGACCCGCCTGCTCAAGGGCGTGGACACGCTCGCGAGCGCCGTCGGCGTCACGCTCGGGCCGAAGGGCCGCAACGTGGTGCTCGACAAGTCGTTCGGCGCCCCCCGCATCACCAAGGACGGCGTGACCGTCGCCAAGGAGATCGAGCTCTCCGACAAGTTCGAGAACATGGGCGCGCAGATGGTGCGCGAGGTCGCGAGCAAGACCAACGACGAGGCCGGCGACGGCACCACCACCGCGACGGTGCTGGCCCAGTCGATCGTGCGCGAGGGCTCCAAGGCGGTCGCCGCCGGCATGAACCCGATGGACCTCAAGCGCGGCATCGACCTCGCCGTCGGCGCCGTGGTGAGCGAGATCGGCAAGCGCTCCAAGCGGGTGCAGACCGACGAGGAAATCGCTCAGGTCGGCTCCATCTCCGCCAACAACGAGCGCCGGGTCGGCGACATGATCGCGGAAGCGATGCAGAAGGTCGGCAAGGAGGGCGTGATCACGGTCGAGGAGGCCAAGGGCCTCGAGACCGAGCTCGACGTGGTCGAGGGCATGCAGTTCGACCGCGGCTACCAGTCGCCCTACTTCATCACCAACGCCGACAAGATGACCTGCGAGCTGGAGGACCCCTACATCCTTCTGCACGAGAAGAAGCTCTCCAACATGCAGGCCATGATCCCGATCCTGGAGTCGGTGGTGCAGTCGTCCAGGCCGCTGCTCATCATCGCCGAGGAGGTCGAGGGCGAGGCGCTGGCGACGCTGGTCGTCAACAAGCTGCGCGGCGGCCTCAAGGTCTCGGCGGTGAAGGCGCCGGGCTTCGGCGATCGCCGCAAGGCCATGCTCGAGGACATCGCCATCCTCACCGGCGGCCAGGTGGTCAGCGAGGACCTCGGCATCAAGCTCGAAAACGTCACCGTCGACATGCTCGGCACCGCCAAGCGGGTCTCGATCACCAAGGAGGAATCCACCGTGGTCGGCGGCGCCGGCAAGAAGGCGGACATCACCGGGCGCTGCAACCAGATCCGCGCCCAGATCGAGGAGACCACCTCCGACTACGACCGCGAGAAGCTGCAGGAGCGGCTGGCGAAGCTCGCCGGCGGCGTCGCGGTGATCAAGGTCGGCGGGGCCACCGAGGTCGAGGTGAAGGAGAGCAAGGACCTCGTCGAGGACGCGCTCAACTCCACCCGCGCCGCGGTCGAAGAGGGCATCGTCGCCGGCGGCGGCGTGGCGCTGCTCTATGCCGGCCGCGCGCTCGACAAGATCCAGGGCGAGAACGACGACCAGAACGTCGGCGTCAACATCGTGCGCCAGTCGCTCAAGTCGCCGGCCCGGCTGATCGTCGAGAACGCCGGCGAGGACGGCTCGCTCGTGATCGGCAAGCTGCTGGAGCAGAAGAGCGCCACCCAGGGCTTCGACGCCCAGAACGGCATCTATGTCGACATGGTGAAGTCGGGCATCATCGACCCGGCCAAGGTCGTGCGCACGGCGCTGCAGGACGCGGCCTCCGTCGCCGGCCTGCTCATCACCACCGAGGCCATGGTCGCCGAGAAGCCGGAGAAGAAGGACGACGCCGCAGCCGCCGGCGCCGGCATGCCCGACATGGGCATGGGCATGTAGCCCGGCCTTCCAGGCTTTCGTTCCGGGGCGGGCCTCAGGGCCCGCCCCTTTTCGTTTGCGGCGGGGGGACAGCGGACATGCGCAAGCCGCGCCGGCGCGCTATACCTCCGCACGACGAAGGACCCAGCCGGCCGGAGGAAGCCCATGACCCCGCTCTTCGCCAAGGACGCATTCGCCGGGCGGACGGTGCTGATCACCGGCGCCACCTCCGGCATCGGGGAGGGCACCGCCAGGGCCTTCGCCGCCCACGGCGCCAACGTCATGCTCAACGGGCGGGACGCGGCGCGCGGCGATGCGGTGCTGGAGGCGGTCGCGCAGGAGGGCGGCAGCGCCGCCCTCAGCCTCGGCAGCGTGGCGGACGCCGCCTACTGCGACCGGCTGGTGGCCGAGACGGCAGAGCGCTTCGGTCGGCTCGACGTGCTCTTCAACAACGCCGGCGTCTGCCTGCACGGCCCGGTCGACGAGACCCCGGACGACGCCTGGGACGAACTCATCGCCATCAACGTGAGCGGCAGCTTCTACATGGCGCGGGCCGCGGTGCGGCAGATGAAGGCGCAAGGGCAGGGCGGCGCCATCGTCAACATGTCCTCCGAGTGCGGGCTGATCGCCTACGAACGCCTGCCCGCCTACAGCGCGACAAAGGGCGCCATCGTCATGCTGACCAAGTGCATGGCGATGGACCACGCGAAGGACCGGATTCGCGTCAACGCGGTCTGCCCCGGCGACATCGACACGCCGATGATGGACCAGGGCTGGCAGCACCTCGAGCTCACGTCGGCGGAGATTCGCGAGCGGCTCAAGGAACACATCCCCCTCGGCAAGGTTGGATATCCCGTCGATATCGCCAACGCGGTGATGTATCTCGCCTCCGACGCCGCCGGCTTCGTCACCGGCACCATGCTCCCCATCGACGGTGGCACGACTGCCAGGTAGCGCGCTTCCGGCATCACGGCCGGGGAGGTCTGCGATGGCCTATCAGTGCATCACCTTCGAGCGGCACGACGCGGTCGGGCTCGTCACGCTCAACCGGCCCGCCGTGGCCAACGCGCTCAACCGCACCATGCTGGCGGAGCTCAACGCGGTGTGCGACGCGGTCGAGGCCGACGAGGCCACCCGTGCGCTGGTGGTGACCGGCGCGGGCGGTGTCTTCTCGTCGGGCTTCGACCTCAAGGAGCAGGCCGCCGCCCCGCCCGAAGGCGTCGCCCAGTGGCGCGCCGTGCTGCGCGACGACTTCGACACCGTGATGCGCTTCTGGCACCTCTCGAAGCCGACGGTCGCGGCGGTGCGGGGCCCGGCGCTCGCCGGCGGCTGCGAGCTTGCGCTCGCGTGCGACGTCACCGTCGCCGCCGAGGACGCCCGCTTCGGCGAGCCCGAGCTGCGCTTCGGCGCAGGCATCGTCGTCATGCTGCTGCCCTGGCTCGCCGGGCCCAAGCACGCGAAGGAGATCCTGCTCACCGGCGATGACGAGATCGACGCCCGCCGCGCCTGCGAGATCGGCCTCGTCAACCGCGTCGTGCCGGCAGGCCGCGAGGTCGAGGCTGCGCTCGCGCTCGCCCGCCGGATGGCCGCGATCGAGCCCGCGCTGCTCAGGCGCACCAAGGCCACGATCAACCGCATGGTCCGCATGATGGGCTTCGACGCGACGCTCGAGATGGCGCTCGAGCAGGACCTGCTGATCGAGGCGGAGGGCACCGACGCCAAGCGCAAGTTCCTGGAGATCACGCGCACGCAGGGCCTGCGCGCCGCCATCGCCTGGCGCGACTCCCGGCGCTGAGCGCGGCTCTCAGGGCGCGGCGAGCAGGTAGATGCCGGCCGCGACCATGGCGATGCCGCCGATCCGCGCCACCCATTCGCCCCTGGGCGCGAGCTTCTCGGCCACGACGAAGACCGTGATCGCCGCGACCCAGGCGAGGTTCATCACACCGCCGACGAAGAGCAGCCCCATCACGAAGGCGCAGCAGCCGAGGCAGAAGGCGCCGTGGCCCACCCCCATGCGGAAGGCGCCCCACGCGCCCGGCCGCCAGTGCCCCATGATGAAGGCCATGGGCGAGCGGCAGTGCTTGAGACAGGCGTGCTTCAGCGGCGTCCACTGGTAGACACCGGCGGCGAGAAAGAGCGCGCCGCCAAGCACGGTGCTGGTGGCCACCATCATCGGCGAGAGCAGGGCCGCGTTCTGCAGGCCCCACTGCATCGCCGTCGCGGCCACGCTGAACGCGGCCCACACCAGCACGTAGCCGAGCGCGAAGAGCGTGGTCGGCGTGTAGGGGCGGCCCCGGCGCTGCCCGCGCTCCACGCGGGCGAAGATCAGGATCATGGGTGCTGCGCTCGGCACCATCATGGCGACCATCATCACCGCCCACATGACCCACATGAGCAGGCCGTCGAGAACGCTCCAGGCCTGCATCCGCGTCATGGCGCCGCCGCCGGCCGCCATCCCGCCCCCGCCCATGTCGAGGGCCATGTCGATGAGGTAGAGCCAGGCGAGCGCCGCGGCCACGACGAGGCCGGCCAGCACCACCAGCCGGTCGCGCCGCGCGATCCCCTCGATCACGACCATGCCGGCCGACCCCGACCGGGGCGCCGCGCCCTCAGTCGCACTTGGCGGTGAGCCCGCCGTCCACGACCAGGTCGGCTGCGGTGACGTATCCAGCCTCGTCGGAGGCGAGATAGAGCGCGGCATGGGCCACGTCCCAGCCGCTGCCCATGCGGCCCATGGGCACCTGGGCGTGGCGCTTCGACACCAGCGCGTCGAGATCGCCCTTGCCGTACTGCGCGGCAAGCCGCGCCTCCACCAGCGGCGTGTGCATCAGGCCGACGGAGATCGAATTGCAGCGCACGCCGCGCGCCGCGTACTGCACGCCAACCGCCTTGGTGAACTGCACCAGCCCCGCCTTCGCCGCGGCGTAGGCCGCGTGGTGGTTGCCGATGAAGCGCAGCCCCGCCACCGATGAGATGTTGACGATGGCGCCCGCGCCCTGCGCCTCCATCACCGGAAGCGCGCAGCGCGTGGTGAGGAAGGCGCTGGTGAGGTTGAACTCGAGCTGGGCGGCCCAGTCCTCCTCGCTGAGCTCCACCGGCCCGCCGGGAACGGAGCCGCCCACGTTGTTGACGAGCACGTGCAGCCCGCCCCAGTGCTCGCAGATGGCGTCGATCACCCGCTTGACCTGGGCGCCGTCGGTCACGTCCGCGATCTCGACCGCGCAGGCCCAGCCCTCGCTTTCGATGATCTGCCGCGTCGCCTCGGCGGCCGTCCGGTTGCGGTCCATGGCGACCACGCGTGCGCCTTCGCGGGCGAAGAGCACGGCGGTGGCGCGGCCGTTGCCCCAGCCGGGGCCGACCGAGCCCGCGCCCGTGATCAGCGCCACCTTGCCGTCGAGACGTCCTGCCATGGCCGCACTCTAGCACCCGCCGCACGGCGACGCAGGCGCGGCTGCCGCGCGCTGCGCAGGCGTGATATAGGGGGCGCTCGCCGCCGGGCAGGCGGGCAGCATGGAAGGGCCGGGGCATGAAGGATCAGGCGCGGGTGGTGGTGGTCGGCGGCGGCATCGTCGGCTGCAGCGTGCTCTACCACCTGGCGAAGCTCGGCTGGTCCGACGTCATGCTGGTGGAGAAGACCGAGCTCACCGCGGGCTCCACCTGGCACGCGGCAGGCCTGCTCCCGCTCTTCAACATGAGCTACAGCGTGGGCCAGCTCCACAAGTACTCGATCGACCTCTACCAGCAGCTCGAGGCGGAGACCGGCCAGGCGGTGAGCTTCCACCGCACCGGCAACCTGCGACTCGCCACCAACCGGGAGCGGATGGACGAGTACCGCAACTACTGCGGCACCGCGAACACCATCGGCGTCCCCTTCGAGCTGATCGGCCCCAACGAGATCGGCGCACTCTGGCCGCTCTGCAACCTCGACGGCCTGGTGGGCGCGCTCTTCCACCCCCATGACGGGCACGTGGCGCCGGTGGACGTGACACAGGCATTGGCGAAGGGCGCGCGCGACCGGGGCGCGGAGGTGCACCGCAACACCGAAGTCACGGGCATCGAGCGGACCCGCGCCGGCGAGTGGCTGGTCAGGACCACCCGGGGCGACATCAGGTGCGAGACGGTGGTGACGGCCACCGGCTCCTGGGCCCGGCAGGTGGGCGCCATGGTGGGCCTCGACCTGCCGACCATCCCGGTCGAGCACCAGTACATCGTCACCGACACCATCCCCGAGCTGGAGGAGCGCAGCGCGCAGGGCCTGCCGGAGATGCCGGTGCTGCGCGAGAGCGACGCCTCCTACTACATGCGCGAGGAGCGCCAGGGCCTGATCCTCGGACCCTACGAGAAGGACGCGCCCGCCTGGGCGGTGGACGGCGTGCCGGAGGGCTTCGGCCAGGAGCTGCTGCCCCCCGATATCGAGCGCCTGGAGCCGCACATCGAGGCCGCGATCAACCGGGTGCCGATGTTCGGCCGCGCCGGCATCAAGGACTGCGTCAACGGCCCGATCCCCTACACGCCGGACGGCAACCCGCTCATCGGCCCGGCCTATGGCCTCCCCAACTTCTGGCTGGCCGAGGGCTTCAGCTTCGGCATCACCGCCGCCGGCGGGGCGGGCTGGCAGCTCGCGGGCTGGATCGCGGACGGCGAGCCCTCCATCGACATGCTGGCGGTGGACCCACGCCGCTTCGGCGCCTACGCCAACAGGAACTACACCAGGGCCAAGAACGAGGAAGCCTACGCCCACGTCTTCATCATCCACTACCCGGACGAGGAGCGCCCGGCGGCGCGGCCCGCCAGGACCAGCCCCTGCCACGAGCGCCTCGCCGCGCACGGCGCCGTCTGGGGCCAGCGCTACGGCTGGGAGCGGCCCAACTGGTTCGCGCCGGAGGGTGTGGAGCCGCGCGACGACTGGAGCTTCCGCCGCACCAACTACTTCGAGCCCGTGGGCGCCGAGTGCCGCGCCGTGCGCGAGCGCGCAGGCCTGATCGACATCACCAGCTTCTCGAAGTTCCGGGTTTCCGGGCCGGGTGCGGAGGGTGCGCTCGATGCCGTGCTCGCCAACCGCCTGCCCAAGGGCCGGGGGCGCCTCAGGCTGGCGCACGCGCTCACCGTGACCGGCGGGGTGCGCTCGGAGTTCACGGTGCTGCGCGAGGGGTCGGAGTCGTTCTACCTGGTGAGCTCCGGCGCGGCCGAGCGCTACGACCACGACTTCCTGCTGCGCCACGTGGCGGGAGACGGCGTGCGCGTCGAGAACATCACCACCGCCCACGGGGTGCTGGTGCTGGCGGGGCCGCGCGCACGCGACATCCTCCAGGCCGTGACCGACTCCGACCTCTCCAACGCGGCCTTCCCCTGGCTCACGGCGCAGCCGATCTCCATCGGCGTGGCGCCTGCCACCGCCATGCGAGTCAACTTCGTGGGCGAGCTGGGCTGGGAGCTGCACCACCCGATCGAGTACCAGAACCGCATCTTCGACGCGCTCGTGGACGCCGGGGAGCAGCACGGTCTCGGCATGTGCGGCATGCGGGCGATGGACTCGCTCCGCATCGAGAAGTCCTATCGCATGTGGGGGCAGGATCTCACCATCGAGTACTCCGCCTTCGAGGCGGGCCTGGACCGCTTCATCGCGCTCGACAAGGGCGAGTTCGTGGGCCGCGAGGCGCTGATCGCCCAGCGCGAGGCCGGCGTGCCGCAGGACTTCGTCACGCTCGAGGTGGAAGCCGACGACGCCGACCCCTGGGGCAACGAGCCGATCTACGACGGCGAGACCATGGTGGGCCGCGCGACCTCGGGCGCCTTCGGCCACACGCTGGGGCGGAGCCTCGCGCTCGGCTATGTCGCCCGCGAACACGCCGAGCCCGGCCGGGCGCTCGCCGTGGAGGTTCTGGGCGAGCGGAAGCCCGCCCGGGTGATCCCGGCCTCGCCGGTGGACCCCGACAACGAGAAGCTCCGCGCGTAAGGCGCGGGCGAGCGGCAGGCAGGATCGAGGAGGAGACATGGCACTCGCCGAGCGCGACATCGACGTGGAGGGCCACCGCGTCCACATCTGGGAGGGGGGCGAGGGCTTCCCCATCCTGATGCTGCACGGCTCCGGCCCCGGCGCCGGCACCATCGGCAACTGGCGCCTGGTGCTGGAGCCTCTGGCCGCGCGCTACCGCATCGTCGCCACCGACCTGATCGGCTTCGGCGCGTCCGGCCGCAAGGCCGAGGAGCCCTACTTCGACCTGCCGCTCTGGCGGCGCCAGGCGCAGGCGGTGCTCGACCTGCTGCCCGATGGCGAGGCCGGCGTGATCGGCCATTCGCTCTCGGCCAGCCTCGCGCTCGGGCTCGCCATGGAGAACGCGCGCGTGACCAAGGTGATGACCACCGGCGCCATGGGCGCGCCGGCCCGCGTCAACCGTGAGACCGAGATCTGCTGGCGCTTCCCCGAGACCCGGGAAGAGCTGCGCGAGGCGGTCGAGATCCTGGTCCACGACCCCTCGGTCATCACCGACGCGTTTCTCGATGCGCGCATGGCGATCCTGCACGACGGTGAATACGGCCCCTATTTCCGCAGCATGTTCGCGGGCGACAAGCAGCACTTCATCGACGCGGCGGTGCTCGCGCCGGAGCGGCTGGCGGCGCTCACCTGCGAGGTGGCGATGCTGCACGGCCGAGACGACCGGCCCTTCCCCTGCGACGAGAACACGCTGGTCCTCGCCCGCCACATTCCGAGGGCCGACACCTTCGTGATCGCGGAATGCGGGCATTCGCCGGCGCTGGAACATCCTGATAAACTGCTGGCGGCGGCGCGGATGCTCTTCGGCTGAGGCCGAAGCGCGCCGATAAGACGATGGAGCGGGCGATGCGCAGACACATTCGATGCGGCCAGCTGTTCACCGGCCACGGTGACGCTGCGGAACGCGATCAGACGGTGGTGACCGAGGGCGAGCGGATCGCCTACGTGGGGCCGACTGCCGGCGCGCCGGTCGCTGCGGCCGAGGACGAGGTGCTGGACCACTCCGCGCACTTCGTGATGCCGGGCCTGATCGACATCCACGTCCACCTCTCCTACGGCAACGCCAAGACCGAGGAGGACATCGACCTCTACGCGCCGGTCGAGTTCCGCGCCCTGCGCGGGATGGAGGCGGCGCAGCGGGTGCTGGCCGCGGGCTTCACCTCGCTGGCCGACCCCACCACCAGCGGGCGCGTCACGCCCTCGATCCGCGATGCCATCGACGCCGGCCTCTTCACGGGCCCCCGCATCACCTGCTCGGGCCGCCAGATCACCAACCGCCAGGGGCTTTCGGACTGGTATCCGAGCTGGATCGGCGTGCCCGAGACCTCGATCGGCGTGCTCGCCCGCAATGCCGACGAGGGGATCGCCGAGATCCGCACCATGGCCAAGGACGGGGTCGACTTCATCAAGATCGCCATGGACGGCGACTCCATGAACCCGATGACCAGCGTCCTCGTCTCCGGCTACAACCAGGAAGAGACCACCGCGATGGTCACCGAGGCCCACCGCCTCGGCAAGAAGGTGGTGGTGCACGCGCGCGGCGCCGAGGCCGTGCTCTACTCCGCCCGCGCCGGCGTCGACGTGATCCTGCACGCCGCCTGGATGGACGACGAGGGTCTGGAGGCGGTGGTGGACAACGGCTGCATGATCTGCCCGACCTTCAGCCTGGTGGTGAACGACATCGACTTCACCCGGCCCGGCGACGGCTGCTATCCGGGCTTCCCCGATGCGCACAAGCGCGAGATCGAGGCGGCGCAGCGCTCGCTGGTGAAGGCGCGCGATGCCGGCGTCACCTTCCTCTCCGGCACCGATTCCGGCTTCGCGGTGACTCCCTACGGCGAGTGGCACGCGCGCGAGCTGGAGCACATGTCGACCTACCTCGGCCTGTCTGCGGCCGAGGCGCTGCGTTGCGCCACGGTGAACAACAGCACCTTCGTGCGCGAGGCCGGCCAGGTCGGCGCGCTGGAGAAGGGCCTGCTCGCCGACATCCTGGTCTTCGACGGCGACCCGCTGGCCGACATCACCCTGTTGCAGGACCGCAGCCGCATCCGCGAGATCATCCTCGGCGGCGAGACCGTGAACCTCGCCATCAACCCGCAGGCGAAGCGGCTCCGCTCCGAGTTCTCCTACGAGATGTGGCACCAGGTCTACACCCAGGAGCTGATCGCCGAGATCGGCATGAACCGCCCGGTTCCGGCCGAGGCCGCCGAGTAGCGCCGAAGGCGCCCGTGCCTGCGCGGCCCGGCGCGGCGCCCCTTCGCACGCCGCCCCTGCCCCTGACCGGGAGCGTCCCGCCATGCCCGTGATCAACCGTATCGCCGCGATCCACGACGAGATGACGGCGTGGCGGCGCGACATCCACGCCCACCCCGAGCTCGGCTTCGAGGAGGAACGCACCGCCGCCATCGTGGCGGAGAAGCTCGAATCCTTCGGCATCGAGGTGCACCGCGGGCTGGCGAAGACCGGGGTGGTGGGCGTGCTCGAAGGCGCACCCGGCGCAGGCGCCATCGCGCTCCGCGCCGACATGGACGCGCTGCCCATCCTTGAGGCGGACGACAGGGCGCACCGCTCGACCAGCGACGGCACCATGCACGCCTGCGGCCACGACGGGCACACGACGATGCTGCTGGGCGCCGCGCAGTATCTGGCCGAGACCCGCAACTTCGCCGGCACGGTCTATTTCGTCTTCCAGCCGGCGGAGGAGGGGCTCGGTGGCGGCGAGGCGATGGTGACGGAGGGGCTCTTCGAGCGCTTCCCGGCGCAGGCCGTCTACGGCATGCACAACTGGCCCGGGCTCGCGGCAGGCGAGATCGCCGTCCGCTCAGGCCCGATGATGGCGGCCTGCGACGAGTTCACCATCACGGTGGAGGGCACCGGCGCCCACGGCGCCATGCCGCACCTGGGCCACGATTCCGTCGTGGCGGCGGCGCAGATCGTGACCGCCCTGCAGTCGATCGTCGCCCGCAACGTGGACCCGCTGGAGGCCGGCGTCGTCAGCGTGACCAAGATCCACGGCGGCGACGCCTTCAACGTGATCCCGCAGGCCGTCGAGCTCGCCGGCACCGTGCGCATCTTCAAGCCGCAGGTTCGCGACCTGATCGCCACCGGCATCGCGCGCATCGCGGAGAGCACGGCGGAAGCGCTCGGCACCAGGGCCACGGTGAAGGTGGAGGGCCGCTTCCCCGCCACGGTCAACACGGCGGACGAGACCGACCGGGCCGAGGCCGCGGCGGCCGCCGTGGTGGGGGCGGAGCGGGTGCACCGCGACCTCGCCCCCTGCATGGGCTCGGAGGACTTCGCCTACATGCTCCAGGCGCGACCGGGCAGCTACATCTGGATCGGCAACGGCGCGGGCGCCGGCGGCTGCTTCCTCCACAACCCCGGCTACGACTTCAACGACGAGATCCTGCCCGTCGGCGCGAGCTACTGGGCCACGCTGGTGGAACGCGAGCTGGCGACGGGGGCCTGAGCCCCGCCGACGCGGCCCCTCAGCGCTCCAGCCAGAGGGTCGTCACAGGGCCGCCTGCGCCCGCGAGCGGGTCGCTGCCGGGCAGCGGGACCGCGGCGATGGCGGCCCTGATCGCGGGCATCTCGGCCTCGCCCACGACCTTGAGCTCCAGGCCCTCGGTATCGTCGCGCGCGTTCGAGATCAACGCGTCCCCGTCCGACAGCACGCAGAGGTCGGGCTGCTGCCCCGGCGGATAGGCGCCGACGCTGACGTAGCCCGGCTTGTCGTCGAGCCGCACGTGCACGACGCCGGAGGGGATCAGCACGGCATCGCCGGCCTGCATGTCCACCACCGGCCCCTCGGGCCCGCCGAACTGCAGCCGTGCCGCGCCGCGCGCGCAGCCCACCACCTCGTGCGCGATCGAGTGGTAGTGGTGAAAGGGAAAGGTGTCGCCGCGAAAGCCGTCGCCCCAGCCGTTGGTGCCGAAGTGGCGCTCGACCGCGGCCTCCGGCTCGTCGCCGCCGACCTCGATGGCGCCGCGATAGACGATCAGCGGCAGCGCCCCGTTGTTGGGGCTGGTGCCGGCTTCCTGCAGCAGGTGATGCTCGAATGCCACCGCGTCCATGGCGCTCCTCCCATGCCCTCGCTTTCCAAGGCAGACAAAAGCGGAGGGCGGGCGCCCTGTCAATCGCCAGGGCGGAGCGGGAGACTAGCGCGAGTAGTACTCGATGACGAGGTTGGGCTCCATCTGCACCGGGTAGGGCACGTCGACCAGCTTCGGCGCGCGGATGAAGCGGCCCTCCATGCGGTCGTGGTCGGCCTCGAGGTAGTCGGGCACGTCGCGCTCGGGCGAGTCGACCGCCTCCAGAACCAGCGGAAGCTGCTTCGAGCGGTCCCTGATCGCGATCCGGTCCTCGTCCTTGACCAGGTAGCTCGGGATTGTCACCCGGCGGCCGTTGACCAGGACGTGGCCGTGGCTCACGAACTGCCGCGCGGCGAAGACGGTGGGCACGAACTTCATGCGGTAGACGACGGCGTCGAGGCGCCGCTCGAGCAGCCCGATCAGGTTCTCGCCGGTGTCGCCCTTGCGGTCGCCGGCCGCCTTGTAGTAACGGCGGAACTGCTTCTCGGTGATGTTGCCGTAGTAGCCGCGCAGGCGCTGCTTGGCCGCGAGCTGCACGCCGAAGTCCGACGGCTTGCGCCGCCGCTGGCCGTGCTGCCCCGGCCCGTAGTCGCGCCTGTTGGTCGGGCTCTTGGGCCGGCCCCAGAGGTTGACCCCGAGGCGCCGGCAAATCTTGTACTTCGACTGCTGTCGCTTGCTCATCGCGTCCGTGCCGATGGGAGAACGCGCGCATCGCCGCCGCGTGGCGCCGCGCCGGGCGCACTATAGCCACCGGCGGTGCGCTGTCAAACCTCCGGACCGGGTCGCCGGGTCCTTGACCTATATCTTCGAAACGGCGGACGATGCGGTTATAGTTCGTCAACCGGCCAGCCGCCGGGATTTCGGGGCGGCGCATGGCCACGACCCTGCGACAGGGAGGCAAGTACCATGAGCAGAATTCGCCTGGCTGCGTGCGTCGCGCTCGCTGCGACGCTGTGTTTCGCGCTGGCGCCGGAGGCCAAGGCCGACGGCCACGAGGTGAAGGTCGGCGTGATCCTCGGCTTCACCGGCCCGATCGAGTCGCTGACGCCCGACATGGCGGCCTCGGCCGAGCTGGCCCTGAAGGAGGTGTCGGACTCGGGCGCCTTCCTCGGCGGCAAGGCGCTGGTGCCGGTCAGGGGCGATTCGACCTGCATCGACGCGGCTGCCGCAACCGCCGCGGCCGAACGCCTGGTGACCGCCGAGGACGTCGCGGCCATCTTCGGCGCCGACTGCTCGGGCGTCACCATCGCCATCACCAACAACGTCGCGGTGCCGAACGGCGTCGTCATCATCTCGCCCTCGGCGACCTCGCCGGCGCTCACCACGATCGAGGACAACGGCCTCTTCTTCCGCACCGCGCCCTCGGATGCGCGGCAGGGGCAGGTGATCGCGGAGCTCCTGATCGAGCGCGGCATCGACAACGTCGCCGTTACCTACACCAACAACGACTACGGCAAGGGGCTGGACGGCAGCTTCGGTGCGGCGTTCGCGGGGCTCGGCGGCACGGTCGCGATCTCGGCCGCGCACGAGGACGGCAAGGGCGATTATTCGGCCGAGGTGGGCGCGCTCTCGGCCTCGGGCGCGGAGCACCTGCTGGTCTTCGGCTACGTCGACCAGGGCGGCAAGGGGATCATCCAGACCTCCGTCGACACCGGCGCATTCGAGAACTTCGTCGTTGCCGACGGCATGATCGGCGATTCGCTGATCGAGGCCATCGGCGACGCGCTGACCGGCACCATCGGCACGGCGCCGGGCTCCGATTCCGCCGGCGCCCAGATGTTCCTCGACCACGCCGCGGCCAACGGGGTGGACGGCGACGGGCCCTTCCGCGGCGAGTCCTATGACGCCGCCGCGCTGATCGCGCTTTCCATGCAGGCGGCGGGCTCGGCCGATCGCGGCGCGGCCGCGGCCAAGGTCCTGGAGGTCGCCAACGCACCGGGCGAGCCGATCCTGCCGGGCGAGCTGGCCAAGGGGCTGCAGATCCTCGCCGATGGCGGGGACATCGACTACGTCGGGGCATCAGCCGTCGAGCTCACCGACGTGGGCGAGGCCGCCGGCTCCTACGCCATCATGGAGGTCGAGGGCGGCGCCTTCGTCACCAAGTCCTACCGCTAGGGCGCGCGAAGAAGGAGGGCGGCCCGGGCAGCGATGACCGGGCCGCCGCCCGCATCCCCGGCCGCGGGAACCGCCGCCGCGGCGCCTCCCATGATCCGGGTCGAAGACCTGCACCTGCACTTCGGCGGCATCCGCGCCGTCGACGGCGTGAGCGCGGCAATCGAGGAGGGCACGATCACCGGGCTGATCGGCCCCAACGGCGCCGGCAAGACCACGCTCTTCAACGTCATCGCCGGCGTCTACCCGCCGTCCGAGGGCCGCGTCTTCCTGCAGGAGCAGGACATCACCGGGCTGAAGCCGCACCAGCTCTTCCACCGGGGCGTGCTCCGCACCTTCCAGATCGCGCACGAGTTCTCGACGCTCACCGTCCTCGAGAACCTGACCACGGTGCCGGGCGGCCAGTCCGGCGAGACGCTCGTCAACGCCTGGTTCCGCCGCGGCGCGGTCCGCGCGGAGGAAGCGGAGATCCGCGACCGGGCCTGGGACGTGATCGCCTTCCTCGGCCTCGAGCGGGTCGCTGCCGAGCGCGCAGGCGCGCTCTCGGGCGGGCAGAAGAAGCTGCTCGAGCTCGGGCGCACGATGATGGCGGAGCCCCGCATCGTCTTCCTCGACGAGGTCGGCGCCGGGGTCAACCGCACGCTCTTGAGGAGCATCGGCGACGCCATCCTCCGCCTCAACCAGGAGCGCGGCTACACCTTCTGCATGATCGAGCACGACATCGATTTCATCTCGCGCCTGTGCCAGCCGGTCATCGTCATGGCCGAGGGCAAGGTGCTCACGCAGGGCTCGCCGGCCGAGGTCAAGGCGGACCAGCGGGTGATCGACTCCTATCTCGGCCGCGGCCGGCGGCGCGGCCTCGGCGGGTCATGAGCTTCCTCGCAGGCGAGGGGATGACCGGCGGCTACGGCGGTGCCGACATCATCCACGACTGCACGATCGAGGCCCGGCAGGGCGAGGTCGCGGTCATCGTCGGCCCCAACGGCGCCGGCAAGTCGACCGCCATGAAGGCGGTCTTCGGCCTCATCCAGCTGCGCGCAGGCGCGGTGACGCTGGACGGCGAGGACATCACCCGCCTCAGCCCGCAGGAGCGCGTGCGCAAGGGCATGGGCTTCGTGCCCCAGGAGCGCAACGTCTTCACCACCATGACGGTGGAGGAGAACCTGGAGATGGGCGCCTACATCCGCGACGCGGGCGTCGCCGACACCATGGCGCGGGTCTTCGACCTCTTCCCCATCCTGAAGGAGCGGCGTCGCCAGCTTGCCGGCGAGCTCTCGGGCGGGCAGCGCCAGCAGGTGGCGATCGGCCGCGCGCTGATGACCGAGCCCCGCCTGCTCATGCTGGACGAACCCACCGCCGGCGTCTCGCCCGTGGTCATGGACGACCTCTTCGACCGCATCCTGGAGATCCGCGCGACCGGCATCGCCATCCTGATGGTGGAGCAGAACGCGGCCCAGGCGCTCTCCATCGCCGATCGCGGCTACGTGCTGGTGACCGGCAGGAACCGCTACACCGACAGCGGCCAGGCGCTGCTCGACGACCCCGAAGTGCGGCGCTCGTTTCTGGGCGGGTAGTCCATGACCGACGTGGCGAACGCGGTCGTCCTGCTGATGAACTTCGTCATCGTCCCCGGCGTCGCCTACGGCTCCCAGCTCGCGCTCGGCGCCCTCGGCGTCACGCTCGTCTTCGGCATCCTGCGCTTCGCCAATTTCTCGCACGGCGACGTGATGGCCTTCGGCGCCATGGTCGTGCTGCTCGCGACCTGGTGGTTCCAGGGGATGGACGTCGGCATCGCGCCGCTGCCGACGGCGCTGATCGCGCTGCCCTTCGGCATCGTGGCGGCGGCCGCCTTCAACCTGAGCGCGGACCGCCTCGTCTTCCGCTTCTACCGCCGCCGCAAGAGCCCGCCGGTGATCCTGCTGATCGCCTCGGTCGGCGTGATGTTCGCGCTGCAGGGAATCGTCCGCTTCATCATCGGGCCCGAGGATCGCCGCGTCGCCGACGGCGCCAGGTTTCTGATCAAGGCCTCCGAGTTCAAGCAGGCGACGGGGCTGAAGGAAGGGCTCGCGATCAAGCTCTCGCAGGGGCTGACCGTCGTCGTGACCGTGGTGGCGGTGGCGGCGCTCTTCTGGTTCCTGCACCGGACGCGGGCGGGGAAGGCGATGCGCGCCTATTCCGACAACGAGGACCTGGCGCTGCTCTCCGGCGTCAGCCCCGACCGCGTGGTGTTCTACGCCTGGCTGATCGCCGGCACCCTGGCGGCCATTGCGGGCACCATGTACGGCATCGACAAGAGCTTCAAGCCGTTCACCTACTTCCATCTGCTCCTGCCCATCTTCGCGTCTGCAATCCTCGGCGGGATCGGCCAGCCGGTGGGCGCGGTCGTCGGCGCCTTCATCGTGGCCCTCTCCGAGACGGCGGTGACCTACGCCTACAAGAAGTTCCTGCGCTACCTCCTGCCGGAGAGCTGGGAGCCGAGCGGCCTCATGCAGCTTCTGTCGACCGACTACAAGCTCGCGATCTCCTTCGTCATCCTGGTGGTGGTGCTGCTGGTGCGCCCGACCGGGATCTTCAGGGGACGGGTGTTTTGAAGACGGGTCTGCGCAATCCGTTGCGGCGCAGGCCGGCGCTGCGCACGCCGGGGCTCTTCGCCGTCATGGCACTGCTGCTGGTCGCGGTCGGTTTCGGCCAGTCGTGGGTGGTCAGCCTCTCGATCCTCAACCTCTGCCTGATCTCGGCGATCATGGCGCTCGGCCTCAACATGCAATGGGGCTACGCGGGCCTGCTCAACGTCGGCGTGATGGGCTTCGCCGCGCTCGGGGGGCTGGCCGGCGTGCTCGTCTCGCAGCCGCCGGTGGCGGACGCGTGGGCCGCGGGCGGCGAGGACCTGGGCTATGCGCTCGCGGTGCTGGTGGGTGTCGTGATCGCGATCGTCCTGGCCCGCCGTCATGTGCGCAAGGGGCCGCTGCGCACGGCGGCGACGGTGCTTCTCCTCGTCGCAGGCTTCTTTCTCATCCGCATCTTCTTCGACCCGGCGGTCGATGCGATCGAGGACGTCGACAGCGCCCGCACCGGCTATCTCGGCGGCGCAGGCCTGCCCATCGTCTTCTCCTGGGCGATCGGCGGGCTGCTCGCCGCCGGCGCCGCCTGGCTCATCGGCAAGGTCGCGCTCGGCCTGCGCTCGGACTACTTCGCCATCGCCACCCTCGGCATCGCCGAGATCGTCATCACCGTCATCAAGAACGAGGACTGGCTGGGCCGGGGCGTGAAGAACGTCACCGGCCTCGACCGGCCGGTGCCCTACGAGGTCGACCTGCAGGCGAGCGCCTGGTTCCTCGATCTCGCGAGCTGGCTGGGCGCGGACCCGATCCTGGGCGCGAGCATCTTCGTCAAGCTCTGCTATGCGGCGCTCTTCGCGCTCGTCCTCATGGCGATCGTGCTGCTGGCGGAGCGCGCGCTGAACTCGCCCTGGGGGCGCATGATGCGCGCCATCCGCGACAACGAGGCCGCCGCCGCGGCGATGGGCAAGAACGTGACCCGGCGCCACATGGAGATCTTCGTGCTGGGCGCCGCCGTCATGGGCATCGCCGGCGCCATGCTCACCACCCTCGACGGCCAGTTCACGCCGGGCAGCTATCAGCCGCTCCGCTTCACCTTCCTGGTCTGGGTGATGGTGATCGTCGGCGGCTCCGGCAACAACTGGGGCGCGGTGCTGGGCGGCTTCCTGGTCTGGTTCCTGTGGGTCGAGGCCGAGCCCGCCGCGTTCTGGCTGATGGACGCGATCACCGCCGGCCTCGACGAGGGCCACCCGCTGCGCGCCCACCTGCTCGACAGCGCGGCCTACATGCGCCTCATCGTCATGGGGCTGATCCTGCTGGTGGTCATGCGCTTCAGCCCGCGCGGCATCATCCCGGAGAAGCGCGGCGGCTGAGCGTCCCGGCCGGACCCTGGCGAGACATGCGGGCTAGATGCGGAGGCGCTCGCGCGAGACCTGGATGAGGCGCGCCATGCCGTGCGGCTCGAGGATCAGGATCACGATGATGAGGCCGCCGAAGATGATGACCTCGATATGCTTGGCGAGGTCGACGGCCAGGTCGATGCCGAGGATCGGGTTCAGGTTGGTGAGGAAGATCGGCAGGATCGTGATGAATGCGGCACCGATGATGGAGCCGGTGATCGAGCCGAGGCCGCCCACGATGATCATGAAGAGCACGAGGAAGGAGATGTTGACGTCGAAGGCGATGGTCTCGGCGCTGCCGAGATAGAGAAAGACGAAGAGCGCGCCGGCGACGCCGCAGAGATAGGAGCTCACGCCGAAGGCGAGCAGCTTGGTGCGGAGCAGCGGGATGCCCACGATCTCGGCGGCCACGTCCATGTCGCGCACCGCCATCCAGGCGCGGCCGAAGCGGCTCCGCATCAGATTCCAGGAGAAGAAGACGAAGACCGCCAGCAGGACGAGCGCCACCAGATAGCGCACCTCGGCGGCGGCCTCGGGCCCCGTGATCATGACGCCCGCGAAGGTGCGCGGCGGCGCCGTGATCGTGCCCGAGGGATTGTCGTTGTAGAACCACGGCACCCGGTTGAAGAGCCAGATCAGGAAGAACTGCGCGGCCAGCGTCGCCACCGCCAGGTAGAAGCCCTTGATGCGGAGGCTCGGCAGCCCGAAGAGGATGCCGACGCCGGCGGCGAAGAAGCCCGAGATGAGGAAGACGGCGATGATATCCAGCTCGGGCCACGCGGTCGTCATCTTGAAGGCGGAGTAGGCGCCGACCGCCATGAAGCCCCCGGTGCCGAGGGAGAGCTGGCCGGCGAAGCCGGTGAGCAGGTTGAGCCCGAGCGCCGCGAGCGCGAAGATCAGGAAGGGGATCAGGATCGCCTGCAGCCAGTACTCGTTCGCCAGCGTCGGCACGGCGAAGAGCGCGAGCAACGAGATCACGGTGACGAAGACCGTGTTGATCGCACGCGAGCGGGTCGCGAAGAAGGTGTTGTAGAGGTCGGTGATATAGGTGAGCACGGTCACACCCGCTCGATGATCTTTTCGCCGAACAGGCCTTGGGGCCGGAACATGAGAACCAGCATCGCCAGCATGTAGGCGAACCAGTTCTCGATCGCGCCGCCGATCACCGGGCCCCAGTAGACCTCGGCGACCTTCTCGCCAAGGCCGATGATGAGACCGCCGACGATGGCGCCGGGCACCGAGGTCAGCCCGCCCAGGATGAGAACGGGCAGCGCCTTCAGCGCGATCAGCGAGAGGCTGAACTGCACGCCGCTCTTCGCGCCCCACATGATGCCGGCGACGATGGCGACGATGCCTGCCACCGACCAGACGATGATCCAGATGGTCCTGAGCGAGATGCCGAGGGAGAGGGCGGCCTGCGGGTCGTCGGCCACGGCGCGGAGCGCGCGGCCCATGGGCGTGTGCTGGAAGAGCAGCGCCAGCACTGCCACCAGCACCGCCGCCACCAGGGCGGCGATCATGTCGAACTCGTTGAGCAGCATGCCGCCGACATCGACCGGCGAGTTCGGGATGCCGAGGTCCAGCGCCTTCACGTTCGAGCCCCAGGCCCACTCGCCGGCGCCCTCGAGCAGGAAGGTCAGCCCGATGGTCGCCATGAAGAGCGTGATCGGCGGCTGGTTGATCAGCGGGCGCAGCATCCCGCGCTCGATCACGAAGGCCAGCCCGACCATGATCAGGGCCGTGACCGGCAGCGCCCCCCAGACCGGCAGGCCGTGCTCCATCAGCCCCACCAGGGTGAGCGCCGCGAACAGCACCATCGCGCCCTGCGCGAAGTTGAACACCTGGGAGGCCTTGAAGATGAGCACGAAGCCAAGCGCCACCAGCGAGTACATCACGCCGGTGAGCAGGCCGGAGATCGCGACCTCGCCCAGGAATACCGGGTACTCGATCATGTCGAGGAAGGGCGCGACGAAGAAGTCCCAGAGAAACTCCATCAGTCGTCGTCCTCGGTCGCGACACCGAGATAGGCGTCGATCACGGTCTGGTCGTTGCGCACCTCCTCCGGCGTGCCGTCGGCGATCTTGCGGCCGTAGTCCAGCACGATGATGTGGTCCGAGAGCTCCATGACCACGCTCATGTCATGCTCGATCAGGGCCATCGTCGTGCCGAAGCGCGCCTTGGTCTCGAGGATGAAGCGGCACATTTCGGCTTTCTCGCCCCGGTTCATCCCGGCCATGGGCTCGTCGAGCAGGAGAAGGTCGGGCTCGGCGGCGAGCGCGCGGGCGAGCTCCACGCGCTTCTGCAGGCCGTAGGGCAGGCGACCCACAGGCACGTTGCGGATGTCCTCGATCTCGAGGAAGCTGATGACCTCGTCGGCATAAGCGCGGTGGCGCGCTTCCTCTGCCCGCGCTGGCCCCGCCGGGAGCAGGCACGCCACGAAATTGCTGTGCATCTTGAGGTTGCGGCCGGCCATGACGTTGTCGAGGGTGCTCATGCCCTTGAACAACGCGACGTTCTGGAAGGTCCGGGCCATGCCCTCCTGCGCAGCGGTGCGCGGATGCATTCGCCGGCGGGAGCGCCCCTTGAAGGTGATGACCCCTTCGCTCGGCTGATAGGCGCCGTTCAGCACGTTGAGCATGGACGTCTTGCCGGCGCCGTTGGGACCGATGATGGCGCAAATCTCGCCGGCATGGATGGTGAACTCGACGCCGGCCAAAGCCTGCACGCCGCCGAAGCGGAGCACGATTCCCTCCACGCTGAGCATCGGCTCGCCCGGCGTCGGGTGGCCGCCCCTTGCCTCAGCCGACATGGCCGCCTTCGTCCGGCCCGGCGTCCGCGGCGCGCGAAAGGCCGAGATAGTGCTCTCTCACCGCCGGGTTGTCCCGAAGCTCCGCCGCAGTGCCCTCCAGGGCGATCTGGCCACTGTCCATGATGTAGCCGAAATCGGCCACGCCGAGGGCCACGTTGGCATTCTGCTCGGCAAGCAGGAACGTGACCCCTTCCTCCCGGTTGAGCTGGCGGACTTCCGAGAAAATCCGGGCCACCACCTGGGGCGCCAGACCCATCGACGGCTCGTCCAGCAGGACCATGGCCGGCCGCGACATCAGCGCCCGGCCGATGGCGAGCATCTGCTGCTCGCCGCCCGAGATGAAGCCCGCGAGAATGCGGCGCCGCTCGGCGAGCGCGGGGAAGTGCCCATAGACCCGGTCGAGATCGGCACGCACCGCAGCCTTGCCGTCCTTTCGGGTGTAGGAGCCGGTCAGCAGGTTTTCGTGAACCGTCAGATGGGGGAAGCAGCGCCTCCCCTCCATGACCTGGATGATGCCGCGGCGCACCAGGTCGCCCGGCGCGAGGCGGTCGATGCGCTCGCCCCGAAAGTGAATCTCGCCCCCGGTGATTTCGCCACGCTCCACGCGCAGCAGGTTGGAGACGGCCTTGAGCGTGGTGGTCTTGCCGGCGCCGTTCGGCCCCAGCAGGGCGACGATCGCCCCCTCGGGAACGGCGATGCTGACTCCCTGCAGGACCGAGATCACGTGGTCGTAGACGACCTCGACCGCATCGAGGCGCAGCAGGGCCTCAGGGGCGGCAGCAGTTTCCTCGCTGCCGCCCCCGGCCATACTCTCCGATTGTAGCGTCACATCTCCTGCGAGCAGTCGCGCGGAGTGATGTTGTTCTCCTCCGCGTACTGGGCCGCAGCCGCCTCGATCATCGGACGCACGACATCCTGCATGGGCTCGATCCAGTCGCTGACGATGTTCCAGTTCTGGCCGTCCCACTGCTGGATGATCACGGGGCCGTTGCCCTCGTGGTCCTCGCAGGTGATCTTCACCGGCGGGGTGAAGCCGGCAAGGCCGAGCTCGGCCAGCCGCTCCTCCGTCAGGTCGAGGTTCTCCAGACCCCAGCGCACCTCGGCGCCGGTGAGCGGCCGGTTGCCGTACTTGGCCTGGGCGGTGCGGATCGCCTCGGTGGTGTAGACGGAGCTGAGCAGCCCGCGGTTGTAGAGAACCTCGCCGAAGTTCTTCTCGGCCGCCGCCGCCGCATCGCCGCCGTAGAGGGTCTGCAGGATCTCGTCGTGGAGCGGGAAGCCCGCGCCCGGCGAGTGGAACGAGCCGCCGCGATAGCCGATGGCATCGTCGCCGGCCGGCACCACGTCGGATTCGCTCGACGACCACCAGACGCCGATCAGGCGCTCCATGTCATAGGCGATCGCCGCGGCCTCCTTGAGCGCGACCTGGTTCATCACGCCCCAGCCCCACAGGAAGGTCCAGTCGGGCCTGATCTTGCGGATCTGCAGCCAGGTCGCCCTCTGCTCCTGCCCCGGATGGTCGACCGGAAGCAGCTCGAGCGTGTAGCCGAGCTTCTCCGCCAGCACCTGCAGGGTCGGGATCGGCTCCTTGCCGTAGGGGCTGTTGTGATAGACCAGCACGATGGTCTTGCCGGCCAGGTTCTCCATGCCGCCTTCCTGCGCGCCCACGAACTTGATGAAGGCCGAGGCCTGGCTCCAGTAGGTGGTGGGGAAGGTGAAGGTCCACGGGAAGACGCGCCCGTCCGATGCCGCGGTCTGCCCGTAGCCCATGGAGTGCACCGGAATCTTGTCGACCGGCGCCCTCGGGTTGAGCTGGTAGGTCACGCCGGTGGAGAGCGGCATGACGATCGATGCCCCCGTCGGCCCCTGGTTCTTGAGGCGCTCGTAGCACTCGACGCCGAGCTTGGTGTCGTAGCGGTACTCGCACTCTTCGAAGGCGAGCGTGACGCCGTTGATCCCGCCGTCGCGCTCGTTGATCAGCGAGTAGTAGTCCAGAGCGCCGTTGGCGGCCGGAATGCCATTGGGCGCGTAGGGCCCGGTCCGGTAGACGAGCAGGGGAATGAACTGCTCGTCGGCCGCCTGGGCCTCGGTGCCCGTGAGAGTCGTCGTGGCGGCCACCGAAAGACCGCCGGCAACCACCGCCGCAGCGAGCACTCCGCTCATGCCGCGACGCAATCCGTTCCTGAATGCCATGTCCATCCTCCCGCGTCAGAACCCGGCGCGCCTGCGGGCGCGCTCCTCGTTCCGCGCGCAACCGTAGCACGGAGAATCGATTGCGGCCATGGAATCGCGGCCGCCGGGCACAGCAATCGCGCACAATTGACGAGGACAGATACGGGCGCTGCGCTGGACCTGCAGGCGGCGCTGCGCAAGGGTGCGCGCCATGGCGGAGCACCCGGGCCTGCGCGACGGCTCTCCCCTCGGCGTCCACGCCGCGGTCTTCGTCGCCATGTTCCTCATCTCCTTCAGCTACCCGGTGGGCGAGGCGATCGCCAACGAGCTGGACACCGGCATGCTGCTCTTCCTCCGCTTCGGGCTGGCGGCGGCGATCTTCGCGCCACTGGTCGCCTGGAGGCACGGCATCGCCTGGCCGGGGTGGCGTGTGCTCGCCGGCTACGCGGCGATCAGCACGTCGCTGGTCGCCTTCTTCTGGTGCATGTTCTACGGCCTGCGCACCACCAGCGCGCTCAACACCGGCGCGATCTCGACCCTGATTCCCGGGCTCACCGCGATCGCCGGCGCGATCCTGGTGGGCGAGCGGCTGGGCCGGCACCGGCTCGCAGCACTCGGCATCGGCCTGGTCGGCGCGCTCTGGGTGGTGTTCCGCGGCGACTGGGATCGCTTCGTCGCGCTCGACCTCAACGAGGGCGACCTGATCTTCTTCGCAGGCTGCGTCGCCATGGGCTTCTACAGCCCGCTGGTCAAGCGCTTCCACCGGGGCGAGCCGGTGCTGGTGATGACCTTCTGGATCGCGGCACTCAACGCGCTGGGGTTCCTGCTCGTCGCCAACGAGGCGCTGGTGACCTCGGCGTGGGCGGAGGTGCCGGCCTTTGCTTATGGCGGCGTCGCCTTCGTCGCCATCTGCTCGACGGTGATCTCCTCCTTCCTCATGCAGTGGGGCACCATCAGGATCGGGCCGACCCGCGTCCAGGCCTACAGCTACCTGCTGCCGGCCCTCGTGCTCCTCATCGACTGGGCGCTCGGCAAGGGGCTGCCGAGCATGCTCACGATCCCCGGCATCCTGATCGTGCTGGCCGCGAGCCTGGTGATCCAGCGCGGCGAGATCTTTGCCGGCCGCTCCGCCGGCGCGTAGAGCGCGTTCCTGACCGGAAATTCGCGCAGGGTTACGCCCTGCGGCGCTCGATCCCGAAGAGGCAGGCCGAGACGACGAGGCCGATCGCCGGGCAGATCAGCATGCACCACCAGGCGGCCTCCCAGCTGCCCAGGCCGCCGACCACAATCGCCATCAGCGGTGGCCCCAGCAGCATCCCGATCGCCGCCCCCTGGACCATGAAGCCGTTGGCCATGGCCACGAGGTCGGGCTTCGGCGCATGCACCGCGGCGCCCGAGTAGGCCGCCGCCGGCAGTATGCCGCTGCCGGCGCTGAAGGCGATCGCGAGCGGGATCTTGGCGTCGTCGGGCACGAAGCCCGCGAGGATCAGGGTGCCCGTCACCGCCATCAGGACGTTGGCCGCGCCGACGAGCGCCCAGCGCGGCACGCCGCTCTGCAGGAGCCAGCCGCCGAAGAGGTTGCCGGTGACGTTCATGCCCACCACCAGCGCCGAGAAGAGCGCCGCGCCCACGGGCCCGCGGCCCTGGGTCTCAATGAGGAAGGTCGGCAGCCACGCGGCGATGGCGAACCACTGCACGGTGAAGAGCAGAAAGGCCCCGCCGTAGAGCCAGAGCGCGCCGACCGGGAGCGTCGCCCGCGCGCCGGCCCAGTCGAAGCCGGCGTCCGGGTCGCGGCGCGGCTGCTCGGGCCAGCGGCGCCGCGTCGTTCCGACGACCACCAGCGCCGCCGCGAGGATCGCCGCAGCGCCGCAGAGCCACCAGATGGTGCGCCAGCCCAGCGGTTCCGCCAGGAAGGGCGCCACCACCATCGCCAGCGCCATGCCGCCCGGCATGTAGCCGCTCCAGATACCGAGCGCGAGGTCGCGGTCGTCCGGCCGCGTCGCGTCGAAGATGATCTTCGGCGCCGACGAAACGACGCAGGCGAAGCTGATCCCCTCGACGACACGGATCGCGAGCAGCATGGCCCCGTCGGTCGCGAGCGCGCCGACGATGCCGCTCAGGCCGAGGACGAGGACGCCGGCGAGAAGCAGCGCGCGGGCCCCGAAGCGCCCGCCCGTCATCCCGGTGAACACGCCGAAGCCCGCGCCGAAGGCGAAGAAGATGGAGGCAAGCCAGCCGGCGGTGACCTTGTCGAGCGCGAACTCGTCGGAGACCAGGCCGATGGTCGGCGGCACCTTGCCAACGGCGAAGCCGACGATGACGCTGGCCAGGATCGCGACCGAGACGACCGCCCAGCGGGTCCCCGTCACGCCGCCGCCCGAGCCGCTTTCGCCCGTGTCGGTCAAGCCGCCCAGCTAGCGCCAGGGGCCGCAGGCCGAGAGCGCCTGGGTGTCCTCGTAGGCGTCCCAGAGGGCGATCCTGCCGTCGCGCACCGTGAAGACCCAGCACCACTTGGCGCGGTAGTGCTTGCCGCTGACCCTGGACGAGCCCGCCTCCTCGCCGTTGACGGAGACGGTGTCGCCGTCCACCACCCAGGTCCTGATGACGTGCTCGTGCATGGCGAGCGCCGCCGGCATGACCCGAAAGTAGTCCTCGATCGCGGCCCGCCCCTGCCAGCGGCCGGCCCAGGGCAGGTCGTCGCCGCCCGGCATGTCGATCGCCGCGTCGTCGCTGAAGAAGGGCACGATCAGCGCGGCGTCGCCGCTCGCGAGGCAGTCGAGGAAGCCCTTCACGACCTCCCTTGCAGACATGCGCGATCCTCCCCCGGCACCCGTGCGCAGCCATGCGCACACGGTCTATAGTTCGCCCGTGTCATAGCATCCCGAGGGAGTCTTGGCGATGCACTGCGCCCGATCCCCGGTCGCGTCGTGGCGTCCGGGCGCGGCGCCGGAGCAGGGACGAGGAGGACGGAGCCCGTGAGCCTGAGCGATGCGCGCGGCGTGCCGACGTCGGCGACCAGTCCGGAGAGCCTGGCGCTCTTCGAGACCGCGATGCGCCAATTCCAGAGCTACCGCGGCGATGCCGTCGCCACCATCGACCGGGCTCTGGCCGGGGACCCGGACTTCGTGACCGGGCACATCTTCCGCGCCGAGATGCACACCATGCTGTGGGAGCGGAGCGTGCTTCCCGAGGTCGAGGCGGAGCTCGAGAGCCTCGGCGCGCTCGCAGGCGGGGCGACCGAACGCGAGCGCGCCCACATCGCCGCCATCGCCGACTGGGCCGCCGGCGACTGGGACGGCATGGGCGCCAGGCTCGACCGCATCCTCGCCGACGAGCCGCGCGATGCGCTGGCCCTCCAGGTCGGCCACCTCTCCGACTTCTTCCGGGGCGAGAGGGACAACCTGCGCGGCCGCGTCGCCCGCGCGCTCCCGGCCTGGACGCAGGAAGATCCCGGCTACGGCTTCGTGCTCGGCATGGCCTCCTTCGGCCTCGAGGAATGCGGCGACTACGGCGCGGCGGAGGACGCCGCCCGCCAGGCGATCGCGCTGGAGCCCGACGACTGCTGGGCCCAGCACGGCCTCTGCCACGTGATGGAGATGCAGGCGCGGCAGGAGGAAGGCATCGCCTTCATGGAAGGGCGACAGGCGCACTGGGCGCAGGACGACAACGGCTTCGCCTTCCACAACTGGTGGCACGTCGCGCTCCTCAACCTCGACAACGACCGCTTCGACCGCGTGCTGGAGATCTACGACGCGGCGATCCGGCCCGGGCAATCGGAAATCCAGCTCGAGATGCTCGACGCCGCGGCGCTGCTCTGGCGCCTGCATCTGCGCGGGATCGACAGCGGCGGTCGCTACGAGGCGCTGGCTGCGACCTACGAGGCGCAGGCGGCCGAGCACGGCTTCTACGCCTTCAACGACATGCACGCGGCGATGGCCTATGTCGCGACCGGCCGCGAGAAGGCGGCCGCGGCGCTGGAGCAGGCGGCCGCGGCGGCGGCAGAAGGGGCGGGCAGCAACGCCCGCATGACCCGCGAGGTGGGGCTCCCCATCGTGCGCGCGGTCCGCGCCTTCGGCGCCGGGCGCCACGGCGAGGCGGTGGACCTGCTGCTGCCGGTGCGCTACCGGGCCCAGGTCTTCGGCGGCAGCCACGCCCAGCGCGACATCGTCCACCGCACGCTGATCGAGGCCGCCATCCGTGACGGCCGGCACGGCCTCGCGCAGGCGCTGGTCAACGAGCGGATCGCGCTCAAGCCCGACTGCCCCTTCAGCCGCTCGCTCGCTGACCGCGCCGGCGAAGACGGAATCTGATAGCGTTCGCTGGTCGGCTTCGCTCTGAAGTTTGTTGAAATGAACATGCTACGATTTCTCACCAAGACTGATAGTGCCAGAAGTTGAACGCAGCTTCGCTATCCCTTCCCGAAGCAGCCAAGTACAGGTTGAGATCAGTGGTGACTACAGGAGTGGAATTTGACACCACTTCCAATAGAGCCGCATCCGCGAGGCCGAGCCGCTTGAACGCTTCGTTCTGGCTGGCAATCTCGCTAGACACTACGATTTCTTCGCTTTTCATGATGAGCATATTCAGCACCTCGAAAAAGCGTGAACGTTCTGGCTCTCTGTGCTGACCTAGCAAGTTGGACGCCTCGGTGAGCGTGTTCGGCGTGACCAGAACGCGATCCATCGTGTTGACTAGGCCCGCTAGTCGTTCGTAATCCTTCACCTGAAACTGTTTTGTCCGCTTATGCTTGGCAATAATCTCTGTGTCTGTCTCACCGACGACCAGAAGCACCAATAGGCTTGAATCAATGTAAACTCCTGAGGGGGGCATCGCCTTATGGGTTTATCGAGTAAGGGTTTGTTGAGATGCTGCGATCCTTAATCGACAAGACGTTGCCATCTTTATCACGAACTTTAATGGTCTTGTAAGTCCGCGAGCCGAGGTTGCCTAGAACAGGCCCTACATTTCTAGACCATGGTCGCGAAAAGCCAATTGTTATTTGCCAATAGCCGCCCGACTCGAACTCGATCTCCTCAAGGCCGACATCGGTAATCCCTTCATCACCAAACATGTCGGCGACGTAATCCTTTGCCACTTGCACGGCCTGTTTGACGTTCATCGTTCCCTCCAGCGGGGACGGCACTCAGCTTGCATGAGAGTTAGGGCTTCGATCCTCAATCCGTCAAGCCCTTAGGTCGGCGGGTGGCGCACGTCGTGGGTGAAGCGCCAGGCCCAGGCGCCGAGTGCCATGCCGATCAGCGGGCCGACCACGTAGATCCAGTAGTGCGTGAAGTCGCCCATGGCGACGTAGGGGCCGAGGGCGCGGGCCGGGTTCATCGCGGCGCCCGCGACCGGGCCCATCAGCATCACCTCGATGCCCACCACCGCGCCCACCGCGACGCCCGCGAACGGGCCGTGCGCCCGCTTGTCGAGGCCGACGCCCGCCACCACCCACATCAGCAGGAAGGAGAGGAAGAGCTCGATCCCGAAGGCCGTCCCCGGCGCGATGCCGATCGCCTCGTTGGGCAGGTTGGCCCCCATGGCGCCGTGGTCGCCCAGCGCCCAGAGCAGGCACATGCCCGCGAACACCGAGCCCGAGAGCTGGGCCAGCACGTAGCCCGGCACCAGGCGCCAGCGGAGGTGGCCGACCAGGGCCGCGGCGATGGAGAGCGCCGGGTTGACGTGGGCGCCGGAGACGTGGCCGAAGGTGTAGATGACGACGGTGATGATCAGGCCCGAGATCAGGCCGGGGCCGATGGCGCCGAGCGTGCCGCCCATCCTGGCGTCCACCACCACCGCGCCGGCCGCGAAGAAGACCAGCGCGTAGGTGCCGATGAACTCGCAGCAGTAGCGCCGCAGGTCGTCGCGGCGCATGCCTTCGGGCAGGCGCGGCGTCCCGCCGCGGGGCGCGGCGCCTGTGTCGCCGGGTGCGTCCGGCCCTCCGTTGTCGCGCGGCATCCGCTCCCCTACGCTGCCTCGTCGTCGGCACACGATCGCGGCGCAGGTGAGCAAGAACGAGGCGGAGGCACAAGGATGGAGTCGCAGTGCGAGCAGGAGGTGCGGGGCTTCCACGCCTTCCTCCGGGACTGGCTCGCGGGCGCGGTGCCGCGCAGGGCCGAGACCTTCGCCCGTTTCTCGGGCGCGCTGGACGACGCGCTCGAGGTGGTGAGCCCGCTCGGCACCGTGACCGGGCGCGAGGCGCTGGTGAACGAGTTCGAGGGGCTGCACGGGGCGCTTGCGGGCGATGCCGACGCCTTCGACATCTGGATCGAGAACTTCCGCTGCCGCCGGGTCGTCGGCGACCACGCGGTGGTCGTCTACGAGGAGTGGCACCGGCGCCGGGGCGCGCGGTCGGCGCGCCTCTCGACGGCGCTCTTCCGCCGCGAGGCGAAGGCGCCGGGCGGGGTCGCCTGGCTCCACGTCCACGAGACCTGGCTGCCCGGCCTCGCACCCGAGGGCGGCGAGCGCTTTCCCGAAAGCGCCTCCTGACGCCTGGCCGGGCGCCGCATCCGATGGACCTGCCGACGGGCATCGAGCCTCCGCTTCCGCAGCGTGCCGAGGGCTACGGCGCGATCCACACCCGCGAGCGCCAGTTCACCCGCATCTTCACGACGATGTACGGCCAGAAGCACCGCGCGCGTTCGCGCCTGCCGGTCAAGACACGGGCCGTGCGCATTCACGAGCCGGGCGGGCCGGAGGCGCTCCGCCTCGACGACATCCGCGTGCCGGATCCCGGCGCCACCCAGGTGCGCATCGCGCAGCGGGCGGTCGGGCTCAACTTCCTCGACACCTACCAGCGCCGCGGACTCTTCCCCTCGCCGGCGCTTCCCTGCGTCGTCGGCTTCGAGGGCGCCGGCGTGGTGGAGGCGGTGGGCGGCGCGGTGCGGGGGCTCGAGGAGGGCGACCGCGTGGCCTACGCCTGCGCCCCGCCGGGCGCCTACGCGGGGCTGCGGCTCATCGCGGCGGACGCGCTGGTGAGGCTCCCCGACGCCATCGACTTCGAGCAGGCCGCCGCCGCCATGCTCAAGGGCATGACGGCGGAGTACCTGGTGCACGGGAGCGGCAAGGTGCAGCCCGGCGATGCCGTGCTGGTCACGGCCGCAGCCGGCGGCACCGGGCTCCTGCTCTGCCAGTGGCTGGCTCATCGTGGCAGCACGGTCATCGGCTGCGTCGGCGACGAGGCGAAGCGGGCGCTTGCCGAGGCCCACGGCTGCCGCCACGCGATCGACTACCGGCGGGAAGACGTGGCCGCGCGCGTCGCCGAACTCACCGGCGGCGAAGGCCTCGCGGTGGCCTACGACTCCGTCGGCCGCGACACCGCCCGGGCCTCGGTCGCCTGCCTGCGCCCGGGCGGCACGCTGGTGCTCTACGGCAGCGCGTCGGGCGCCGTGCCGCAATCCGTGCTTGCCGAAGCGGCGGCGAAGTCGCTCGCGGTCGTGCGCCCCGGCCTGTTCGAGGAGAACGCCGCGCCGGCGGCGCTCCAGGCCAGGGCAGAGGCCCTCTTCGCGGTGCTGGAGGAGGGTGCGGTGGCCGTGCACGTCGGCCGGCGCTATCCGCTCGCCGAGGCGGCCGAGGCCCACCGCGACCTCGAGGCGCGCCGGACCACGGGACAGAGCGTGCTGCTCCCAGCGTAGCGCGAGAGGTCAGGCGGCTTCCGCCAACGCCTTCTCGATCGCCTTGAGCGCGTCGTCCAGGCGCTCGCCGTCGGGGCCGCCGGCCTGCGCCAT
>JAJDXK010000137.1:0-20000 GCA_022823305.1 Alphaproteobacteria bacterium
AGGGCGGCATGCGCTGGACCGTCAACGGCGCCAACGCCATCATCGCCCTGCGCTGCGCCGTCGAGAGCAATCGCTTCGACGATTTCTGGGAACGGCGCGCCGGCGCAGCAGCATGAATCTCACAAATCAGACGTACACCCCTGCCGGCCGAGTCTCCCGCAAGCGCCTGAGCGCCCGTGCCGCCGTGGCCTTCCCGGACGGGGAGGCCTACAAGGGCGCCATGTCCACCTCGAAGCCCGGATCGAGCGCGCCGCTGCTCGGCGTTCTCTACCTCTGCCTGGCGGCCGCCTTCTTCCTGACGGGCCTCAACGCCATCGTGAAGCTCCTCGTCGTCGACTACCACATGGCGCAGATCATCTGGTTCCGCTGCGTCGTGCACTTGGGCTTCATGGTGGCGCTCTTCATGCCGGCGATGGGGCTCCGGCTGTTCGCGAGCCGCCGCCCCTTGCTGCAATGGACGCGCTCGCTCACTCAGCTCGTCACCTTCACGCTGATCTGGGTCTCGCTGATCTGGACGCCGATGACGACCGTCACCATGGTGCTCTTCACCGGCCCGCTGATCCTGGTGGCGCTGTCCGTGCCCTTCCTCGGCGAGCGCGTGGGGCCGCGCCGCTGGGCCGCGGTCTTCATCGGCTTCGCCGGCGTGTTGATCGTGCTGCGCCCCGGCGCCGACGTCGCGCACTGGGCCTCGCTGCTGGTCCTCGGCGGTGCCTTCTTCTACGCCGTCTACCAGATCCAGACCCGCAAGCTCGCAGGCTACGACGACCCGCGCACCACCGCGGTCTACACCATCCTCGCGGCCTTCATCGTCTCGACCGGCGCCGTCCCCTTCTACTGGGAGGTGCCGCACGACGCGGCGGACTGGCTGCTCTTCATCGCGCTCGGCGTGGTCGGCGGGCTCGGCCATTTCCTGATCATCAAGGCCTATCAGCATGCCGAGGCCTCGCTGCTCGGCCCCTTCGACTACAGTCAGCTGGTGGGCGCCAGCCTCTTCGGCTTTCTCATCTTCGGCGAGATTCCCGACAGGTGGACCTGGGTCGGCACCTCGATCATCATCGCGAGCGGTCTCTACATCGCTCACCGGGAGGCGCGCCAGAGGCGGAAAGCGGCGTAGCCCACACGCCGCCGGCGCTCTGGCACGGCCGCGGGCGATCCCATAGAACACGGCGATGACCGCGACGGCCGCGCGTTTCGACGATTCGCTGCGGGGCATCCTCTTCATGTGCCTCGTCGCGGTGGCCGTCTTCCCGCTGCTCAACGCGCTGGTGAAGTACCTGCTGCTGCACGACTACTCGATCGTGCAGATCATGTGGATGCGCTCGGTCGTTCACCTGGCCTGGATGCTCGGGCTCTTCCTGCCCTATGGCGGCTGGCGCATCCTGCGCAGCAACCGGCCGGGCCTGCAGCTGGTCCGCTCCTCGCTGCAGTTCATCGCGCTGGTGCTCTACATCATCGCGCTCTCGCACGTGAAGCTCACGGCGGTGACGATGGCCTTCTTCACCGCGCCGCTCATGGTCGTCGCGCTCTCGGTGCCGATGCTGGGGGAGCGGGTAGGCCCCCGCCGCTGGATCGCCGTGGCCGTGGGCTTCGCCGGCGCGGCCGTGATCTTCCGGCCCGGCGGCGAGGTGATCCACTGGTCCTTCCTGCTGGTGCTGGGCGCGGCCGCGGCCTACGCCCTCTTCCAGATCCAGACGCGCCAGCTCGCGGCCCAGGACGACTACCGCACCACCGCGATCTGGACCATCCTCGTGGCGCTGGTGGCGACCACGGCCGCCGGGCCCTTCTTCTGGACCTGGCCAACGGAGCTCGCGCACTGGGGGGCCTTCGTCGGCACCGGCGTGTTCGGCGGGCTGGGCCACTTCCTGGTGGTCAAGGCCTACCAGTACGGCCGCGCCTCGGTGGTCGGCCCCTTCGACTACGGCCAGCTCATCGGCGCCGCGGTGGTGGGCTTCCTCTGGTTCGGCGAGGTGGTGGACCTGTGGACCTGGCTGGGGGCGGCGCTGATCGTGGCGAGCGGCATCTACATCGCGCGGCGCGAGGCGGCGCAGGGGACGGACCCGCCGCCGCCCAAGGCGCGGCTCCGCCTCTGATCCGGGTCGGGAGGAACGGGCGTCAGAAGCGCTGCTCGGTGTCGAGCTTGCCCACCCAATGGCGGTAGTTGTGGACCGAGAAGCGTTGGTACTCGACCACGTTGTAGACGTAGGTGCCCTCTGCGATCCGCGCCTCGGCCTGCTCGTAGCCCTCCTGCGTCACGGGGACGAACTTGATGCGGTCGCCGGGCTGGAACAGCACGATGTCGCCGCCGAACACCTCGAAGCGCTTCTCCGTGTCCCAGATCGGCACCGGCGTGCGACCGAGGAGCTGGTAGCCGCCCGGCGTGTTGACCGGGTAGATGGCGCTGGCGGAGCCGCCCATGCCGACCGTGCCCTGGGGCGTCCAGGTGCGGGGCGGGTTGTACTTGGGCACCGTGATCATCGCGCGCGGGTCGAGCGGCTGCAGGAAGGGCAGCCCCGGCCAGAAGCCGAGCGAGGCGACCCAGTACTCCGAGCTGGAGTGGATGCGGACGAGCTGGTCGCGGTCGTCGAGCCCGTTGAGCCGTGCCACCAGGTCGGGGTCGTATTCCTTCGGCGTGATCTTCTCGCTGTAGTCCTCGATGCACTCCCGGGTCCAGGGGTCGAGATACATGGTCTCGAAGAGGAAGAGCCGGCTGTCGAGCTCGATGTCGTCGGTCGAGCCGAGGCTCGCGATCAGCGCCTTCAGCTCCGTCACCACGTCGTCGTAGGAGATCTCGCGCGGCTCGTAGTGCACCAGCATGGAGGCGAAGCAGGGCGCGGTCTCGACGATGCCCCTGGTCTTGTCGGCGACGATGCGCGCGGCCAGCCCCTGGGCCACGAAATTGAGCTCCAGGTTCATCTCGTTGCCGAACTCGATCAGCACGTAGCGGTCGCCGCCGGGGAGGAACTTGGGTTCGTCGTAGATCATGGCGCGGCTCTCTGTTCGGCTCTCCGGGGCGGGCGCTCAGGCGCCGCTCAGGTCGGTCTTGTGCTCGTCCACGAAGCCCGTGTGGGTCTCGCCCGCGCGGAAGGCGTCGTGGGCGACGACCCGGCGCAGGAAGTCGATGTTGGTGACGATGCCCTCTATACGGAATTGGCCGAGCGCCGTCAGCATCCTCTCGATGGCGCCGGCGCGGTCGGGCCCGTGGGCGACCAGCTTCGCGATCATCGGGTCGTAGAAGGGTGTGATGCGGTCGCCTTCCGCGACGCCGGTATCGAGACGGATGCCGTCCCCCTCCTCCGGCGGCGCGAAGCGCTCGAGCAGCCCCGGCGAGGGCAGGAAGTTCCTGTCCGGGTTCTCGGCGTAGATGCGGCACTCGATGGCGTGGCCGCCGGGGCCGTCCTCCGGCAGGGCCATCCCGCCGAGGTCGTCGCCCCGCGCGAGCCGGAGCTGGAGTCCGACCAGGTCGAGGCCGGTGATCATCTCCGTCACCGGATGCTCGACCTGGATGCGCGTGTTCATCTCGAGAAAGTGGTACGCCCCGTCGGGAGCCAGGATGAACTCCACCGTGCCGGCGCCGCGGTAACGCTCCCGCTCGACCAGGGCGAGTGCTGCGGCCGCCATGCGCGCGCGCAGGTCCGCGTCCACCGCGGGTGACGGCGCCTCTTCGACGATCTTCTGGAAGCGCCGCTGCACCGAGCACTCCCGCTCCATCAGGTGGAAGCCGCGCCCGTCGCCCAGGCCGAAGACCTGGATCTCCACGTGGCGAGGCTGGAGCACGAGCCTCTCCAGGTAGACGGTGCCGTCGCCGAAAGCGCGCTCGGCCATGGTCTGGGTGGCGCTCACGACCTCGGCGAGCTTCTCCGGCTCGTCGACGCGGCGCATGCCGATGCCGCCGCCGCCGGCAGACGCCTTCACCAGCAGCGGGTAGCCGACCGCCGCCGCGGCCTCGTCGAGGTCCGAGAGGTCGTCCCCCGTGAGCCGGGCGCTGCCGGGGACGATGGGGAGGCCCGCGTCGCGTGCGATGGTGCGCGCGCGCTCCTTGTCGCCCATGGCGGCGATGCTGTCCGCCCTCGGGCCGACCCAGACGAGGCCCGCGTCCTCCACCGCCTGCGCGAAGGCGGCGTTCTCGGCGAGGAAGCCGTAGCCGGGATGGATCGCGTCCGAGCCGCTCTCCTGCGCGGCCGCGATGATCTTCTCGGCGACGAGGTAGCTCTCCTTCGCCGCCGCGGGGCCGATGGGCAGCGCCTCGTCGGCTTGCGCCACGTGACGCGCGGCGGCGTCGGCCTCCGAATGGACCGCGACCGTGGCCATGCCGAGCGTGCGCGCGCTCCGCATGATCCGGCAGGCGATCTCGCCCCGGTTCGCGATCAGCAGCTTCTTCATGGGCACCGGGTTCGTGGGCGTTGCGTGGCTCTGGTCAAGGCCGCGCGAGAGGCTACCCGGTGCGCCCCGTGCGCCGCAAGCAGGCCACGCCGTGCGCGTATCAACTCGCGCGTTCGCGCAGCGTCAGCACCGCGCCCAGCACGACGATGCCGAAGATGATGTCGCGCCAGGCGAAGTGAAGCTCCGAGCCGGAGACCAGCGTGCCGACCGCGGTCAGCAGCACCGCGCCGCCGAAAATGCCGAGGTAGTGCCCGCGCCCGCCGATGGCGAGCGTGCCTCCCACCAGCACGACCGCGATCGCCGGCAGCAGGAAGCGCTGGCCCATGTTGAGGAAGGAGACGCTGGAAAAGCCCGTCATCAGGACGCCGGCGAGCGCCGAGCAGAAGCCGCTCAGCACGTAGACGCCGAGCGTGGTCCAGTCGACGCGCACGCCGGAGAGACGCGCCACCCGCGCGCTGTTGCCGACCGCGAAGACGCGTCGGCCGAAGGTGGTGCGGTGCAGCACGACGTAGGCGAGGCCGGCGAAGCCGATGAGGAACCAGGCGGCGGGCGCGAGACCTGCCAGCCGCTCGGTGAAGAACCACACCAGCGCCGGCGGCGAGCGCCCGGTGGGGATGCCGCCGGTGAACAGCAGGCCCGCGCCCTGCATGATGCCGTTGGTGGCCAGCGTCACGACGATCGCCGGCATGCCGAAGAGCACCACGCCGATGCCGTTGAAGAGTCCGACGCCGACGCCGATCGCCAGCACCAGCGGCACCGCCCAGTAGGCCGGCCCGTCCATCCCGTTGCAGAGCGCGGCCAGCACCACGCCGGTGAACGCGAGCGTGTGCGGCACCGAGAGGTCGAGCCCGCCGGTCAGCACCACCGCGCCCTGGCCGAGCCCCAGCACGGCGAGGAAGAGCGCGAGAGTCAGCAGCGAGTTGAGGTAGTGGACGCTCACGCTTTCGCCGCCGATCACCACCACCACGAGGATGTAAACCACCACCAGCAGGGTCCAGGCCGGCACCATCAGGCGCAGCACGTCCCAGTTCTTGGTGGTCCACTGCCAGAGCGCAGGGCCCGAGAGCTCGTCACTCGCGCGCGGCGTCCAGCTCGTGGCGAGCTTGCCCGCGTTCGAGCGCGCGCTCGTGTGGAAGGAGGGCAGGCTGCGGTGGCGCAGGCCCGATATCTTGAGCCCGGTCACCCGCCAGTACTCGGCGAGCGAGGTGTCGCGGCCGATCGAGGCGCCGATCACCGCCAGCAGCAGGATCACCGCCTCGGTGATCGGCATCACGTGCGGCGACCAGTTGAGCACGATCAGCACGTTCGAGATCAGCATCAGCGTGAAGGCGGCGAACACCGTGCCGAGGCAGCCGCCCTCGCCGCCGCCGATGCGGGTGCCGCCCAGGATGGTGGCTGCGAAGATGAGGAGCAGCATGCCGCTGCCCACCAGCGGGTCGCCGGAGCTGGTCTGGGCGCTGAGGAAGACCCCGCCGGCGCCGTAGAAGGTGCCGGCCAGCGTGTAGCCGAGGAACTTGGTCCGCGCGACGTTGATGCCGTTGGCGAAGGCGGCGTCCTCGTTGCTGCCGACGGCGTAGAGCGCGGTGCCGAAGCGCGAGCGCTTGAGCAGCGCCCAGAAGCCGAGGGCCAGCAGGATGACGAGGAGCGCGGCGGGAAAGCCGTCCGGGATCAAGTCGCCGGTGAAGACCATCGAGAGCCCGTAGGGGATGTAGCCTCCCGGGTCCGGCATCAGCAGCAGGTTTAGCCCCAGGATGATGAACATCACCGCGAGCGTGACGACCACCGGCTGCAGCCGGCCGTATGCGATGAAGAAGCCGTTGATCGCGCCCACCGCGGCCCCGATGCCGAGGCCCGCGAAGCACATCAGCACCTGGCTCCAGAGGGAATCGGTGGTGTGCAGCGCCATGATGACGTTGACCAGCGAGAGCACGGCGCCGCAGGAGAGGTCGAAGCCGCCGATCAGGAACACCACCGTCTGCCCCATGGCGGCGAAGGCGAGCGGGCCGGTGTTGGACGAGAGGAAGTTGATCTCGAAGTAGCTGATCGGCCCCGGCGAGATCACGTCGAGGCAGACGAAGATGCCGATGAAGGCCGTGACCGCGACCAGGAGGCGCCGGTTGCGCGCCAGCGCCTGCTGCCAGGAGAGGCGTGGCAGCGACCTCAGCGGCACTTCGCTCATGGCGCCGCCCCGGCCGCCGCCTGCGCGCCTTCCGCCCCCTCGGCGCCAAGCGCATAGCCCATGATCGCCTGCTCGGTGATCTCGTCGCCCACCAGCTCCTTGACCATCCGCCCGCGGTACATCACCAGCACCCGGTCGCAGATGTTCACCAGCTCCGGTATCTCGGTCGAGTAGTAGAGGACGGCGACGCCGGCCTTCGCCAGCGCCCGGATCAGCACGTAGATCTCGTGCTTGGTGCCGATGTCGACACCCCGCGTCGGGTCGAAGGCGAGCAGCACCTGGCTCCGCGCCAGCAGCCACTTGGCGATGGCGATCTTCTGCTGGTTGCCGCCGGAGAAGGAGGACGCCGTCTTGTAGAGTGCGCGCGGGTGCACCTGCAGGTCGTTGAGCACCTCGTCCACGGCGGCGACCTCGGCCTTGCGGTCGATCCAGCCGGCCGACGCGAAGCGGCCGATGATCGGAATCGAGGCGTTGGCGCCGCCGGTGAGCCGGAGGAAGAGCGCCTCGGTCTTGCGGTCCTCCGGCACCATGCTGATGCCGGCGCGCACCGCATCGGCCGGCGAGGCGAGGGTGAGCGGGCGGCCGCCGAGCGCGATGCTGCCGCCGTCCACGCCGCGCTCGCCGAAGAGCGCCTCGAAAAGCTCGCGTTGGCCCATGCCCTGGAGCGCGCCGACGCCCAGCACCTCGCCGGGCCAGAGCTGGAACGAGAGGTCGTCCAGGGTGCCGTCGAGCGCGAGCCCCTCGCCCGCCAGCGCCGGCGCCGCCGCCTCGGCGCGGCGGTAGTCCTCGCGCTCGGGATAGATGGCGCCGAGGGAGCGGCCGATGACCAGGCTCACCACCTCGTCGTCGCTCACCTCGTCGATGCCGTAGGAGCCGACGTGGCGGCCGTTGCGGAGCACCGTGAGGCTCTGGCAGAAGCGCCGCACCTCGGCCATGCGATGCGAGATGAAGACGATGGTCACGCCGTCCGCGTGCAGGGTCTCGATCAGGGTGCCGAGCCAGTCCACGTCGCCGGCAGAGAGCGTCGAGGTCGGCTCGTCCAGCAGCAGGACCCGGGGCTCGCGCGCGACAGCCTTCGCGATCTCGATCTTCTGGCGGGTGGACAGCGCGAGATCGCCCACCAGCGCGTTGGGGTCCACGTCGTCGAGGCCGAGGCGGGCGAAGTGGTTGACCACGGCGCGCTTGCTGCCGCGCCGGTCGATCTGCCCGGCGACCAGAGGCTCGTAGGGGAGCAGCATGTTCTGGACCACCGTCAGATCGTCGATCAGGGTCATTTCCTGAAACGCGGTCTGGATGCCGAGCGCATGCGCGCGGGCCGGGCGCCTGATCGCCACGTCCTCGCCGAACACGTGGATGTCGCCCGTGTCCTCGCGGATCAGCCCGGCCAGGATCTTGACGAGGGTGGACTTGCCGGCGCCGTTCTCGCCGATCAGCGCGCGGATCTCGCCGCGCGGAATCGCGAAAGACACGTCGTCGAGGGCGACGGTCGCGTCGAAACGCTTGCTGAGGCCGTCCACCGCAATGGCGGGGGCCGCATCGTTCATGCGCGCCTGCGCACGAAAATGAGCGCCGGGGCGCCGCGTGGCACGCGGCCGGCCCCGACGCCCAGGCTATCGTGGATCATGGCGGACGAGCCGCCGATCCCTCAGCTCTCGTCGTCCAGCATTCCTTCCGTTGCCGCGCGGAAGCCGAGCTCGGGCACCTGCGGCGACCAGAAGTCGATGGCGTAGTCAGGGGGCACGATGCCGGGCTTGATCGTGTTGCAGCCCGCCGCGAACTCCTCCGCCGAGCCGGTCTCGCAGAGCTTGACGTTGTCCTGCGTGACCTCGACGCCGGTGTACCACCTGAGGTGCGGCACGTCCTCGTTGCCGTCGAGAACCTCCATTGCCGTCTTGAAGGTGTAGGAGACGGCCCAGAGGCCGGAGCCGATGGACTGCCCGGTCTTGCCGAGCGCGCCCTCGATCCCGGAGTCCACGGGCAGCATCTGCAGCCGGTTGCCGTTGGCCGATTCACCCGCGCACGGGATGATCGGGTTGTCGGGCCACCAGCCGTCCTCCACCTGCATCTGCGAGACCGTGTAGCAGCCCGTCTGCGCCACGATGCCGTCGATGTCGGCCCAGCTATGCGTTGCCAGCAGCTCGCGCATCTTGAGCCGGGCCTCCGGGTGACTCCACATGCCCACCAGCTCGGCCAGCACGTTGACCTCAGGGTGGCGGGCAACGGCCTGCTTGAAGCCCTTGTGGTGGTCCTCGCCGTAGGAGACGCCGGGCACGCCGGTGATCGCGACGATGTTGCCCTTGCCGCCCATCTGGTCGATCACGTACTGGGTGCGGTAGTCGCCGAGTGCCACGCCGTCGATCTTCACGACGTAGGCGCAGGGCTCGGTCACGCCGTTGATCACGGCCACCACGACGCCCTTGTTGCAGGCGTTCCTGATGACCTTGTTGAGCGCCGTCGGCGAGATCGGGAAGGCCACGATGGCGTCCGCGCCGGCCGCGATCATCGCGTTCATCTGCTGAATCTGCTTCTGCGCGTCGGGCCCCGAGGCCTGGACGCGCAGCTCGACCCGGTCGCGGTATTGCGGCGCCTTGGCCATGGCGATGACGGTGTTCTTGGCCTCCGTCTGCCACGCGTTGCCGACGTAGCTCATGCTGTAGTAGACGAGGAACTTGCCGTCCTCGGTCTTGGCCTCGGCCTTGCCGACCGCCACACCGGCGGCGAGGGCGATACCCACGCCGGCGGCGACCGCGCAACGGACGAGTCGCTTCGTTGCCGTGATCCTCACTGTCTCCCTCCCTTTTCGTTGCTTGAAATCAGCGGTCGATCCTCGCTCCGCGAAGTGTGCCGCTCCCGGCGGCGACGAGTCAATTGCGGCCCATGGCCCTTGCGCGAATTGCGGGCTAGGCTCCCGCGCGAGCAGGGAGGGACGGCAATGGTCGATGCGCGCGAGGCCGCCGGGCTCGTGGTCGAGACCGACGTCATGGTGAGGATGCGGGACGGCGTGCACCTCGCCTGCGACGTCTGGCGACCGGCCTCCGGCGGGCCGGTGCCGGCCCTGGTCCAGCGCCAGCCCTACGACAAGCGCGTCGCCCAGACCTACGTCTACGACCATCCGGCGGTCTATGCGCGCCACGGCTACGCCGTAGTGATCGAGGACAGCCGCGGGCGCTACGCCTCCGAGGGCGCGTTCTACCCCCTCCGCCTCGATGCCGAGGACGGCTACGACACCATCGAGTGGTGCGCGGCCCAGCCCTGGTGCAACGGCAGGGTGGGGAGCTTCGGCTTCTCGATCCCCGGCATCAATCAGCTGCTGGCGGCGGCGCTCAAGCCCCCGCACCTCGCCGCCGCGGTGCCCGGCTTCTACCCCGGCGGCATGTACGAGGGCTTCACCCACGTGGGCGGCACCTTCGGGCTCGCGGCGGTGATGGACTGGGCCCTCATCCTCGCGGGCGATGCGGCGAAGCGGCGCGGCGACCGCCAGGTGCTCGGCGCCCTCGGCGAGGCGCAGGCGGCCTGCGGCCGCTGGCCGGCGGCGCTCTCGCTCCGCGACATCCCCTTCCTCGAGACGCCGGATCTCCTGCCCTTCCTCAGGGACTACGTCGACCACCCGGCTCACGACGCCTACTGGGACGAATGGGAGCTCTCGCCCCGGCTCGGGCGGATCGACGTGCCCTGCCTCCATGTCAGCGGCTGGTACGACAGCTTCATCCCGCAGACGATCAGGGCCTACGAGGCGCTCAGCGTCGCCGGCCGATCCGAGCACCGGCTGATCGTCGGTCCCTGGTATCACATCCCGTGGACGCAGCAGGTGGGCGCCATCGACTTCGGCGAGGACGCGAAGAACGCCGTCAGCGTCTGGGAGCGCGCCTGGTTCGACGCCTGGCTCAAGGACGACCGCGCCGCGCTGGAGGCGCTGCCGCCCGTGCGCCTCTTCGTCACCGGCGAGAACCGCTGGCACGACGCCGAGGCCTGGCCGCTGGCGGGTACGGGCACGGAGCGCTGGTACCTGCACAGCGCAGGGCGCGCCAACTCGCTGAGCGGTGACGGGACCCTCGACCGCGAGGCGCCGGGCGACGAGGCGCCGGACTTCTTCGTCTACCACCCCTTCGACCCGGTGCCGAGCCTGGGCGGCCACTCCTGCTGTCTGCCGCAGACCGCGCCCATGGGGCCGATGGACCAGCGCCCGGTCGAGCACCGCAACGACGTGCTGGTCTACACCTCGGCCCCGCTGGAGGAGGCGCTCTTCGCCGCCGGCTTCGTCACGGCGCGGCTCAGCGCCGCGACCAGCGCCACCGATACCGACTTCACGGTGAAGCTCTGCGACGTGGAGCCCGACGGCCGCTCGATCAACCTGTTCGAGGGCGTGATCCGCGGCCGCTTTCGCGAAAGCCGGGAGCGAGAGGTGCTGCTGGAACCCCACCGCGTCTACGACTTCGACGTCGACGTCGGGGTGATCTGCCACCTCTTCCGGCCCGGCCACCGCATCCGGGTCGAGGTGTCGTCCAGCAACTACCCCGCCTTCGACCGCAACCCCAACACCGGCGGGCCGATCGGGGCCGAGCACGCCTTCGACCTCCAGCCCGCGCACCAGACCGTGTTCCACGACGGCGCCCGCCCCTCGTTCATCGACCTGCCGGTCGTCCGATGCTAGCGACCGCCGAGAGGAGGAAACAATGGCCGACGATCGCACCTGTCTCACGCCCGCGAGCGAAGCCTGGATGGCCGGCCGCCCGGCCTCGGCGGCGGTGCGCGCCGGCGACCTGCTCTTCCTCTCCGGCCAGGGGAGCGTGAGTGACGACGGCAAGGTGAGGGACGCAGGCGACGTGGAGGCGCAGACGCGGAACGCCTTCGCCCGGACGCGCGCCGTGCTGGAGGCGGCCGGCGCCGGCATGGACGACGTGCTCGACGTGATGAGCTTCCACAAGGACCCGCGCACCATCGATGCAGCCTTCGCGGTGGGCCGCGAGGTGTTCGCGGCGCCCTATCCGGCCTGGACCGCGCTCGGCATGGTGGGCGCCCACGATCCCGGGCTCGAGGTGGTCGTGCGGGTGATCGCCCACGTCGGCCCCGGCGAGAAGGAGGGCGTGACGCCCGCCGGCTTCGGCTGGATGAAGGACCTGCCGGCCTCGGCCGCCTGCCGCAAGGGCGACTACCTGTTCACCAGCGGCATCGTCGCCGCCGACGACGGGGGCGCGGTGGTGGCGCCGGCCGATCACTTCGCGCAGGCGCGCTTCTGCTACGACCGGCTCAAGGACGTGATGCAGGCCGCCGGCGGCTCCCTCGACGACATCGTCGACATGATCTGCTTCAACCACGACGCGCGCGGCATGGACGCGGCGGTGGACACCTGGTGCAACGAGACCGTGGCCGGCATCGCTGTCGGCGAGGCCACGTCCTATACCGCGATCGGCATGACCGGGCTCCACCGGATGGGTCAGGTCGGCTGCTACCGCGCCATCGCGGACTTCAGCACGGGCCCCCGCGTCGCGCACAACCTGCCGAGCGTGCACTGGGACGGCCAGCGCATCTCGGGCGCCTCCCGCAAGGCGCACGGACGGCTCATCGGCATCTCCGGCCAGGTCGCCTCCGACGGGGAGCAGAACATCGTCGCGCGCGGCGATGTCGCCTCACAGGCGCAGTACTGCTTCAGCCAGATCCGGGGCGTGCTGGAGAAGCACGGCGCCAGCCTCGACGACATCGTCGAGATCGTCTCCTTCCACAAGGACCCGCGTGCGTGGGAGACGGTGATGGGCGTGGGAAGCGAGCTCTTCAAGGAGGGCCGGGGGCCGGCCTGGACCCCGATCGGCTGCACCGGCCTCTACCTCGAAGGCTACCTGCACGAGATCTACGCGATCGCCATGGTTTGAGCGGGCCGGCCGCGCACGGGCCGCCCAACAGGGAGAGGGACGATGATCACGCTGCACAATCCGGAGACCGTCGTGGCGCCGGCCTCGTTCTACAGCCAGGCGGCGGAGGTGGGGCCGGCCACGCGCTGGCTCCAGATCTCGGGCCAGGTGGGCGCCGCCCCGGACGGGACGCTGGCAGACGGCTTCGAGGCCCAGAGCGAGCAGGTCTGGCGCAACATCGCCGCCCTGCTGGATGCCGCCGACATGACCATGGAGAACTTGGTGATCGTCCGCGCGCTGCTGGTGGACCGTGCCCACCTCGGCGCCTATCGCGAAATCAGGGACCGCCACCTCAAGGGCCACCAGGCGGCGTCGACGCTGCTGATCGTCGCCGGCCTCGCCGACGAGCGCTGGCTGATCGAGATCGAGGCGCTGGCCGCGGCGCAAGCCTGATCAGTCGCCCTTGGCCTCGGCGCCCGCACCGCGACGCAGGCCCGCGTCCCCGCCTCGGCCCGGCCCGCTCCACTACCCGCGGATCAGGTGGGAGCCGATGCGCACGCTGGCGCCGCCCTTCCGCACGTCCTCGATGATGCCTTCCAGCAGGTTCTTGACCCCCATGAAGTCCGCGACGAAGCGCGTGGCAGGCCGGTCGAAGAGGTCGGTGGGCGGCCCTTCCTGCACGATCCGCCCGCGCCGCTTCACCCGGGGCAGCACCGGTCCCACGATGAGCGCGCCGATCACGCAGGCCGCCGAGGTGGCGAAGGCAAGCCCGATCGAGAGCAGCAGAGGATCGCCGACCCGGAAGTTGCTGCCATAGGCCTCGCCGTCGCGCTGGGCGATGTCGGCGTAGATCACGTCCTCGTACCAGGTGAGCGTCCAGTCGCCGGGGATGCCGGTCAGTGGCTCGCCGCTGATCGAGAGGATCATCAGCCAGACGATGGGCAGGTACAGGATGAACAGCACGCCGTAGCCGAAGAAGAGCCCGGTGCCCTGCGGCAGGCCGTCCACGACCCTGCGCCAGAAGGGCGGGCGCACCCGTGCGTAGGTGATGGTTTCGGTGGGCGCGGTCATCGTCATCGGCGGAGGTTCGCGAACACTTCGTTGAGCCCGCCCACGGGCCGGAGCGCGGCCCAGAGCAGGACCTGGAAGGCCAGCATGATGCCGAGCACGACCGCGGCAAGCGCCGCGGCCACCAAGAAGTTCGAGACTCCGATCAGACTCTGCACCTGGGCGCTCAACATCAGCACGTTGTTGCCGCCCATGTGTTGCGCCACCACCGTGTCGCCCAGCATGGGGATGAAGGTGAAGACGAAGCCCGCGACCACGCCCGGCAGCGCCAGCGGGAAGATGATATGCACGAGCGTCCTGAAGCGGTGCGCGCCAAGGTCGTTGCTGGCTTCGAGAAAATCGTTATCGATCAAACTGATGGAGAGAAAGATAGGCCAAACCATGGTGGGGAAGAAGAAACCGAGAAAACCGAAATGCACCGCGAATTCGGAGAAGATCAGCCAGGTCACGGGCTCGTCCACCAGACCAATCCCGAGCAGCGCCTGGTTGACCACGCCGTTGATGCCGAAGACCGAGCGCCAGACGATGACGCGCGCCGCCGGGCTCAGGAAGAAGGGCACGGTGAGCGCGGTGAAGGTGAGCAGCCGCACCGTGTTGTTCTTGCAGCCCTTGGCCAGCCAGAGCGCGAAGGGAAACGCGATCAGCAGCTCGATGACGGTGATCGTCGCCGCGATACGCACCGAGCGCGCGAGCAGGTCGTCGCCGCCATAGGAGAAGAAGCGCTCGTACTGCAGGAAGGTGGGGTCGATGTTGATCCTGATCCCGCGGCCCTGGAAGAACGAGACCAGGATGATCGCGAGCAGCGGGATGACGATGCCGCCGAACCAGACGACGCTGAAGCCCGAGAGCGACCAGACGCCTGCCGGCAGACGCGGCAGCAGGCGGCGCTTGAAGTCCTCGTTGACGCTGAGCGCGGCGGCCATCGAAGCCTGGCGGAACGGGGCGGGGCCCGCCCCGCCGGACGACCCGGCAGGGCAGACCCGGCCCTGACCTGCGCCGAAGGTTACGCGTTGAGCACGCGGTCCATCTGCGCCTGCATCTCCTGCAGGTGCGCGGGCACTGCGCTGAACCAGAAGTCTTCCTTGGCGAACTTGAGCTTCAACTTCTCCTGCGCCGCGTCCATGTCGGTCGAGATGTCGGCCATGCCGTTGCGCTCGGCATACTCGGTAGCAAGGTCGGGGCGGCCGTTGAGATAGCCCCGCAGCGGCGTGATGGTGGACGCGTAGCCCCCGCTCAGGAACCATTCGAGGGCGGTGTAGACCTCCTCGAGCTTGCCGACGTTCTTGAGGTAGGCCAGCGCCTCCCACAGGTAGATGTAGTTGTCGCCGGTGGACGACCGGCCCATGGTCTTCTCGCTGTCGAAGACGAGCGACCAGGAGGCCTCCTCCGGCGGGCGCGGCTCGTTCAGCTTCGCCGGCAGGTAGCCGAAGCTGTCGGCGTTCATGGCGAGCGGCACGCCCCACACCTTGCCGCCGTCCGGGCTCAGGTCGCGCACCAGGTAGGGAATCCCCTTGATGCTGTCCGGCATCCCGCCCCAGTTGGGCATCGCGCCGGTCTCGGCCTGGATGATGTAGCCGCCGTCGATCAGGCTCTGCTCCACGCCGGAAAGCGTCGAGATCAGGTCGAAGCGGTCGCCCGCGTCGTTGACCTCCACCTCGGTGAGGAAGATGCCGGGGTCGTCCTTGATCACGGTGTCTTCCATCTTCAGCCCGGTGTCCGCCTCGGAGCGGCTCCAGTCGCCCGGGGTCATGGTGGACGCCGTGAAGAGCATGCGGATCACGCCCTTCTCCTGCGCCTCGGCCCGGCGCGTGAGCCCCTGCAGGACCGTCGGCGCGCCGGCGATCACCGCACCGGCCGCCGCACCCTTGATGAAGTGCCGCCGCGTGAGCGGGTATTAGAGATGCTTGCTGTGCTTGCCCTTGCGCTGGGTCATCGGTTCCTCTCCCTGCAATCGTCGCTGGTCGCAACCGCGCCGCCCCGCGTCCACCCGGTGCGAGGCCCCGTTCGCTGGCGCATGGCGACCGCTTTGGGCGGGGCGAATCAAGCCTGCGGCCGCGCGCGGTCCTCGCGGTCGAAGTGGTAGACGATCTGGTCGAAGCGGTCGCGCGGGAAGGAGAACACGAAGACCAGCGGCTCCGCCCCGGTGCAGTGGAAGGCATGCCGCGCGTCCGGCGGGATGTAGACCGCGCAGCCGGGACCCACGGCGGTCGTCCGGCCCTCGATCTCCACCCGGCCCTGGCCGCTGACGATGTAATAGGTCTCGGCCGGCTCGTGGTGGTGATGCTCGAGCTTCGCGCCCGGCATGATCTCCGCGATGCCGGTGACGATCTCCGTCGAGGCCAGGCGTTCGCCGTCGATCAGCAGCTTCCAGCGAATCCCCCGCCCGACGGCGAGGCCGGAATCGCTCCCGCCCTGCCACGCGAGGTCGGCCTGGTCGACGACGGCCGGTTCGGGTGCGGTCATCGGCTTCTTCCCTGAATGGTCAGGCGATGCGGTTGCACGGGTTCTCGGGCGCGCCGCCCGCGAGCACGCGCACCACCTCCTCGGCGCCGCGCTGCCGCAGTTCCGCGAGCGAGGCGTCGGAGGAGAACGCGACGTGCGGCGTCGCGATCACGTCCGCACGCGCCACCAGCGCTGCGGGCGGGCTCGGCTCGCCTTCCACCACGTCGAGCCCGGCGCCGGCGAGCCGGCCGGCCTCCAGCGCCGCGACCAGCGCGTCGCTGTCCACCACCGGGCCGCGGCTCACGTTGATGAGGAATGCGCCCGGCTTGACGCCGGCGAGGAAGGCAGCGTCCACGAGGTGGTGCGTCTCGTCGGTCAGCGGCAGGTGGACGACGATGATGTCGGACTGCGCGGCGAGCTCCTCGAGCCCGACCGTGCGCGCCGGCACGGACTCCGGCCATGCCGAGATGTCGTGGCCGAGCACGGTCATGCCGAGGGCCGCGAGCTTGCGGGCGGTCGCACGTCCGATCCGCCCGATCCCGAGGATGCCGGCGGTGAGTATGGCGCCGCGCCTGAGCCGGGCGCCGGCGGGCTCCCACTGGCCGCCCTTCACGGCGCGGTCGAAGTGCACGACGCCGCGCAGCCAGCCGTAGGCCATGGCCACCGCGTGGTCCGAGACTTCTTCCACGCAGTAGTCGGGCACGTTGGTGACCCAGGCGCCGCGCGCGGTCGCCGCGTCGACCGCGATATTGTCGAGCCCCACCCCCAGCCGCTGCACGACCTTGAGCGTGGTGGGACGGCGGATCGCCTCGGCCGAGACCTGGGCCCAGCAGGTGAGGATGGCGACGGGGTCGTGCTCGGCGACGAGGGCCTCCACCGCCGCCGCCGGGCTCGGCTCGGAGGGACCCGTGACCAGCCTGTGGCCAGCGCCCTCGATCACCGTGCGCTCGATGCTCACGTCGGGCCAGGCGAAGTCCGTCTGCAGTACCGTCACCATGCCTTGCTCCCTCCTTCTGCGGATGCACCGCCGCTCCGCCCATCGTATGTGGGTGGACCGCAGCCGAAACAACTTTAATTTGTCCGGGATATGGCGGGGAGCAGCGGCTCGTGACACCATGGCGCAGCCGCTCACCGGCACGAAAGGCGCCGCCATGACCCCCGAGCAGGTGCTTGCCCATCCACCCAGGGTGCTGACCAAGGATCAGCGCGAGGCCTACTTCCGCGACGGCTACCTCCTGCTGGAGCGCTTCGTGCCCGAGGACCGGCTCGCGGCGCTCAGGAGCCTGAGCGAGACGTTCATCGAGGAGAGCCGGAGCCGGACCGCATCGGACGACAGGTTCGACCTGGAGCCCGACCACAGTGCCGCGGCGCCCCGGCTCAGGCGTCTGAACCAGCCGGTGGAGCAGCACCCCGACTACTGGCGCTTCGCGAGCGAGTCCTGCATCACCGACTTGGCCGAGGACCTGCTCGGCGCGGACGTGATGTTCCACCACTCCAAGCTCAACTTCAAATGGGCGGGCGGCGGCGAGGAGGTGAAGTGGCACCAGGACATCCAGTACTGGCCGCACACCAACTACAGCGTGCTCACCATCGGCGTCTATCTGGAGGACGTGGACGAGAGCATGGGCCCCATGGGCGTGATCCCGGGCGCGCACGAGGGCGAGCTCTTCGACCTCTACGACGGGAACGACTGCTGGGCCGGCGCCATCGCCGACGAGGACCTCGCGCGGGTACCGGTGGAGAAGGCGGTCTACCTGCAGGGCCCGGCCGGCTCGGTGACGGTGCACCACTGCCGCATGATCCACGGCTCCAAGCCCAACACCAACCCGGCGCGCTCGCGCCCGCTGCTGCTCAACGCCTTCTCGTCCGCCGACGCGCTCCCGGTGACGGCCTACAACTATCCCTCGCGCCACAACGGCGAGCTGGTGCGGGGCGTGCGCCCGCGCTGGATCCACTTCGACCCGAGGCCCTGCCTCCTGCCGCCGGACTGGTCGGGCGGCTACACCTCGATCTTTGCGCTGCAGCAGGGCGAGGAGCAGGAGCAGCAGGCCGCGGCGGAATAGCGCGAGCCCACGGCGCCCGAGGGGAACCGACGGGCTCTCGCTTGACCGGCGAAAGCCCCCGTGGTCCAAAAAATCGGAACGAACGCAATCGGAGGATCCTGCAATGGCCGGTGTGGGAACCGAGAAGGTCTTCGAGAACGACAAGGTGGCCGTCTGGAACTTCGAGCTCGCACCGGGCGAGGAAACGCCCATGCACACGCATGAGCGCAGCTACATGTGGTACGCGATCTCGGGCGCGCCCCTCCAGGTGACCGACGAGCACGGCAACGACGTGGGCACGATCGACATCCCGACCGGCGGCGTCTTCTCGCTGCTGGTGGACGGCAACGAGATCGAGGTCCTGTCGGAGCCGGGCAAGGGGGTGCGCGTCCCCGCCCGTCACAAGGCGAAGAACGTCGGCACCACGCCCTATCGGGAAGTGCTGGTCGAGTACAAGTAGCTCTCGGCCCCCGCGCCCCGAGGGGGCGCGTCTCCGCCGGGCGCCGGCGGTCCCCCTGCCGCGTCATCGTCGCGCCCGAAGGGCCGATTCCGTGCCCGCTCGGCCGGGCGTCGTCTGGCACCGGAGTCTCGGCTTGACCGGCCGCGCCTGACCCGATAGGGAACGCCGCGCCGCCGCATGCGGCGCGGAGGGCGCGATGAGCAGCAACAAGCGGGTTCTGATCCTGGCCGGCGACGGCATCGGGCCCGAGGTCATGCACGAGGTCGAGCGGGTCATGGAGTGGCTCGCGGCGCGGCGCTCGTTCTCCTTCGACGTGGCGCGCGGCCTCGTCGGCGGCGCCAGCTACGAGGCGCACGGCACGCCGCTCACCGACGAGACGCTCGCGGACGCGGTCGCGGCCGACGCCGTGCTCTTCGGCGCGGTCGGCGGGCCGCAGTGGGACGACGTGGCGCGCGAGGCGAGGCCCGAGATGGGCATCCTGCGCTTGCGCAAGGAGATGGACCTCTACGCCAACCTGCGGCCTGCGCTGGTCTTCGACCCGCTGGTAGACGCGTCCACGCTCAAGGACGAGGTGGTGCGCGGCCTCGACCTGATGATCGTGCGCGAGCTCACCGGCGGCATCTACTTCGGCGAGCCGCGCGGGGTGGAGACGCTGGCGGACGGCACCCGGCGGGGCTTCGACACCGAGGTCTACAGCACGCCCGAGATCGAGCGGGTCTGCCGGGTCGCGTTCGAGCTCGCGCGCCGGCGCAGCAACCGGGTGCACTCGGTCGAGAAGGCCAACGTGATGGAATCCGGCAAGTTCTGGCGCGACGAGGTGACCGCGCTGCACGCGGCAGACTACGCCGACGTCGAACTGCAGCACATGTATGCGGACAATTGCGCCATGCAGCTCGTGCGCCAGCCGAAGCAGTTCGACGTGATCGTGACCGGCAACCTCTTCGGCGACCTGCTGAGCGACTGCGCGGCGATGCTGACCGGCTCGCTCGGCATGCTGCCGTCGGCCTCCCTCGGCTCGCTCGACGAGGGCGGGCGTCGCAAGGCGCTCTACGAGCCGGTGCATGGATCCGCGCCCGACATCGCCGGCCAGGGCCTCGCCAATCCGCTCGCGGCGCTGCTCAGCTTCACCATGATGCTGCGCTACTCGTTCGATGCCGCCGACGATGCGGACCTCATCGAAGGCGCCGTGCAGGACGCGCTGGCCACAGGCCTGCGCACCGCCGACATCATGCAGGACGGGATGACGCAGGCCTCGACCGGGGCCGTGGGCGATGCCGTCCTCGGCGCGCTCGAGCGGCGCGCGGCCTGAGCGCGCAAGGGGGAGAGAACCCATGGGCTATCGTGTCGCCGTCGCGGGCGCCACCGGCAACGTCGGGCGCCAGCTGCTCGCCGTGCTGGCGGAGCGGGACTTCCCCGTCGACGAGGTCTTCGCGCTCGCCTCGCGCAACTCTGTCGGCAAGGAGGTCTCCTTCGGCGAGGACGTGACGCTGAAGGTGCACGACCTTGCGGAGTTCGACTTCAGCGGCGTCGATCTCGGGCTCTTCTCGCCGGGCGGCGCGGTCTCCAGGGTCCACGCCCCGCGC
>JAJDXK010000005.1 GCA_022823305.1 Alphaproteobacteria bacterium
AGGAGAGGGCCGGGGTGAGGTGGGGGAGGCTCAGTCGGTCAGCTCGGCGAAGGGGTTGCGGCCCTCGGGGTCCTCGACCTCGACGATCCAGACGTCCGGGTCGAAGTCGACCTCCCGGACCAGCCGCGCCTCGGCTTCGTCCTCGGGTATCCAGCCCTCGCCGGTGGCGCGGCGCCAGGCGAGGCCGCCCTCGGGCGACGTGATGCGGGCGAAGACCGCGGCGGTGCCGTCCAGCCGGCTCACCTTGACCAGGAGCGCGCCCGCGTCCTCGTCGCCGCGCCGCCTGAGCACGGCGGACACCAGCGCCTGCTGGCAGTAGCGGAACCCCGCCTGCACCAGCACCCCGGTCTTGAGCCGGGGCTCGGTCATGGCCCGTCGATCAGCGCGTGGCGCAGGCGGTCGCCCGGCCCGATGCCGAGGCGCGCCGCGCTGCCGCCCGCCATCTCCAGCACGAAGCGCACCGGCCGGCCGGAAGGGATGCGCTTCTCCGAGAGCGGCGTGGTGTGCTCCGCGACGGTAACGATGCGCCCGCCGGAATCGGCGAAGAACATGTCCAGCGGGATCAGCGTGTTCTTCATCCACATCGTCACCGGCCGCACCGCGCCGAAGTCGAAGAGCATGCCACGATCAGGCGCGAGCCCGGTGCGGTGCATGAGGCCGACGCGGCGCTCCTCCGCGGTGCGCGCGACCTCGACCTCGATGGCGTGCGCGCCCGCGCCGGTCTCGATGGTGAGCGGCTCGAGCGCGCCGCCTGCGGCCGTGCCGGAGGGAGCGGAGGCCACGACCGCGAGCAGGGCCCCGAGGGCCAGCGCGAGCAGGGTCGTGCGGCGAACGATCATCGGCCCGGTCTATCGGCTGCGCCGGGCGCCGTAAACCGGATTCGCGCCGGCGTCCGCCCGGCACGGCGCTTGTGCCGGGCGGACGCCGCGTGTTGACTCGCCCCGCCGTTCAGCCAAGCCAGAGACCAGCGGGAGGACACCGTGACCTTCGATCTGCCGGCCATCCACCACTTCGAGATCGAGGCGGCCGCCACCAGCCACTGCCGCCTCGAGGCCCGCGCCCGCAACCACAGGGTGGTCATCGACGAGCCGGAGATTCGCGGCGGGAGCGACAGCGCCGCCACGCCGCTGGAGACCATGCTCTCCTCCTACCTGGCCTGCCTCAACGTGATCGCGCACCTGATCGCCGACGAGATGGGCATCGCGCTCGACGAGCTCTCCATGTCGCTCGACGCCGCCTTCGACACCACCGGCGTGCGCGACACGCGGCCGGCGACCGTGCCCTTCCCCGAGATCGCGCTCACCATGAACGTCACCACGTCCGCCTCCGACGACGAGATCGCGCGGCTGCGCGCCGACCTGGAGAGGCGCTGCCCGGTGACGGTGATCTTCTCCCGCGCCGGCACCAGGATCGACGCGACCTGGAACGTGACGCGGCCGTGAGCCGCTTTATTCGTATCCCTCAGGCGCGTCGCGCGCTCCCGCGCGCGTGGACGCGCGACGCGCTCGCTCCGCGCGCGTGGACGCGCGACGCTTACGCGCCTTCGGCGCGCCGTCCGGGCCTGCGGCCCGGCGCGCCCCGTTTGCCAGACCGTTCAAACTGCTAGTATGCGCGCCGCCGCGCGTGCATTCCCGGCGGCGGCCCCAGACGACGGAGACGGCCCGTGATGGACGACGCAAGCAGCCCTGAGACCACCGGCGCAGACATGGCCGCGCCTGCCAGCAAGCCCAACTCCCTCGGCGCGCGCAACGTGGCCCACGTCGCCCACGGCTACGCCAACCTCGACACGCTGGAGAGGACGCCGCCGATGGTCGTCACTCGCGGCGACGGGGTCTCGATCATCGACGAGGAGGGCCGCGACTACATCGAGGGCGTCGCCGGCATGTGGTGCGCCAACTTCGGCTTCAGCGAGAGCGAGCTGGTGGACGCCGCGATCGAGCAGTTCCGCGCCCTGCCCTACTACCACACGCTGATCGACAAGACGACGGAGCCCATGGGCCGTCTCGCCGAGCGGCTCAAGGGGTCCACGCACGTGCCGATGGCGCGGGTCTTCTTCGCCAACTCGGGCTCCGAGGCCAACGACACGCTGGTCAAGCTCGCCTGGTACTACCACAACGCCATCGGCAAGCCGGAGAAGAAGAAGATCATCTCCCGCTTCATGGGCTTCCACGGGGTGACCTGCGGCGCCGCCAGCGTCACCGGCATCCCGCAGATGCACACGGACTTCGACCTGCCGGTGAGCGAGCGCTTCCTCAAGACCGACTGCCCGCACTTCTACCGCTACGGCGAGCCGGGCGAGAGCGAGGAGGACTACGCCTCGCGCCTCGCCGGCAATCTCGAAGAGCTGATCGTGCGCGAGGGGCCGGAGACGGTCGCGGCCTTCTTCGCCGAGCCGGTGATGGGCGGGGGCGGCTGCATCGTCCCGCCCAGGACCTACTTCGAGAAGGTGCAGGCCGTCCTCGACAGGTACGAGATCCTGTTCTTCGCCGACGAGGTCATCACCGGCTCCGGCCGGACCGGCTGCTGGCTGGGGTCGGAGACCTTCAACATCCGGCCCGACGGCCTCTCGCTTGCCAAGGGGCTTGCCAGCGCCTACCAGCCGATCTCGGCGGTGATGATCAACCAGAAGCTCTACGACGCGATGCTGGCCGAGAGCCGCAAGCTCGGCTTCTTCGCCCATGCCTTCACCACCACCGGCCACCCCGTGGCGGTCGCGGTGGCGCTGCGCTGCCAGGAGCTGATGGAGGAGCGCGACGTGCTCGGCAACGTGAAGCGCGTCGGCGCGCATCTGCAGGAGCGCATCCGCGGCTTCGCCGACCACCCGCTGGTGGGCACGACGCGGGGCGTCGGCATGATGGGCGCGATCGAGCTGGTGGCGGACAAGGAGACCCGGCGCTCCTTCGAGCCTTCGCTCGGCGTCAAGACCTTCATGGTGGACCGTGCCCGCGAGCACGGCCTCATCATCAGGAGCGCGCTTTCCGGCGACAGCCTCGCCTTCGCGCCCCCGCTGGTGATGAGCGAGGGCGAGGTGGACGAGATGATGCGCCGCTTTTCCGCCGCCCTCGACGACACCACCCGCTGGATCGAGGAGAACGGCCTGAAGGAGAAGCAGGCCGCGTAGCCGCCGGCACGCACGCGGTCCGTGCACACCCACGCGTGAGGGTGCATCGGCTCGCGGTTGCACATCATGCGGTGCCTCGGGAAACCTCTCTCTCTGAATCAGAAGGTTAGAGGCTTCCCGCACCATCGGCCGGCTAGTGGGATTTCTCCATCTCCATCGCGCCGTGGTCCATGTCGCCGCCGTGGTCCTTCATCTCGCCGTGCTCGTGTCCGGTGTCTTCCGCCGTACCGCCGAAGCGCAGCTTCCTGACGACGCGGTCCCGGGTCGGGCCGCTGACGTCGAGGGTGAGCGCCCACTCGCCCACCATCTCGAGCTCCAGCGTGGCGCTGTAATGGCCGGGCATCGAGCCGGGCGCCGCCTTCACGGGTCGCACGTTGTGGGCCAGGGGCATGGAGGGCATGTCGGCCTTGACGACCACCTCGGCGCCTTCCACCGGCGCGCCGCTCTTCCTGCCCTCGAGCATGATCGTGCAGTCGTAGGTCAGTCTCTCCGCCGTCGCCGTGCAGCTCACGTCGGCCGCCACGCGCTCGCCCGCCAGGGCGCCGCCGCCGGCTGCGAGCATGGCCGCCAGCGCAAGCGCCGTTGTCACGATACGCATCTCTCACTCTCCTCGTTGCAGACCCAGATAGGCGCTCACCAGCAGCTCGTGCTCGGCAAGCTCCGCCGCCCCGCCGTCCAGAATGATTCGCCCGCTTTCGAGCACGTAGCCCCTGTCCGCGATCGCGAGCGCCTGGCGCACGTTCTGCTCGACCAGCAGGATCGTCACGCCCGCATCCCTCAGCCTGGGGATCAGGGCGAAGACGTCCCGCGCGGCGATGGGCGCGAGGCCGAGGGAAGGCTCGTCGAGTATCAGGAGCTTCGGCCGGGCCATCAGCCCGCGCGCCAGCGCCAGCAATTGAGCCTGGCCGCCGCTCAGCGCCGCGCCCGGCTTGTCGAGTCGGTCGCGCAGCATCGGGAAGAGCTCGAGCACGCGCTGGATATCGGCCTCGGTCCTTGCGCGCCCTCCCACATTGTGGGCGCCGAGCAGCAGGTTCTGCGCGACGGTCAGCCCGCCGAAGATCAGGCGGCCCTCCGGCACCTGCACGATGCCGCGGCGCATGATCCGGTGCGGCGGCATGCGGGCGATCGCCTGGCCGAGAAAGCGAATCTGCCCGCCGGACGGCTGCTCGATGCCGCACACCGCGTGCATCGTCGAGCTCTTGCCCGCACCGTTGGCCCCGATCAGGGTGACGATCTCGCCCTCCCCCACCTCCAGAGACACGCCCTGGACGGCGCGCACCTTGCCGTAGCTGACGTGCAGGTCGCGGATCTCAAGCATCCGGGGCATCCCCGCCGAGATAGGCCTCGAGCACGTCCGCCTGCTGCAGCACCTCGCCCGGTGCGCCGTCCGCAATCTTGCGGCCGAAATTGAGGACGCAGAGGCGCCCGCAGGTCTCCGAAATCAGGTCGAGCTTGTGCTCGATGACGATGCAGGTGCGCCCCGGCACCGCGAAGTCGCGGATCAGCGCGGCCATCTCCGCGGTCTCCGTCGGCGTCATGCCGCCCGCCGGCTCGTCGAGCAGCAGCAGCGCCGGAGAGCGCACGAGCGCCCGGGCCAGCTCGAGCCGGCGCTGATCGGGGAGCGGCAGGCTGCCCGCCAGCACCTCCCGCCGGTCCGCGAGGCCCACGGCCTCGAGCAGCCGGTCGACCTCGGCCCTGCGTGCGCGCTCGGCCGCGGAACTGCCCGACAGGAGCCCTACGCCCGGCAGGCTGTGCTGCGCCACCCAGACGTTCTCGCGCACGCTCATGCGCTGATAGATGCGCAGGTTCTGGAAGGTTCGCGCGATCCCGAGGCGGACGATCCCGGCCGGCGTGCTGCGGGTGATGTCCCGGTCGCGCAGGACGATGCGGCCCGAGTCCGCGGCATGGACGCCGGTAATCACGTTGAAGAGCGTCGTCTTGCCCGAGCCGTTGGGGCCGATGAGGCCGACCACCTCGCCGTCGGCGACCGCGAGATCGAGCGCCTCCAGGGCGGCGACGCCGCCGAAGGACCGGCTCAGGCCCTCAATGCGTAGCACGCCTCAGCTCCCGCCAGCGCCCGCGCAGCCAGTGCACGGCGGCTTCGTCCAGCAGCCCGCGCGGGCGCACGATGAGCAGCAGGGCGACCAGGCCGCCGAAGACGATCATGCGGTAGCCCGAGATCGCGCGGATCGATTCCAGCAGACCGATGTCGATGGCGACGCCGATCAAGGGCCCGAAGGCCGTGCCCAGCCCGCCGATCAGGCCGTAGGCGAGCGCGTGCACCCCCAGCATCACGTTGAAGATCTTGGGCTCGACGTAGGTCGCGAGGTGAGCGTAGAGCGCGCCGCCGATCCCGGCGACGACACCGGCCATGACCACGGCCAGAATCTTGTATACGGTGACGTTCAGCCCCTGCATCTCGGTCAGCATGGGGTCCTCGCCGATCATGCGGAAGATGGCGCCGAGCCGCGAGCGCTCGAGGATGAGAAAGCCGATGAGCACCACCGCCAGCAGCCCGTAGATGATCAGCATGTACTCGAAGGCCGAGACGTTGCTGTCGTAGATGGCGCGGATGTCGCGAAAGCCGTCAGAGCCGTCGGGGCCGACCAGCTCGCCGTCGATCTCGACCTGATAGGTGAAGATCTCGAAGATCAGCCGCACCATCTCGGCGAAGGCCAGCGTTGCGACGGAGAAGTAGAGGCCGCGCAGCCGCACCGTCGGGATCGCCACCACCAGCGCCGCCGCGCCGGCCAGCAGCGCGCCCCACAGGAGGCCGAGCCAGATCGGCCAGCCCCACATCGCCGTCGCGATGCCGGAGCCGTAGGCGCTGACGGCGAAGAAGGCCTGCTGACCGAACGAGATCTCGCCGACCACGAGCAGCAGATAGGCCGAGAGCGCGATGAACGAGATCATGCCGATGTTGGAGACGACGGTGACGAGATAGATGTCGTCCATCGCTCAGACCCGCCGCATCGCCGCCTGCTCGCGCTCGACGGCGAGCTGGCCCATGAGGCCGCCGGGCCGGAAGACCAGGAAGAGGAAGAGCAGGAAATAGGCGGAGAGATCGCGGTACTCGGTGCCCAGGTACCAGATGCTCTGGGCCTCGACGACACCCAGCAGCAGCCCGCCGAGGATCGCGCCGGGGATCGAGCCCATGCCGCCCAGCATCATGGCGATCAGCCCCTTGAAGGTGGCCCAGAGGCCGAAGAGCGGCGTGATCTGGCCGTCGGCGCTGACGATGAGATAGGCGGCAACGCCGCCGAAGGCGGACGCGATGACGAAGGCGAGGAACATGACCGCGCCGACGTTGATGCCCATGAAGAGCGCCGCGCGCGGGTTCTCGGATACGGCACGGAGCGCCAGCCCGAATCGCGTGTACTGCAGCAGCCAGTGCAGCCAGACGGTCATGGCGGCCGCGCAGGCGAACATCACGAGGTTCTCGACCTTGAAGAAGAAGGGGCCGAGCTCGACCGGAGCGGCGCTCACCAGCGGCGGGAAGGGATAGGTGCGGTCGGGAAACACCACCGTCACGATCTCTTCGAGCTGCATCCATATGACGAAGCTCGAGACCATCGACGCCACCGCCGCGCCGCGGCGAATGGCGCGGAAGCACAGGCGCTCGACATAGATCCCGACGATCACCGCACCCACCACGGTGGCTGCGGCGATGGCAAGGGCGTTGGCCTTGAACTCGAGGTAGACCAGCGTGCCGACGAACGCGCCGACCATGATCGACGGCCCGTAGGAGAGGTTGAGCCGGCGCATGACGCCGAAGATCAGGGTGAAGCCTATGGCGAGCAGCGCATAGGACGAGCCCAGCATGATGCCGTCGAGGCAGTTCTGGACGAAATCAACCACCGGCCTCTCCCCGCGCCTCTGTCGGAGGTCCGGTCACCGGCCTCAACCGCTCCGGAGCATCGTCCCGTCGGGCTGGTCGCGGTCCGTCGCGGATTGATCGCGCCCCTGCTGCTTCCCCAGGTAGGCGCGCTGGATCACCTCGTGCTCGGAGAGCTGCCCGGGCTTTCCGCTGAAGGACACCTGCCCCTGCTCCAGGAGATAGAAGTGGTGGGCGACTTGCAGCGCCATGTGCGCGTTCTGCTCGACCAGAAAGATGGTGGTGCCGTCCGCGTGCAGGTCCCTGATGATGCGGAAAATCTCCTCGACGACGAGAGGCGCCAGACCGAGCGAGGGCTCGTCCATCATCAACAGCCTGGGCCGCGCCATCAGGGCGCGGGCGACGGCCAGCATCTGCTGCTCGCCGCCGGAAAGCGTGCCCGCGAGCTGCTTCGTCCGCTCCTGCAGCCTGGGAAAGCGGGCGAAGACGTGGTCCACGTCCTGCCGCACCTGCGCCTTGCTCTTGCCGAGACGGAGATAGGCGCCGGCGATGAGATTCTCGTGCACGTTCATGTGGGGAAAGACGAGCCGGTTCTCCGGAACCAGCGCGATGCCCCGCCGCACGACCCCGCTCGGCCTCATGCCGGTGATGTTCCGGTCGAGGAAGCTGATGGTGCCGCGCCTGGGCTTCAGGATGCCGGCGATGGTCATCATCAACGTCGTCTTGCCGGCGCCGTTGGGGCCCAGCAGGCAGGTGATCCCGCCTTCCTCCACCGAGAGCGTGACCCCGCGCAGGGCCTGGATGTTGCCGTAGGAGGCGGCGATGCCGTCTATCTCAAGCATGCATCGTCCCCACGTTGCCGCCGAGGTAGGCCTGCTGGACCGCTTCGTCCTCGCGGATCGCGGCCGGCAGGCCTTCGGCGATCTTGCGCCCGAAGTTGAGCACCGCGATGCGGTCGGTCACGCCCATGACGAGCTCCATGACGTGCTCGACCAGGACGATCGTCACGCCCGCCTGCTGGAGCGTGCGCAGGCGGCCGTCCAGCGCTTGCACCTCTTCCAGGTTCATGCCGGCGGCGGGCTCGTCGAGCAGCAGGAGCCTGGGCCTGGCGGCGAGCGCCCGGGCCAGCTCGAGACGGCGCTGCTCGCCGAAGGAGAGGTTGGCTGCGAGCTCGTTGCGCTTGTCGATCAGCCCCGCGAATTCGAGCTGCTCGTCCACCGTGTCGCGCTCTGCGCCCGAGCCGAAGAACCATCGCTTCGCGAAATTCTCGCGGCGGCGGTCCTCCATCGAATTCTGCGCCACCCACAGGTTCTGCCAGACCGAGAGGTAGCCGAAGAGGCGGATGTTCTGGAACGTGCGCGCCACGCCCGCCGCCAGCACCCGGTGCGGCTGTCTGCCGGTGATGTCGCGACCTTCGAAGACGACCTGCCCGCTGGTCACCGGCAGCACGCCGCAGATCAGATTGACCGTGGTGCTCTTGCCCGAGCCGTTGGGGCCGATCAGGCCGAAGATCTCGCCCTCCTCGACCGTGAGGTCGAGCTCGTCGACGGCGCGGACGCCGCCGAAATGCTTGCTGAGGGATGTGAGCTCCAGGATCGGCATTGCGTCAGTTGCGGGTGAAGAGCCCACGCACGAGCCGCACGGAGCGCTCGTCGATCAGCCCGCGCGGCTGGACGTTCATGGCCAGCACGATCAGCGCCCCGAAGAGCAGGTTTCGCCAGTCGCCCATGAAGCGCAGGCCTTCGACGAGAAAGCCCTGGATGAAGATCACCGCCACGAGCGTGCCGAAGACGTTGCGCAAGCCCCCCAGGATCGGATAGGCGATGGCGAAGGTCGCCAGCATGACGCCGAAGTTCAGGTGCTCGATGTGCGTCGTGTAGTGGGCGTAGATCGCGCCGCCGATGCCGGCGATGAAGCCGCCGGCGGCAAAGGCGCCGACCTTCACCGCGGTCAGGTTGATGCCGACGCTCTGCGCCGCCAGCTCGTCCTCGCCGACCGCCCGAAGCACGGCGCCCGCCCTCGAGCGATCGGTCCACCACAGCGCCAGCATGATGAGGGCGACGATCACCCAGATGAAGATCGCGACATCCAGGGTGCTCCAGCCGTTCTCGGGAAAGAAGCGGATCTGCTTGAATCCTTCGCCGCCCTGCGGCCCGACGACGATGCCCTTCTTCTCGATCTGGTAGTCGAAATTGAACCAGAAGAGGCGAATGAACTCGCCGAAGGCGATGGTCGCGACCACCAGCATCAGGCCCTTGATCCTGAGCGCGGGGAAGCCGACGATGCCGGCCACGATGCCGGCGGCCGTGGCCGCGACCAGGAGCGCCGGAACGATGTGCCAGCCCGCGAGCACCGTGAGCATCGCCGAGACATAGGCGCCGATGGAGAAAAAGCCCGCCTGCGCCAGCGTGACCTGGCCGGTCTGCAGGACGACATAGGCGGAGAGCCCGAGGATCGTGTGGACGCCGATGATCTGGAGGAGCCCGAAGAAGAAGTCCATCGCCCTCTCCCCCGCTCAGTCGCGCGCCACCGAGCGCGAGAAGATGCCGCCGGGGCGGAACACCAGGAACACGAAGAGCAGCAGCATCACGTACATGTCCCGCTCGGTGACGCCCCTGAAGGCCAGGAAGAAGTTCTCGAAGGCGCCGACCGCGAGCCCGGCGACGATGGCGCCGGGAATGCTGCCCAGGCCGCCGATGACGCAGACGATCAGTCCCTTGACCGTGATCGGCACCACCAGCAGCGGCGAAAGCACGCCAACCGAGGCGCCGATCATGGCGCCCGCGAGCCCGCCCAGCAGGCCGGTGATGACGAAGGTGAGCGCGTTGGTGCGGTCCAGGCTGATGCCGGCGAGCTGGGCTGCGACCGGCTGCTGCGCCACCGCGCGCGTGGCGATGCCGAGCCGCGTGCGGTAGAGCATGAACATGAGCACGACCATGGCGATCAGCGAGAGGACGAAGATGAAGATCAGGTCGCCGCGCAGGCCGAAATCGCCCCACTCGATATAGATGTCGGCGAAGAGCGCCGGGTAGGGCTGGGGCATTCCGTCGGTCGCGTGGACCACGACCTCGTCGATCAGGATCAGCATGCCCACGGTCGCCATCAACGTCGCCAGCGGGCTCGCCAGCGGAATGAAGCGGAAGTTGGCGAGGTAGATCAGGAGCGCGATCGCGCCGGAGGCGATGGCGGCGATGAGGAACGTGACCAGGGCGGGCAAGGGCACATAGGCGGCCACGGCGATGCTGACGTAGGCGCCGGCGATGGAGGCCGCGCCATAGGCCAGGTTGATCTTGTGCATCACCCCGAAAATCAGGGTGAAGCCGATACCGATGAGCGCGTAGATGGAACCGAACAGCAGGCCGTCCGTGATCGACTGAAAGAAGTCGAGCCAGTCCACCCGCTCATCCCCCGCTCAAGAGGCGTCGGCGAAACGGGGGCGGGCGCGCGCCGCTCAGCCGGCGCACACCCGCCCGGTAGCGACTACTGCGACGGGTCGTGGAGGATGGCCCACTGCCCGGCCTGGGCATGCACGTAGAGGTAGGGCTTGACCGCCTCGCCCTCGTCCGTGCGCTGGATCTTGCCGAGGAGCCCGTCGGTCTCCTTCAGGCTGGCCAGCCCGTCACGGATCGCCCGCCGGTCGGCATCCACCGCATCGCCGTCGGCGGAAATCCCCTGGGCTTCCATGACCTGCTTGAGGATCATCACGATCTCCCAGGCGGCGGCGCTGTGCAGGTCCGCGCTGCCTTCGTACTTCGCCGCGGCGTCGGCCGCAGCCTTGGCGGCCTCCGTGACCGGCGCGAAGCTGGTCGGGATGATGATGCCCTCCGCCTGATCGGCGCAGCCCTGCAGGGTCTCCATGCTCGACGAGCTGGTGAGCCCGACCAGCAGCTTCGGCTTGACCCGCTGGCGCGTCATCTCCTTCAGCACGCCGCAGGTCGTGAAGGGATGCGCCGAGATGGCAACGATGTCGGCCTTCGCCTTCTTCATCTGGCGCACCTGCGTGGTGAAGTTGGTGTCGTTCAGCAGCCACTTGGACTCGCCGAGAACCTCGTAGCCCGCCTCGGGCGAGCGCTCCTTCATCACCTTGTGCCAGGTGAAGCGTGAATGGGCGAAGTCCTCCTCGACGCCGCCGTAGACGGTCTTGAGGTCCGGATGCTCGCTGTTGATCCACTCGAACAGCGACTTGTACATCTGGTTCTCGTTGGGGACGTTGCGGAAGGCCCACTGGGAGATCTTCGCCAGCCCGCCCTTGATGGCGGTGTCGGTGAAGACCGGGATCTGCAGCCCGGAATCGCCCTCATCGCCCACGTTCTTCTGCAGGATGCCGAAGAGCGGCTCGGCGACGTTCGAGCAGGTGGGGCCGATGGCGACGACCGCACCGCTGCCGGCGATCCGGCGCAGCACCGAGATGCCCTCTTCCGCGTTGCAGCGGTCGTCGTAGAAGGTCAGCTCCATCATGGCCATGGAGCCGTCGGCCAGCTTGACGCCGCCCGCGGCATTCACGGCCTCGATCGCCCCGGTCAGCACCGCTTCGGTGTTGATGCCGAAGGAGCGCACGACACCGGACTTGGCGCCGAAGCCCGCGATCTGCACCGTCTTTTCCGCCGAGAACGCCTCGCTCTGCGTCCCGAAGCTCGCCGCCACGGCGAGAGCGGCCACGGCACCGAGCCTGACTAGCTTGCTATCCAACATCTCGCTCTCCCTCCTTGGACTTTTTCGAACGTTGATCGATTCGACTCCGTGCGGTTCGGAGTTCGCGACATTCGGTGCCGCGAACGGTCGATCCGCCGCAGCAGGCACGTCGTTGGCCCAATCCTATACCCGCCTCGCAGTCGGAGACAGCGGATACTTGCGGGCAATAGCGCTATCGCCCCGGCATGGCCTCGTCATGCGGGAGGTCCGGGTGCAGCAGGTCCCAGGGCTGCGCGCTCGCCACGTAGATCTCCCGGCTCGGCCGGTACCAGCTGGGGTCGTCCAGGCTCCCGGCGTAGAGCACCCGGACCGCCGCGTTCGCGCCGTTGAGCAGAAAGAGCGGTGAGCCGCAGGCAGGGCAGAAGCCCCGCCGCATGGGGTGCCCCTTGTCCGAGGGTCTCTCGAACCAGCTCGGCTCTCCGCGCAGCAGGGAGAACTCGCTTTCCTTCACCATCACGGCCGGAAAATAGGCGCTGCCGGTCGCCTGCTGGCAGGCGGTGCAGTGGCAGTTGCCCATGTAGCGCGGCGCGCCTGCGCACGCGTAACGGATCGCGCCGCAGGCGCAGCCGCCGCCGAAGGGAAGATCCATGGCCGCTTCTCCCGATGCATGGCCGGCGCAGTATAGCCGCGCCGGAGCGGGCCCGGCATTCACCGGCGCAGATGCGTCGACGCCGCACTCCCTGGCGCCGGTCCTCCTGTCGCACGCGACATGGTGGTAAAGAAGGCCGGCATCGCGGCCTCGGGCCGCAGGCCGGAGCGGGAGACACCATGAGCAACAAGGCAGCTGTCATCCACGAGAAGGGCACGCCCGACGTCTTCCGCTGGGAGGACTGGCCGGCCGGCGAGCCGGGACCGGGCGAGGCCCTGATCCGGCATGGCGCCATCGGGGTGAACTACATCGACACCTACAACCGGCGCGGCATGCCGCATCCCTGGCCGGTGCCGCCGCTGCCCTTCGTGGTGGGCATCGAGGGCGCAGGCACGGTCGAGGCGGTCGGCGAGGGCGTGACGGAGTGCGCGGTGGGCGACCGGGTCACCTATGCCAGCCCGCCGCACGGCGCCTATGCGCAGCGCCGGGTGATGCCGGCCAGGCGGCTGGTCAGGCTGCCCGAGGGCATCTCCGACGAAGACGCCGCCGGCATCACGCTCAAGGGCCTCACCGCCCAGTATCTCCTGCGCCGCACCTACCGGGTGCAGCCGGGCGATCCGGTGCTGGTCCACGCGGCGGCGGGCGGCATGGGGCTGATCCTCTGCCAGTGGGCCAGGCACCTGGGTGCTGTCGTGATCGGCACGGTCTCCACCGACGAGAAGGCCGAGCTCGCCAGGGCCCACGGCGCCGACCACGTCGCCGTCTATTCGCGCGAGGACTTCGTGCCGCTGGTCATGGAGGTCACGGACGGCAAGGGCTGCCCGGTGGTCTACGAGAGCATCGGCAAGGACACCTTCACCCGCTCGCTCGACTGCCTGCGCCCGCTCGGGATCCTCGCGTGCTACGGCCACGCCTCGGGCGCGCCGGACCCGGTCGATGTGGTGGAGCTGGGCGCGCGCGGCTCGCTCTTCGTCACCCGCCCGGCGCTCATGCACTATGTCGAGGAGCGCGAGGACCTGGAGGCCTCGGCACGGGAGCTCTTCGACGCGGTCTCCTCGGGGGCGGTGACGGTCACCGTGCGCAACCGCCATCCGCTGCGCGAGGCCGCCGAGGTCCACCGCGCCATCGAGGAGCGCCGCACCACCGGCTCCACGGTGCTGCTGCCCTTCGCCTAGCGCATCTCCCGCCCCGCCGACCCCGGTCTCGCCTTCGCCCCGCCGCCGCCGATGAGCGAGGACGAGGCAGACGAGATGATGCGCCGCTTCGCCGCCGCCCTCGGCGACACCACCCGCTGAGCCGGGGGGGGGGGGGGAGTGCAGGCGAAGCAGGCGACCTGAGGGCCTGCGCCCTGCCCTGTCTTGCCCGTAGCATTCCCGGCGTTCAGAAGTCGATGCGCCTGACGCCGCTGACGACATCGAAATGGCGGTCGTTGCTCAAGATCGAGAGGCCGTGCTGGCGGGCGAGCGCCGCGATCCAGGCATCGTTTGGTGGTATGGGAGTCCCCAGCCGCTTCAGCTCCAGGCGGATTTCGGCGTAGGCATCCGCCGTCGCCGCGGTGACAGCCGCGATCTCGGTCAGCGGCAGGTAGCGGGCAAGCCACTCCCGATAGCGGACCCGTTGGCGCGATTGGCGGATGCCGAAGTAGTACTCGCCGAGAACGACACTGGGCACGACCAGCCGATCGGCCGCGCGAAGGGGGGCTTCGACCGACACGCGTCCCTCCGCCCACGCGGAGAGAGCATTGGTGTCGAGGATCACGCTACGTCTTCGGGCGAGAGCCTCTCGAACTCATCCTCGATCGCAGCGAGGACGCGGCGGTTTTCGTCTGCAAGGTGGGACAGCGCTCCGAAGCCGGCCATCCATGGCGGCTCCTCATTGCCGGCGCTTCTCTCGCGTGTGCATCGGCGGAGCTTTTCCTCGAGCGCTTCGGTAAAGAACTGCTTCAACGTAACTCCGCGGGCTGCCGCAAGCGCCTTGGCCTGTCGGAGCGTGAAATCGGGAAGCTCGATGGTTGTTTTCATGAAGCCATAATCCCATAAATATGGGCCGGCGGCAAAGCTCATGACCGATTGAGGGCCACCGGCGACAGGCCCTGTCCGAGACAGCCCTGCCGCCTCCTGCAGCCCCCTCAGCCCGCCGGGGAGAAGCCGTACTCCGACTTGAGTTCGGCGGTCAGCTTGTCGAGGCCGCGGGAGAAGCGGTCGATCACGTCGTCCACCTGGCTCCGCGTGATCGTCAGCGGCGGCGCGAACGAGGTGGAGTTGTGGCCGAAGAAGCCGCGCGTGATCAGCTTCTCCTCCAGGCAGAGGTCGAAGAGCCGGTGCGAGCAGTCCCACTCCAGGTCGAGCTCCTCCTTCGTCTCCTTGTTGGCCACCAGCTCGATCGCGATCATCAGGCCGTCGCCCCTGATCTCGCCCATCAGCGGATGCGGGCCGACGCGCTCCTCGAGCTGCTGCTTGAAGTAGGTGCCGGTGGACGCGGCGTTGCCCACCATGTCCTCCTGCTCCATCAGCGCGAGGTTGGCGTTGGCGGCGGCACAGGCCAGGGGATGGGCGCTCGCGGTGTGCCCGTGGGCGAAGATCGGGATGTCCTTCGAGCCCTCGTGCAGCACCTCCCATACGCGATCGGAGATGACCGAGGCCGAGAGCGGCACGTAGGCGCTGGTGATGCCCTTGGACAGCGTCATCAGGTCGGGATCAAGGCCGTATTTCTCGCTCGCGAACCAGGTGCCGAGGCGGCCGAAGCCGGTGATCACCTCGTCGGCGATGAAGAGCACGTCGTGACGCTTGCAGACCGCCTGGATCTCCTCGAAGTAGCCCTCCGCCGGCGCGACGCAGGCGGCGGCGCCCATCACGGGCTCGGAGATGAAGGCGCAGACGGTCTCCGGTCCCTCCTGCACGATCATCTCTTCGAGCGCCGCGGCCATGCGCTTCGAGAAGTCGCGCTCGCTCTCGCCGGACTCGCCCTCCCAGTAGTAGTGGCCCTTCTCGGTATGCAGGAATCCGGGGAGCGGCAGGCCGAAGGCCTCGTGCATGAGCGGCAGGCCGGAGAGGTTGGTCGCGATCCCGGTGACGCCGTGATAGCCCATGCTGCGCGCGATGATCTTGCGCTTCTCGGGCTTGCCGCGGCAGCGCTGGTACATCCAGGCGAGCTTGACGTTGGCGTCGTTCGCCTCGGAGCCCGAGCTCGCGTAGAGCAGCCGGCTCATGGAATCGGGCAGAATGTCCATGAGCCGGTCGCTCAGCCTGATCTGCTGCTCGTTGGCGTGGCCCGCCATGGTGTGGAAATAGGGGAAGCTGCGCGCCTGCTCGGCGATCGCGTCGCCGATCTGGCTGCGCCCGTAGCCGGCGTTGACGCAGAAGAGCGAGGCCATCGCGTCGATGTAGGTGTCGCCCTTGTTGTCGGTGACGTAGATGCCGTCGCCTGCGGTGATGATGTGCGGGCCGGACTTCTCGTGCTCGTGGATCGGGGTGAAGGCGTGGAGCGTCGTCTCCACGTCCATCTGCTCGAGGCTGAGATTGGTTACGGCATGCCCTTCCATGGCGCCCTCCCTTGCGCGGCCGGCGCCCGTCTCCCGCGGGAGCCTGGGCCGATGCTAGCCCACCGGCCGCCGGGTGTCATGGCGTGCAGGGACGGCGCGATGGGCCGAGGTGGCGCTTCGGGCCTCCAGGAAAACCGACGGGTGGCGGGCTACTGCTGGCTCCGGGCCTGCGCGCACCAGCTCCCGCGCTTCCCGCCGTCATAGGCGCGGCCGTGGCCCATCCGGATCGGCGTGTCGGAGAGCGAACGGCCGTCGAGCACGAGGTCGGCAAGAACGCGGCCGCCCCACTTGCCCCACCTGGGATCGCGCACGACGATTGCCGAGGCCCCGGCAATCATCCCTTCGGTAAAGACCGTCGCGGCCCGGCCCGCGGCGCGCTCTTCGCCGCACTTGGCACGGTGCCCTTTCTCGGGCGTGTCGACGCCCAGAAGCCGTACACTCAGCCTCGCCAACTCCGGCGGCATGTCGGCGGAGGCATCGACCCTTACCGTGTCACCGTCGATCACCTTCAGGACCGGCCACGCATAGTCGGCCGCCATCGCGGAAGCCGGCAGCATCGCGAGCACCGCAGCGAGGACCGCAAGGCCCCTCATGAGTCTCGTCCCGTAGCGCCGTGCGCTTCCGGCTGCATCGGTCCCGCCTCGGTCGGGGTGCGCGCTCGTGGCCATCTCTCGTCGCATGTGCAAGTGGCCAAGATATTGAATAGAACACCGGCGCGCATTTACTTAAAATTTTGAAATTAACCTGCCCTTATCAGATTCAATTATTGATTTCCTTGCGAAACATGACTGTTTCCAATGCAGTTTCTCTGCATCAATACATCCATATTGATATGTTTCAGATCAAGTATCCTTGCGGTCGTTCCGTCGATCGAGGAAGCGTGCGCCGCGTCGCGCGTGTACCATGGGCGCAGTCCACCGCGCGGGGGAGCGGTGGCGCGCGCGACACGCGGGAGGGAGGCCGGAATGGCGGCACACGAGATCAGGATCGACCAGTCGAGGACGCTCGCCGACGAGCCGGGAACCGGCCACAACCGCTGGCACCCCGATATCCCGCCCATCCTCACCATCGATCCGGGCGACGAGGTGCTGATGGAGGCGCGCGACGGCGGCGACGCGCTGATCTCGCGCGATTCCACCCCGGACGACCTGCTGCGCCTCGACCTCAACAAGGTGCATCCACTCACGGGCCCGGTCTACGTCAGGGACGCGGAGCCCGGCGACCTGCTGACCGTCGACATCCTGGAGGTGATACCGGGCGCGTACGGCTTCACCCTCGCGCTGCCCGGCTTCGGCTACCTGCGCGACGTCTTCGATGAGCCCTTCTGCGCCAAGTGGGAGCAGCACGCCGGCGGCGCCGTCTGCGAGGAGATCCCGGGCGTGCGGATTCCCGGGGCGCCGTTCATGGGCGTGATGGGGGTGGCGCCCTCGCACGCGATGCTCGCGCGCATCGCCGCGCGGGAGAACGACCTTGTCGCCGGCGGCGGCATGGCCCTGCCGCCGTCCACCGAGGGCGCGATCACGCGCAACCCCGCCATCGACGGCGAGGCGCTGCGCACCATGCCGCCGCGCGAGCATGGCGGCAACTTCGACACCAAGCAGATGACCGCCGGCACCACGGTCTACTTCCCGGTGTGGACCGAGGGCGCGCTCTTCTCGGCGGGCGACGGCCACTTCGCCCAGGGCAGCAGCGAGTGCTGCGGCACGGCCATCGAGACCGGAACCACGCTGCGCGCACGCTTCGGCCTGCGCAAGGGCCTCGCAGCAGAGCGCGGCATCCGCGACATTCACTATTCGCGCAGCGACACCGCGCCGGTCGGCCATGCGCTCGACCGCGGCGGCTACTACGCCACCACCGGGCTCTGCATCGAGGGCGACGGGACCAACCGCGCCGAGGACATCAACCTCGCGACCAGGAACGCGCTGCTCAACGTCATCGACCACCTGGTGCACGAGCGCGGGTTCTCGCGCATCCAGGCATACGTGATCGCGAGCGTCGGCGTCGACGTGACCGTGGACGGCATCGCCGCGGTGCCCAACACGGTCGTCTCGGCGATCCTGCCGGACGACATCTTCGTCTGAGCCGCCGGGGCCAGGCGCATGAGCCGCGAGACGGTTAACGACATCTGCCGGACCTTCCCCGGCGCGGAGATCTCGGACCCCTGGGGCGGCGGCCACGACGCCTGGAAGGTGGGCGGCAAGATGTTCGCCTGCATCGGCGCCAAGCTCCCGGGCGTCAACATCAAGACCGACAGCGTCGAGACCGCCGGGATGCTGATCGAGATGGGGGTGGGGCGGAAGGCGCCCTACTTCCACCGCTCCTGGATCAACGTCGACTGGGACATGCCGGACGACGAGCTGCGCCAGCGCCTGGTGGAGTCCTACCGCATCGTGCGCGCGGGCCTCACGCGCAAGGCGCAGGCAAGCCTCCCGCCCTTCGACTGACCGCCGCGCCCCCGCTCGCGGGCGCGATTAGGGCTCGTCAGGCCGCTTCGGCGTAACAATCCAGAGACTGGCCTTCCGACCCCGAGCGCCTCTCAAGGCTGAACGCCATCGGCAACGGCCCTTCGGAGACGTCGCGCCGGCGGATCTTCATGCCGGGAATCGCGTTGTCCGGAATCTCGATGCCCGGCGCACGTTCGCCCAGCTTGTTCAGGATGAGCTGCCGGATGATCTTTTCCGTGTAGCCGCCGGCGCGCGCCTTGTCGTTCTCCCAGCGGGAAACGACGGACTTGTCGCTGAGATCGATGGCATCGGCGAACTCGGCTCCCGTCAGATGGAGGACATGGCGGAGGTAACGGAGCTCTGCCCCTACCATCTGGACCGGCGTGAGCACGCGGGCCACGGCGACGCTCGCCAGCAGCATGTCCAGGTTCGGAATCTCCAGATTGCCCTCGTCGTCCTCCAGCACGGTGTCGAGCAGGGTCACTGGCAGTCCCATTTCCACTGTCGCGTCGTATTCTCTGGTCTTGCGCATCTCTCCTTCGAGTCAGGACGGATCGAGGTCCGAACCGTGTTCGGTCTCGGCTGCCCTGTCCTTTCTCCCCTCCCTGTCTGGCGCCTCTCGCCTGCCACCGCCGGTGTCCGATCAATCGATCACCGTGACGATGACGACACGGCCCGCGCCGTCTTCTTCCAGATTGGCCACGACCTCCAGGCCGCGACCATCCGCATCGCGACCGGTTACGCGGTACTTCTCCAGCCCGCTTCGAATATCGAGCTCCACGTGTACCAGCGATCCGGTCATCAGAACCGACCGTATCTGCGGCAGTCGAATATCTCTTTCCTCCATTCGATCGCGCGCATGTCGCGTCAGCCTGACTGTGAAATTGGGAAAATTGCGGATAAAGCTCCTGTAATACGCTTGCTGATTATTGTTCGGGGTGCTTGTTGTCATTGTTATCCCTCCATCGACCTAACGGCCGCCATCTTCCTACATCAAGCATGATGTCCTCCCTTTTAGGTTTCCGATACGGCCCGCGTATCGGGTGTGCATGTCAGCCGATTGATCCAGGATCAACCGGCTGACCGCAATATGAGGGCGGGTTGATTGAGAGTCAACTACATTCGGTTTTCCAGATGTGAACCGGGGTCGGGCGCCCCACCCACCCCGCTTGCGGGCGGGCACGGGCTCGGCCACTGTGGCGCGAGCGGCGAGGGGAGGTCCCGGCCATGGACATGGTCACCATGAACATCATCGATTCCACGATGGTGTCCATCTGCCGCGAGATGGGCATCACGATGATGAAGACCTCCTACTCCACCATCTTCAACGAGGGCCTGGACTTCACCTGCGGCCTCGGCAACACCAGGGGCGACCTGATCGGGGTCGCCGAGTTCAACCCCTCGCAGATCGGCGGACTGCCGCTCGTCCTGCAGACCTCAGCCCAGGAAATCCCGCACGACGAGATCGAGGAAGGGGACGTGATCGTCCACAACGACCCCTACCGGGGCGGCATGCACACGCCGGAGCACACCTTCATCAAGCCCGTCTTCCATCGCGGCGCGCTGATGGGCTACGCCGTCGCCATCGGCCACGTCGCCGAGGTGGGCGGCATGGTGCCGGGCGGCTTCGCCGGCGAGGCCACCGAGATCTTCCACGAGGGCATGCGCGTGCCCCCGGTCAAGATCAAGGAGCGCGGCGAGGACGTGGTCGAGGTGTGGAAGCTGCTGCTCGCCAACTACCGCACGCCGCGCGCCAACTACGGCGACTTCCGCGCCCTGATCTCGGCGGTCGACGTGGGTGCGGCCCGGCTCGAGGCGCTGATCGAGAAGTACGGGCCGGAGACCTTCCGCCGCACCGTGACCGACCTGATGGACTACGCCGAGGCGCGCATGCGGGCCGAGCTCTCCGCCTTCACGGACGGGGTCTACAGCTTCGCCGACTACATGGAGGACGACGGCATCGAGGACCGCGCCTACAGGATTCACGTCGACGTCCATGTGCAGGGCGACGAGGTGGTGGTGGACTACGGCGGCACCGACGCCCAGGCGCAGGGGCCGATCAACGCCGTGCTCTCGGTCGCCTGGTCGTCGGCCTACAACGCCATCCTGCACCTCACCGACCCCTCGATCCCGAAGAACTCGGGCTGCTTCCGCCCCATCAAGATCGTGGCGCCCGGCGGCTCTCTGGTGAACGCCGACTACCCGGCAACCTGCGTCGGCGGCAACACCGAGACCCACATCCGCATCGCCTACACGATCATCGCCGCGCTCTCGCAATGCGTGCCGGAGCGCGCCTTCGCCACCGACGCCGGCACCCACAGCAACTTCCTCTTCGGCGCCACCGACCCGCGCTCGGGCGACTACGTGGTCTGCTACGACTTCACCTGCGCGGCCTGGGGCGGGCGATCCTTCGCCGACGGCAACGAGGTCATCAACTGCATCAACGGCAACTCGCGCATGGTGCCGGTCGAGGTGTTCGAGGTGCGCTACCCGTGGATGGTCGAGGAGTACGCGCTGCAGCCGGACACCGCCGGGCCGGGGCGCTACCGCGGCGCCCATGCGCTGGCCAAGATCCTGCGCGCCGTGGACACCGAGATCACCGTGAGCTCGGTCTCCGACCGTCACAAGCGGCACCCCTGGGGGCTGCTCGGCGGCGGGGCGGGGGCTGTCGGCGGGCTCTACTACCAGGCGGCGGGCAGCGCGGAGTGGCGCCCCTTCACCGAGGCCTTCGGCAAGACCTCGCCCAGCAAGTTCGCCAACGCCACCATCGGGCCGGGCGACCGCGTGCGCCTGGTGGCACCCGGCGCGGGCGGCTACGGCGATGTCGCCGAGCGCGACCCCGCCATGATCGCGGACGACCTGAGCGAGGGCTGGATCACGCCGGAGGGCGCGCGGCGCGACTACGGCTACGGCTGAGCGGCGCGCCCCCGCTTCAGTCGATGCAGCCCCGCAAGCGCTCCACCGGCGGGTTGCCGGCATCAGCCTCCGGTCTCGCCAGCACGACATCGGCCAGCAGGTAGCCGCCCCGCATGACGGCCTCGTCCCGGTGGCCGAGCGCCCGGGCGGCGCGCAGCATGTCCGCCCTCTCCTCTGCGCTCAGCGGCTTGCGGTAGCGGATCGGTTCGGCCACGAGGCTCTCGCTGCGATACCCCCGTTCGGCCCATAGCCGGTTCAACGGAGCCCAGTCCATGTCGGGCCGCGGACCGTAGAGGAACCAGGGCCGGCGCGTGTCGCGGCAGCAATCGAGAACGCGGGCGAATGCGGCAGGCAGATGCTCGCCATGGGCGCCGCTCGCGACCACCAGATCGACGCCCTCGAGGAAGCCCTTCAGCGCATCGCCGGGAGCGTGGTCCACGATGTTCTCGTGAAAGGCCCGATCGAGGAATCCCATGGCCGCGGCGTAAGCCAGAGCGGCGCCGGCCACGTCGATCCCGCCGATCTCGAACGCCGCGCGTTCGGCGCGCCGGGCCGCGAAGAACGCGGCGTCCGCCTCCCAGTAGCGCCGCCCATCGACGGGCCGCCACCGTCGCTCGCCATAACGGGCGTGGAGTGCCGCCATGGAGAGGTCATGGTGCAACAGGGCGCCGACGGCGCCATAACCGCAGGCGAAGTCCAGCAGCCTCGGGGTATCGCCCGCGTCCCGCGCGCTGCGCAGCGGGCCGCCGACGGCCTTCGACGCTTCCGCGAGCACCGCCGGCATGCGGTAGTCCGACGGCCTCAACGCGGTGTAGTAGGGGCTCGGGTCCTCGAGGTCGTAGACCCGGCCGAAGTCGTCTGCGTGCCGGGGGAGTGTGACGGCCGGATCGCTCATTCAGGACGTCAGATGCGCGCGACGCCGGCCTGCGCGCACTCCTCGTCCTCCTCGCCGGTGCCGCCGCCGACACCGCAGGCGCCGATCACATGGCCGTCGCGCACGATGGGCACGGCGCCGCGGCCGAGGATCATGCGTCCCCCGTCGGCGGCCACGATGCCGCGGAAGGTCGGGTGGTCGGCCCGCTCGGTGAGGTCGCCGCTGGCGCGCCCGAAGGCGGCGGACGCCGCGGCCTTGCCCTGGGAGCCGTAGACCGCGGCCCAGATGGCGCCGTCCATGCGCTGGAACGAGACCAGCCGCCCGCCCGCGTCGCAGACGGCGACGCAGACCAGGATGTCGAGGCTCTTCGCGTGGTCCATCGCTCCCTGCGCGATGCGGTTGGCTTCGTCGAGGCTGAGTGTCATGGGGTCCTCCTTCGTGGGCGATCGCCGCCGGCGCCGTCACTCGGCGGCTTCGGGCAGCGGCTCGGCGCGCTCGGCCGCCGGCCCGTAGCCGCCGCCGGTGGGCGTCTGCAGGACGAAGACATCGCCGGGGCCGACGCGCGTGCCCTCGCGGCCCGAGAGCTCGGTCACCGTGCCGTCCGCCCGCTCGACCCAGTTGCGGCCGCACTGGCCGGGCTCGCCGCCGGCCATGCCGTAGGGCGGGACGATGCGGTGGTTGGAGACGATGACCAGCTCCATCTCCTCGAGGAAGCGGATGCGCCGGTCGCAGCCCGAGCCGCCGACATGGGCGCCCGCGCCGCCCGAGCCGCGCCTGACCGAGAAGCTGTCGAGCATCACGGGATAGCGCCACTCCAGCACCTCGGGGTCGGTGAGCCGCGTGTTGGTCATGTGCGTGTGCACGGCCGAGGTGCCGTCGAAGCCGGGGCCGGCGCCGGAGCCGCCGCACACGGTCTCGTAGTACTGGTGCGCGTCGTTGCCGAAGATGACGTTGTTCATGGTCCCCTGGCTCGCCGCGAGCACGCCGAGCGCGCCGAAGAGCGCGTCGGTCACGGCCTGGCTGGTCTCGGTGTTGCCGGCGACCACGGCGGCGGGAAACTGCGGCGCCAGCATGCTGCCCTCGGGGATGACGATGTTGATCGGCTTGAGGCAGCCCTCGTTGAGCGGGATGTTGTCGTCCACCAGGGTGCGGAAGACGTAGAGCACGGCCGAGCGGCAGACCGCCGACGGCGCGTTGAAGTTGGTGGGCCGCTGCGCGCTGGTGCCGGTGAAATCGACGGTGGCCTCGCGCCTCGCCTTGTCGAAGCTGATCTTCACCCTGATCTCGCCGCCCTCGTCCAGCGGGTAGGCGAACTCGCCGTCCTGCATCACGTCGATGACGCGGCGCACCTGCTCCTCCGCGTTGTCCTGCACGTGGCGCATGTAGGCGTGGACCACGTCGAGGCCGAACAGCTCGATCATGCGGTGGACCTCGCCGACGCCGCGGTTGCCGGCGGCGATCTGCGCCTTGAGGTCGGCGACGTTGTGGTCGGGCTGGCGCGCCGGGTAGCGCCCGGCGGCGAGATGCGCGCGGAGCTTGTCCTCGAGGAACGTGCCTTCGTCCACCAGCTTGAAGTTGTCGAAGAGGATGCCCTCCTCGTCCACCCTGCGGCTGTCGGGCGGAGTCGAGCCCGGCGTGCGCCCGCCGATGTCGGCGTGATGGCCGCGGCTCGCGACGAAGAAGAGGATCTCGCGCCCCGCCCCGTCGAAGACCGGCGTGATGACCGTGACGTCGGGCAGGTGGGTGCCGCCGTTGTAGGGGGCGTTCACCACGTAGACGTCGCCGGGCCTGAGCGCGCCCCGGTTCTCCTCCAGCACCGTGCGCACCGACTGGCCCATGGAGCCGAGGTGAATCGGGATGTGCGGCGCGTTGGCGACGAGGTTGCCCTCGGGATCGAAGAGGGCGCAGGAGAAGTCCAGCCGCTCCTTGATGTTCACCGAATAGGCGGTGTTCTCCAGCGTCACCCCCATCTGCTCGGCGATCGACATGAAGAGGTTGTTGAACACCTCCAGCATCACCGGGTCGCAGTCGGTGCCGACGGCGAAGGTGCGCTCCAGCGGCACGACGCGGGCGAGCACCAGGTGACCCTTGGCCGTGAGCTCGGCCTGCCAGCCGGGCTCCACCACCGTGGTCGCGGTCTGCTCGCGGATGATGGCGGGACCGGTGACGCGATTGCCGGGCACCAGCGCGTCGCGGTCGAAGACCGGCGTCTCGTGGGCGCGGCCGTCCATGTGGGCCTGCACCACGGCGAGCCGCGCGACATCGCCGGGCGCCGCGCGCTCGGCGCGGTCCGGCTCCTGCGTCTCCGCCATCACGCCGATGCCCTCGACCGCGGCGGCTTCGACGATCAGCCGCTTCTCCGGCATGATGAAGCCGTAGTGGCGGTGGTGCGCGGCCTCGAAGCGCGCGGTCATCTCGTCCGGCGTGCCGAAGTCGATGGCGTGGGGGGTGTCGCTCCCCTCGTAGCGGATGTGGGCGCGGCGGACGATCTCGATGCGCCCGTCGGGGATGTCCTGCTCCCGCAGCTCCGCTTGCGCCCGGGCGGCGAGGTCGTCGAGCACGCTGCCGAGCTGCGGCATCACCGCGTCCTCCAGCGGGGCCTCCACCGCCTTCTCCCGCAGCGTGCGGATGTCGGCGAGGCCCATCCCGTAGGCCGACAGCACGCCGGCAAAGGGGTGGATCAGCACCGTCGTCATGCCGAGCGCATCGGCCACCAGGCAGGCATGCTGGCCGCCGGCGCCGCCGAAGCAGTTGAGCGTGTAGCCGGTCACGTCGTAGCCGCGCTGGACGGAGATCTTCTTGATCGCGTTGGCCATGTTCTCGACCGCGATCTTGAGGAAGCCGGCCGCGACCTCGACCGGCGTGCGCGCATCGCCCGTCGCCTCGCGGATCTCGGTCGCCAACGCCGCGAACGTCGCGCGCACCGCGTCGGCGTCCAGCGGCTCGTCCTGGCCGGGGCCGAAGACGTGCGGGAAGAACTGAGGCTGCAGCTTGCCCAGCATGACGTTGCAGTCGGTGACGCAGAGCGGCCCGCCGCGCCGGTAGCTGGCCGGGCCGGGGTCCGCGCCTGCGGATTCGGGACCGACGCGGTAGCGCGCGCCGTCGAAGAAACAGATCGAGCCGCCGCCCGCCGCCACCGTGTGGATCAGCATCATCGGCGCGCGCATGCGCACGCCCGCCACCAGGGTCTCGAAGGCGCGCTCGTACGCGCCCTCGTAGTGCGCGACGTCGGTGGACGTGCCGCCCATGTCGAAGGAGATGATGCGCTCGAAGCCGGCCTGGCCGGCGGTCTCCACCGCGCCGACGATGCCGCCGGCGGGCCCGCTCAGGATCGCGTCCTTGCCCTGGAAGAGCTTGGCGTCGGTAAGCCCCCCGCTCGACTGCATGAACATGAGCCGGGTGCCGCCGAGCTCCGCCGCCACCTGCTCGACGTAGCGGCGCAGCAGCGGCGAGAGGTAGGCATCCACGACCGTGGTGTCGCCGCGGCTCACGAGCTTCATCAGCGGGCTGGTCTCGTGGCTGGTGGAGACCTGGGTGAAGCCGACCTCGCGGGCGATCTCCGCCGCCGCCTGCTCGTGCGCGGGGAAGCGGTAGCCGTGCATGAAGACCACCGCCACCGAGCGGATGCCGTCGTCGAACGCCGCCTGCAGCAGCGGCCGTGCCGCCGCGGCATCCAGCGCCGTGAGCACGGTGCCGTCCGCCATCACCCGCTCGTCGACCTCCGCCACGCGCTCGTAGAGCATGGAGGGCAGCACGATGCGCCGCGCGAAGAGGTCGGGCCGGGTCTGGTAGCCGATGCGGAGCGCGTCGGCGAAGCCCCGCGTGGTGAGCAGCAGCGTGCGATCGCCCTGGCGCTCCAGCAGCGCGTTGGTCGCCACCGTGGTGCCCATCTTCACCACGTCGATCTCCGCGCCGGGAATCGCCTCGCCGGGGGCGACGCCCATCAGCTCGCGGATGCCCTGGATCGCCGCGTCGCGGTAGTGCTCCGGGTTCTCGGAGAGCAGCTTGCGCGTCACCAGCGCGCCGTCGGGGCGGCGCCCCACGATGTCGGTGAAGGTCCCGCCCCGGTCGATCCAGAACTGCCAGCGCGCTTCGCCCTGCGCCATGATGCGCTGCTCCCGCTATCCGTTGTCGGTCGTGTGGGCCGCGGCGCTCAGTCGGCGAGCGCGATGGCGTCGCCCGGGCGCACCGGCCCTTCCTTGATGACCGCGGCATAGACCCCGGCGAAGCCGTCGCGCGTGCGGTTGACGTGCTTGAGCAGCGCCGGCGTGGTCTCGGCGGTCTCGGGGTGGATGGTGATGAACTTGCAGCGCGGGTCGCGCTCCACCACCATCAGCTCGACCGCCTCGCCCACCGTGACGCGGCGGCCTACCAGCTCGTCTTCGTAGAAGCCGCCCTCGCGCGCCCAGTCCACGTAGAAGTTGGCGCGGAACTGCAGCTTGTGCACGTCGATGCCGGTCTCGTCGGCGAGCTGGTTCACGGTCTGCAGGGAGAAGAGCGTGACCGGGCGGCAGTCGACCAGGCTGCGCTGGGTGAAGCGCAGCGAGAGGTCGCCCTTGGAGCGGTCCGCGATCCCCTCCAGGAAGGCCGGGTCCCCGATGTCCACCACCGAGCCGTCGGGACGCTCGACCTCGACGGCGAAGGCGTCCGCCTCGGGGAAGGGCGCATGGATGTTGGCGGGATGGCCCATCGCCTCGTCCATGTTGTCGGGCTTGAGCGTGCCGTCGCGCTGCTTGAAGCGCGCCTGATAGAGCACCAGGTCCTCCTGCTCGCGCGCGGTGTGCCAGGGGAACGCCGGGTCCGCGGCGCTGGACTGGATGGCGTAGACCCGGTCGCCCATCAGCCCGGTGAAGGCGACGAAGATCTCGTCGACCTCCTCGCCCCGCATGCTCTTCACGGGATAGCGCCAGATGCTCTCCACCCTGCCCAACATCGCAATCTCCCTTCATACCCCTCAATCGCCGGGCGCTCGCTCCGCTCGCTTGGCTTACGCGCCTTCGGCGCGCCGGCGCGGTCGCGCCGGCCGGGCCTCTGGCCCGGTCCCTTCATATCCCACGCCGCGCCGCTGACGATCTCACCGGCCCCCGGCCGCCGCCTCCCCTAGTCCGCCCAGGGGTCCTCGACCCGGGGCCACCAGGGCAGGGCGCGGCTGGTGTAGGGGATCGCCGCGAAGTCGGGCGCGA
>JAJDXK010000131.1 GCA_022823305.1 Alphaproteobacteria bacterium
CGCGGCCGCCGCCTCGTCGGGCTCGACGATGGTGAGCGCGGCCGGCTCCAGCGGCCCGCGCAGCCATCCCGCCGCCAGCGCACGGCCCATGTTGCCGCCGCCCACCAGGAGCATGGGGCCGGCCGCCGTCATCAGGCGTGCCCGCGCGGTTCCATGAGCGCCGCCTCGAAGGCGTCCTCGGGCGCAAGCCCGGCCCTGATCACCTGCTCGAAGGCCGGATAGAAGCGCTCGCACTCGCCGACGCCGAGGGTCACGAGGTCGACGATCTGCGGCTCCTCCACGCCCTGCGTGCCGCGCAGCAGCAGCGCGTGGCGCCAGGTCGGCTGGCCTTCCTCGGTCCACAGGTCGAAGTGGCCGATCCACAGGCTCTCGTTGATCAGGCTGACCAGAGCCGCGGCCGCCCGGCGGCGGCAGTCGGGGACGCGCATGTCGAACCCGCTCGCGAAGTGCAGCACGTCGAGATCGGCCCGGTAGGCGAACCAGAGCTGGTAGTCGCTCCAGCCGCCCGCGAGCGAGCCGGTGATGTCCTCGTCGCCCATGCGCTCGAACGAGAGGCTGCTGGCCATCATGACCCGCTCGACGGCATCGAGCGCGTCGCTCGCCAAGCGATCATGATCCAGAACTGACAGCGCCATGTCACCGACCCGTCGTTGCACCGTCACAAATGCATGGGGCACATCGACCCACCACATCTGATGGTTCACACAATAGGCTGTGTTGGCGTCGGATCAAATCCCAAAATGTTGGGATGAGACGGGTAGGGGGCGTTACGCCGGGAGTTGCGGTGCGGCGCCGTCGGGGAGGGGAACGCGGTGCTCGTTCAGGGTCATCGCGATCATCGCGTAGTAGCCGTTGAGCGCGGTGAGCTCGACCACGCCGGCCGGCCCCAGCAGCGACAGCGCCTTGTCGTAGGTCTCGTCGCTCACGGCGCGGTTGATCTGCAGCTCGCAGGTGAAATCGTAGACCGCCATCTCGTCGGGCGCCGCCAGCGGCGGCGGGCGGCGCTGCCTGATCGCCTCGATCACGGCATCGGGCAGGCCCGCCTTCACCGCCTCGGGCGCGTGCCAGTGCCACTCGTACTGGCACGACCAGTGGCGGGCGACGGCGAGGATCGCGAGCTCGCTGAGGCGCGGCCCGAGGCTGGTGTCGTAGCGCAGCAGCGCGCCCAGGCTCTGGACGCGGTCGGCGAGCTCGGCGTTGTGCAGCAGCGCCATGAAGAGCTCCGGCACCGAGCCGCGCGGCCCGCTCTCGATCGCCTCGTAGACGCGACGCTGGTCGGCCGTCAGCGAGTCCGCGCGCGGCAGCGGCAGGCGGGGTGCGCTCACGCCGCGGCCTCTCCGTCGCCGGCCGAGTCGCGCTCGGCGATCGGCGGCACGAAGCGCAGGTCCGTATCCCAGGGGAAGAAGATCCAGGTGTCCTGGCTCACCTCGGTCACGAAGGTATGCGCCTCCGAGCGCCCCGCCGGCTTGGCGTAGACGCAGGCGAAGTGGGCCTTCGGCAGCATCTCGCGGACGATCCGGGCGGTGGCGCCGGTGTCGGCGAGGTCGTCGATGATGAGGATGTCCGCGCCGTCGCCCGTCACCGGCTTCAGCACCTTCGCCGCCCGCTGGTCCTGGTGGTCGTAGGAGGAGATGCAGACGGTATCCACCAGGCGGATGTCGAGCTCGCGGGCGACGATCGCCGCCGGCACCAGGCCGCCGCGGGTGACCGCGACGATGCTGCGCCAGGGCCCGAGCTCCGCCAGCCGCCAGGCGAGCGCGCGGGCGTCCCTGTGAAGCTGGTCCCAGGAAACCGGAAAACCCTTCTCGTATCTTTCCACCATCTCACACCCCGTCCCGAGCTGCCGTCGTGCGGGCGCCATGCAAGCCGACATCGCCTCCCCGGGCAAGGGGCACAGGCAGGGCAGCGCTGCGCCTTTCGGCCACAGCCCGATGCGGGTATGAACGGCGCATGGCCGACGGACCGCGGGCGCTGCCGGGCAGCGAAGCCGAGACGCGGGCGCTCCTGGAGGAGGGGCGCTACGTCTCTGACGATGCGCTGGTCAAGACCCTCTACCTCAGCTTCGCCCTCGGCCGCCCCCTGCTGCTCGAGGGCGAGGCCGGCTGCGGCAAGACCCAGCTCGCCGCCACCCTGGCCGAGACCCTGGGGCGCAGGCTGCTGCGCCTGCAGTGCCACGAGGGCCTCGATGCCGCCGCGGCCGTCTACGAGTGGAACTACGCCGCACAGATGCTCGCGATCCGCCTCGCCGAGCATGGCGGCGACGACCGCGACGCGCTCGCCGAGGACATCTTCGCCGAGCGCTTCCTGGTCAAGCGGCCGCTGCTCAGGGCGCTGGAGCCCGACCCGCTCGGCCCGCCGGTGCTGCTGATCGACGAGATCGACCGTGCCGATGCGCCCTTCGAGGCCTACCTGCTGGAGGTGCTCTCCGAGTTCCAGGTGAGTGTGCCCGAGCTCGGCACCGTGGCCGCCGCCGAGCGCCCGCTGGTGGTCATCACGTCGAACCGCACGCGCGAGATCCACGACGCGCTCAAGCGGCGCTGCCTCTACCACTGGGTCGCCTGGCCCGATGCGGCGCAGGAGAAGGCAATCCTGCGCGCCCGCCTGCCCGGCGTCGAGCGGCGGCTGAGCGAGAACATCGCCAGCTTCATCGAGCGCATGCGCAGCGCCGACCTCTCCCGGGTGATGGGTCTCGGCGAGGTGATCGCCTGGTCGAGCGCCGTGATCGAGCTCGACCGCGTGGAGCTCGACCCCGAGACCATCCGCGCCAATCTCGACCGCCTGCTGGCCTACCAGCGGGGCCTGGCGGAGGCCAGCGGCCGCGCCCCCGGCGCGGTGCCGCCGCCGCAGGGCCGGCCATGAGCGCGGAACCGCTGGCAGCCGAGCCCGCAGAGGGCGGCACGCTCGCCTACAACGTCATGCACTTCGTGCGCTGCCTGCGCGGCGCCGGGTTGCCGGCGGGGCCCGGCAAGACCATCGAGTCGGTGCGTGCCGTCGAGGCGGTCGACCCCACGCGGCGCAGCGACCTCTACTGGGCGCTCCATGCCGTGCTCGTGGAGCGGCGCGACCAGCACGACGTCTTCGACCAGGCCTTTCGGCTCTTCTGGCGCGAGATTCGCCTGGAGAGCGCGGTGCAGGGGCCGGTCATGGCCACCGACCGGCTGCCGCAGCCTGAGGCGCTGCCCGCGAGCCGGCGCGCCAGCGAGGCGGTCGCCCCGCGCACGCCCGACGAGGACGAGAGCCACGACGAGCTAGAGATCGAGCTCGACGCGGTGCTCACCTTCTCGCCCCAGGAAGTGCTGCAGGAGATGGACTTCGAGGACATGTCGGCGGACGAGCTGGCGGAGGCGAAGCGCGCGATCGCGGCGCTCCGGCTGCCGCTCAAGCCGGTGCCGACGCGGCGCTACCGCGCCGATCCGCTGGGCCGGCGCATCGACATGCGCGCCACGCTGCGCGCGAGCCTGCGCTCCAGCGGCGACCTGATGCCGCTCAAGCGCCGCTCCCGCGCCGAGCGCCAGCCGACGGTAGTGGTGCTGTGCGACGTGTCCGGCTCCATGAGCCGCTACTCGCGCATGTTTCTGCACTTCGTCCACGCCGTCACCAACGACCGCGACCGGGTGCACAGCTTCCTCTTCGGCACGCGGCTCACCAACATCACGCGATATCTGAGGCACCGCGACGTCGATGTCGCCGTCGGCCGCGCGAGCCGCGCCGTTCACGACTGGTCCGGCGGCACCCGCATCGGCCCCTGCCTCAAGGACTTCAACCAGTACTGGTCGCGCCGGGTGCTGGCCCAGGGCGCGGTGGTGCTGCTGATCACCGACGGGCTCGACCGCGACGACCTCGGCGTGCTGCGGGCCGAGGTGGAGCGCCTGCACAAGTCCTGCCGGCGCCTGATCTGGCTCAACCCGCTGCTGCGCTACGAGGGGTTCAAGCCCGAGGCCGGCGGCGTGCGCACGATCCTGCCGCACATCGACGAGTTCAGGCCGGTCCACAACATCGCGAGCCTCATGGACATCGCGGCCGCACTCAGCGAGCCGGCGGCGCAGCCGGACGCCATGTTCGGCTGAACGGGTTGTCGCCCGCGGCGGCAGCGCCCTAAGATCGGTGCCGGACGGGGAGGGGATCCCATGAGGCTGGAGGGCAAGAGCGCGATCGTCACCGGCTCGTCGCGCGGCATCGGCGCCTGCATCGCGCGGCGCTTCGGACGGGAGGGCGCCGCCGTCGCCGTGGTCGGCCACCGGGAGCGCGAGCGCGCAGACGCGGTGGTCGCCGAGATCGAGGGCGCCGGCGGCAGGGCCGCGGCATTCCTCGCCGACATCGGCACGGTTGCCGGGTGCGAGCGCCTGGCACAGGAGGTGATCGCCACCTTCGGCACGGTCGACATCCTGGTGAACAACGCCGGCATCTTCGTCTCCCAGCCCATCGAGGAGGTGACCGAGGAGACCTGGGACGCCCAGCACGCGCTCAATCTCAAGGGCGCGTTCTTCATGACCAAGGCGGTGGTGCCCGGGATGAAGGCGAAGGGCGCGGGCAAGATCATCAATATCTCGTCCATCGCGGGTTGCGGCGGGTTCCCGCAGTCGAGCGCCTATTGCGCGACCAAGGGCGGGCTCACCAACATGACGCGCGCGCTCTGCCTGGAGCTCGCGGGCGCCGGCATCAACGTCAACACGCTCTCGCCCGGCAACATCGTCACCGACATGAACGCCGAGATACGCGCCACCGAGGGCTACGACGACCATCAGGCGGCGCTGACGCCGGCCGGGATCGGCCACATGGACCCGGAGCAGCTCACCGGCGCGGCCGTCTTCCTCGCGTCTGCCGATTCGGATTCGGTGCACGGCGCCGACCTATTGGTGGACAACGGCTGGGCCGCCTGGTAGCGGCGCCGACGCGGCGGAAGGCATGACGAACGACATTCTCTACGAGGCCCACGGCCATGTGCGCCTGATCACCATCGACCGGGCCGACAGGATGAACTCGCTCGACTTCGCCGCCAACGACCGGCTGATCGCGCGCTGGCGCGAATTCGCCGCCGACGACGAAGCGCGGGTCGCGGTGATCACCGGCGCCGGCGACAGGGCCTTCTGCGCCGGCGCCGACCTCAAGACCTACACCATGGACTACGCCAACCGCCCGCCGCCCGAGTTTCGCCGGCGCTTCACCGACGGGCCCGGCTTCGGCGGCATCACGCGGGGGCTCACGATCGACAAGCCGATCATCGCGGCGGTCAACGGCTATGCGATCTCAGGCGGGCTCGAGCTGGCGGAGGCCTGCGACGTCCGCTTCTGCTCGCCCAACGCCGAGTTCGCCCATCAGGACGTGAACTGGGGTTTCCACCCCTGCGACGGCGGCTGCGTGCGGCTGCCGCAGATCGTGGGCCTCGGCAACGCCATGGAGATCATCCTCTCGGGCAAGCGCATCGACGCCGCGCACGCGCTCCGCATCGGCCTCGTCAACCGCATCGTGCCGGCGGCCGATCTGGTGGCGGAGACCATGGAATTCGCCGCACTGGTGGCGAGCCGCGCGCCGCTCGCCCAGCGCTTCGCCAAGGACGTGATGATGCGCAGCTTCGACATGCCGCTGGCCGATGCGCTCCGCCTCGAATCGCGCTCCTTCCGCGACCTCGCCGAGACCGAGGACCTTGCCGAGGGCACCACCGCCTTCCGCGAGAAGCGCCCGGCCGCCTTCAAGGGGCGCTAGGCCATGCCCGCCTCCTTGTCCTGCGCCGGGCCTCACCCTATCGTGGCCGCCGAGCGAGATCGGGGAGAGGAACCGGCGTGAGCGACGATCCCGCGCGAGGCTGCCACGACATGGGCGGGCTGCCCGCCGGCCGCGTCGAACCGACGGAGCACGACTACGCGCTCTGGGAGAAGCGCGTCGACGCGCTCATGGTGCTGCTCGGCGGCCAGGGGCGGGGGGTTATCACCGTGGACGAGCTGCGCCGCGGCATCGAGCAACTCGGCGCCGAGGCCTACGAGGCGATGAGCTACTACGAGCGCTGGATCGCCTCGATGACCAACACCCTGCTGGCCAAGGGGATCATCACCTCGGACGAGCTCGGCCGCCGCATGGCCGAGGTCGGGAAGCGCGGGGAGGGCGCCGGCTGATGGCCGCCCGCTTCGCCGCGGGCGACCGGGTGGCTGTGCGCCGCGCCTTCCCGCCTGGCCACATCCGCACGCCCTGGTATGCGCGCGGCGCCGCCGGCGAGGTGGAGCGCATCTGCGGTGCCTTCGGCAATCCGGAAGAGCTCGCCTTCGGTCGCCGCGACGCGCCGAAGCAGACCCTCTACCGGGTTCGCTTCGCCCAGACCGCGCTCTGGCCCGACTACGACGGCCCGCCCGGCGACACCATCGACATCGAGCTCTACGAGCATTGGCTCGAGCCCGCGACGGAGTGAGCGATGGCGACGCACGACCATCACGGCCACGACCACGCGCCGCCGCCCGACGAGGACGGCCCGCTCACCTATTACCAGACCATGGAGATCGCGGTGCGCGAGCTCCTGATCGAGAAGGGAATCTTCGGCGCCGACGACGTGCGCAGGGCGATCGAGACCATGGACGCCCGCGACCACGCTGCCGGGGCCGAGGTGGTGGCCCACGCCTGGACCGACCCCGATTTCAGGGAGGCGCTGCTGGCGGACGGCACCGGGGCCTGCGCCCGCCTCGGCATCGACATCGGGCCGACCCGGCTGATCGCGGTCGAGAACACGGCGGCCGTGCACAACGTCATCGTCTGCACGCTCTGCTCCTGCTATCCGCGCAACCTGCTCGGGCTGCCGCCGGACTGGTACAAGTCCCGGGCCTACCGCTCGCGCGTGGTGCGCGAGCCGCGCGCCGTGCTGCGCGAGTTCGGCACCGCGATCCCCGACGACGTGACCGTGCGGGTCCACGACTCCACCGCCGACATGCGCTATATCGTCGTGCCCCGCCGGCCCGCCGGCACCGAGGGCTGGGCGCGCGAGCGCCTTGCCGCGCTGGTGACGCGCGACAGCCTCATCGGCGTGACGGTCCCGAAGAACCCCTGACGCCGCCCCGCGGCACGCACGGGCGGCTCCGACTTGGGAGGCATCTGTTCAGGCCATGCATGATCTCGTGATTCGCGGGGCGATGGTGGCGGACGGCGTGGGCAACCCGCTGATCCGCGCCGATGTCGCCGTCTCGGGCGAGCGCATCGCCGAGGTCGGCGCGGTAAGGGAGAGCGCGAAGGAGACGGTGGACGCCGACGGCCTCGTGCTCGCGCCCGGCATCGTCGACGTGCACACTCACTACGACGCCCAGATCACCTGGGAGAGCCAGGCGACGCCCTCGCCCGCGCTCGGCGTCACCACCGTCGTCATGGGCAACTGCGGCTTCAGCATCGCGCCCTGCCCGCCGGATCGGCGCGAGCAGATGGCCCGCAACCTGGCCGAGGTAGAGGGCATGTCCATCGCCGCGCTGGAGGCGGGGATCGACTGGGGATTCGAGACGTTCCCCGAGTACCTGGCGCAGCTCAGGCGCAAGGGCTGCTACCCCAACGCCGGCGTCTTCGTCGGCCACTCCGCGGTGCGCACGACGGTACTCGGCGCCGAGGCGTCCGGCCGGGCGGCGACCGAGGACGAGATCGCCGCCATGCGCGGGATCGTGATGGAGGCGATGGAGGCCGGCGCCATCGGCTTCGCCACCTCCACCTCGATCAACCACAACGGCGACGGTGGCGTGCCCATGCCCTCGCGCCTCGCCGAGGATGACGAGCTGCGCGCGCTCGTGGGCGTGCTCGGCGAGCTCGGCCGCGGCATCTTCCAGCTCACCGTCGGTCCCAGCATGACGGTGGAGCGGCTGGAGAGCATGGCCGCCGAGACCGGCCGGCCGGTGTTCATGACCGCGGCGCTGCACAACGAGACCTTCCCCGAGCGTGCCATCGGCATGCTCGAGGAGTCGGCCGCGGCCCAGAGCCGCGGCAACCCGGTGTGGGCCCAGGTCTCGTGCCAGCCGCTCCGCATGGACTTCTCGATGCGGACGGCGTTCCCGCTGCAGAGCCTCAACGCCTGGGAGCCGCTGCACCGCGCCTCGGACGAGGAGTTTCTGGCGATCATCGCCAGCGAGGACTTCCGCAACCGCTTCCGCGAAGATCTCGATAAGCCCCAGCAGGGCAAGATCTTCTACGGCGACTGGGAGCGGGTCGAGGTGGCGATGGCGGCGACGCCCGCGCACCGGCCGCTGGAGGGCGAGACCATCGAGAGCATCGCCGGGCGCGAGGGGCGCGACCCGGTCGACGTGATGTTCGACCTCGCCGTCGACGAGAGGCTCGGCACCACCTTCAACGCCGCCCTGCTCAACGCCGACGAGGCCGCGGTCGAGGAGCTGCTGCTGCACGAGGCCGGCCTCATCAGCCTGTCCGATGCCGGCGCCCATCTCTGCTATCTGTGCGATGCCGGCTACGGCCTGCACCTGCTTGGCCACTGGGTGCGCGACAAGGGCGTGTTCGGCCTGGAGGACGGCATCCGCCGCATCACCAGCCTGCCGGCGCGGCTCTACGGCATCGAGGGTCGCGGCGAGATCGCGCCGGGCAAGTTCGCCGACCTCATGCTCTTCGATCCGGCCGAGGTTGCGCGCGGGGCGATCCGGCGCGTCGACGACCTGCCGGGCGGGGAGAGCCGGCTGATCCGCCAGCCGCGCGGCGTGCACGGGGTCTGGGTCAACGGCACCTGCGTCCACGACGACGCGGGCTACCGCGAGGTTCCGCCGCCCGGTCACGTGCTCGACCGCTACGCGCGCTGAGGGCCTCCCCGCCGGGGGGGGCGTGGGCTAGAAGTACTTCTCCCACATCCGGTCGCGCATGCCGGCCGGCACGAGGGTGCGCACGAGCCGCGCTCCGTAGGTCAGCCTGGTCACGTAGTAGCGGGCCCTGGGCCTCGGGCTCTCGAGGGCGTGGATCAGCTTGGCGGTGACTGCCTCCGGCCCCAGCTCTCCCCGCTCCTTCGGCGGGTCGGGGGCGTAGAGGCGAGGCTCCAACACCGTCTCGTAGTGCTCCCGCCAGGCGCTGCCTTGCTTGTCGATCCACTGCTCGTAATAGGCGCGCGCCTTCTCGCGGATCGACGTGCGGATCGGTCCCGGCTCGATGAGGACGACCTCGACGGGCGTGCCGCGCAGCTCCAGCCTGAGCGTGTCGGTCAGCCCCTCCATCGCGTGCTTGGTGGCGGTGTAGGCGCCGCGGAAGCGCAGATAGGCGAAGCCCAGCACCGACGAGCAGTTGACGATGCGCCCCCGTTCGTTCCTGCGCATGACGGAGAGCGCCCGGCGCGCCACCTGGTGCGGGCCGAAGAGGTTGGCTTCGAAGATCGCGGCCAGCGCCTCGCGGCTCACGTCCTCCACGGCGCCGGGCAGACCGTAGGCGCCGTTGTTGAACACCGCCTCCAGCGCGCCGTCGCAGCGGGAGAGCGCCTCCGTCATCGCCGCGTCGACCGACGCCGGGTCGGCGTAGTCCAGGCGGAAGCTCTCCAGCCCCTCGTCCCGCAGGGCCGCGCAGTCCTCCTCCTGCCGGCAGGTGGCGAAGACGCGCCAGCCGCGGCGATGAAGGGTACGCGCGGCGTCGAGGCCGATCCCCGACGAACAACCCGTGATGAGGATGGTCTTCAAGGAGCGATCCGGCCGCACGCGCCCCGATCGCTCACTGGTCGGCGCCGGCACGCGCGACCGCCGGCGTCGGCGTCACGTCGCGCAGATAGGGCCGCTCCGCATGGGCCGCGAAGGTGGGTTCGGGCTCGCCGCCCTCGGTCACCGTCACGCGCACCTCGAGCCGGGATTCGCCGCCGCCGAACACCACGCCCCTGGTGGGCGCCGCGTCGGCATAGTCGCGGCCCACGGCGATGCGGACGTGGCGGTGGTCGGCGAGCGTGTCGTTGGTGGGATCGAAGCCGACCCAGCCGAGGTCCGGCAGCAGGAACTCGGCCCAGGCGTGGCTCGCGCCTTCGGGGCTCTGCTCGCCCGGCGCGCCTTCCCGGTGCAGGTAGCCCGACACGTAGCGGCCCGGAATGCCCCATCCGCGCGCGATGGCGATCATCACGTGGGTGTAGTCCTGGCAGACGCCGCTGCCGGTCTCCAGGATGTGCTCGATCGGCGAATCCACCGCCGTGCTGCCCGGCTCGTAGCGGAACGCCGCATGCAGCGCGTCGGCTACCTCCCGCAGCGCGGTGAGGGGGTCGCCGGCGCGGCGGATGTCCCTGGCCTCGATGAAGGCCGCGAGCGCCGGGCTCGGCCGGGCGAAGCGGCTGGACGCCAGGAAGCTCCAGAGGCGGAGCGGGTCCGCGGCCTCCTGCAGCGCGTCCCAGGCGTCGCCTCCCATGCGATCCGGCAGGTCGGGCGCCGGCGCGGTCTCGACCTCGGCCCGCGAACGCACCGTGGTGTGCCGATGCGTGCGGTGGACGTTGAACAGGTGACACCTGTTGCCGAAGGGGTCCTCGAAGGGGATGGGCGCGGCCGTCGGCTCGACGCCGAGCGCGAACGAGGCGAGCCGCTGCCCGCCGTCCTCGCGCGGGCAGAGGCGGAGCACCATCAGGCTGCCGCGCGCGGTCTCCCCGTAGTGGAACTCGGAGAGGTGCTCGACCAGGAACCGACGCGGTGTGTCCCCGCTCACGGCGTGTCCTCGATCTCGTAGTCGAAATAGGTGGCGACGATGTCGTCGTGGAGGTGGCGGCAGTTGTCGCAAATGCCCTGGAGCACCGCGTGGGTGGCGGCATCGTCGTTGCGGTCGCGGTCGGGCCAGTCGTGGTCGATGCTCGCCGCCATCCGCCCGGCGCGGCGGCCCGCCTCGACCTCGAGCGGCTTGCCGGCGGAGACCGCATCGAGGGCGGACGTGAGCTGGCCCAGCGCATGGCGCAGCGAGTGGGCGAGATGAGGATCGGCCACCAGGAAGTCGATGACATGGCCGGGCCGGTGCTCGTGCGAGTGCAGGCGGCGGTAGGCGAAATTGGCCTCGCAGATGCGCAGCAGCGAGCGCCAGTCGGCATCGCCGTGGGGAGTGCCGGTCGGGAAGGTCGCGATGTGAGCGCTCACCAGTGCTGCGACGAGCTGCGTCCTCTCGACGAACCATCCGAGCCGCAGGAAGTGCCAGGCGTCGTCGCGGTACATGGCGTTGTCGGCGATGCCCCCGAAGGTGCGGATGGCGTCCTCCGCGCGGAAGTAGAAGGCGCCCGGCTGGTCGTTCCAGATGGTCTCGATCCCGATGTCGCGCATGTCCAGGTAGGCGAGGTTGAGGCAGGACCACATCCTGTCGCCGACGGTGTTGCGCACCTGCCGCGCGTTCTCGCGCGCGGCGGCCAGGCAGTTGCGTATCGCATCGGGATTGGTGGGCTCGAAGGTCAGGTCGTCGGCCAGCGTGTAGGCGTCGGCGAGCATGAAGTCCTCGTCGGCGCCGATCGACTCGAGATGGCCGCCCAGCGGGGTGCGGTCGATGGCCCGGTAGAGGCGGCGCCAGCTCTGCTCGATCTGCTCGACCGGCCGGTCCTCCATGGTCCTGAGCTGGTCCGAGAGCAGGCGACAGCCGTGCCGCGCGCGCTCGAGGTACCGGCCCATCCAGTAGAGGCCCTGGGCGTTGCGCGACAGCATCCCGCTAGTCGGACAGCACCCAGAGGTCCTTGCCGCCGCCGCCCTGGCTGGAATTGACGACGAGCGAGCCTTCCACCAGGGCGACCCGGCAGAAGGCGCCGGGGACGAGGCGCGTCTCGCGCCCGCGCAGCACGAAGGGGCGGAGGTCGACGTGGCGGGGCGCGGCGCCCTTGTCCGTGAGGCAGGGCGAGACCGAGAGGTCGAGCACGGGCTGGGAGATGAAGTTGGCCGGATCCTTGCGCACCTCCTCGGCATAGGCCGCGCGCTCGGCCGGCGAGGCATGGGGCCCCACCAGCATTCCGTAGCCGCCGGCTTCGCCCACCATCTTCACCACCAGTGTCTCCAGGTTGTCGAGCGTGTACTCCAGCCCTTCCGGCTCTCGGCATAGATGCGTCTCGACGTTGGCGAGCAGCGGCTCCTCACCCAGGTAGTAGCGGATCATGTCCGGCACGTAGGCGTAGACGCTCTTGTCGTCGGCGACGCCGGTCCCCGGCGCGTTGGCGATGGTCACGTTGCCGAGCCGGTAGGCGTAGAAGAGGCCGGGGGTGCCGAGCTGCGAATCGGCGCGGAAGGCCAGCGGGTCGATGAAGTCGTCGTCGATGCGGCGGTAGATCACGTCCACCTGCCGCAAGCCCGCCGTGGTCCGCATGTAGACGAAGCCGTTGTGGACCAGCAGGTCGCTGCCCTGCACCAGCTCCACGCCCATCTCCTGGGCCAGGAAGATGTGCTCGTAGAAGGCCGAGTTGTAGACGCCGGGCGTGAGCAGGACGATGCAGGGGTCGGTGACGCCGGGCGGCGCTAGCTCGGCCAGCGTCTGGCGCAGCAGCCGGCCGTAGTGCTCGATGCCGCGCACGTGGTGGCGGCGGAACAGGTTGCGCAGGCTGGTCTTCAGTGCCCGGCGGTTGGCCAGCATGTAGGAGACGCCGGAGGGCACGCGCAGGTTGTCCTCCAGCACCACGAAACCGTCGTTGGTGCGCACGATGTCGGTGCCGCAGAGCGCGACGTAGACGCCGTGCGGCACCGGGACGTCCTGCATCTCGATGCGGTACTGCGGGCAGCCGCGCACCAGGTCCACCGGCACCGCCCCGTCGGCAAGGATCCGGCCCGGCCCGTAGACATCGGCGAGGAAGCGGTTCAGCGCCTCCAGCCGCTGCCTGAGACCGCGCTCCACCAGGTCCCAGTCGGCGGCGTCAACGAGCCTCGGCAGGAAGTCGATGGGGATGATCCGCTCCTGTGCCCCTTCCTCGCCGTAGACCGCGAAGGTGATCCCCTCGTGCAGGAAAGAGCGCTCGGCGTGCGCCTGCATGGCCGCGATCTCGTCGCGGGGCATCCCGTCCAGCGCCTCGCAGAGCTCCCGGCAATGCGCGCGCGGCTGGCCGGTGGCCGCGAACATCTCGTCGTAGAAGGCCGGGCGGGTCTCGTAGGCCGCGAACAGCCCTTCGCCCGCTTTCGAGCTATTGCCCTCGGCTCCCGATTGCCTGCCGAGCGATTCGCCAGCCATGGTTCCACGCTAGCCGTCTGCCGCACCCTCACGCGATTGTCGTTTGGATGAGGGGCGTTCGCAAGCGCACAGGCCCTGCGTCATTCGGCCGGGGCAGGGGGGCGCACGCCCCAAATGGGGCAGCCGGCGCCGGGGCGAAGGTCAATGGGATTATGGTATTTATTTCAATGGATTAGTCGAAATTGGCTTCGTTTTGTAATTTCGCTTTTTCGCCACGCCCCTAGCCTTCGGCCGCGGCGCCGAGCGCCAGGTACTTCTCGCGCCGCTGGCTGCGCAGCGCCGGGCCGTCGAGCCCGCGCAAGGCGGTAAACGCTTCCTCCAGCGCAGACCCCGCCGCGTCGATCGCCCGTGCCGCATCACGGTGCGCGCCCCCCACGGGCTCCGGCACGGTCCCGTCGATCACCCCAAGCGCCTCCAGGTCATCCGCCGTCAGCCGCAGCGCCTCCGCCGCTGCCTCCGCGTGGCCCGCATCGCGCCACAGGATCGAC
>JAJDXK010000060.1 GCA_022823305.1 Alphaproteobacteria bacterium
GTCGATCCTGTGGCGCGATGCGGGCCACGCGGAGGCAGCGGCGGAGGCGCTGCGGCTGACGGCGGATGACCTGGAGGCGCTTGGGGTGATCGACGGGACCGTGCCGGAGCCCGTGGGGGGCGCGCACCGTGATGCGGCACGCGCGATCGACGCGGCGGGGTCTGCGCTGGAGGAAGCGTTTACCGCCCTGCGCGGGCTCGACGGCCCGACGCTGCGCGGCCAGCGGCGCGAGAAGTATCTCGCGCTCGGCGCCGCAGCCGACCACTAGGGCCGCGGCAACACCCGATCAGGTCAGCGGGAGACCTGGGCGAGGCGCAGGTTGCGGATGCGCCGGCTCGCGATCTCGGCACGCACCCGCAGGATCAGCACCGTCAGGTAGTAGGCCATGAAGCCCGCCGCCATCAGCAGCAGCGGCGCCACCATGGAGCTGTCGATGGAGGGGCTGTCGATCTTCGAGATCGTCGCCGGCTGGTGCAGCGTGTTCCACCAGTCCACCGAGAACTTGACGATGGGCACGTTGACCACGCCCACCAGCGCGAGGATCGCGGCGACGCGCGCGCCCCTGGCCGGGTCGTCGAAGGCGGCGTGAAGCGCGATGTAGCCGAGATAGAGGAAGAGCAGCACCAGCATCGAGGTGAGGCGCGCGTCCCACACCCACCAGGTGCCCCACATGGGCTGGCCCCAGAGCGAGCCGCTCAGCAGCGTGATGAGGGTGAAGGCGGCGCCGACCGGCGCGCTCGACTTCGCCACCAGGTCCGCCAACGGGTGGCGCCAGACCAGGCTCGCGATGCTGCAGAGCGCGATCACGACGTAGACGAAGAGCGACATCCACGCCGCCGGCACGTGCACGAAGATGATGCGGTAGGCGTCGCCCTGCTGGTAGTCGGGCGGGGCGACGTAGAGGCCGAGCACGAGGCCGGCCACGATCAGCGCCGCCGCCGCGCCCGCCGCCCAGGGGTAGACCGCGCGGGCCACGCGGAGGAAGCGCGCCGGGTTGGCGAAGAAGTGGATGCTCGCCCAGCCGCCCTTTCCGCGTCTCGTCGTGGCCTGCGTCCGCGTCGCCATCTCCCCCCGCCCTATTCCGTCGTCATGCGCAGCGCCGCCGCCGCGGCGAGCGGCCCGAGCGCGAGCGCGGCCACCAGCCCGCCGGCCAGGATCGTGAGGTTCGTGCGCACGCCCGTGTCGAGCACCGCGCCCTCCACCGCGCCCACGCCGAATATGAGAACCGGAACGTAGAGGGGCAAGACCAGAAGCGCGATCAGCGCGCCGCCCCGCCGCAGTCCCACGGTGAGCGCCGCCCCCACGGCGCCGATCAGGCTCAGGATCGGCGTCCCCAGCAGGAGCGAGACGATCAGGATGACGAGGCCGTCGGCGCTCATGTTCAGCAGGATCGCCAGCACCGGCGCCGCCGCGGCGAGCGGAAGCCCGGTGGTGAGCCAGTGCGCCAGCGTCTTCGCCAGCACCACGAGCTCCGGCGGCAGCGCGCCCAGCATCAGCTGCTCGAGGCTGCCGTCCTCGTGATCGGCGACGAAGAGGCGATCGAGCGAGAGCAGCGCCGCGAGCAGCGCCGCCACCCAGACGGCGCCCGGCGCGATGCGGCTCAGGAGGGCGAGCTCCGGCCCGATGCCGAGGGGAAAGAGAGTCACGGCGATGACGAAGAAGACCACCGCCATCAGGCTGCCGATGCCGCCCCGCAGCGCGAGCACGAGCTCGCGGCGCACCAGCCGGAAGAACACGCCTACCACGACTCTTCCTCCGGCCCCGGATCGCCGGCATCCAGCAGCGCCTCGGCCGGGATCGCGTGATCGCCGAGGTCGAGGCGCTGCGCGCCGTCGAGCGCGATCTCCCCGTGCGTCGCGACGACCGCCACGCCGCCGCCGGCCCGGTGGCGGGCGATCATGGCAGCGACCCGGGCGGCGGCCTCGGCGTCGAGGGTGACGGTGGGCTCGTCGAGCAGCCAGAGCGGCGCCGGGGCCGCCACCAGCCGCGCGAGCGCGAGGCGGCGGCGCTGCCCCGCCGAGAGGTAGCGCCCCGGCACGTCGCCCAGCGCCTCGATGCCGAGCGCCTCCAGCGCGCCCGGCTCGGGTCCTGCGGCGCCGCGCAGGCGGGCCCAGTCCTCCAGGTTCTCGGCCACCGTCAGCGTCGGCTTCACCGCGTCGAGGTGGCCCACGTAGTGGAGCCGGCGGCGATGCGCGGCCCAGTCGTCCTCCAGCGGCTCTCCGTCCCAGGCGAGCGTGCCGCCCGCGGGCCGGAGCAGGCCGGCGAGGATGCGAAGCAGGCTCGACTTGCCCGAGCCGTTGGGCCCCGTGAGGGTGAGCGCACCGCCCGGCGCGAGGCGAAACGAGACCCTGGAGAAGACCGGGCGCTCGCCACGGATGCAGGCCACGTCGTGCGCCTCGAGGCAGGCCGTCTCGGGCGCGCCGTTCGGCGAGCCGGGAATCTTGCACCCCTTTCCGGTCGAGCCTAGAAGGGAGCGCCAGCCTATCGGCCGCCTGCGCGCGCGGCAAGAATCCGCGCGGGCGGCGGCAGGCGCCGAATCGAGGAGGGAGCAGCACCTTGATCGCCTTGGGACAGGACACCCTGCGCACGCGCCGCACGCTCGGCGTCGGCGGGCGCAGCTACGACTACTTCAGCCTGCCGGCGGCGGCCGAGGCCGGGCTCGGCGACATCGCCCGGCTGCCCTTCTCCCTCAAGGTGCTGCTGGAGAACCTGCTCCGCTTCGAGGACGGCCGCAGCGTCACGGTGGACGACATCCGCGCCCTCGGCGGCTGGCCGGAGGCACGGCAGGGTGGCGGCGAGATCGCCTACCGGCCGGCCCGCGTGCTGATGCAGGACTTCACCGGCGTGCCGGCGGTGGTGGACCTCGCCGCCATGCGCGCCGCCGTGACCGCGCTCGGCGGCGATGCCGGCCGCATCAACCCGCTCTCGCCGGTCGACCTCGTGATCGACCACTCGGTGATGGTCGACCACTTCGGCACGACCCAGGCCTTCGGCCAGAACGTGGCGCTGGAGATGGCGCGCAACGGCGAGCGCTACGCCTTCCTCCGCTGGGGCCAGCAGGCCTTCGAGAACTTCCGCGTGGTGCCGCCCGGCACCGGCATCTGCCATCAGGTCAACCTGGAGTACCTGGCCCAGGTGGTGTGGACGGCGGAGGCCGGCGGCAGCGCCATCGCCTACCCCGACACCCTGGTGGGCACCGACAGCCACACGACCATGGTGAACGGGCTGGCCGTGCTCGGCTGGGGCGTCGGCGGGATCGAGGCCGAGGCGGCGATGCTGGGCCAGCCGATCTCGATGCTGGTGCCCGACGTGATCGGCTTCCGGCTCTCCGGCCGGCTGCGCGAGGGCGCCACGGCCACCGACCTGGTGCTGACCGTGACCCAGATGCTGCGCGCGCGCGGCGTGGTCGGCAAGTTCGTGGAGTTCTACGGGCCCGGTCTCGACGAGCTGGGCCTCGCCGACCGCGCCACCATCGCCAACATGGCGCCGGAATACGGCGCCACCTGCGGCTTCTTCCCCATCGACCGTGAGACCGTCAACTACCTCACGGCCAGCGCCCGCGACGCCGGGCGCGTCGCGCTCGTCGAAGCCTATGCCAGGGCCCAGGGCATGTGGCGCGAGGCCGGCACGCCCGAGCCCGTGTTCACGGATACGCTGGAGCTCGACCTCGACGCGGTGGAGCCCAGCATCGCCGGCCCCAAGCGGCCGCAGGACAAGATCAGGCTGGCCGACGCCGCGCCCGCCTTCGCCGGCGCGCTCGACGCCACCTTCGGCGTCGCGGGCGAGGCGGCGGGCGCGCGCGTGCCGGTGGCCGGCGCCGATCACGACCTCGGCCACGGCGACGTGGTGATCGCCGCGATCACGAGCTGCACCAACACGTCGAACCCGAGCGTGATGGTGGGCGCCGGCCTGCTGGCGCGCAACGCGGTGCGGCGGGGCCTGCACGTCAAGCCCTGGGTCAAGACCTCGCTCGCGCCGGGCTCCAAGGTGGTCTCGGACTACCTCGCGAGCGCCGGCCTGCAGGACGACCTCGACGCACTGGGCTTCAACCTCGTGGGCTACGGCTGCACCACCTGCATCGGCAACTCCGGGCCGCTCGCGCCGCCGCTGGCAGACGCGGTGGAAGGGGGCGACCTCGTGGTCTGCTCGGTGCTCTCCGGCAACCGCAACTTCGAGGGCCGCATCAGCCCGCACGTCAAGGCCAACTACCTGGCCTCGCCGCCGCTGGTGGTCGCCTACGCCATCGCCGGCTCGATGACGCTGGACCTCGCCACCGAGCCCATCGGCACCGGAAGCGACGGCGAATCGGTCTACCTGCGCGACGTGTGGCCGAGCGCCGCGGAGGTTCGCGACACCGTGCGCGGCGCGATCTCGCCCGAGATGTTCCGCGCCCGCTACGCCGACGTCTTCACCGGCGACGAGGACTGGCGCGCGATCCGCGCGCCTTCCGGGCAGACCTACGAATGGGACGCGGGCAGCACCTACGTCCAGCATCCGCCCTACTTCCAGGGCATGGCGGCGGAGCCCGAGCCGCCGACGGACATCGCGGGCGCGCGCATCCTCTGCCTCCTCGGCGACACCATCACCACCGACCACATCTCGCCGGCGGGCGCGATCGGCCCGACCACGCCGGGCGGGGAGTACCTGCTGGAGCGCCAGATCGGGCGCTCGGACTTCAACTCCTACGGCGCGCGGCGCGGCAACCACGACGTGATGATGCGCGGCACCTTCGCCAACATCCGCATCCGCAACGAGCTCGCGCCCGGCACCGAGGGCGGCATCACCCGCCACATGCCGGCAGGCACCGAGATGCCGGTCTACGACGCGGCCATGGCCTACCAAGCCGATGGCGTGCCCCTGGTGGTGATCGCCGGCAAGGAGTACGGCACCGGCTCCTCGCGCGACTGGGCGGCCAAGGGCACGCGGCTGCTCGGCGTGCGCGCGGTGATCGCCGAAAGCTTCGAGCGCATCCACCGCTCCAACCTGGTGGGGATGGGCGTGCTGCCGCTGGAGTTCACCGAAGGCGCGACGCGCAGGAGCCTGGGCCTGGACGGCAGCGAGGAGATCGACATCGAGGGCATCGGCGCCGGGCTTGAGCCCCGCATGACCGTGACCTGCCGCATCCGCCGCGCCGACGGCTCTTCGCAGGAAGTCCCGCTGCGCTGCCGCATCGACACCGCGGACGAGGCCGACTACTACCGCCACGGCGGCATCCTGCACTACGTGCTGCGCGGCCTCGCAAAGGCTGCGTAACCCCCACCTCCCCCTGTCCCCCTCCCCCGAAGGCGGAGGGGGAACGCAGGTGGCGCCGCCCTTCTCTCCCTCTCCGCCCCTGGGGGCGG
>JAJDXK010000066.1 GCA_022823305.1 Alphaproteobacteria bacterium
GCCGGAGTGCATCTGCCGGAGCGCGCGCTCCACCGCGCCGGCGCCGTGCGCTGGCAGGGGGACTGGCTCGTCACCGCCGCCGCCCATTCCCAGGCCGCGCTGCGGAGCGCCGCGGCCAGCGGCGCAGACGCGGTGCTGCTCGCGCCCGTCTTCGCCACGGCGAGCCACCCCGGCGCCCGCGTCCTCGGCCCCCGGCGCTTCGCCGCGCTCGTGCGGGCCAGTCAGGTCCCGGTCTACGCCCTCGGCGGCATCGGCCCGGCCAACGTGCGCCACCTCGGCGGCAGCGGCGCCATCGGCATCGCCGGCATCGGCGGGCTTATCCCCGGGGTTCCGCGTCGCCCGTCAGCGTGAAGTGCCGCTCGATGTAGTCGATCAGCGCCTGCACCGACTGCTCGACCGTCCGGTCGCCCGTTTCGACCGTCAGATCGGGCCGCTCGGGCGTCTCGTAGGGCGCCGAGACGCCGGTGAAGTCGGCGATCTCGCCGGCCCGCGCCCGCCGGTAGAGCCCCTTGGGGTCGCGCGCCTCGCACACCGCGAGCGGCGCCTGCACGTGGACCTCGTGGAAGCCCGCGGGGCTGGCGCGCTCCGCCGCCGCCCTGGCGCGGGACCGGTCCGAGCGGTAGGGCGAGATGAAGGCGGTGAGCACGATGAACCCGGCCTCGGCGAAGAGCGCCGCCACCTCGCCCACGCGGCGGATGTTCTCCGCCCGGTCCTCGGGCGAGAAGCCGAGGGTGGCGTTGAGCCCGTGACGGACGTTGTCGCCGTCCAGTGCATAGACCTGGTAGCCCTTGCGGAAGAGGCGGTCCTCGGCGGCGATGGCGAGCGTCGACTTGCCGGCGCCCGAGAGGCCTGTGAGCCAGACCACGCCGCCCCTGTGCCCGTTGCGCCGGGCGCGGGCAGCGCGGGTGATCCCGTGGTCGACGGTGCCGACGTTGGTCGCGCGGCCGGTGATGAGGGCGCGCTGGTCGGGGTAGCCCTCCATGCCGACGAGCCCGCCGCCCACGATTTCGCCCTCGTCCGCCAGCACGAAGCGGCCGGTGTGCGGGTTGGCGCCGTAGGGGTCGAGCGCCAGCATCGCGCCGGCGCGGAGGACGACCTCGGCGATGCCGTTCCTGCCGACCTCGGCCGGCGCCGCGCCCTCCGCCTGCGCGTCCCGCCAGTCGGGGTCGATCAGGCGCTCGATGGCCTGCACCTCCACGGGGTGGGCGGCGGCGCCGAGCCGGAGCGTGCAGCGCTGCCCCGGTTTGAGCGGCGAATGCCCGAGCCAGAGGAGCCAGGCGCGGAAGACGTCGGTCTCGACCGGCGGCTGCTCCTCGTGGCTCAGCGTCTCGCCCCGCTCGACGGGGAGCGGTTCGTCCAGCGCGAGGCCGATGGATTGGCCTGCGACGGCCTCCGTGAGCGGCGCCGGTACGCCCCGCGCCTCGATGCCGGCAACGCTTGCGGTCCTGTTCGACGGGGAGAAGAGCACGCGGTCTCCGACCCGGACACGCCCGGTCTCGATCCGTCCCGCGACGGTGCAGCGGTCGTCGAGGCGGCAGACGTCTTGGACCGGCATCCGCAGCGGCAGGGCATCGACGCCCTCGTCATTGCCTGCTCCGTCGATACCGAGGGCGTCGAGCAGGCGCCGGACCATGTCTTCCGCTTCGCGGTCCATGGCTCAGCCGGCCGCGGCCCGTTCGGGCGCCGCGTCCGCGCCTTCGTGGCCCGCCGGCACGTAGCCGAAGCGCGCCATCTGGGCGCGGTGGCGCTCGACCACGCGGCGCACCTGCGCCTCGCTCAGCGCCTCGCGCCAGCCGCCCACCCGGCCTGAGCGGAAGAAGCGGTCCTGCGCCGGGGTGCGCTCGACGAAGCCGGTGCGGTCCTCCTGCGCCCGCAGCGCGCGGAAGGAGGAATGCCGCACCGCCCGCTCGATGCGCTCGCGCGGCGGCTTGAGGCCGAGGAAGGCGGCGACGGCGCGGAAGGTCGGCCCGGGCCGGCGGCTCATGTCCTCGTAGCGGACGACGTGAAGCTGTGCATGGTTCCGGCCGGTCCAGCTCTCCACGTGGGTGGACCAGTCGCCGTGATGCTCCGGCACCTGGGTCTCGGTCGCCGGGGTCTCGAAGCCCTTGGTCTCCATCAGCGCGATGATGTCGTCGGCCGACTGGCCCAGGTGGTGAGCGTAGGAGACCACAACGTCCAGCGGGTTGCGCACCACGTAGATCGTGCCGGCGGTGAGCGACAGGGTGATCATGGGCACACCGGCGGCCTCGACCAGCGCGTTGTGGGTCTTGACCATGACGGTATCCGGCGAACTCTCGGCGATCTGGGCGTGTACCCCGGGCCGGAGGCGGGCGAGGTCCTCCCGGCTCAGCGCCGTGGGCGGGCGCGGGTCGAGGCGCCTGAACCACTGTGCCTGGCTGTCGCCCGCGGTGAGTTCGGACATCCGGTTGATGTCGAAGGGCTCGCGCGGGTTGCGCAGCATGTTGTGAAGGAAGGCGCGCAACCAGGTGTTGCCCGACTTGGGGTAGGAGGCGAGCCAGAGGATCCTGCTCATGGCGCGCCCCTCGACGGCAAGGGCGACCCGGCGCCGCCTGCGTCCCCCCTCTGCCCTTGGGGGGGAGGGGGACAGGGGGAGGTGGGGCGTTGAGCCATCCTAGAAGGGCGCGCCTGCGCCTTCGAGGGAGATGATGTCCACCGCAGCGCCCTGCGGCGCGGCCGGCGCATGGGGCGGCCGGACGACGAGGCACTGCGCCTTCACCAGCAACGAGAGCATGGAGCTGTCCTGCTTCGGGAAGGGCGTGGCCACCAGCGTGCCGTCGCCGTCGCGGCGGAGCGCGGCCCGCAGATAGTCCTGGCGCTCGTCGTTGGCTGCCACGTCGGCGCCGAGGCTCGCCCGCTGGGTGGCGGGGAGCGCGTCATCGTCCGTGCCCAGCATGCGGGCGATGGCCGGGCGCAGGAAGACCAGCGCGCAGACCAGCGAAGAGACCGGGTTGCCCGGCAGCCCGAGCAGGCGCGTGCCGCCGACTGTGCCGAACATCAGCGGCTTGCCCGGCCGCATTGCAATGCGCCAGAAGTCGAGGGCGAGCCCTTCGTTCTTGAGGGCATCGCGGATCAGGTCGTGCTCGCCCACCGAGGCGCCGCCGGTGGTCACCAGCAGGTCCGCGCCGCGCGCGCCGGCGGCGAGTCGGGCAAGAGACTCCGTGTCGTCTCGGGCGATGCCGAGATCGATCGCATCGGCGCCGCAGCCTTCCGCCACCGCTCTGAGCGCGTGGGTGTTCGAACTCACGATCTGACTCTCGCCCAGCGGCTCGCCCGGCATGACGATCTCGTCGCCGGTGGCCAGCAGGGCGATGCGCGGCTTGCGCCGCACCGAGAGCCAGGGCTGGTTCATGGCGGCGGCAAGCCCGATGGCGCGCGCGTCCAGCCGGCGCCCGGCCGGCACGCCCACCTCGCCCGCGCGGAAGTCGAGGCCGGCGGGGCGGATGTAGCGCCCGGCGGGCGCGCCCTCGCGCACGTCGATCGCGGCCCCGTCGGCGCTCACGTTCTCCTGGATCACGATGGTGTCGGCGCCCTCCGGCACCGGGGCGCCGGTGAAGATGCGCACCGTCTCTCCGGGGCCGACCGTGCCCTCGAAGCGCGCGCCCGCCGGCACGCTGCCGATCTGCCGCAGCGTCGTCGGCACGGCGGCGACGTCGGCGGCGCGTGCGGCGTAGCCGTCCATGGCGGAGACGGCGAAGGGCGGCTGCGTCACCCGCGCCACGACATCGGCCGCCAGCACGCGGCCGTGGGCCGCCGCCAGCGGCACGGTCTCCGCCGGCAGCGGCGAGAAGGCGGCGACGATGCGGGCGACCGCGTCCGCGACCGCGATCATGGCGCCCGGAATTCGCCCGACCTGCCGCCCTCCTTGTGGGTGAGCCGCACGTCGGTGATGCGCATGCCGCGATCGGCGGCCTTGCACATGTCGTAGACGGTGAGCGCGGCGACGCTGGCGGCGGTCAGTGCCTCCATCTCCACGCCCGTGCGCGCCGTGATGCGGCAGCTTGCCTCGATCTCGACGGCACCCTCCGCCTCGTCGCAGCTGAGCTGCACGTCGACGGCGTTGAGCGCAAGCGGATGGCAGAGCGGGATCAGATCGGCGGTGCGCTTGGCCGCCATGATGCCGGCGAGGCGGGCGACGCCCAGCACGTCGCCCTTGGCGACGCCGCCGCCCGCGATCAGGCGCACGGTCTCGGGCTTCATCTCGACGCGCGCACGCGCCGTCGCCCGGCGCTCGGTGACCTCCTTCCCGGTCACGTCCACCATGCGCGCCTTGCCCTCGGCGTCGATGTGGGTGAGCCGCGCCATGGCTCAGCCCTCCGCCGCCCTGGCGTGTGGCTCGGGCGCCAGCAGCACCGCCGTCGCCGCCGCCACGTCGGCTGCGCGCATCAGCGATTCCCCCACCAGGAAGCGGTCCACGCCACACGCGGCCATGCGCGCGAGGTCGGCCGGGCCATGGAGGCCGCTCTCGCAGACCACCGGCGGTCCGCCCGCCGCCAGCGGCGCGAGGCGCTCGGTGGTCGCGAGGTCGACCGCGAGGGTCTTGAGGTTGCGGTTGTTGATGCCGAGCAGCGAGGCCTCGAGCCGGAGCGCGCGCGCAAGCTCCGCCTCGTCGTGGACCTCCACCAGCGTGTCCATGCCCCACGCGTGCGCCGCTGCTGCGAGCGCGGCGGCCTCCGCATCGTCGAGGGCCGCCATGATGAGCAGGATGCAGTCGGCGCCGAGGGCGCGGGCCTCCGTCACCTGGTAGGGGTCGAGCATGAAGTCCTTGCGCAGTACCGGGAGCGAAACCGCGTCCCGCGCCTGCGTGAGGAAGCGGTCCTCGCCCTGGAACCAGGGCGCGTCGGTCAGCACCGAGAGGCAGGCCGCGCCACCGGCCTCGTAGGCCGCGGCCAGCCCAGGCGGGTCGAAGTCGGCGCGGATCAGGCCCTTGCTGGGCGAGGCCTTCTTGAGCTCGGCGATGAGCGCGGGCCGGCCTGCGT
>JAJDXK010000049.1 GCA_022823305.1 Alphaproteobacteria bacterium
ATTTCCGCATATTGCGCGCCGTGAAGAACCGCTACGGGGCGACCGACGAGATCGGCGTGTTCGAGATGACCGACCGGGGCCTGGGCGAGGTCGCCAACCCCTCCGCGCTTTTCCTCGGCGACCGGCAGGACGGCGCCGCGCTCGCCGGCACGGCGGTGTTTGCGGGCGTCGAGGGCGCGCGGCCGCTGCTGGTGGAAATCCAGGCGCTTGTCGGCCCGCCGGCCGCCGGCTCGCCGCGCCGGGCCGTCGTCGGCTGGGACACCGGGCGGCTCGCCATGGTGCTGGCCGTGCTGGAGGCGCGGGCCGGGGTCGCGCTCGGCGGGCGCGACAACTATCTCAATGTCGCGGGCGGGCTGCGGATTTCCGAACCGGCGGCGGACCTCGCCGTGGCCGCCGCGCTCGTCTCCTCGCTCGAGGGCGCAGCCGCGCCGGCCGCGAGCGTGTGGTTCGGCGAGATCGGGCTTACCGGCGAGGTGCGGCCCGTCGCGCATGGCGATGCGCGGCTGAGAGAGGCGCAGAAGCTCGGTTTCGAGACGGCGGTGATCCCTTCGGCCCGGCAGCCGCCCGGCGGCGGCGCGCTGCGTATCGAGACCGTCGGCCATGTGGCGGAAGTGGCCGCGCGGCTCGGCGCGGGGCAGCGGGCGAAGAGGCGCGCCCGCGCATGACCGACATCTACGCGCTGGACCTCGCGCTCTTCGCCGTCGTCGTGGTCTCGGCGATCATCGCCTATCTGCGCGGTTTCGTGCGCGAGGTGTTTTCGCTGGCAAGCTGGATCGGCGCGGCCGTCGTCGCATGGTTTGCCTTCGCCCCGTTGAGCGCAGAGCTCGCGGAATACATCCAGCCGCCGCTGCTGGCCCGGATTGCGGCCGGGGCCGGGAGTTTCCTCGCCGCGCTCGTGCTGCTCTCGCTCGCAACCGGGCGGATCGCGGGCCGGGTCGAGCGCTCCAGCCACAGCGCGCTGGACCGTGCGCTGGGCTTCCTGTTCGGGATCATTCGAGGCGCGATCATCATCTGCGCGCTTTATCTTGTGGGGTCGAGGATCGTCCCGCTTCAGGACCTCCCCGGCTGGGTGCGGGAGGCGCGCAGCATCCCCATGATCGAAACGGGCGCCCGCCAGATCGAGCAATTGCTGCCCTCGCGCCTCGCCGACTACGGCACCACCGAGACCGAGAGGCTCCAGCGCGAAATCGAACGGATCGAAGCGGGCAAGCAACTCTACGAGAAGCTGGAGCGGCCCGAGGCCGAGCCGGAAACGGCTGCAAACGCCCCGTCCAAGGGGTATAAGGAACAGGATCGCCGCGACCTCGACCGCCTGATCGAAGGCGCCCGGTGAAGGGAGGCCCGTTTGCGAGCCGTCCACCCCTTCGACGACGACAAGCTGCACGAGGAATGCGGGGTGTTCGGCATCGCCGGCCACGCCGACGCGGCCGCGCACACCGCGCTCGGCCTGCACGCCCTCCAGCACCGCGGCCAGCAGTCCGCCGGCATCGTCTCCTCGGACGGCGAGCAGTTCTACAGCCTGCGCGGGCCGGGCCAGGTCAGCGAGACCTTCGGCAACGAGGAAGCGATCGGGCGCCTCGAGGGCACGCTCGCGATCGGCCACAACCGCTATTCGACCACCGGCGCGCCGGTGGCCCGCAACATCCAGCCGCTCTTCGCCGATTTCGCCTTCGGCGGCGTGGCGGTGGCGCATAACGGCAACCTCACCAACGCGCTCTCTATCCGGCGCAGGCTGGCGGGCATGGGCGCGCTCTTCCAGAGCACGACCGACACAGAGGTCATCATCCACCTCATCGCCCGCAGCCGGAAACCGATGCTGGCGGACCGCCTCGTCGAGGCGCTCGGCGAGATCGAGGGCGCCTATTCGCTCGTCGCCATTTCGCGGAGCAAGCTCTTCGGCGTGCGCGACCCCCACGGCGTGCGCCCGCTGGTGCTCGGGCAGCTCGGCGAGGCCTGGATTCTCGCTTCCGAGACCTGCGCGCTCGACATCATCGGAGCCGACTATGTCCGCGATGTCGAGCCGGGCGAGATGGTGGTGGTGGACGGGGGCCGGATCGAATCGCATTTCCCCTTCGCCCCGACGCGGCCCCGGCCCTGCATCTTCGAGCTCATCTATTTCGCCCGGCCCGACAGCGCCGTGTTCGGCCGCAGCGTCTATGAGGCGCGCATGGAAATCGGGCGCGAGCTGGCCCGCGAGGCGCCGGCGCCCGTGGACGTGGTCGTGCCCGTGCCCGATTCCGGCGTGCCCGCCGGGCTCGGCTACGCCCAGCAGGCCGGCCTGCCCTTCAGCCTCGGCATCATCCGCAACCATTATGTCGGGCGCACCTTCATCGAACCGACGCAGCAGATCCGCCATCTGGGCGTGCGCCTGAAGCACAACGCCAACAAGGCGGTGCTGGCCGGCAAGCGCGTCGTGCTGGTGGATGACAGCATCGTGCGCGGCACGACTTCCACCAAGATCGTCGAGATGGTGCGCAATGCCGGCGCGGCGGAAGTGCATATGCGGATTTCCAGCCCGCCCACGACCCATTCCTGCTTCTACGGCATCGACACGCCGCGCCGCGACACGCTGCTCGCCGCCCGCTTCGACCTGGAACAGATGCGCCGCGAAATCGGCGTCGATTCGCTGGCTTTCGTCAGCCTGGACGGGCTTTACCGGGCGCTCGGCGAGGCCGGGGGGCGCGACGCTCCGCCCGCTTTCTGCGACGCCTGCTTCACCGGCGACTACCCGATCGACCTGCTCGACCGGCGCGACGGCTCAGCCGCCGACCGGATGTCGCTGCTCGACGAACTCGCCTGAGCGCCGCCCGTGCCGGAGCCGAAGCCGCTCGCCGGCCGGGTCGCGCTGGTGACCGGGGCCTCAAGGGGTCTCGGGGCG
>JAJDXK010000017.1 GCA_022823305.1 Alphaproteobacteria bacterium
TCGCGACGCGCGCCTGATCGCCCCTGCCGCTGCCGGCCCCGCCCGCCGGGCGGATGCCGGGCACGACGATGGCGAAGTCCGGGCCGTGCTCGGCCCGGAGCGCCGCCACCTCCTGCGGGCTCGCGATCACGCCGGCGAGCCCCGCCTCGTGCGCGAGCGCGGCGAGTCGCAGCACCTGGTCCCGCCCGCTGCCGGCGATGCCCTGGCGTGCCAGCGCCGCGCCGTCGAGGCTGGTCAGCACGGTGACGCCGAGCAGGCCGGGCGGGGCGACGCCCCGGCGCGCGGCTTCTTCCTCGCCCGCCTCGCGCGCCGCCCGCATCATGGCGAGCCCGCCGGCGGCGTGGATGGTGAGGTAGTGCGGCTCCAGCGCCACCGCGCCGCGCACCGCGCCCGCCACGGTATTGGGGATGTCGTGCAGCTTGAGGTCGAGGAAGAGCGGCTGGCCCGCAGCGCGCACCGCCTCGATCCCCGCCGGCCCGTGGGCGCAGAAGTACTCGAGCCCGAGCTTGAGCCCGCCCACCGCCGGCGCGAGCAGGCGCGCCAGCCGCTCCACCGTGGCCCGCTCGCCCGCATCGAGGGCGCAGTAGAGAGAGACCGTCGCCATGAGCCCTCCTGCGAGTCGGGGTAGTCTACCCCGGCGCCGGAGGGGAGACGAAGGGGGGCGACCATGAGCCGGACGGCGGACGAGATCGCGGAGGCCCTGCTGGAGGCCGAGGCCCTGCTGGTGCGGCCGGAAGAGCCCTTCCGCCTCACCTCGGGGCTGCGCGCGCCCTTCTACATCAACTGCCGGCTGATCCTCTCCAGTCCCTCCGCGCGGTCACAGGCGGCCGACGCGCTCGCCGCCACCGTGCCTCGGCCGGATACCGCGACGATCGCGGGCGGAGTCACCGCGGGCGTGCCCTTCGCCACCCTGGTCGCAGACCGGCTGGGGCTGCCCATGGTCTACGTGCGGGCCGAGGCCAAGGCCCACGGTACCGCGAGCCGTATCGAGGGCGGTGCCGTCGCGGGCCGGCGCGTGCACCTGATCGAGGACCTGATCTCGACCGCCGGCAGCATCCTCGCCTTCACGCAGGCGCTGCGCGAGGCCGGCGCGGAGGTCACGGGCGTGAGCGTGCTCTTCAGCCGCGCGGGCGCATCGGCGCAGGAGACACTGGCCGACGCCGGGCTGGCCTTCAGCGCGGTCTGCGACCTCGACACGCTGCTCGCGGTGGCCCTCGCGCGCGGGCGCATCGACGAGGCGGCGCTCGGCGAGGTCCGCGCCTTCCTCGCCGACCCCGAGGGCTGGTCCGCCGCGCACGCCCCGTAAGCGCGCGCTCAGAAGTCGATGGCGCGGCCCTTGCGCTCCCAGTCGCCGTAGCGCGTCGGCTCCGGCCCCGCCGGGCCGCCCGTCTCGGGCACCCGCTCGACAGAGTCTCCGGCCCCCTCGCCCGCGCCGTTGCCGGAGGCCGGGGCCTCGGGCGGCGGCGGCGCGGCCCTGGGCGGCCGGGCCAGCACCTCAGGGCCGATGGCGGCGACGTCGGCGAGCCCGCAGAGGCCCATGGCGAGGTCGAGCTCGCGGCGGAGGATGTCGAAGGCGTGCGCGACGCCCGCCTCGCCCCCGACAGCGAGGCCCCAGAGCTGGGCGCGGCCGATGGTGCAGCAGTCCGCGCCCGACGCCAGCGCCTTGACGATGTGGACGCCCCGCCTGATGCCGCCGTCGAGAATCACCGCGGCGCGGCCCGCGACCGCGTCGGCCACCGCCGGCAGCGCCTCGAAGGCGCTCGCCACGCCGTCGAGCTGGCGCCCGCCGTGGTTGGAGACCATGACGCCGTCCACGCCGTTCGCCACCGCCTCGGCGGCATCGGCCGGGTGCAGCACGCCCTTGAGCAGGAGCGGCCCCTTCCACGCCGCGCGCAGGTCCGCGATGTCGCGCCACTGCATGCCGGGGTCGGTGAGCGTCAGCATGCGCTGGGCGAGCGCGGTGAGGTCCTCGCCGCTGCCCGGCCTGCGGTAGTTGCCGAAGGTGATGTCGGGGATCGCGTTCCGCATGCGCCAGAGCCAGCCGAGCTTGAACGCCATGCGGGCGACCTCGCCGGCACTGAGCCTCGGCGGGATGACGAAGCCGTTGCGGATGTCGCGCTCGCGGTTGCCGAGGAGCTGGGTGTCGATGGTGACGATCAGCCCCTCGTAGCCGGCCTCTGCCGCGCGCGCCGCGGTCTCGCGGGTGAGCCCGCGGTCCCTGTAGATGTAGGTCTGCATCCAGCGCGGCGCGGCGCCGGTCTGCGCCAGCGCCTCCATGCTGAAGACCGAGCCGTGGCTGAGGCAGTAGATCGAGCCTGCCGCCGCGGTGGCGCGGGCCGAGGCGGCCTCGCCCTCGGGCCAGAGCAGGCCGGCGAGCCCGGTGGGGGGCACGATGAGCGGGAGCGAGAGCGGATGGCCCAGCAGCGTGGTCGAGAGGTCGCGGCTCTCCGCCCCGCCGATGGGGCGCGGGTAGAGCGGCACCGCGTCGAAGGCGGAGACGTTCTCCCTGAGCGTGTGCTCGTCGCCCGCCCCGCCGTCCACGAAGTCGAACACCGCGCGCGGCAGCACGCGCCGGGCCTCGGCCCTGAGCGCGGCGATGTTGTAGGCCCGCCGCCGCCAGCCGGATACGCGCTCGCTCGTCATCCCCTCCCCCGTCGCGACCGCGCGCCAGTATAGGCCGCACCCCGCGCGCGCGCATGGTCGCCCGGCCGGGCGTGCTTGACCCGCCTACCCGCGGGTAAGACACTGCGCCGCCGCCGAAGCCGGGCGGCGGACGAACGAGCGGAGCGGCCATGAAGCTGATCGGCGTCGACGTCGGCGGCACCTTCACCGACCTCATCATCACCGACAGCGAGACGCGCGAGAGCGCGATCCACAAGGTGCCCACCACCCCGGACGACCCCTCGGAGGGCGCCGCGGCGGGCATCGCCCAGCTCTGCCAGCGCAGCGGCGCGGCGCCGGGCGCCGTCGCCCACGTCTTCCACGGCACCACGATCTCGACCAACGCGGTGCTGCAGTACGACGGCGCCGAGACCGGCATGATCACCTCCGCCGGCTACCGCGACATCATCCACATCGGCCGCCACCAGCGCCCGCAGAACTACTCGATCATGCAGGACATCCCGTGGCAGGCGCGCCCGCTGGTACGCCGCCGCCACAGGCTCACCGTGAGCGAGCGCCGCATACCGCCGCAGGGCGAGGTGCTGGAGCCGCTGGACGAGGAGGGCGTGCGCGAGGCCGCCCGGAGCCTGCGCGACAAGGGGGTGGAGGCGGTCTGCATCTGCTTCCTCTTCGCCTACATCGACCCGGCGCACGAGGAGCGCGCGCGCGAGATCGTGCTGGAGGAATGGCCCGAGGCCTTCGTCACCACGTCGGCCCGCGTCGCACCGCAGTTCCGCGAGTTCGAGCGCTTCACCACGGCGGCGATGAACGCCTTCATCGGCCCCAAGGTGCGCAACTACGTGCGCCGCTTCGAGGGCCGGCTGAAGGAGGCCGGCGTCGCCGGCGACCTGCACATCATGGGGTCGAACGGCGGCGTCGCCACCGCGGCGATGGTGGCGGACGTGCCGGTCATCACGCTGATGTCGGGGCCGGCGGCGGGCGTGCTCGGCGGCGCCTGGGCGGCGGAGCATTCCGGGCGGCGGCGGCTCATCACCTTCGACGTGGGCGGCACCAGCGCCGACATCGGCATCGTCATCGACGGCCGCTACAACGAGGCCACCGCGCGCGACACCTGGATCGGCGGCTATCCGGTGCTGGTGCCGATGATCGACATCACCACCATCGGCGCGGGCGGCGGCAGCATCGCCCGCACCGACGCCGGCGGCGCCTTCAAGGTGGGGCCGGAGAGCGCGGGCTCGGAGCCCGGCCCCGCCTGCTACGGCCGGGGCGGCGATGCGCCGACGGTCACCGACGCCAACCTCGTGCTCGGCCGGCTCGATGCCGACAACTTCCTCGGCGGCGAGATGACTCTGGCGCCCGAGCGGGCCGACGCCGCGCTGGAGGGCCTCGCCGAAGCCCTCGGCATCGACAAGCTGGAGGCGGCCGAGGGCGTGCTCACCATCGTCAACGCCAACATGGCGAACGCCATCCGCTCCAAGACGGTGCAGAAGGGGCTGGATCCGCGCGACTTCTCGCTGGTGGCCTTCGGCGGCGCCGGCCCGCTGCACGGCGCCGAGGTGGCGGCCATGCTCGACGTGCCCGAGGTGGTGGTGCCGCCGCACCCCGGCATCACCTCTGCCGCCGGCCTGCTCACCACCGACCTCAAGTACGACCAGATCAAGACCGCCTTCCAGGTCAAGGGCGCGGTCGACATCGCGCGCATCAACGCCGACTTCGCCAGGCTCAGCCGCGACCTGCTGGCGCAGTACGCGGCCGCCGGGCTGGACGCGGACCGGGTCGATGAGCGCCGCGCCGGCGACCTGCGCTACGTCGGCCAGGGCTACGAGCTGCGCGTCCCCTTCCCCGCGCACGAGCTGGACGAGGCCGGGCTGGAAGAGGTCTGGCAGGCCTTCCACGACCTGCACGAGCGGGAATACGGCCACTGCTTCACCGAAAGCCCCATCGAGATCGTGAACATCCGCATCACCGGCGTGGGCCACATGCCCAAGATCGCGGCGCCGCCGGGGCCGGCGGGCGGGTCGCTGGAAGAGGCGCGGGTCAAGACGGCGCGCTCGGTCTTCCGCGTGGACGGCGCGCTGGAGGGCTACGAGACCGCCTTCTACCGGCGCGAGGCGCTCCCCGTCGACGCGCCCTTCCCGGGCCCTGCGATCATCGTGCAGAAGGACGCCACCACGGTGGTGCCGCCGGGCTGGTCGGTGCGCGTGGACGCGAGCGCGAACCTGATCCTCGACCAGGGCAGGGAGGACTGAGCCATGGCAGAGACTTCGAACCTGCGCCCCATCGACGCCGTCACCGCCAGCGTGATCCAGGGCGCGCTGGAGAACATCGCGGTCGAGATGGGCTGGAAGCTGATGCGGATGTCGTACTCCTCGATCATCCGCGAGTCCGAGGACTTCGGCGCCGCGATCATCGACCGCCACGGCCGCCAGCTCTGCGAATCCAAGTACTCGACGCCGCTGCAATCCGGCCCGATCCCCGGCTACGTCAAGGGCATGAACCAGATCCTCGAGGAGCGCGGCCAGACGCTGCACGAGGGCGACGTCGTCATCCACAACTCCGCCTACCACGGCGCGAGCCACGGGCCGGACGTGGCCTTCATCGTGCCGGTCTTCCACCGGAGCGAACTGGTCGGCTACGCGGTGACCACGGCGCACCACCTCGACATCGGCGCGCTCAGCCCGGGAAGCTGCGGCATCGTCGACGCCATGGACGCCTACGCCGAGGGGCTGCAGTTCAAGGCGCTCAAGGCCTACGACCGGGGCGTCGCCAACGAGGCGCTCTGGCACATGATGCGCGACAACATCCGCGCGCCCGACATGGTGGTGGGCGACATGGAGGCGCAGGTGGCGGCGAGCCGCATCGGCGCCGAGCGCTACCTCGCGCTGATCGAGCGCCACGGGCTGGCGACGGTCGAGGCCGCGGCCGACGCGCTGATGGACTATTCCGAGCGGCTCATGCGCCAGGCGATCCAGGCGTTGCCCGACGGCACCTACCGGGCCGAGGGCTGCGTCGACGGCTTCCTCGACGACCCCGACCGGCGCCACTTCAAGGTCGCCGTCGCCGTCACGGTCGAGGGCAGCGACCTGGTGGTGGACCTCGCCGGCACCGCGCCGCAGTGCGACGACCGGCCCATCAACATGCCGCTGGAAGGCACGGTCGACTGCGCCATCTGGCTCACCGTGCGCTCGATCCTGCTGGACAGCGAGGTCTTCGGCGAGATTCCGCAGAACTCGGGGCTCATCCGCCCGATCACGATCCTCGCGCCCGAGGGCACCATCGCCAATCCCGTCTTCCCGGCGCCCACCATCGCGCGCTTCGTCTCCGGCAACATCGTCGCCGACACCCTGATGCGGGCGCTGGCCCAGGCGGTGCCGGACCAGGTCTCGGCCGGCGTCGGCAACCTCAAGGTGATCGCGTTTTCCGGCCTCAAGGACGGCGGCCACTGGGTCCACATGGACATCCACGAGGGCAGCTACGGCGGGCGCGCCGGCAAGGACGGGATGGACGCGGTGGACACGCTCTACGCCAACACCCGCAACAACCCGATCGAGGACATCGAGTCCCACCTGCCGCTGCGCATCGGCCGCTACGAGCTGCGCGACGACGCCTCCGCCGCCGGGCGCTGGCGCGGCGGCATCGGCTCGGTGCGCGAGGTGCGCTTCCTCGCCGACAGCTTCATCTCGGTGGAGGGCGACGGCCATGCCTTCCGCCCCTGGGGCTTCGAGGGCGGCGCGGAAGGGCGCGAGGCGGCGCTGGTCTATCACAGCGCCGACGGCGAGGACATCCCCTTCCCCTCGATGATGCCGAACCGCGCGGTCAAGGCGGGCGAGAGCCTCACGCTCACCGGCACCTGCGGCGGCGGCTACGGAAACGCCGCCGAGCGCGCGGCGGACGCGGTGGCCGAGGACGTGCGCGACGGCTACATCTCGCGCGAGACGGCCGAGCGCCTCTACGGCGTCGTCGTCGACGAGTCGGGCGCGCTGGACAGTGCCGCCACCGAGGCCCGCCGCACGTCGATGGAGGGATAAGCACCGGGAAAACGCCCACCTCCCCCTATCCCCCTCCTCCCAGGAGGAGGGGGAACTTAGGCGGCACTGGCGGATTCTCCCTCTCCTCCCCGAGGGGGAAGAGAGGGAATCGGCGGTCAACGGGTCTCCGACATTGGGTCAGGTCTTTGTACCGGCGGCGGCGGGGGCGGCCGGCGGGCGGGACGCCGCGAGAGTGAGCAAGGGGGCGGAATGAGCCAGGCGGTGAGCGGACGCGCCCTGCGGCCTGCCGAATTCGTGCCCCTCGTCGCGCTGCTGATGTCGCTGGTGGCACTCGCGATCGACGCGATGCTGCCGGCGCTGCCCGCGATCGGCCGCGACTTCGGCACGGCGCGCGCGAACGACGCCCAGTTCGTCGTCATGTCCCTCTTTCTCGGGCTCGGCATCGGCCAGTTCATCTTCGGCCCACTCTCCGACCGCGTCGGGCGCAAGCCCGCGATCCACGCCGGTCTCGTGCTCTTCATGATCGGCTGCCTGGTGAGCATCTTCGCCCCCACCTTCGAAGCGATGATCGCGGGCCGCATCCTGCAGGGGATCGGCGTGGCGGGGCCGCGCATCGTCGTCATCGCGCTGGTGCGCGACCAGTACGAGGGGCGGCTGATGGCGCGGGTCATGTCCTTCGCCATAACCGTCTTCATCATGGTGCCGACCGTCGCGCCGGCGCTGGGGCAGGGCATCCAGAGCCTGGGCGGCTGGCGCGCCATCTTCGTCATGTTCGCACTCATCGCCGCGATCGCGCTCGCGTGGTTCGCGCTGCGCCAGCCGGAGACCCTGCCCGCGGACCGCAGGCGCCCCCTCTCGCCGCGCGCCATCGGCAGCGCCGTGGGCGAGATCGCGCGGATCCGGCCGGCGATCGGGTACACCATCGCCACGGGGTTCGTGTTCGCGCCCTTCGTGGCCTATCTCGGCGCGGCCCAGCAGATCTTCCAGGAGTCCTACGGGACCGGCGCGCTCTTCCCGCTCTACTTCGGCGTGCTGGCGCTCTCCTTCGGGGTCGGCTCGTTGGTGAACGCCCGCCTCGTGATGAAGTACGGGATGCGCCGGCTCTCGAAGACCGCGGCCGCCTTCATCGCGGCGGTGTCGCTGGTGGGCGTGGCAGGCACCTTCGCCTTCGACGGGCTGCCGCCCTTCTGGCTCTTCATGGGCTATCTGCTGACCGTGTTCGTGAGCGTCGCCCTGCTCTTCGGCAACCTCAACGCGCTCGCCATGCAGCCCCTCGGCCATCTTGCCGGCGTGGGCGCCGCGGTGATGGCCTCGCTCTCCACCTTCATCTCGGTGCCGCTCGGGGCGCTGGTGGGCCAGAGCTTCGACGGCACCATGTACGCGCTCGTCGGCGCCTTCGCCGTCTCGGGCGCGGCCACGCTCGCCGCCATGCGCTGGGCCGAAGGCGGCGAACGCAAGTCGGCCGAGTCGCCGCCTGCAGCCGACGGAGACGGCACAGGGGGTTGAGTCGCGGCCGGACAGGGCGAATGATGGCGGGCGGACGAGGGCGTTGCGACGCGGAACGAAGGGGAGCGCGGGCGATGAAGATCAAGGTGATCAACCCCAACACCAGCCTGGAGATGACCGCAGGCATCGGCGAGGCGGCGCGCTCCGTGGCCGGCCCCGGCACCGAGATCGTGGCGGTGAGCCCGGAGTTCGGGCCGGAATCCATCGAGAGCTACTACGACGAGCAGGTCGCCGCCTGCGGCGTGCTCGACGAGGTGCGCAAGGGCGAGGGAGAGGGCGTCGACGCCTACGTCATCGCCTGCTACGGCGACCCCGGCCTCCACGCCGCGCGCGAGGTGAGCGAGAAGCCGGTCGTGGGCATCGCCGAGGCCTCGTTCTACACCGCCTCGATGGTGGCGGCGCGCTTCTCGGTGGTCTCGGTGATTCCCCGCGTGCGCACCCTGCTGGAGGAGATGGTGCACGGCTACGGCATGGCCGAGCGAATCTGCGCCATCCGCACCACGCCGCTCTACGTGCTGGACATCGAGCGCGACCCCGAGGGCTCGATGGAGAAGCTCAGGGACGAGGTGCGGCGCTCGGTGGCCGAGGACGACGCCGAGGCGGTGTGCCTGGGCTGCGCCGGCTTCGCCCGCTTCGCCGCGGAGCTCGAGGCCGAGCTCGGCGTGCCGGTGCTGGACGGCGTGGTCTGCGCCGTCAAGCAGGCCGAGCTGCTGGTCGGCCTCGGGCTCAAGACCAGCAAGCTGAAGACCTACCGCCCGCCGGAGCGCAAGCGCTTCAAGGGCATGTTCAGCCACTTCTCCACCACGGACGACGTCGCCGACGCCGCGGAGTAGTCGGGCCGGGCGCCGCCCCGCACCGGCACCCCTCCCGCCAGCGCCGTTGCGCGGCAGGCCTCGCCCCGCCGCCGCTGCGTGGAAGCGTCGCGAGCGATCCGGCGGCGTTGGCGCCGACAGCGCCCTCCCCACGTTCGCACGGACAGCCGTGCAAGCGCATTGTCTGCTGGACATCCCGAAGACGGGCGTTATAATCTGAAACATATCTAGAAATTATCCAGATATATTTCAGATACGAAGAGCGAAGACCATGAAAATCCAGGACGTTACGCTCGACATCGAGCAGAGCCTGGCCAACCTGGCGGTGGCGACCTTGCCGCCGCCGTTGCAGGGACTGCGCCACCTGCCGCTCGGCGACTACGAGCCCCGGGTGAGCTTTCGCTACTGGAATGGCAAGCAGCAGCGGAAGATCCGCCGGGACGCAGATGCCAGTTACTTCAATCCCGAGACCTGCGAACTGGTGATCGAATTCGTGCCCTCCGGCAACCCCGACGATGGAAAGGGTGGTCGCGAGGCAGACCGGGCACTCGCCGCCGGCGACGATGCCGGCGATACCGCTGACGGCGGCGGGACCGCGGCGCTTGACGGCGAGACGGCCATGGACCAGCTTCTCGACTCGCTCGCGGAGACAGAGCGCACGCGGGACTTCGTGAGCCTGAAATGGTTTCGCGACCAGTGTCTGCCTGCGCGCGGGCTTGACTGGGCCGGCGACCCGAGGAAGAGCGGTTCCCTGCTGCGCCGGGCGACCGAGCAGCGCCTGATCCTCACCAGCCAGGTGCCCAACCCGAACAACCCGCTCCACCCGGTCACCGCGATCCGCATCAACCGGCGGCATCCGCGCTTCGAGACGGAGCGTCCGGCGCGCCCGGCCGGATTCGAACGGGTGCGAATCCGCGGCGGCGCCATCGCCGACACCGTTCTCGGCGACCGCCGCTGAGCGACGGCGATGGCAAGCGTCTATCTCGACACGAGCGCGCTGCTCAAGCTCTACGTCGAGGAGGACGGGACCGGGCGGGTCGCGCGCGCCGTGGAGGAGGCAGGCGACGGCCGCGCCGTCATCCTCGATCTCGCGCCGCTGGAGGCCCGCTCGGCGGTGCGCCGGCGCCAGCGCGAGGGCGACATTGCGGGCGCAGACGCCGACCGCGTCCTCCGCCAGATCGAGGACGACGCCGCGGCGCTCTTTCTCGTGCAGCCCTCGTCGTCGGCGGTGATCGGGGAGGCCGCCCGGCAGATCGACCGGCACCCGCTGCGGGCCTACGACGCACTGCAGCTCGCGGGCTGCCTCGTGGTCTGCGACGCCATGCCGGGCCCCTTGACCTTCGTCTGCGCCGATACCCGTCTCTGCGAGGTGGCCGCGCACGAAGGGCTCGACGTGTTGAACCCGATCGCGCTCTGAAGCCAGGCACCCGGCGAACACGGCGTGCCGCGATGGGACCGTCGCACGCGGCCGCAACGGCCCCGCCCCGGCCGTGCCCGTCCAAGCATGGAATTTGACACTTGACTATAATTAGAATAGTTATAAATTGCATGTCATCGTCCATTCCCGATCAGGAGCGAGTGACATGCGTGTGCCCGAGGTGACCTTCAAGACCCGCGTCCGTGACGAGAGCGTCGGCGGCCCCAACCCCTTCCGCTGGCAGGACAGGACCAGCGCCGAGATCTTCGCCGGCCGCCGCGTCGTCCTCTTCGCGCTGCCCGGCGCCTTCACGCCGACCTGCAGCAGCACCCACCTCCCCGGCTACGAGACGCTCCACGACCGCTTCAGGGACGCCGGCATCGACGAGGTGATCTGCCTCTCGGTCAACGACGCCTTCGTGATGTTCCAGTGGGGCAGGCACCAGGGTGTCCAGGACGTGACCCTGCTGCCCGACGGCTGCGGCACCTTCACCCGCCAGATGGGCATGCTGGTGGACAAGGACAACCTCGGCTTCGGGATGCGCAGCTGGCGTTACTCGATGCTGGTGGAGGACGGCGAGATCGCCAGGATGTTCGTCGAGCCGGGGTTCTGCGACAACGCGGCGGACGACCCCTTCGAGGTCTCGGACGCCGAGACCATGCTGGCCCACGTGGAAGCGCTCGCGACGGCGAAGGCCGCCTGAGCGCCCTCCCCTGCCCCGGCGTCCCCCCGGCGCCGGGGCGATCCCTAGCCCGCGCGCGGGTGGGCCGCGCTGTAGGCGGCCATGAGCCCGGCCTCGTCGACCTCGGTGTAGCGCTGCGTCGTCGAGAGACTCGCGTGGCCGAGCAGCTCCTGGATCGTGCGCAGGTCGCCGCCGCGGCCGAGCAGGTGGGTGGCGAAGCTGTGGCGGAGCGCGTGCGGCGTCGCAGAGGCCGGCAGGCCGAGCGCGCCGCGCAGCCGCACCATGGTCTGCTGCACCGGCCGGGGCTGGAGCCGCCTGCCGCGCACGCCGACGAAGAGCGGATCGCCCGGCCCTGACGAGTGCGGGCAGGCCGCGAGGTAGTCTGCGATGGCCTCGGCCACCACCGGCAGCACCGGCACCAGGCGCTGCTTGCGGCCCTTGCCGGTGATCATAAGGCTGTGCAGCCCGCCGTCGGCGGGCGGCGCGTCGCCCCGGTCGAGGCTCAGCGCCTCGCCGATACGCAGGCCGCAGCCGTAGAGCAGCAGCAGCACCGCCGCATCGCGCCGCGCGACCCAGTCGGGCGGCGCGCCTCCGCTGCGCCGCTCCAGGTCGACGACGGCCTTCGCCTGACCCTCGCTCAGCGGCCGCGGCACGCCGCGCGGAATCCGGGGCGCGCGCACCAGCGCGAGCGCCGCGGAGACGGGCACGCCCTCGCGCTCGAGATGGCGGAAGAAGACGCGGAGCGCGGAGAGCGCGCGGGCGGTGGAGGTCCGCGCATAGCCGTCCCCTGCGCGGCGCGCGAGCCAGGCGCGCAGGTCGCGCACTGTGAGCCCGGCGAGCGTGGCGAGGTCGGGCGCCGCACCCCGGTGCTCTGCGAGGAAGCCCAGGAAGTCGCCGAGGTCGCGGCGGTAGGCGGCGATGGTGTGGGCGGAAAGCTGGCGCTCGTCGGCCAGGCGACCGAGCCAGGCCCGGAGAGCCGCCGCGAGGTCGGCGGCGGGTGCGGGCCCCGCTGGCGCCGGCGCGGCCGTCACGAGAGGATCGTCTGGCCCGTCCTCTTCCAGTCGGCGAGGAAGGCGTCGAGCCCCTTGTCGGTGAGCGGGTGACTCGCGAGCTTGCGCAGCACCCCGGGCGGCACCGTCGCCACGTCGGCGCCGAGCTTCGCGGCCTCCACCACGTGCAGCGGATGGCGGATCGAGGCGACCAGGACCTCGGTGGCGATGGTGTCGGGGTAGGCGCGGTAGATCGTCACGATCTCGCGGATCAGCCCCATCCCGTCCTGGCTGATATCGTCGAGCCGGCCGACGAAGGGCGAGATGAACGCGGCCCCCGCCTTCGCCGCCAGCAGCGCCTGGGAGGGCGAGAAGCAGAGCGTGACGTTGACCCTGGTGCCCGCCTGGCTGAGCGCCCGGCAGGCCTTGAGCCCGTCCCAGGTGAGCGGCACCTTGACCGCGACGTTGGGGGCGAGCGCGGCGAGCGTGCGCCCTTCGGAAAGCATGCTCTCGGCGTCGGTCGCGGTGACCTCGGCGCTCACCGGCCCCGGCACGATCTCGCAGATGCGGCGGATCGTGTCGAAGAAGTCGCCGCCCGACTTGGCGATGAGCGAGGGATTGGTGGTGACGCCGTCGAGCAGACCGGTCGCCGCGAGCTCTTCGATCTCGCCCAGGTCCGCCGTGTCCACGAAGAACTTCATGCTGCCGCTCCCGCCCCGCGCCGCCGCCGGCCGGCCTTCCCGCCCGTCGGGCTGGACGCCGCTGCCGGAGTGATGCAGGACGTGGGCATGAGCGCCGCTCCCGCGATTCGACTCGGCGCCGGCCCGGCGGCGCATTGGGCCGGCCTCTTAGCATGTCCCCTGCGCGGTTTCCATTCCGGGTCGTGTGTCGCTTCGAGATACCCGGCGCTTGCGTGTGAATGCCTCATCGTCGCTGACCGGAGAACGCGCCCCCACCTCTCCCCGGCCCTCTCCGCCGGCTCTTCATGTTCCCTCAGTCGCCGGGCGCTCGCTCCGCTCGCTCGGCTCGGGGGCGGAGAGGGAGAGTATATCGGCGCCGGCTGCGTCCCCCCTCCGCCCTTCAGGGGGGAGGGGGACAGGGGGAGGTGGGTGTCGTGAGCATGACCGCCGGCAACGGGGAGACGGGCAAGGGGCGCGTCGCGGTGCTGATGCCGCTGCCGCTGGAGCGCGCCTACGACTACGCCGTGCCGGACGCGCTGGCCGAGGCCGCCGTCCCCGGCGCCTTCGTCCGCGTGCCGCTCTCGGGCCGCGAGCGCATCGGCGTCGTCTGGGGCGAGGGCGGCGACGATGTCGCGCCGGCGCGCCTCAAGCCGCTGACGGCGGTGCTGGAGTCCCCGCCCATGACCGAGCCGCTGCGGCAACTCGTCGACTGGGCCGCCGACTACACGCTGGCGCTGCCGGGGGCGGTGCTGCGCATGGCGATGAGCGTGCCCGGCGCGCTGGAGCCTGCGCCGGTGCGCACCGCCTATCGCCCGGGGCACGGGGCGCCGCCGCGCATGACAGAGGCGCGCAGCCAGGTGCTCGCGCTGCTGCAGGACGGCCCGCCCCGCACGGCGGCAGAGATCGCGCGCGAGGCGGGTGTCGGCGCCGGCGTGGTGCGCGGGCTCGCCGCGAGCGGCGCGATCGAGGCGGTCCCGGTGCCGGAGATCGCGGCCTTCGGCCGGCCCGATGCGGGACGCGTGGGCCCTGCCCTCTCCGAGGCCCAGGGCGCGGCCGCGGCGGCGCTGCGCGCGGCGGTGGCAAACGAGTCCTTCTCCGTCACCGTGCTCGACGGCGTCACCGGCGCCGGCAAGACCGAGGTCTACTTCGAGGCCGTCGCTGCCGCTCTCGCGGCCGGCCATCAGGTGCTGGTGATGCTGCCCGAGATCGCGCTCGGCGCGCAGTGGCTCGCGCGCTTCCGCGCCCGCTTCGGCGTGGCGCCGGCGGTGTGGCATTCCGAGCTCGGCACCAGGCAGAGGCGCGAGACCTGGCGCGCCGTCGCCGAGGGCCGGGCGCAGGTGGTGGTGGGCGCGCGCTCGGCGCTCTGGCTCCCCTTCCGCAGCCTCGGTCTGATCGTGGTGGACGAGGAGCACGACACCGCCTTCAAGCAGGAGGACGGCGTGGTCTACCACGCCCGCGACATGGCCGTGGTGCGCGCGCGCTTCGAGGGCTGCGCCTGCGCGCTCGTCTCGGCGACGCCTTCGCTGGAGAGCCACGTCAACGTCGGGAGCGGCCGCTACGGGCGCGAGCGCCTGCCGGACCGCCACGGCGGCGCCCTGCTGCCCGCCATCGAGACGGTCGACCTGCGCGAGACCCCGCCGGAGCGCGGCGCGTGGCTCGCGCCCGCCCTGCGCGCCGCCCTTGCCGAGACGCTGGCGGCCGGCGAGCAGGCGCTGCTCTTTCTCAACCGCCGGGGCTACGCGCCGCTCACCCTCTGCCGCGCCTGCGGCCACCGCCTGCACTGCCCCCATTGCAGCGCCTGGCTGGTGGAGCACCGCTTCGCCGGCACCATCGAGTGCCACCACTGCGGCTACCGGCGGGGGCTGCCCGAGGCCTGCCCCGCCTGCGAGGCGGCCGACAGCTTCGTCGCCTGCGGCCCCGGCGTCGAGCGGCTCGCCGAGGAGGTGGACGCCGCCTTCCCCGGCGCCCGCTGGGCGGTGCTCACCAGCGACACGGTGCAGGGGCCGAGCCAGATGCAGACCCTGGTCGATGCCGTCGCCGCCCGCGAGATCGACGTGCTGATCGGCACGCAGATGGTGGCCAAGGGGCATCACTTCCCGCAGCTCACCCTGGTGGGCGTGGTGGACGCGGACCTCGGGCTCGCCGGCGGCGACATGCGCGCGGCCGAGCGCACCTACCAGCTCCTGCACCAGGTGGGCGGGCGCGCCGGGCGCGGCGGGCGGCCGGGCCGGGTCGTGCTCCAGACCTACGCGCCGGAGCACCCGGTGATCGAGGCGCTGGCCGCCGGCGAGCGCGACTCCTTCATGGCGCGGGAGGCGGCGGAACGGGAGGCGCTCGGCCTGCCCCCCTTCGGCCGCCTCGCGGCGGTGATCGCGTCGGGCCCCGGCGAGGCCGAGACCCAGCGCGCAGCCGCCGCGCTCGCGCGCCTCGCGCGGGCGGAGGAGACGCGCCTCGGCTTCCAGGTGCTGGGGCCGGCGCCGGCGCCGCTGCGGCTGCTGCGCGGGCGCCACCGCTTCCGCCTGCTCTTCAAGGCGCCCCGGCGCGTGCTGCTGCAGCCGCACCTGCGGCGCTGGCTGGCTGGCCTGGAGCGCAGCACCCGCGTCCGCCTGCAGGTGGACATCGACCCCGTGAGCTTCATGTAGGCCCTGCGCCGGGGCATGACGTGCTAAACAGGGTCGCCATGGAGCAGAGCGCCGCCGGCATCGACGACGCCACCGCCGCACGCTTCCGGCGCGACGGCGTGCTCCACCTGCCGGGCGCCTTCGCCGAGTGGGTGGACGTGCTGCGCGCCGGCGTCGAGCGCAACATGCGCGAGCCCGGCCCCTATACGAAGGAGTACGAGCCCGAGGGGTCAGCGGGCTACTTCTTCGGCGACTACTGCAACTGGGCGCGCATTCCCGAGTACCGCGACTTCGTGCTCCGCTCCCACGCGGCAGGGCTGGCCGCGCGTCTCATGGAGTCGGGGACGGCGCGCTTCTTCCACGAGCACGTGCTGGTGAAGGAGCCGCTGACCGAATCGCGCACGCCCTGGCACCACGACCTGCCCTACTACTGCATCGACGGCACCCAGTGCGTGAGCTTCTGGACCCCGCTCGATGCGGTGCCGCGCGCGGTCTGCCTCGAGCTGGTGGTGGGCTCGCACCGCTGGGGCAAGTCGTTCATGCCGAGGAAGTTCGCGGGCTACGACTACGAGCGCGAGGGCGAGGCGCTCGACACCATGCCGGATATCGACGGGCACCGCGAGGATTACGAGATCGCCTCCTTCGAGATGGCGCCGGGGGACGCCATCGCCTTCCACTTCCTCACCGTCCACGGCGCACCGGGCAACGCGTCGCAGACCGCGCGGCGCCGCGCCTTCGCCCACCGCTGGGTCGGCGACGACATCCGCTTCAAGGTCCGCCCCGGCGAGGTCTCGCCCCCCTTCCCCGAAGTACACGAGCGCTTAGGGGACGGCGACCCCCTCGACGACCCCGAATTCCCCCTCGTCTGGCCGGCGCAGGGGTAAGGCGGGGGCGGGGGCGTTCACCTCTTTGTGAGCCGGCTGCGGGGCGAAAGCGGTTGCGGCGGGGCAGGACCGGCGAGGGAGGGAGCCATGACCCGCACCACGCACGCCCCGCGTACCGTACAAGGCAGGCCCTACCGAGCAGCGCGAACCCACCTCCCCCTGTCCCCCTCCCCCGAAGGCGGAGGGGGAACGTGGTGGTGACGGCTAGTTCTCCCTCTCCGCCCCTGGGGGCGGAGAGGGCCGGGGTGAAGTGGGGGAGCGCTCGATCTCGGCGGCAATGGCCTCGAGAACACCGGAGAGATTCCCGGTCACGCCGCTGTTCCAGAATCGGATCACGCGCCAGCCTTGCGTCTCCAGGAATCGGCTGCGCTTTTCGTCGCGCGCGACCGCGGTCGCATGCTGGCCGCCGTCGATCTCGATGACGAGCCTGCGGGCCGGAACCGCGAAATCCGCGATGTAGCGCCCGATGGGGTGCTGGCGCCGGACCTTGACCGGGAGGCTCATCTCGCGAAGCGCCCGCCAGAGGGTTCGTTCGGCCTCCGTGGCACTCCTGCGCAGTCCCCTCGCCCGGCGCGTTCTCGGACGAACCACCCCCACCTCTCCCTGACCCTCTCCGCCCCCAGGGGCGGAGAGGGGACCGTACCACGTCGGCCCGCCGTGACACCCGCCGGGGCGTTTGCTAGGGTTTCCGCAGGCTCGACCGGCGTCGCGCCCGGCAGGCGCGCAAGGGGGAGGCCATGATCATCCAGACGCAAGGAGAGGCGCGGCCGGACGGCGCCCGCTTCGCCATCACCCTCGACGAGCACCTCCAGCTCGTGGGCCAGCTCGCCGAGAACTTCGGCAACGACGCCTTCGCCGCGCCCCAGCCGCGCGACTACTTCCTCTACGCCTGCCGCTGGCACGACAAGGGCTGGAAGGACCTGGACGACAACCCGCCGCTCGACCCCGCCACCGGGCTCCCCTACAACCTGGTGGAGACGCCCATCCCCATCATCACGCTCACCGGCTGCCGCTCGCCCGAGTACAACGAGGCGCACCACGCCTACTGCGGGCTGCTCGACAGCATGCACATCTGGGGCCTCTACAACGGCCGCTACGGGATGTCGGACAAGGTGCTGATCGACATCGTGCCGGAGCAGCACAAGCTCGCCGCCCAGACCATGCTGAACACCGAGCGCCAGCGCCAGGAGCGGCTTACCCAGGTGCTGCAGGACGACCCCGAGACCGCGCCCTGGGTCGAGCACGAGCGCCTCTTCGCCAACTACAAGGCGCTGCAGTTCTTCGACACCTTCGCGCTCTACTTCAACTGCGTGCACCCGGAGGGGCGCGGCGAGAGCACCTTCGCCAACGTGCCGCGCGGCGTCGGCGACGACGCGGACGTGGAGGTGAAGGCGCTCGGCGACGGCGTCTACAGCCTCGATCCCTATCCCTTCCGCGAGGACGGGCTGGAGGTCTCGTTCACCGGCCGCCATCTCACGCCCTTCGACGCCGACGACGCGCCCGACATGGCGCAGGTCATGCGCGAGACCCCGCGCGAGCGCCAGAGCGCCAGGCTGGTCGCGGCCTGAGCGCCGCGTCACGCATCCGGGGCCAGCGAGACACCGTGCCAGCCGCCACCCGTTCGAGCCCGGTCGAAGTGCTGGGGCTGGACCACGTCGTGCTCCGCGTCGCCGACATCGACGCCTCGCTGGCGTGGTACCGCCGCGTGCTGGGCTGCACCGTGGAGCGGACCATCGAGGGCTTCGGCCTCTACCAGCTCCGCGCCGGCGCCAACCTGATCGACCTGGTGCCGGTCGGGAGCAAGGCGGGCAAGCCCGGCGGCGGCGCTCCCGGCAGGACGAAGCGCAACATGGAGCACTTCGCGCTGCGCATCGCCGCCTTCGACGAGCGGAGGCTCCGCCGCTACCTCAAGCGGCGCGGCATCGAGGCGGGCGCGACCGCGCGGCGCTACGGCGCCGACGGCCACGGCCCCTCGCTCTACCTCACCGACCCCGACGGCAACACGGTCGAGCTCAAGGGACCGCCCGACGCCGACCAGAGCGAGCGGGTCGACGGCGCCGAATACCCGTCACGGGCCGGGCGGCGGGCGAAGGGCTCGGGGAGCGCGCGGGCATGAAGGCGGTCGTCATCCACCGCCACGGCGGGCCGGAGGAGCTGGTCTACGAGGACATCGAGACGCCCGCCATCGGACCCGATGACGTGCTCATCAAGCTGGAGACGGTCGGCCTCAACCACTTCGACCTCGACGTGTGCGACGGCATCTCGGGCTACCTCAGCCTCGACATGCCGCACATCCTCGGCGTCGAGGGCGCGGGCACGGTGGCCGAGACCGGCGCGGGCGTGAGCGCCTTCCGCCCCGGCGACCGGGTCATGCCCTTCCTCACCATCACCTCGGGCCTCTGCCGCCACCGCGTCTGCAACTGCGCGCTGGGGATGGACAACATCTGCCTCGACTTCGAGAAACTGGGCGTGACCTGCTGGGGCACCTACGCGGAGTACGTGAAGGTCTCGCAGCACAACGTGATCCGCGTGCCGGACGGGCTCTCGTCGCTGGACGCGGCCGCAGGCCAGGTCGCCTTCGCCACCGCCTGGGAGCTGGTGGTGAAGAAGGCAGAGGTGCGCCAGGGCGAGGACGTGCTCATCAACGCGGCCGGCAGCGGCGTGGGCTCCGCCGCGATCCAGTGCGCCCGCCTCGCCGGCGCCCGGGTCATCGCCACCGCCGGCTCCGACGAGAAGCTCGCGCGCGCCCGCCAGCTCGGCGCCGACGAGGTCATCAACTACAATGAGACCCCGGCCATCGGCGACGCCGTGCGCGACCTTACCGATGGCCGCGGTGTCGATGTCTGTATCGAGATAGTAGGGGGTGCGGTGCTGCAGCAGAGCCTCGATGCGCTGGCGCTCAACGGGCGGCTCGCCACCTGCGGCGCGCACGCGGGCGAGAAGGTCGAGATCGACATGATCGAGTTCTTCCGCAAGCAGATCACCATGACGAGCTGCCACTTCGCGCCGAAGTCGACCAACCACGAGGTGCTGCGCCTGATGGAGCAGGGCAGGCTGCGGCCGGTGATCGCCGAGGTCCTGCCGCTCGCCGAGATGCGCACGGCGCACGAGCGGCTGGCGGACCGCGCCGTCTTCGGCAAGATCGTGCTCGAGGTATAGCGGGAGCAATCGATGGCAGAGTTGGAACTGCGCGGGATCGAGCACTGGGACCGCAGGGAGGTCGTCCTCGACGGCCTCAGCCTGAAGGCGCCCTCGGCCCGCATCACCGCACTCCTGGGCGACGACGACTCCGGCCGGCTCACGGCGCTCAAGGTCATCGCCGGGATCGAGAGGCCGCAGGACGGCGAGATCCTGATCGACGGCGAGGACGTGCTGCACGAGAAGGCCGGGATCCGCAGCGCGGCGACCGTCTTCCGCACCGCTGCGCTGATGCCGCACAAGTCGGCCTACGACAACATCGCCTATCCGCTGAAGCTCGCCCGCCTGGACCGCGAGAGCATCCAGGACCGCGTGCTCGCCGTGGCCGATCACTTCGGGCTGACCGAGGCGCTCGCGCTGCGGCCGAAGAAGCTCAGCGACGCGCAGTGCTACCAGATCGGCCTCGCCCGCGCGCTGGTGCGCGACCCTGCGGTCTACCTCTTCGAGCTGCCGAGCGAGGAAGACGCGGAGATCCGCACCCTCGCCGTCGCCGAGATGAAGCGGCTGCGCGACGAGTTCGGCCGCACCGTGGTCTATGCCGCCGACAGCGTGGACGACACGCTGGGGCTCGCCGACTGGATCGTCGTCCTGCACGAGGGACGCAAGCTGCAAATGGGCAGCCCCGGCCGCTTCGTGCAGTGGCCCGTCTCGCGCCACGTCGCCGGGCTGTTCGGCGCCAAGCTGCGGGCTGCGCGCATCGAGCGCGTGAACGAGGGCAGCATCGAGGTGAGCCTCAAGGACGGCACCCTGCTCACGCTCCCCTGGGAGGGCGGGGACGTGGCCGCCCGCGAGCGCGCGACGCTCGCCATCTGGCCCGAGCACATCGGCCGCGAGGGCGACGAGGCGCTCTACCCGCCCGGGCACTGCTACCTCTTCAACGCGCGCGGCAAGCTGGTGCTGAGCCCCTCGGGCCCGCCGCCCAAGCGCAAGGCAAAGGCGAAGCGCAAGCGGCCGCAGCGGTGAGCCGCGCGCACGGGCGCTTCCGACTCCGCCGCGCCGCGGACCCGCCGAGTCGCGGCATTTGTCCTCCGCGGTCCCGCGACAACATTCTCACCCCGCCAATATCTAGAGACAACATTACATTCTGACCACAATATATTGTAACTATTGATAATATGCGGGACAGGACGCTGCCTGTCGTTCATTATGGCCGGCGCTCGGGCCTCGCTGACACGCGTGCAGCGGGCCCATGAGGATGAACCGCCAGCGCCCCACTTCACAACGGAATTTCCCGCCGATGCTCGACCACGCTGCCGCGCGCCGCAACATGGTGACCGGCCAGATCATGACCAACCGCGTCACCGACGAGCGGCTGATCGAGGCCATGGGCGAGATCCCGCGCGAGCGTTTCGTTCCCCACGCCAGGCGAGGCGCGGCCTACGTCGACGAGGACGTGGAGATCGCCCCCGGCCGCTACCTGATGGAGCCCATGGTGCTGGCGCGGCTGGTGCAGGAGGCCGACATCACCGCCGACGACGTGGTGCTCGACGTCGGCTGCGGCACCGGCTACGCGAGCGCGGTCATGGCCCGCCTCGCCGCCACCGTCATCGCGCTGGACGTCGACCAGGCGCTCGCGGCCGAGGCCGAGCGCACGCTGAGCGGGGTGGACGCGGACAACGCCATCGTGGTGAGCGGCCCGCTGACCGAAGGCTACCCCAGCCAGGCGCCCTACGATGCGATCCTGCTGGGCGGCGCGGTCGACCACCTGCCGCAGGCGCTGGCCGAGCAGCTGGCGGAAGGGGGCCGGATCGTGGGCGTCCTGCGCGCACCCGGCTCGGTCGGGCAGGCGACGCTCTGGGCGCGGCACCGGGGCGCGCTCTCCAGCCGCCCGCTCTTCGAGGCGCAGCTTCCGGCGCTTCCGGGCATCGCCGCGCCCGCGCGCTTCGAGTTCTAGGGCGATGCTGGGCGCGCTGCCGGCGCTCTCGGTCGAAGACTTCGCGGCCCTGCGCGAGCGCGCGGAGCCCTACGCGCTGCTGGATGTCCGCGAGCCCTGGGAGGTGGCGCTGGGCACCCTGCCCGAGGCGCTGACGATCCCCATGAGCGAGCTGCCCGAACGGGCGGACACGTTGCCGGCGGACCGACCGCTGGTGGTGCTCTGCCACCACGGCCAGCGCAGCGGCCAGGTCACCGCATGGCTCAGGCGCCGGGGCTACGACAACGCCGTCAACCTGGATGGCGGCATCGACGCCTGGGCGCGCACCGTCGATCCCACCATGGCGACCTACTGAGCGGGAGACCGCCCATGACTCGCAAGAGACGCCACGCGCAGGTCCCCAGAGGCGCGCTTGCCGCGCTCGCGGGCGCGCTGCTCACCGGCGCGCCGGCCGCACTCGGCAGCGCCGGCGCCCAGACCCTGGAAGAGGCGCTCGTGCTCGCCTACCAGAACAACCCGGCGCTGCAGGCCGAGCGCGCAGGGCTCAGGGCGGTGGACGAGGGGGTGCCGGAGGCGCTCGCCGGCTGGCGCCCCACGGTCGAGGCCGCCGCCGACATCGGCGCGTCCTACAACGACACCGAGGGCGACCGCTTCACCAGCGGCGACGATTCGCAGGTGCCGCTCGGCTACGGGGTCAGCGTCGTCGCCCCGCTCTACCAGGGCGGGCGCGTTCCGGCGCGGATCGAATCGGCCGAGAACCGGGTCAGCGCGGGCCGGGCGCGGCTCCAGGAGGTCGAGCAGGCGATCATGCTCGACACCGCGACCGCCTACATGGACGTGCTGCGCTACCGGGCCGAGATCGAGCTCAGCCGCAGCAGCGAGCGGGTGGTGGGCCGCCAGCTGCAGGCGGCGAAGGACCGGCTCGAGGTCGGCGAGGTGACGCGCACCGACGTCGCCCAGGCGGAGGCGCGGCTGGCGCAGGCCAACGCCGAGCGGGTGGCGGCGGAGGGCGGCCTGATGTCCGCCCGCGCCATGTTTCGGAAGGTGACGGGCGAGACCCCGGGCGACCTCTCGTGGCCGATGGTCCCGGCGGACCTCCCGGCGAGCGAGGAGGAGGCGCTGGCTTCGGCCGAGGCCGCCAATCCCTCGATCAGCGCGGCCTCCTACATTGCCCGGGCGGCGCAGGCGGACATCGACGCGGCGGCGGCGGCGCTGGAGCCGCAGGTCTCCATCGTCGGCGACTACCGCCATCGCTACAACCGCTCCGAGATGATCGACGAGTCCCTCGACGCCTCGCTGATGGCGCGGGTCAGCGTGCCGCTCTACGAGGGCGGGGCGGCGAGCGCGCGCGTGCGCCAGTCCAAGCAGGTCGCGGCCCAGCGGCGCCTCGACCTCGACCAGACCCGGCGCGCGGTGCAGGAGCTGGTGGCCCAGGCCTGGAAGGCGCTCTCGGCCGCGCGGGCGCAGATCGCCGCCTTCGACTCCCAGGTGGCGGCGGCGGCGGTGGCGCTGGCGGGCGTCGAGGAGGAGACGCGCGTGGGCTTGCGCACCACGCTCGACGTGCTGGATGCCGAGCAGGAGCACTTCAAGGCGCAGATCAACCTGGTCCGGGCCAAGCGGGAGGAGATCGTCTCGGCCTATCGGGTGAAGGCGGCGGTCGGCGCGCTCACCGCCGCGCGGCTCGGGCTGCCGGTCGCGCTCTACGATCCCGAGGAACACTACCGCAGCGTGCGCGAAAGCCCTGGCTCGTTCTTGTGGGACGACGAGAGGCGCGCGCCGGCACGGGGGGAATGAGGACATGGAGAAACCGGCGGCGGCCGAACACCCGATCCACGACATGATGGTGCGGCGCTGGAGCCCGCGCGCCTTCGCCCCGCGCCCGCTGCCGCGCGACCAGATCCTGACGCTGCTGGAGGCCGCGCGCTGGGCGGCGTCGAGCTTCAACCAGCAGCCCTGGCACTTCCTGGTCGCGACGCGGGAGGACGAGGAGCGCTTCGCGGCGCTGCTCGACTGCCTCGTGCCCGGCAACCAGGTGTGGGCGCGCAACGCCTCGCTGCTCATCGTCACCGTCACCAAGCGGACCTTCGACCACAACGACAAGCCCAACAGCTGCTGCGTCCACGATATCGGGCTCGCCGCCTGCCAGCTCGTGCTGCAGGCCACCGAGATGGGCCTCGCCACCCACCAGATGGCGGGCATCGAGCCGGACAGGATCCGCGAGCGCTACGGCGTGCCGGAGGGCTACGATCCGGTCACGGCGATCGCCGTCGGCCATGCCGGGGACCCGGACTCGCTGCCCGACGACCTGCGCGAGATGGAGCTGGAGGCACGCGCCAGGCGCCCCTTCGCCGATTGGGTCTTCGCCGACGGCTGGGGCAATCCCGCCGGCTACTGAGCACCCGGCTCAGGCCGGGTTTTCGACCCCCATCTCCGCCAGCACGCCGCCCGCGGCGGCGATGAAGCGCGCCATGGTGTCGGCGCGGAAGACGCCGATGCAGCCGACGCGAAAGCTCTCCACCTGCGCCAGCTTGCCGGGGTAGATCACGAAGCCCCGCGCGGACAGCCGGTCGTAGAAGCCCCCGAAGTCCCAGGCGGGGTCCTCCGGCGCGCGGAAGGTCACGATGATCGGCGCCTGCACGGCATCGTCGAGCAGGGTCTCGAAGCCCAGGCCCCGCATCCCGTCGACCAGGGTGCGGCAGTTCTCCCAGTAGCGGGCGAAGCGGCCGCCGACTCCGCCTTCGGCGTCGAGCGCATCGAGCGCCGCATCGAGCGCGGCCAGCACCTGGGTGGGCGGCGTGAAGCGCCACTGGCCGTTGGCTTCCAGCCCGGCCCACTGGGCATGCAGGTCGAGGCTCACGGCGTGGGCGTTGCCGGCGCAGGTCTCGAGGTGGTCCGTGCGCGCGATGACGAAGCCCACGCCCGGCACGCCCTCGAGGCACTTGTTGGCGGACGCCGCGAGGCTCGCGAGCGGCACGCGCCCGAGGTCGATGGGGATGCCGCCGAAGGAGCTCATGGCGTCCACGTGGAGCCGCCGGCCGGCCGCGCTCACCGCGGCGGCGATGTCGTCGAGGGGATTCAGGATGCCGGTCGTGGTCTCGCAGTGGACCAGCGCGACGTCGGTGATCGCCGGCTCCGCCGCCAGCCTCTCGGCGACCGCCGCCACCGACGGCGGCGCCGTCTCCTCGCTCTCCAGCACGGCGTGGTCGCGGCCCGCACGGCGGCAGATTTCGACCTTGCGCCGGCCGTATGCGCCGCCCACCAGCACCAGCAGCCGGCCCTCGCGCGGCACCAGCGTGCCGAGCTGCGCCTCGACCGCGAAGGTGCCGCTCCCCTGCAGCGGCACGCAGGTGAAGCCCTCGCCGGCGTTGGCGATCGCCAGCAGCCGCTCGCGCACCTGCGCGGTGAGCGCGATGAAGGCGGGGTCGCGCGAGCCCCAGTCGCGGTCCATCGCGGCCCGGGTCTCGGGCCGGGTGGTGAGCGGGCCGGGGGTGAGCAGGACGGGCTCGGGCCCCCCTCCCCCGCCCTCAGCGGGCGGCGGCGGGTCGCAGGGCATCGAGGGCCTCGGGCGTGTCCACGTCGATGGTCACCGAGTGATCGGGGCTCTCGACCTCGTAGACGGCATCGGCATGGTCGCCGATCAGGTGGCGCGCGCCGACATCGCCGGAGAGGCTGCGTATCTCGCCGAAGTAGCGCGCCGCCCACAGCACCGGGTTGCCGCGCTTGCCGCGCCAGGTGGGGACGCCGATGGCGCGGCCCTCCGGCGGGTTGAAGCCCGCGATCAGCCTGTCGATCAATGCGGCGCTCGTGCGCGGCATGTCGCCGAGGCAGATCACCGCGCCGTCGATCCCGGGGGCTCGCCCGGCATCCAGCGCCTCCAGCCCGCGCTCCAGCGAGCCGCTCATGCCCTCGGCGTGCTCGGGATTGTGGGCGAAGGTCACGTCGAGGCCCGCGAGCGCGGCCTCGATCCGCCCGGCCTCGTGGCCGGTCACCACCACCACCGTCTCGGCCCCGGACGCGAGCGCGGCGGCGGCGACGCGGCGCACCATGGGCTCGCCGTCCACCTCGATCAGCAGCTTGTTGAGTGCGCCCATGCGCCGCGACTGCCCGGCCGCGAGCACCACCGCAGCGATGCGGGGCCGGCCGGCGGCGGCCGGCGCCTCACCTGCGCGCGCGCCGCCCCTGGGCGCGGCGCTGCGGCGGGGCTGCGGCCGGCTCGGGATCTCCATCAGCAGCCCGCCCGCGCCCATGCGCATGATGTCGGCGGCGCTGATCTCGACGCCGGCGAAGATGCGCTGCAGGACCCAGTCGAAGCCATTGAGCTTGAGCGAGCGGGCACAGCCGGGAAGCCCCAGCACCCGCGCCTCGCCGAGGCGGGCGAGCAGCAGCAGGTTGCCGGGGTCGACCGGCATGCCGAAGTGGTCGATGGCGCCGCCGGCCTCCACGACGGCGGCCGGCACCACGTCGCGGCGGTCGACGATGGCGGACGCGCCGGCGACGAGGATGGTGTCGCAGCCGCGCCCGTGCAGCTGGCCCACCGCCTCCGCCACCTCCGTGCGGGTGTGGGCGCAGCGCACCTCGGCCGCAAGCCCGCCGTCGAGCCGGGCGAGCCGGGTGGCGACGGCGCCGGTGGTGGAATCGAGCACGCTCTCGCGGGTGCCCGGCAGGCGGGTCTGGATCAGCCCGACCGTGCGCGCCTGCAGCGGCGCGAGCCTGAGCATCGGCCCGCCCTCGGCCGCGATCGCGGTGCAGCGCTCGACCACGGCGCGCGAGGCGGCGAAGGGGATCACCTTGACCGTCGCCACCATCTGGCCCGCCTCCACCAGGGCGAAGGGCGCGACGGTGCCGAGCGTCATGGCCTCGTCGAGCAGGTTGAGGCGGTCGACGCGCGCGCCGTCGATCACGGCGAGCCCGTGGCCCTCGGCAAAGACGTTGCAGCGCCCGGTGAAGGCGTCGCCCGGCGTGAGCCCGGGCCCGCAGACCGCGCGCGCCACGGTCTCGGCCGCCTCGTCCTCGCCCACGTCGTCAGGTTCCAGCCGCGCGCCGGAAACCGTCTCGATCCCGGCCGCCTGCAGCACCCGGATGTCGTCGGCGCTGAGCACGCGGCCTTTCTTGAAGGCGCCGCCCGGCAGGCGCACGCCGTGGGCGAGGATCAGGCCCTCGGCATCGGCCACCGGCACGTCGCCGAATATCATGGGCCGAAGATCACGGGGAGTCGCTCCCGCCCGGCGCAGGCGGCGTGCGGCGCACCTGCGTCACCTCGGCCATGATGGAGACCGCGATCTCCGCCGGCGAGCGGGCGCCGATGGCCAGCCCGATGGGCGCGTGGATGCGGGCCAGCTCGTCGTCGGAGAAGCCCTTCTCGCGCAGGCGCTCCAGCCGCTTGCCGTGGGTCCGCCGGCTGCCCAGCGCGCCGATGTAGAAGACCGGCGCGCGCACCGCGACCTCCAGCGCCGGGTCGTCGATCTTGGGGTCGTGGGTGAGCGTCACCACCGCGGTGCGGTGGTCGGCCCCGAGGCGGTTGAGCGCGTCGTCGGGCCACTCGGTCGAGACCTCGATGGCGGGGAAGCGCGCGGCGTCGGCGAAGGCGCGGCGCGGGTCGCAGACGACCACGGCGTAGCCCGCGGACTCGGCCATCCCCGCCAGCGCCTGGGTGATGTGCACGGCGCCGACGATCACCATGCGGGCGCGCGGGTTGTGGACGTGGACGAACCAGGTCCCCTCCCCTTCCTCCACCTGACCGCTCCTGTCGGCGCGGAGGGCGGCGCGGGCAGCATCTGCCACGGCCTCGGGCAGCGCGTCGCCGGCGCTCTCGCCTTGCGCGTAGACCAGCGCCTGGCCGCCGCCGTCGAGCGCCGTGACGAGCGCCACGGCGCGCTCGGCGGCGCGGTCGCCGTTCAGCCGGTCGAGGATCGCGCGCTGCATCGGCGTGCGCTCACTCGACCCGCTCGACCAGCACGCGCACCGTGCCGCCGCAGGCCAGCCCCACCTCCCAGGCCTGCTCGTCGGAGACGCCGAACTGGAGCACGCTCGGCGCGCCGGAGGCCATGACCTTGCGCGACTCCTCGATCACCGCACCCTCGATGCAGCCGCCGGAGACCGAGCCTTCGAAGCGGCCCTCGCCATCGGCCACGAGCTGGCTGCCGACCGGGCGGGGCGAGGAGCCCCAGGTGGCGATGACGGTGGCGAGCGCCACCTCCCTGCCCTCGTCGCGCCAGCGCGCGGCGGTGCCCAGGATGTCCTCTTGTGCGGCCTGCTCCGGGCTCATCGGCCTGCTCCCTTCGTGCAGCGGCGGCGGCGCGCCTCACTCGGCGACGGCGGTCATCCCGGCCCCGACATCGGCCAGGATACGCCGGGTCTCGCCGTCGCGCGCCTTCTCGATGTCGTCCTGGTACTTGAGCAGGACGCCGAGGGTCTGGTCGACCACCGCGGGGTCCAGGCTCTCCTGCGCGAGCGCGCTGAGCGCACGCAGCCAGTCGATGCTCTCGGCCACGCCCGGCGACTTGAAGAAGTCGATCTCGCGCAGCTGCTGCACGAAGGCCACCACCTCGTGGGTGAGCCGGGAGTCGGCGTCCGGCACGCGCACGCGCAGGATCTCGCGCTCGCGCTGGGCGTCCGGGTAGTCGATCCAGTGGTAGAGGCAGCGGCGCTTGAGCGCGTCGTGGATCTCGCGGGTGCGGTTCGACGTGATGACCACGATCGGCGGCGCGTCGGCGCGGATGGTGCCGATCTCCGGGATCGTGATCTGGTAGTCGGCCAGCACCTCCAGCAGGAAGGCCTCGAAGGGCTCGTCGGCGCGGTCGAGCTCGTCGATCAGCAGCACCGGCGGGCCGGCGTCGCTCGGGCGGAGCGCCTCCAGCAGCGGACGGCTGATGAGGAAGCGCTCCGAGAAGATGTCGCCCGCCAGCGTCTGGCGGTCGCGGTCGCCCATCGCCTCCGAGAGCCTGATCTCGATCATCTGCCGCGCGTAGTTCCACTCGTAGACCGCGGACGAGACGTCGAGCCCCTCGTAGCACTGGAGCCGCAGCAGCGGGCGCCCGAGGCGCTCCGCCAGCACGGCGGCGAGCGCGGTCTTGCCGACGCCTGCCTCGCCCTCGAGGAAGAGCGGGCGGTTGAGGCGGAAGGCGACGAAGAGGCTGGTCGCCAGGTTGCGGTCGGCCACGTAGTCGCCGCCGGAGAGCAGCGCGAGCGTCTCGTCGACGGTTGCGGGGGTCGCCTCGCCGGTCATCTCAACAGGCTTCCTCGGAAAGACGTTCGATCAGATCGGCGATCGCCTCCGCCTTGTCAAGGCGAAAGGCCGGTCCTTCGCCGCACTCCGCCAGCACGCCGGGCGCAGCGCCGGCCCCGCCCACGACCGTGAGCCGGAGCGCGCCCTCGCCAGCGAAGCCGAGCGCCAGCACCACGTCCGCGTCTTCCACCATGGGCGCGAGCCGGGCCAGCGCGGGCGGCGCCGGCGGCTCGTTGCGGTGCACGCGGGCCCAGCGCTGGCCGGAGACCACGAGCACGTCCCGCGCGCCGGCTGCCGCGTGCTCGTGGCTGTCCTTGCCCGGCGCGTCGACGGCGAGGGGGGCGGGACTCGCCGCGATCACCGCGACCTGCCGGCCGCGGCCGGTCAGCGCCTCGATCAGCTGCGTCGCCATGGCATCCCGCTCGGCTGCGGCGCCGGCAATCGCGACCACCACCACGCGCGGCTCAGATCACGCCCGTGAAGACGAGGATCAGGACCACGACGACCGCCGCCACCGCGCCCACCCAGGCCAGGGTGGGCAGGCCCGGGCGCTGCGCCGCGGGCGGGAGCTCGGGTACCGCCTCCGCGGCGGAAGCGTCCTCCGCCGGTGCGTCGCCGGGATTGGCAGGTGGCGTGGCGGATTCGGGGGGGGCGTCGGGCGCCGGAGGCTCCGGCGACTCCGGGCCGGGCGCGGATTCCCGGACCGTCTCCGCAGCGGCTTCCTCGCCGCCCCCCAGTTTCTCGGCGAGGCTGTCGAAGAACTGCCTGGCGAGCTTCTTGGCGGTCGAATCGATGAGGCGCGAGCCGATCTGCGCGAGCTTGCCGCCCACCTTGGCGTCGCACTCGTACTGGACGACCGTCTCCGCGCCGTCCTCGACCAGCTTCACCCTGGCCTCGCCCGAGGCGAAGCCGGCGGCGCCCCCCTGCCCCTGGCCGGTGAGCGTGTAGCCCTTGGGCGGGTCGAGGTCGGAGAACGTGACACCGCCCGCAAAGGTCGCCTTGACCGGGCCCACCTTGATGACGAGCGTCGCGGACATCTCGGTCTCCGAGGTCTTCTCGATCTCCTGGCAGCCGGGCAGGCACTGCTTCAGCACCTCGGGGTCGTTGAGCGCGCGCCACACCGTCTCCCGATCGGTCGGGACCCGGAACTCCCCGCTCATCTTCATGGCAGCCTCCGCCTGCGCTCGCGGCGCTAAACGTAGTAGATGACCAGACAGGCGCCAAGCAGGACCAGGATCCAGAGCGCGGCCGCGCCGGTGGGCCAGGTGCGCGCCAGCACCCCGCCCGGCCGGTGCTGATGGGCGATCAGGAAGATCACGCGGTCGAGCCCCCGCGCCCACTCCGCCTGCATCCGCCGGCCGAGGGCGGCCACCGCCGCCTCCCCGCGACGCGCGGCCAGCGGCACGAGGCGCCGGTAGACCAGGTCGCTGTCGAGGTTCACCGAGCGCAGCTCGGGTGGATAAAGCCCGACCAGGTTGAGGACGATGAAGGCGAGCGCCGAGAAGAGGAGGAGCTGCACCTGCACCAGCACGTGGCTCCCGGTGTAGGGCACGTAGCCCACCTCGTGGGGCAGCAGCGCGTAGAGCCACGCCGGGTAGCAGCCGATGACGATGCAGAGCAGCGCCGCCATCGCCATGCCGATGCGCATGTTGAGCGGCGCCTCGCGGGTGCGGATGCCGGAATCGTGCGCGAAGAAGGCGAAGTAGGGGATCTTGATGCCGGAGTGGTGGAAGACGCCGGCAGAGGCGAAAAGCAGCATGATCCAGATGACCCAGTGGCCCTCTGCCGCCGCCGCGCTCAATATCATCGACTTGCTGACGAAGCCGGAGAAGAGCGGGAAGGCGGAGATCGAGGCCGCGCCCACGATGCAGAGCCCGGCGGTCTGCGGCATCGACTTGTAGAGCCCGCCCAGCTCCGAGCCGTTGATCCGCCCGGTCTGGTGCAGCACCGCGCCCATCGACATGATCAGCAGCGCCTTGTAGATGACGTGGCTGAAGACGTGGCTCACCGTGCCGTTGAGCGCGAGCGTGGTGCCGATGCCGACGCCCACCACCATGAACCCGATCTGGTTGATCATGCTGTAGGCGAGCACGCGCCGGAGGTCGTTCTCGATCACCGCGTAGAAGATGGGGAACGCCGTCATCGCCGTGCCGATGGGGATCAGCACCTCGGTGCCGGCATAGCCCCGCGCCAGCGCATAAACCGCGAGCTTGGTGGAGAACGCGCTCAGGAACACCATCCCCGTCGCCGTCGCTTCCGGATAGGCGTCGGTGAGCCAGGTGTGCACCAGCGGGAAGCCGCACTTGATGCCGATGGCGACGAAGATCAGCACGCCGGCGAGGCTTTCGATACCGATGTGGTCGAAGGCCGCCGAGCCGGTGTCGCCGATCAGGATCACCGCGCCGCCCAGCAGCAGCAGGCCCGAGACGAGCTGGAACACGAGGTAGCGCATGGCCGCGCGGGTCGCGCGCGGCGTGCGGCGGGCGAGGATCAGCAGCACCGAGCCGAGCGCCGCCCCCTCCCAGAAGATGACCAGGCTGACGAGGTCGCCGGCGAAGACGGCGCCCAAGGCCGAGCCCGCGTAGAGCAGGCACCCCGCCTGCTGCAGCCGGTCCTGCACGTGGAAGGCGAAGACCGCGCCGAGGAAGGCGGCGATGTGGAAGAGGAGGCCGAAGAGCAGGCTGAGCGAATCCGCGCGCAGCAGCTCCAGCCTGTAATCGAGGACGGTGACGTCGAGCGCCGGCGTGCCCTGCCACAGGAACCACAGGTTGATCCCGCCGAAGAGCGGCACCGCCGGCACCAGCAGGCGGCGCAGGCCGCCCGGCAGCAGCGGCACCAGCGCGGCCGCGCCGAGGAAGATGAAGACCGGCGGGACGCTACTCGTCATAGTGGTCCTCGCGCCGCATCAGCAGCCGGCGCAGCTCCTTGGCGGCGAGCACGAGCACGACGCAGGCGATGAAGCCGAAGAAGCCGTAGAAGCCGAACCAGCCTTCCCAGAAGAATTCCTCGTGGCGGTGAAAGCCCGCGTCGATCGCCAGCACGCCGACGCAGAGCGCCGCGAAGATCCTGATCAGCAGCATCACGTTGCGGCGCTCGTCGAGCCAGTATTTCTTCTTCATCCCGGCCTCTCAGGGCGTTCCGGCGAGCGGCCGCACGAGGTCGAGCAGGGCCTGCGGGTAGAAGAAGAGCGCCGCCGTCCCGAGCGCCGCCACGAGCGTCGCGGCGAGGATCGGCAAGGGCGCCTCGGCCCGGCCGGCCGCCACCGGCACGCCGCCCGCCGGGAAGAAGGCGCGGACCAGGATCGGCACGAAGTAGAGCGCGTTGAGCAGCGAGCTGCCGAGCAGCACGGCGACCACCGCGGCGTGGCCGCCCTCGTCGGCGCCCGCCACCAGGTACCACTTGCTCCAGATCGCGGCGAAGGGCGGCAGCCCGATCAGCGCGAGCGCGCCCACGGCGAAGGCGCCCATGGTCACGGGCATGCGGTGGCCGATGCCGTCGAGCTCGCTCACCAGCCGCTTGTGCGCCGCGGTGTAGATCGCGCCGGCGCAGAAGAAGAGCGTGATCTTGCCGAAGGCGTGGGTGGCGATGTGCATGGCGCCCCCGAGCACGCCGTAGCCGGTCGCCAGCGCGCCCCCCAGCACCACGTAGGAGAGCTGGCTCACGGTGGAATAGGCGAGCCTGCGCTTGAGGTCGTCCTGGCGCAGCGCGATCAGCGAGGCGATGACGATGGTTGCCGCCGCGACGGCGATGAGCCACTCGCTGCCCCCCAGCCCGCGCAGGAAGTCGAGGCCGAAGATGTAGACCAGCACCTTGAGCACCGTGAAGACGCCGGCCTTCACCACGGCGACCGCGTGCAGCAGCGCGCTCACCGGCGTCGGCGCCACCATCGCCGCCGGCAGCCAGCCGTGCAGCGGCATCAGCGCCGCCTTGCCGATGCCGAACATGTAGAGCACCAGCAGCACCGCGGCGGTGCGCTCGCCGACGGCGCCCTCGAGGATCCCGCCCGGCGTGAATTCGAGCGTCCCCGCCTCCACCCAGGTCCAGAGGATGGCGAAGAGCTGCAGCAGGATCGAGGTCGACAGCAGGATGCCGAGATAGGTGCGCCCGGCGCGCCTGGCCTCGTCGCTGCCGCTGTGGGTCACCAGCGGGTAGGTCGAGAGCGTCAGCGCCTCGTAGAAGAGGAAGAGCGTGAACATGTTGGCGGCGAAGGCGACGCCGATGGCGCTCCCCAGCGCGATCGCGAAGCAGGCGTAGTAGCGGGTCTCGTGCCCCTCCCGGTTGGCGCGGACGTAGCCGATGGAATAGACCGTCGTCGCGATCCACAGGAACGACGCGATCAGCGCGAAGAGCGCGCCGAGGGGCTCCAGCGCAAACGCGATGGGCAGGCCCGAGACGATCTCGAAGAGCGCGACGCGGGGCGTCTCGCCCGCCATCACCGCCGCCGCCAGCCAGACCACGAGGCCGAAGAGCGCCACCGCCGCCGCGACCGAGACCGCCTCCTGCAGCCGGGTCCGCCCGGCGCAGGCCCAGCCCCGCAGCGCGCCGGCGAGCGGCGCCGCGCGCGCGGCGAGCAGCGGGGCTGCGTGGCTCACGGG
>JAJDXK010000083.1 GCA_022823305.1 Alphaproteobacteria bacterium
ACCTACGTCATCATCGCCATCGTCATGGCGGCCACGATGCTGCCGCTCGCCGCCGTGCTCTACCGCAAGCCGGCCGCGCTTCTCGCGGCGCAGACGGCGCACGCGTGGACCGGCGCGAGCCGGCCGCTCGGCATCGCGCCCGGCACGCTGCAGTGCCTGATCTGCGCCGCCGGTCTCGGCTGCTGCGTCGCCATGGCCGCACCCCAGGTGCACATCGTCGCCCACGTCACCGACCTCGGCTACGCCGCCCAGCGCGGCGCCGAGATGCTCTCGCTGATGCTGGGCACCGGCATCGTGAGCCGCATCGGCTCCGGCTGGATCTCGGACCGCATCGGGGGCCTGCGTACGCTGCTGCTGGGCTCGGTGCTGCAGGCGCTCACGCTCGCCGCCTTCCTCGGCGCCGACACGCTCACCCTCCTCTACGTGGTCTCGGCGGCCTTCGGCCTCTCCCAGGGCGGCATCGTGCCGTCGTACACCATCATCATCCGCACCTTCTTCCCCGCGCACGAGGCGGGCCGGCGGGTGGGCTGGGCGATGCTCTTCACCTTCGCCGGCATGGCGCTCGGCGGCTGGATGGCCGGCGCGCTGTACGACCTGACCGGCTCCTACACCGCGTCCTTCGTCAACGCGATCGCCTTCAACGTCCTGAATGCGGGGATCGTGATCTTCCTGGCCCGGCGCCATCTCGCGCCGGCCGTCTAGTCCACCTCCTCCTCCGGCAACGCTCGCGGGGTCGGGCGGTCAGTGGGCGAAACGCGTTTCGGTGTCTGCGGTGCCGAACTTGCGGCTGTCCTCGTCGCTCCACTCCTCGCCTGATGCCTGGCTCTCGAATTTCTCGATCATGTAGTCGCCGGCGACGATCGGCGGGTACTTCGCGGGCTGCTCCGGGCCCTGGCAGGTCGGCAGGCACTCGATCACCGCGTCGTGGTTGGGCATGATGAAGTGGCAGGCCGACTGGCGCTCCCCGGCGGCCAGCGGCGGGTTGACCACGCGATGGCGCGTGGACTTCCAGCGATCGTTGGTCCAGCGCATCAGGAAGTCGCCGATATTGACCACGAACGAGCCGGCGACGAAGGGCACGTCCACCCAGGCGCCGGCGGGGCTCCGCGCCTGCAGGCCGCCCGGCCTGTCCTCGATCAGGCAGATGGTGAGGTTGTCGTAGTCCGAGTGCTCGCCGGCGCGAAGCTGGCCCTCCTCCGGCTCCTCCCGCTGATCCGGATAGTTGAGCACGCGCAGGAGGCTGAAACCCCTGTCGATCTTGTCCTCGAAATAGTCTTCGGGCAGGTCGAAGGCGATCGCCGCGAGCCGGTGCAGGTGCAGCGAGAGCAGGTCCATGGCCCTGATGTAGGCCTCGTATGCGGGGCGCAGCGTCGCCGGGTTCTCGGGCCACATGTTGGGCCTGTAGAGGGGCTCCGCTTCCTCGGTGCGGCAGGAGGGATGGTCCGGCACCGCGAGCGGCCCGAGCGAGAACGATTCCTTCAGATCGGGCGGCGTCTCCACGCCGATCGTCGCCGACAGTTGCTCCGTGCCGACGGGCTCGTAGCCCCGGCTTCCCTTGAGCTCCTTCCGCTGCTTGATCTTGAGCTTCTCCTCGAGCGGCAGGGCGAAGAACGCGCGCGATTCACGCTGCACGCCTTCGATCAGCGCGGGATCGACCTGGTGGCCCGCAATCAGGAAGAAGCCGATGTGCTCGCAGGCACGGCTGATCTCGTCCGCGACCCGCTTCCTGTCGGCGTGGCTGCCCGCGAAATAGGGGCCGATGTCGATCAGGGGAATTTCCGAGAGCGTGTTGGCCGGCATGGGAGGTCCTCGCGCCGTGCTTCAGGCCCGCCACCACGCGTCCCAAGGCTTCCCGGCTGCCGAGGTGCGATCCGCGGGCGGGGCGGCGGCCATGGCAACGGATCAGCCTAGCCCGGATTTCGCGCCGCTGTCACGGCCCGCCTGCGGAGCCGCTACGCGCCGATGTCGATCTCGAAGTCGCCGTAGCGGTTGACCGTGAGCCGCTGATCCTTCCAGACGACCAGGGTCGAGCCCTCGGTCTCGATGATCGCGGTGCCCGCGATGCGGTTGCCGGGCTCCAGCCGCTCGCCGTCGAAGGTCTCGACCGGCTGGAAGCGCCCTTCGTCGGGCAGGTAGGCGAGGCGGGAACCCTTCGCCGCCGCCGAGGGATCCGGCCCGCCTGCCGGCAGCTCCTCCGGCGTCACCGCGTCGACGCGCCCGACCGCCTCCACCCGGCAGGACACGAATTCCGCCGGATACCCCTCCATGCGGTAGTGATAGAGCACCTCGTGGGCGTCCTCGAAGGCGGCGACGATGGCCGCGAGATGGGCCGGCGTCAGGGTCTCCGCCGAGGGCACCGGCGTCTCGATCTCGTAGACCTGGCCGGAATAGCGGGCGTCGATGAAGCGCCGGAGCGTCATGTCCCCGGGCGCGATCCCCTCCTCCTCCAGCGTGCGAACAAGCGCACGCTCCATCTCGTCGTAGAGGGCGGAGAGCCTGGCGAGATCCGCGGCTTCCGCGCTGGTGTTGAAGGAGCGCACCAGGTTGTGGGTCACATCCGCCCGCATCAGGCCCGAGGCGCAGAGCACGCCCGGCCAGCGCGGCACGATCACGCGGGAGATGCCGAGCCTGCTCGCCAGCGTGCCCGCCTGCAAAGGCCCGGCGCCGCCGCCCACCAGGAGCGTGTAGGGACGCGGATCGATGCCGCGTTCGACCGAGAGGAGCCGCATGGCGCCTGCGAGCCGGCTGTTCATGATCTCGACGATGCGCGCGGCGGCGCCGGTGAGATCGAGCCCGAGGGGTTCGGCGATCTTCTCCCGGATGGTCCGCTCGGCGAGCGCCGGCTGGAGCGCGGTGCGCCCGCCCAGAAAGAAATTCGGGTTGATGTAGCCGAGATGCACGAACGCGTCCGTGAGCGTCGGCTCCGCCCCGCCCCGCCCGTAGCAGGCGGGGCCGGGATTGGCGCCCGCGCTCTGCGGGCCGACGCGGAGCGCGCCGCCCGAGTCCAGCCACGCGATCGATCCGCCGCCGGCGCCGATGGTGTGGACATCGACCGAGGGAATGGCGATCGGCTCGGTGTCGAGGCGCTTGGTCCTGGTGATCGGGATCGAGCGGCCCGGCAGCACGCACACGTCGAAGCTGGTACCGCCGGTGTCGATGGTCATGACGTCCGCGCTCTCGGTCAGCTCACCGTAGTAGACGCCGGCGAGCGCGCCGCCGGCAGGCCCGCTCGCCACCAGCGGGAGCGGGTTCCGCAGGATGGCGTCGATCGTCGCGTGGCCGCCGTTGCACTGCATCACCAGCGGCTCGCCCTTGAGGCCGAGCTCGCTCATGCGCGCACGGAAGCTCTCCAGATGCGCCCGGGTCTCCACCATGATCCCTGCGCTGAGCACGGTGCAGAAGGTCCGCTCCCACTCGCGGATCACGGGCAGGACGTCGACGCTGGCGAGCACCGGGATGCCGTCGCCGAGCTCCTCGCGCGCGATATCCTGGGCGCGGCGTTCGTGAAGCGGGTTGAGGAACGACCAGAGGAAGGCGATGGCGACCGCCTCGACCCCCTCGTCGCGCAGGTGCCGGGCTGCCTCGCGAACGTCCTCCTCCTCCAGCGGAACGATCACGTCCCCGCCCTGGTCGATCCGCTCGCGGATGGGACGCCGGAGATGGCGGTCCAGCAGCGACCATGGCGGCGGCGTGCGCAGGTTCCAGCGGTCGGGCTTGTTGCCCTCTCGGAACCACAGGATGTCGCGATGCCCGTGGGTGCAGAGCAGCCCCGTCTTCGGCACGCGGCGCTGGACGAAGATGTTGGTGGCGGTCGTGGAGCCGTAGACGAAGCGCTCACAGGCGCCGAGCAGCGCGGCCACATCGGTGCCGAACTTCCCGGCTAGCATCTCGAGGCCGTGAATCACGCCGTCGGTGGGGTCCTCGGTGGTCGGCACCTTGGCCGACCTGACCGCGCGGCCGTCGGAGGCGACGCAGTCGGTGTGGGTTCCGCCGATGTCAATGGCGGCGACATAGGCCATGGACGGCTCCTCGTTGGTCGTCCGCGGGGGAAGGGTAGGGGACTAGCGGCCGTAGAGGTCGGGCGAGGAATCCTCGGCGGGGTCGCGGTCGAGGTCGGTGAAGGTGTCGCGGTTGGTCATCAGGCTCTGGCGCAGCGTCGAGGTCCCGGGCTCCATCGGCGAGTTGAGCGGTGCGGGGCCGCGTTCGGCCTTCAGCTTCGCGCGGAGCGCCGCCGTCGCCGCCTCGTCGACCGCCAGGCTCGTGGCATCGAGCACCACGCCGTAGTCGCGCCGTGCCGCGTCCGCACTCACGATCTCGTCGCGCACGTCCGCCGCAACGGCTGCGGGGTCGCGCTCGTAGGGGTCGCCGTAGCCGCCGCCGCCGCTCGCGATCACGACGTACTCCCAGCCCTTGGGCAACTGGAACTTGCCGAGGCCGGAATAGAAGTGCCGCTCGTCGGGCTTCGCCGGATCGAAGGCGTAGACCGTCCCCCCGATGCCGCCGTCGCCGCCGACGGTCCCGTGGCTCAGATTCTCGTGCCCCCAGCACGCGGTGTAGACATCCATCGCGCTGGAGCCGTGCCCGGTGACGTGTGTGGTCACGCCGGGCGCCCCGCGCCACTCGCCCGCGCCCTGGGAATCGGTCCTGATCTCCTGCTGCTTGACCATCACTGGGTAGAGCCACTCCTCCATCTCGGTGCTCATGAAGGTCATGGCGCCGGCGACGCCCATCTCCATCATGCAGGGGTAGCCGTCGACGCCGCTGGCCGCCCCGCCGCCGCCGCACTCGTTGAAGTTCGCATAGGCCCAGAGCTTGCCCGCGCCGTTGCGCTCGTCGATGCCGATGTAGGTGCTCCACTGGATCAGCGTGCTGCCGGCGGCGGCCATCTCGGGCGTGGCACCGGCGGCCGCGCGCATCAGCGCCCGGTAGACCACCTCGGCCGCGCCGGAGGTCGAGTGCTGGGTGGAGAAGGGGGCGGTGGCGCTACAGATCGTCCCTTCCGGACAGATGATCTCCACGTGGCGGTGGAAGCCCTCGTTCTTGGGGATGCTGGGGTCGACGCAGAAGGCCAGCGTGCCGACGACGGCGGCCTCGGTGGCGCCGTGGAGCGAGGCGTTGAGCGTGCCGATCATCTGCGGCGGACACTCCGAGAGGTCGACGGTCCACATGTCGTCCTCGACGGTGAGCCTGGTGCGCACCGGCACGTTCTTGGTGCCGTAGCCGTTGCTGTCCATCCAGTCTTCGCCGTAATAGGTGCCCGGCTTCATCTTGCGGATATCGGCGCCGACGCGGCGCGAGGTGTAGTCGAGCAGCTCAGCGGTGTAGCGCCGCACGGTCTCCGGCCCGTAGCGCTGGACCAGGGAGGCGAGCTGCTCCTTGCCGCGCCAGGTGCAGGCCACGTGCGCCATCAGGTCGCCGTGGCTGTTGGTGCGCGCGCGCAGATTGCCGAGGTAGAGTTCCAGCACGTCCCGGCGCAGCTTGCCGCGCTCGAAGAGCTTGATCGGCGGGATCTTGAGCCCCTCGCTGTAGAGGTCCTTGGAATAGGGGTAGGTGGGCACGTAGGCCGGTGTGCCCATGTCCGCCAGATGTCCGCGCGCCATCGACCAGAACATGAGCTCGCCTTCGTGGAACACCGGGCTCGCCAACAGCGGCTCCCCCATGTGGGTGTTGCCGAGATAGGCGAGGTTGCACATCAACACGTCGCCGTCCTCGATCTCGCCCTCGAAGAACTCGGCCGTGCTCTTCATGATCCGCTGCATGGTCATGGCCTGGACCGGGAGCGCCGTGTCCGGCACCGCAACCAGATTGCAGGCGTCGTCGGCGATGCCGACGGAGAAGTCGCGGCAGAGATTGATGATCGAGGTCCAGGCCGAGCGCTCGAGCGTGATCATCATCTCGCGCCCGATGTTCTCGTACATGCCCATGATGACGCTGAAGGTCCCGGGATCGATCTCTCCGGGAGCCTCCCACGTCTCGACCTCGGCAAGGTTGGCCATCGTCTCCTCCCTCGTGCGACGCGGCCGAGCATAGCACACGCGCCAGGGGGCACGAGTGCAGCACCCCTCCGCTGCCTCGCGATTCCGGCACGCGCAAAGGCGCAACCTGCTTGGTGTGACCGGTTAATGCTAAGTTTTCGACGAGCGGAGGCGCCGGGAGCCGAGCGATGAAGAGCTTCGACATCAACATCGACTGCGGAGAGAGCTACGGCATATGGAAGATGGGCGCGGACGAAGAGTTGATGCCCATCGTATCGACGGCCAACCTGGCCTGCGGCTTTCATGCCGGCGACCCGATAACCATGGTGCGCACCATCGAGCTGGCGAAGGCGAACGGCGTCTCCGTCGGTGCCCATCCGGGCTTGCCCGACGTCGTGGGCTTCGGGCGGCGGCGTATCGACGTGAGTCCGGACGAGACCTACGCGATATTCTGCTATCAGATCGGCGCCCTGCAGGCCCTCTTGCGGACCAGAGGCATGGCGCTGCATCACGTGAAGTCCCACGGCGCCTATTACGCCATCCTCAACGAGGACAGGGCGCAGGCCGAGGCCGTGATCCAGGCCGTGATCGATACCTGCGACGCGCCGATGCTCTATTACCCGGCGCCGATGCGGACCCATCTGCTGACCCAGGTCGCGCTCGACAGGGGCGTCGATGTGGTGCAGGAGATCTATTTCGACCTGCCCTACGACCGCCACGGCAACCTCGTCCTCGAGCGGGCGCAGAACAAGGGCGCAGACCTTGCGGAGACGCGCCGCCGCCTCGCCGACTATCTCGACAGCGGCGAGCTTGTCGCGGTCACGGGCGAGCACATCGACATGAGCGAGGCGCGCAGCATCTGCCTGCACGGCGACGGCGCCAATGCACCCGCCCTCGCGAGGGTGCTGCGCGAGGTGCTGGTGGGGCGTGACTATACGCTCGAGGCGGTGACGCCACCTGATCCCGGGCACAGCCAGGCCGCCGAATAGCGCGAGCGCCACCCGCCATGATCGAGGTTCTTGATGGCGGCGTGCAGACGACCGTGCAGGACGGTGGACGGCCCGGCAATCTTGCCGCCGGCTATCCGCCGGCCGGGGCGCAAGACTACTATGCCCTTTCGATCGCGAATCTCCTGGTCGGGAACGAGCTGACTCCACCGCCGATGAGCGCCGCGCCCCCGGGCCATGCCGGGCTCGAAATGCTTATCAAGGGGGCGAGCCTCCGTTTCGAGGGAGATGCGGTGTTCGCGTTGGCCGGCGCCGATATGGGCGGAACTCTGGACGGGAAGCCTGTGGAGCGCTACCGGCCCATCCGCGCTGCGTCAGGCTCGGTGCTGAAGCTCGGCTTCGTCAGGTCCGGCGCCCGCGGCTATTTCGCGACCGCCGGCGGCATCGACGTGCCGCTCTGCCTGAAGAGCCGATCCACCTACATTCGGGCGCGGCGCGGCGGGCTGGAGGGTCGCCCGCTCCGCGCCGGAGACCGGTTGAGGCTCGGCGAGCGCACGGCACCACTGGCAGCGCTCGCCGGACGGCGGCTCCCGGCCGCTCTTCCTGTCGAGCCGGCCGAGCCAAGGTCGATCCGTGTCGTGCTGGGGCCGCAGGACTACATGTTCACGGCGGAAAGCATCGAAACCTTCCTCTCCCACGACTGGGAACTGTCGCCGGTCTCGGATCGCATGGGAATGCGTCTGATCGGACCGCCCCTGACGCTGCACGAACGGCCCGAATACCTCGTTCGAGACGCGGGAACGGGCGTGGCCGACATCGTCGACGACGTGATCCCGATCGGCGGCATCCAGGTGCCCGGCGGCATCGAGCCGATCGTCATGGGGGTCGAGAACCCCACCGCCGGCGGATACGCCAAGATCGCGACGGTCATTTCGGCCGACCTCGGCAAGATGGGTCAGATCATGCCGCGACAGACGCTGCGCTTTGCCGCGGTCAGCCAGGCGGAGGCGATTGCGATACGCGAGAGCCAATGGCGGGCGCTGAAGGAGAGCGACGCGGCGCTGCGATCCGGCTGCAGCGCCGCGCATCCGGAATGATTTACGAGCCACCGAAGATCCGGCCCTTGGGTGACTGCTACCTCGGCGTCGAGTTTGGCGACGAGGGTCATCTTCCGCTCAGCTTCCGCGTGCTTGCCCTCGCCGACCTGCTGGCCCGGGAATCGATCGACGGCATACTCGAGATCGTTCCCACCCTGCGACAGCTCGGGGTCGTCCTCGACGGCAGGGCCGCTGCGGCGGAGAGCGTACGCGAGCGCATCGAGGCGCTGCTGCCGTCGGTCGCCGCCCCGAAGAGCGTGCCGTCCCGGTTGATCCGAATTCCGGTGTGGTACGACGATCCCTGGGGTGCCGCGATCGCCGAGCGCTACGCCGTGCCAAAGAACATCGATTTCGTTGCCGGGCTCAACGGCATGACGGTGGCGGAACTGATCGCGTCGCATTGCTCCACCGACTACTGGGTGGCCTGCGTCGGCTTCGCGCCGGGCTGCTATTTCTCCTGCCCCATGGACCGCAACAGATCCTTGATCGCGCCCAAGTACGAAACGCCGCGGGACTATACGCCCGCGCGCATGATCTCGACTGCCGGCATCTTCAGCTGTGCCTATCCCGTGGCGAGCCCCGGCGGCTATCAGCTCCTGGGCCGGATGGCCGTAAACATCTATGAGCAGACGCCCAGGAACGCCGCGTTCGGCGAAGACGGCGTGCTCTTTCGCGCCGGGGATCGGCTTCGCTACTACCCGGTCGATGCCCTGGAATATGACGCCATTTGGGAAGCCGTCCAGGCAGACGAGTACGCGTACGACATCACCGAGGAGGTTTTCGACGTCGAGGCCTATCTTGCCTCGGCGGCAATGTCGTAGGCGCTCGCCTGACCCTCATTTCTCGTCGGAGCCGTGGTCCGTGCGGCGCTGTCCGGCTGGCGGGGCGGAAAACCCGAGTAGCGCATCGCCCGCCCGCGCGTCCCATGCGTCGCAAGGCCCGAGGAGCCTTGTCAAGCCGCAGGCGGACTCCGTAGCATGGCCGCGAAGGTCAAAGAATTAACCAGGGAGGCAGGAAAAATGCGGCGAATTCTCATAGCCGCGATGTCGGTGCTGGCGATCTCGTTCGCCGGCGCGGCAGCGCAGGCCGAAGACACCCTCAAGATCGGGCTCCAGTCCGCGCTGACGGGATGGGGCGCCGTATGGGGGCAGCCCTTCCGGGCGACCACGGAGATGTACGTCGACGAAATCAACGCCCAGGGCGGGCTGGAGGTCGGCGGCAAGACGTACATGATTGAGCTCTTCGTCGACGACCACAAGGCGGACACCAAGCTCGCCAAGGCGGGCCTGGAGCGCTTTATTCATCAGGAAGGCATCAAGGTCCTGATGATCCACTTCGATAACGGCCCTGACGCCTGGCTCGGCCTGCCGGACGACGTGCGCGCGGGACTCGTTCATGTCTCGCCGATCTGGCGGCCGGACGTGTTCAGCCCGCCGCACAACGGATTCGGCACGCTCAATCTGCCGCCGAATTTCGCGCCGGTCCTGTTCGGGCAGGTTGTTGCCGATCACCCGGACGTCAGGACGGTCGTCGAGCTGTCGCCGCGCGGACCCTTCCCCGAGATGGCTGTGGAGAACGACATGGCGGCGGTGCAGTCCCTCGGTCTCGAGTGGCTCGGTGTCGAATTCTTCGACCCCGACCTTGCGGACCCGCTGCCGGTGGTGACCAAGGTGCTGGCGCAGAACCCCGACATGCTCAACATGGGCTGCGTGGGCCTGGCCGGGCCGCAACTCCTGAAGCTTGCCCGCCAGCTCGGCTACGGGGGCGTGATGAGCTGCAGCTGCGAGGACGACATCAACCTCTACCTCAATCACGCCGGCCCCGAGGCCGCCGAGGGATTCTATATCATCGGCTCCCACGGCTTCCCCGAGGGCCCGGAGCTCTTGGCATTCCGTGAGCAATACACGGAGCGGGAAGGCGAATGGACCGCCGTTGCGCTCGCCTACTACCAGGGGATCAGGGTGCTTCTCGCCGGCATCCAGAAGGCCGGGACGATCGATGACATCCCGGCAATCGTGGAGGGAATCCGGCAGTCGTCCGTGGTCCAGGAGCTGTTGCCCGGCACTCCGGTCATCACCTGGGGCGGCACCGAGACGTGGGGCCAGGCGCACCAAATGCAGGTGCCCGTCGTGCTCAACAGAATCGTGGACGGGAAGGCGACCACCGTCGCCGTGATACCGCCGACGGTACCGTGAGCCGCAGCGTGTGAGGGTGGACCGGCACGGGGGCAGATGAGGCATTCGCCCCCAGCCGGTCCACGCCCGTCAAAGTCCGGGACAGGTACCGGCGGTCATGCTGCTCGAGGTCAATGACCTGTGGGTTCATCACGGGCGGGCGCCCGCGCTCAAGGGCGTTTCCCTCGCCGTTTCCGAGGGCAGCCTCGTCGCGCTGGTGGGGCCCAACGGGGCCGGCAAGTCCACCCTCGTGCGCACGATCTCCGGTCTGAAGCGCGCCAGCGCCGGCGAAATCCTGTTCGAGGGCAAGCGCATCGACCGCGTGCCGGCCCACAGGATCGTGGGCCTCGGCATCGCGCACGTGCCGGAGGGGCGCCGCGTCTTCCCCGACATGACCGTCTACGAGAACCTGCGGATGGGCGCCTATCGCAGGCTGCGCCGGGGCAAGCTGATGCTCCGGGATTCGGCCTTCGACGACGACCTCGCGCTCACCTACGAGCACTTCCCGCGGCTGAAGGAGCGCGCGCGTCAGCGCGCGGGCAGCCTCAGCGGCGGCGAGCAGCAGATGCTGGCGATCGGGCGGGCGCTCATGGCCCGCCCCCGCCTCCTCCTGCTGGATGAGCCCTCGATCGGCCTCGCGCCCCGGATGGTTCAGGAAATCGCCCAGGTCATCGCGGCGATCACGCGGCGCTGGCGCGTCGGGATCCTACTCATCGAGCAGAACGCGCGCATGGCCTTCCGCATCGCGCAGCACGCTTACGTCCTCGAGACCGGGCAGGTGGTGATTACCGGCGCGACCGACGCGCTGGCCCGGAACGAGGAGGTCAAGCGCGTGTACCTGGGCTAGGGCGGCGCTCCGCACCCCGCCGGCGCTCAGGCCATGGCACTCCTCGAGCTCACGGGCATCGGCAAGAACTTCGGCGGCCTTGCGGCGCTCGGCGGCGTCGACCTCAGCGTCGAGCCGGGCGAGATTCTCGGCCTGATCGGGCCCAACGGCGCCGGCAAGACCACCCTCTTCAACGTCATCAGCGGTGTCCTGCCGCCGAGCGCAGGCCGCATCGTCTACGACGGCACCGACATCACGCGCTGGTCCCTGCACCGCATCGCGCGGCACGGCCTGGTGCGCACCTTCCAGCAGACCGAGCTCTTCATGGAAATGACGGTACTCGAGAACGTCCAGGTGAGCGCGCGCGCCCACAGCGGTCTCAGCCTCCGGCGCGCCCGTGGCCGCGAGGCGGCGCGGGAGATGCCCGTGCACGAGATCATCGAGCTGGTGGGGCTCGGCGACCTCACCCACGAGCAGGCCGAGAACCTGCCGCACGGGCACCGCCGGGCGCTCGGCATCGCGCTCGCGCTGGCGGCTGCGCCCTCGTTGCTCCTGCTCGACGAGCCGCTGACCGGCATGGACTCCGGCGAGACCGCGGCGATGGTCTCGACCATCGAGCGGATTCGCGCGCTCGATACCACCGTCATGCTGGTCGAGCACAACATGCGCGCCGTCATGCGCTGCTGCGACCGCATCGCGGTGCTCGACTTCGGCAAGCTGATCGCCGAGGGGCCGCCGCAGCGGATCCAGAACGACCCCCGCGTCATCGACGCCTACCTCGGCGCCGACGAGGACATCCATGGCATCGAGCAGGCGCCGGCCTGAAGGGCGGGCCCGACCCGGGCCACCCTGCGCCGGGCGTGCGCAGCCGGGAGTCGTGTGGCCATGACGGCCATGCTCTACGGCCAGGTCGCGGTCAACGCGCTGATGCTGGGCGCGACCTACGCGCTGATCGCCGTCGGGCTCAGCCTGGTCTTCAGCATCATGCGGGTGATCCAGTTCGCCCACGGCCACCTCTACATGCTGGGCGCCTTCTGCGTGTTCTATCTGGCGACCGAGCTGGGCGTGAACTACTTCGCCGCGCTCTTCATCGCCGCCCTCGCCGTGGGCGTGCTCGGCATGATTCTCGACCGCGTCTTCCTGCGGCCGCTGCGCGGGCAGGACCTGCCGAGCATGATCGTCACGCTCGGGCTTCTCCTCCTCATCGAGGGCAGCGCGCTCCTCGCCTTCGGCGAGCGCGACAAGCGCTTCCAGAGCCCGGTGGACGGCGCGGTCTGGTTCTTCGACACCATCGTCATCCCCAGCGAGCGGCTGATGATCCTGGGCGTCGCCGCCCCGCTCATCGCGCTGCTCTTCCTCTTCGTCTGGCGCAGCAAGGATGGCCAGGCGATGCGCGCCGTGGCGCAGGACCGCGAGGCGGCGATGCTGCAGGGCATCAACGTCGACTGGATCAGCGCGCTCGGCATGTTCATCGGCAGCGCGCTTGCCGCGGCGGCGGCGGGCCTGCTGCTGCCGATCCAGGTGCTGACGCCCGCGGTCGGCGGCCCGGTCGTGATCAAGGCCTTCATGGTGGTGATCCTGGGCGGGCTCGGCAGCATTCCCGGCGCCGTGGTGGGCTCGCTCGCCTTCGGCGCGCTGGAGAGCTTCGGCACCACCTTCTTCGGCGGGTACTCGTCGCTGGCCGCGTTCAGCGCGGTCATGCTGATCCTGATCTTCCGGCCGCGCGGGCTGCTGGGCCGTGCCTAGACTCGCCTCGCTCGCCGCGATCGCAGGGCTGGTGGCGCTGACCGGGCTGATTCCGGTCATCACGCAGCACCCCTACTACCTGCACGTCTTCATCACCATCGGCGTGTTCACGATCGTCTCGCTCGGCGTCCGCCTGGTCCTGCTGATCGGCCAGTGGACCTTCGGCCAGGCGGCGTTCATGACCATCGGCTCCTATGCCTCGGCCATGCTCGCCGGCCATCTGGGCTGGTCGTTCTGGGCGGCGATGCCCGTGGCCGGGCTGATCGCCGCGGCGGCCGCGGCGCTCTTCGGCTATCCGGCGCTACGGCTCACCGGCGCCTACTTCGCCATGGTGACGCTGGTGCTCAACATCGTGATCCGCCAGATCATCCTGGTGACGCCGGAGTTCACCGGCGGCAGCATGGGCATGGGGGTCATGGTCGACATCGAGCCGCCCGACCCGATACCGCTGCCCTTCGGCGGCGGCACGATCGCGTTCACCGACAAGACCTCCTACTACTACCTGATCTGGCTGCTCGGGCTTGCCGCCGCCGGCATCGCCTGGTGGATCGACCGCTCGCCCATGGGCGCGGTGCTGCGCGCGGTGCGCCAGAGCGAGATCCTGGCGCGCAGCGTCGGCGTCGACAGCGCGATCTACAAGCTGATCGCCTTCGTCATCGCCTGCTTCTTCGCCGGGATCGCGGGCAGCTTCTACGCGCACTACCTGATCCTGGCCCACCCGGACGCGTTCTCGCTCTGGGATTCGATCTACGCGGTCGCCTACGTGGTGATCGGCGGCACGAGCACGGCGCTCGGCCCGATCCTGGGCGCCGCGCTGCTGATCGGCGGCTTCGAGCTGCTGCGCGAGGCGTCGGCCTACCAGACCGTGGGCTACGCGCTCATCCTGCTCCTGGTCACGCGCTTCCTCCCCGGCGGACTGATCAGCCTGGGGCCGCTCTCGACCGGGTTCCTGGCCCGCCGCCGGCAGGGCGCGCGGGATCGGGACGAGGGCTCCGGCGCCTGGCCCCGCTTCCGCTCGCTACTGCGCCGCTGAGGCGCCGCGCACGCCTGAGTCGCGCACGCCCGCAGGGTCGCGCGCGCGGACAAGACGGTCGCGGGTGCGGAAAGAGAAGGCCCCGCACGCCCGCCACCGCCCCGTCATGCCCCGGCCGGGTCGCGCGGGCCTGGGTCGCTCGCGCCCGAAGGGTCGCGAGCGCGGGAGCAATCGCGCGGGCCTGCAAGGTCCCGCGCGCGTCAGACAGGCTCCTCGGGCAGCGGGCGGGGGCGGCCCGCCTCGTCGATCGCGACGTAGATGAAGGTGCCCTCGGTCACCTTCACCTCCTCGCTGCGGCGCCGGCGCCTCGCCCAGGTCTCGATGGCGACGGTGATCGAGGTGCGCCCGCTCCGCGCCACCCGGGCGTAGCAGGTCACCAGGTCGCCGACGGCGATCGGCGCGTGGAAGCGCATCGCCTCCACCGCCACCGTGACCGTGCGCCCGCCCGCGCGCCGCGCCGCCGCGACGCCGCCGGCGAGGTCCATCTGCGCCAGCACCCAGCCGCCGAAGATGTCGCCGTTGGGGTTGGCGTCCGCCGGCATGGCGAGGGTGCGGAGCGCGGGCTCGGCCTCCGGCGGGCCTTCGCTCCCGGCGGTCTCGGCGGTCTCGGTCATGGGGCGTGCCTCCGTCTGTCCCTGCCAAGGGGTCCAGTATGCCGCTTCGGGCATGTCATATGTCTTTATAGATCAAATGGTTAATGCATTTATCGGGCTTTGCGGCGGCACCCGCCATTACTATTCTTGTTCGAATTGTGGGATTCGATAAGGGAAGGTCAGGGATGAAAGTCGCGGGTTCGAT
>JAJDXK010000062.1 GCA_022823305.1 Alphaproteobacteria bacterium
CGCCGGCCGCTCCGCCCGCCGCCCGCCGGACGGCCCGGCGCGGCCCGGCGCGGCCCGGATGCTAGTTCATGCCCGGCCCTCTCTCCAGCGGGATGTCGCCCGCGCCTGAGTCGCGCAAGCCCGCAGGGTCTTGCGCGCGGACATGGAGAGTCACGCGGGCCTGAAAGCTCCCGCGCGCGTCAAGCAGGCTCGTGCGCGCGGTTGCCGCCCGCTCAGCCTCGTCGTATAGCCCTGCCTGAAACTCGGAGAGACCAGTGATGAGCCGGATCGGCGCCAGCAAGGCCCGAAGACACCTCCCCCGCCTGCTTGACCGCGTCGCGCGGGGCGAGAGCCTGACCATCACGCGCCACGGCAAGCCCGTCGCGCGCCTGGTCCCCGTGGCAGCAGACCGCGAGCGGGCGCAGCAAGCCGCCGCCCGCATCGTCGCGCGCCGCCGACACCTCGAGCGCGTGCCCCTCGCCGACCTGATGGCGACGATTCACGAGGGGCACCGCTATTGACTACTGCCAATCGCAGCCAATCGGCCGCTAATGCCGCCCAGCCTGATGACATCAGCTCCTGTAATGTTCCGGCTTATCCGAGGGCCTCTTCAAGCTGATCTTGGAGCAGCTCAGCCAGATAAGCCTCCATTTCACTGAAATCGAGATGCCCTGCATCCCAAGCTCGATCGGCTGCAATGAGTGCAGCCTCATATGAACTCCGACTTTCCCTTATTCTTTCCGGAACAATCTTGGCTCCCGGAAGAAGACAGCTCGACCTCACACACAATAGGAAATAGCATGCCGCACGTGCCGTTCTGCCATTGCCCTCTATGAAGGGATGTATCCAGTTTAGCCGCCAAAGCCCATATGCAGCCAACTGAGTTTCTGTCCAAACGTACCAATTTTCTTGAATCGTCGAAATAAATCGGTCCATCCAGTCCGAGACTTCATTGAAGTGTGGTGGTTTATGATTTCCAACGTAAATTGGTTCTCGACGGAATCTCCCTCCAAATTGAGAAATATTGGCTACGGCAACATGATTTAGCGCCCATAGAAGGTACTTGTCGAACGAGACCGGCCCCTTCATGAGGCCGATCTCTATGCAATTGGTCAGGAGTTCGTACTGTCGGTTAAGATTTTGTTCTTGAACTCGATCAAATAACCCTTGGTTCTCTTGCTCCAAAATGAACATGCTTCGCGCGCCTAACTTGCATTGCGGCACGCCGTTTCGCGCTTAATTCTCGCCAATACGAATCCGATCGATGGATTTGGCCGCAGACTCCTTCGTAATGCGAGAGCCCTTTGGCGCATTGCCATATACAAAGCTGGCACGCTGCTTCCTCAAATCGTCGTCTGTCACCGTGACCGATTTCGCACGATCCAAAAGCGACCGCAGCCGGGGACGTTCTGGCACTTGCCCGAGAGCCGCCTTGCGTTCTGCCATCTCGTCTCCTCCTGCATTTCGGCGCCTCAGATGTACCTACTATGTTCTAGTCGCCCTTCCGCTGAGAATCAAGCGCTTTCGCCAGTCATACTGCGGCAATGCCCGACTATGGGCAACAATCCATGGTTCCCCTTCACCGCGGCTCCAGCACCAAGGTGCCCAGCGCGTCCTCCTCCACCGCCACGCGGTTCGTGTGCATGGGGAGGTAGTCGCCGTCGCGCCAGGGTTCGGCGTAGTCGGCGTAGTGGGACGAGAGCGGGTTGCCGGACTGGCCGGTGCTCATGATGAAGACCGAGCGCTCGGGCTCCGCCAGATCATAGACCGCGCGGTAGCCGGCGCCGTGGTTCTGGGCGAAGGGGCGCTCGGGGTCGGCCACGTCGAAGCCGCCGGCCTTGATGGTCTCCTTCTCGCCCCCGCTCGCCATGTCGATCTCGAACCAGGAGCCGACGGCGGGGACCTCGCCCAGGATGCGGCTCTTCATGTTGACGGCGTGCGCCTCGCCCCAGTGCCAGTCGGCCATGTCGTGGCCGTGAGCGACGGCGAGGTATTCGAGCGAGACCTCGAGCGCCCGCGTCACCGCCTCGCCGCAGGTCTCCTGCTCGCCCGCGGTGGTCACGTCGTCGCACCACTGGGGCCGGTCTGAGAGCGCGCGGTGGATCGGCTCGACGCGGATCTTCCAGTAGTCCTCGAAGACATCGCCCAGCTCGTCGGCGAAGAGCACGTGCATCAGCTCCCTGAGCCAGGCCATGTAGATGAGCGGCGCAGCACCCTCGCGGCTCATGGTGTGGTCCCACTGGATAAGCAGGTTGAGCGCGTCGCGCCCGGCAATACCCCTGGGCTCGGCGAGCTCGAGCAGAACGGGGAGCAGGCGCTCGGCCGCGAGCGAGACCAGGTCCTGCTGGATCGTGGCGAAGCTCGCCACGTCGTGCTTCGGCTGCGCGTCGAGCAGCGCCTCGATGCGCCTGGCGCGGTAGGGCGCGGTCCAGTCGTCGGTGAGGTAGTAGGGGTAGTCCGCGTCCACCATGCGGTTGTTGGCGGTGACGATGCGGCCCGAGGCGGGGTTGTAGTCCCCCGGCAGCGCCTCGAAGGGCACGCGGTCCACCCAGTCGTGCGCGCCGGTCCAGCCGGGTGCGGGCATGTGGCCCTGGCCCGAGGCGCGGATCGGCACCCGCCCCGGCGCGACGTAGCCGATGTTGCCCTCGGCATCGGCGAAGATGACGGTCTGCTGCGGCACCGCAAGGTCGCGCAGCGCCTCGACGAAGCTCTCCCAGTCCGTCGCCGCGGTGGCGTTCACCAGGGCCTGGGCGCTGAGGTCGTCCTCGTCCAGCGCGGTCCAGGCGAAGGCCAGCACGTGGCCGGCCTCGAGGAACTGCTCGCTCTCCTCGATCACGCCGGAGACCACGGGCCCGTGGCGGGTCTCGCGGACGACGAGCTCCACCGGCTCCTCCCCGCTCACCGCGATGGTCTCGCTGCGCACCTCGAAGGGGACGCTGCCTTCGGGCGTCAGGTAGCGCGTGGGGTCGTCGGGGTCGAGGCGCTCAATGAAGAGGTCCTGCACGTCCGGCCCGGTGTTGGTGAAGCCCCACGCGAGGTTCCGCGTGCGGCCCAGCAGCGGGAAGGGCAGGCCGGGTAGCGTCGCGCCCACGATCTCGAAGTCGGGCGTCGAGATGTGGGCGAGGTACCAGACGCTCGGCACCTCGAGCCGCAGGTGCGGGTCGTTGGCGAGCAGCGGCTTGCCTGATTGCGTGTGATCACCCGAGAGCACCCAGCCGTTCGAGCCGAAGCCGGAGACGCCGTCCACCGGCAGTGCGGCGGCGAGCGCGCCGAAGTCGATGCCCAAAGGGTCGAAGCCGGGTGCTGCGGCGTGCGGCCCCGGCGGCGGGTCGTCGGGATGCTGGGCCCAGAGGTCCCGAAGCTGCTCCAGGTCGAGCTTGCCGGCGAGGCGGGCGCGCAGCAGCTCGTCCTCGAAGTTGTCGCCCAGGTCCCAGGCCATGATCTTGAGCCAGACCACGCTGTCGGCCGGCCGCCAGGGCTCGGGCTCGTGGCCCAGCAGCAGGAACTCCGGCGGCAGGATCTCGGAGCTGGTCTCGAGATAGGCGTTCACGCCGGCGGCATAGGCGCGGTAGATCGCCTGCGCCTCCGGCGCAAGGCGCTCGAAGTTGCGCTCGGCGACGCGGTAGAGCCCGAGCGTGCGCAGGAACTTGTCGGTGGCGACCCCGGGCTCGCCCACCACCTCGGCGAGCCGCGCCGCGCCGATCCGGCGCTGCATCTCGAGCTGCCAGAGCCGGTCCTGCGCGTGGACGTAGCCCATGGCGAAGGCGCCGTCGCGGCGCGATCGCGCGTAGATGTGCGGGATCGCATGGGCGTCGCGCACGATCTCCACCGGCGCGTCGAGGCCGGCGACGCTCTCGCTGCCGTCGTAGGTGGGCAGCGCGAACCACGAGCACGAACCCGCCGCCAGCAGCACGCCGAGCAGCGCCAGCGCCGCGAGACCTGCGTGCCAGCGCCGCAGAAGCCCGTATGCCCCGCGCAGCGAGCCCCCTTGCCGGCCTTCCTCGCCGGCGCGGGCCGCAGCGCTCACGATCCGCCCCCGTCCGTGATCAGCGGCCGGTGCTCGTCGAGACCCGGCGCCGGCGGCCGCTCCTCGGGGTCGGGATAGGCCGAGAGCTTGATCGGGTTGCCTGCCATCCTCACCTCGCCGGCGACCGGGTCGTCCGCCCGGATCACCATGTTGCGCGCCGCGACCTGCGGGTCGGCCAGCACGTCGTCCACCCGGTTGATGGGCGCGCAGGGCACGCCCGCCTCCTCCAGCAGCGCGAGCCAGTGCGCCGTGGGCTGCGTCGTCAGGATCGCCTCGAACTCGGCCTCCAGCGCGTCGATGTTGGCGTTGCGCGCGGCGTTCTCGGCGAAGCGCGCGTCCTCGGCCAGCGCGGGCCGCCCCAGCGCGGCGCAGAGCCTGGCGAAGAGCGCGTTGTTGCCGGCCGAGATGACCACGTGCCCGTCCGCCGTGGCGTAGGCCTGAAAGGGCGTGATCGAGGGATGGCGCGTGCCCAGCGGCCCCGGCACTTCGCCGGAGGCGAAGTAGCGCGCCAGCGCGTTCTCCAGGATCGCGACCTGGCAGTCGAGCATCGAGACGTCGAGCTTCATGCCCTCGCCCGTGATGGTGCGCCGGTAGAGCGCGCCGTTCACGCCGATGGCGGTGAAGAGGCCGGCGACAATGTCGCCGACGGAGCTGCCCACCCGCGCCGGCGGGCCGCCCGGCTGCCCGGTCAGGCTCATGATGCCGCCCATCGCCTGCACCACCACGTCGTAGGCCGGCCTGCCGGCGTAGGGCCCGGTGTGGCCGAAGCCGGAGCAGGCGGCGTAGATCAGCCGGGGGTAGCGCGCGTGCAGCGCCTCCCAGCCGTAGCCGAGGCGCTCCATGGTGCCGGCGCGGAAGTTCTCCACCAGCACGTCGGCGCCCGCCAGCAGGTCCTCGAAGGTCGAGCACCCGGCCTCGTCCTTGAGGTCAAGGACGATGCTCTCCTTGCCCCGGTTGATCGACATGAAGTAGGCGGACTTGCCTTCGATGAAGGGGCCGAAGGTGCGGGAATCGTCGCCGCCGCCCGGCGTCTCGACCTTGATCACGCGGGCGCCGAGGTCGGCCAGAACCAGGGTGCAGTAGGGCCCGGCGAGAACGCGCGTGAGGTCGATCACGGTGACGCCGGCGAGCGGTCCGCCCGGTCCGTCAGCGGTCATGGCGATGCCTTCCTGTCCTGATGCGGGAGTATACACGCCGCGGCCGCTCGCGGCCCGGCGCGGAGTCAGCCCTTGAGGCGACGGGCGATGTCGAGGGCGGCGTAGGTAAGCACGCCGTCGGCGCCCGCGCGCTTGAAGCCCCTGAGCGCCTCCATGATGGCGCCGTCGCCGTCGAGCCAGCCGCGCTCGCCCGCGGCCTTCAGCATCGCGTACTCGCCGGAGACCTGGTAGACGTAGGTCGGCAGCCCGAAGGTCTCCTTCACGCGGTAGACGATGTCGAGGTAGGGCATGCCGGGCTTCACCATCACCATGTCGGCGCCCTCCTCGATGTCCATGGCGACCTCGCGTAGCGCCTCCTCCCCGTTCGCGGGGTCCATCTGGTAGTTGCGCTTGTCGCTGCCGCCGAGGTTGCCGGTGGACCCGATCGCGTCGCGGAAGGGCCCGTAGTAGACCGAGGCGTACTTCGCCGCATAGGAGAGGATGCGCACCCGCTCGAAGCCGGCACCGTCCAGCGCCCGGCGGATCGCGCCGACGCGCCCGTCCATCATGTCCGACGGCGCGATCACGTCGCAGCCGGCCTCGGCCTGCACCAGCGCCTGACGGCAGAGGACCTCCACGGTCTCGTCGTTGACGACGTAGCCCTCGCGCAGCAGCCCGTCGTGGCCGTGGCTGGTATAGGGGTCGAGCGCCACGTCGCAGACGACGCCCAGCTCCGGCACCGCCGCCTTCACTGCGCGCACCGCCTGGCAGACGAGGTTCTCCGGATTCAGCGCCTCGTCGCCGTCGGGTGACTTGGCCTCAGCCGGCGTCTGGGGAAAGACCGCGAGCGCCGGGATGCCGAGGTCGAGCGCCTCGCGCGCCCGCTCGGCCAGCAGGTCGACGCTGAGCCTCTCGATGCCGGGCATGGAGCCCACCGGCTCGCTGCGGCCCGCGCCTTCGCAGACGAAGACGGTCCAGATCAGGTCGGCGGGCGTGAGCACCGTCTCCGCCACTAGGCGGCGCGACCAGGGATCGCGGCGGTTGCGGCGCAGGCGGGTTTGCGGATAGCGCCCGAGGGCGCGCACACGATCGACCATGTCATCCTCTGAGTCTCTGTGCGGGGCGGCGGGGCGGCCGCACGGCGCGGACCATAGCGGGCCACGCCCCCGCCCGCCAGCAATTGACCGTCCGTTGTGCCGCCATTGCCAAGGGCGGGGCGCATCCGCCATGCTTCACCCGGCGCGGCGAGCCGCTACGGTGGCATCTAGGCACGCGCGCACGGCAGGTCAACCGCGCCGTGCGGTGCCGGAGCGGCACAGCCAGGCACACGAGAGCCCGTTCGGAATGGATGGCGGCGGGCCATCCGGGAGGCGGTCATGGAATTCGCTCTTCTCATGGTCCCGGCGGTGCGCGAGGGGCAGCCCGAGCCCTTCGATGCGCACCTGGAGCAGATCGAGTACGCCGAGGAGCTCGGCTACGACACGGTCTGGCTCACCGAGCACCACTTCAGCGGCTACGGCCGCGCTGCGGTGCCCGTGCTCGCCGCCCAGGCGATCGCGCGCACCTCGCGCATCCGCGTCAGCACCGCGGTCGTGGTGCTGCCCTTCCACCACCCGGTGCGGGTGGCGGAGGACTGGGCCACGCTCGACCACATCTCGGGCGGGCGGGTCGACGTGGGGATCGGGCGCGGCAACCAGCCGGCCGAGTTCAAGGGCTTCGACATCGCGATGAGCGAGGCCGAGGAGCGCTTCACCGAGGCGCTGGAGATCCTCCGGCGCGCCTGGACCGAGGAGCGCTTCTCCTACGACGGCCGCTTCTGGCGCGTGCCCGAGATCGAGGTGCTGCCCAAGCCGCTCACCAGGCCGCATCCGCCGCTCTGGCAGGCGGCGCTCAGCGACTACACCGTGCAGAAGGTGATCGACCGGGGCATCAACGGCCTGATCGGCCCCTACCTCTGCCCCTACGAGACGCTGAAGGCGAGTTACTTCGACGTGTGGCACCGGCTCTGTGCGGAGTCGGGCCGCACCGACCTGCGCATGGCGCACAACGAGTTCGTCTACGTCGGCGAGAGCGACGCCGAGGTGAAGACCGAGGTCGAGGAGCGCGTGATGTGGTACGTCCGCACCGCGGCCAAGATCTGGGGCGAGCGCGACCGCAGCAAGGTCGCGAAGCAGTACGCCAACTACAACGACATCCTCGAATGGCTGGAGGTGGTGCCGTTCGAGGAGATCTACGACAGCCTCGGCATGTTCGGCACGCCCGACTCGGTCGCCGAGAAGGTGCGCTGGATGCGCGACGAGGGCGGCGTCCAGCAGCTCATCAACTTCATGTCGGTGGGCGGCCTCAGCCAGGAGAAGGTGCTGCGCAACATGCGCCTATTCGCCGAGGAGGTGATGCCGCGCTTCAGGGACGCCGAGCGCCCGGTGGCCGCAGCCGAGTGAGGGGCCTCAGCCGACGAAGTTCGTGAAGGTGCGGAGCCAGTTCTGCCCTAGGATGCCGGCCGTCTCGTCCTCGCCGTAGCCGCGCTCGAGCAGGCGCTGGGCGAGGTTGGGCAGCTCGGCGATGCCGCTCAGGCCCGCAGGGTAGCGCTGGGTCACGAAGGCCTCGACCGGGCCGAAGATGTCGGGCCTGAGCGTGCGCCAGCGGATCGATTCCGGCAGCACGGTCTTGGCTTCCTGGTAGGCCTCGGTGAAGTCGAGGCCGATGCCGATGTGCTCGCTGCCCACCAGCGCCTTGAAGTGGTCGATGTGATCGATCAGGCGGTCCAGCGTCTGGTCCGCAGGGCTCACCGAAAGCGGCAGGCAGCAGGCGCCCATCATGCCGCCCTTGGCGCAGATGGCGCGCACCGTCTCGTCCTTGGTGTTGCGGTCGTTGGGCACGTGGTGCCAGGCGTTGGAGTGGGTGCAGACCGGCGCGCGGGCGAGCGGCACGGCTTCCGCGCGCGAGCGGTGGCCGGCATGGGAGAGGTCGAGGATCATCGGCGTCTCGTTCACCGCCGCGATCAGCTCCTCGCCGAGGAAGCTGAGGCCCGCGTCGCGCTTCTCGCCGCAGCCGTCGGCAAACAGGGTGGCGCCGGTGTAGGCGAGACCGAAGAAGCGGAAGCCGAGGCGCGCGAGGATGCCGACGCGCGCGAGCTCCTTGCCGATCATGCTGGAGCCCTGGGTGCCGGGCACCACCGCGAGCCGGCTGGCGGCAAGGGCCGCGTCGATCTCCGCCCTGTCGCGGGCGAGCGCCAGCACGGGGCTCGCCTCGATCTTGGCGAAGCCCTCGTCCACCGCGCTCATGGTCTGGTCCCAGGTGCTCTCCAGCGCGAAGGTCACGTTGCAGACGTTGACGCCGGCCTCGAGGCAGCGCGTGGCGTAGGGCTCGTCGAGGACGTAGAAGAGCCCGAGACAGTCGAACACCGTGGCGGCTCGCGTGAAGGCCTGCGCCCTCCCGGCGGCCTCGTTTGCCGCCGCATCAACTCGGGCCATGGCTCGCTCCCAGATGTGCCGCGATCCCGCCCAGGTCGCGGGCCGCGGCGAGGCCGTCGAATGCCTCGAATGCGGCGTCGTGCACGGCTGGCGGCAACGCACGGGCGGCGCAGTCCACGAACTTGGCGTGGAGCGCATCGCGGCCCAGCGGCCTGCGCGGATGGCCCCGGGGCTCCTGCACCGTTCGCGACCGCTCATCCCCGCCCGCGAGCCGCACCGTGACCGTCGCCCGCAGCGGCGCCTCTTCGACGTTCGCATCGCCGCGCCGTGCCGGGTCCGGGCGCATGCGGATCCTGGGGATCAGCGTGCGCACGCCGGGCCGGACCAGCGCGTCTGCGGTGAAGGCGTCGAGCGCGAGGCGACCGTCCACGAGCGCGCTCGCCAGCAGGTAGGGCAGGCTGAAGCGGGCCTGCATGGCATCGGCGGGCGCGGTATAGGGCAGGTTGTGCATCTCGATCTCCGGCAGCAGCACGTCGATCGCGTCCACCCCCTGCGGCCGCAGGCCGCCGTCCTCGCGCATGGCGAGCAGGGCATCGAGAGGGCGATGGACGCTGCCGCAACAGGGGTAGATCTTTTGCCAGAGCCCGTAGCGCCCGATCGCGGGCGGCCCCTCGAAATCCGCAATCGCCGCCTCCAGCCGCTCGCGCGGCACGCCGGCGAAGAGATCGACGAAGCCGCGCTCGCCCTCGTAGGCGTCCGCCGCGGCGCTGACGCCGGCTTCCGCGAGCGTCGCCGCCATGATCCCGTTCTTGGCCGCGAGTCCGGCGTGCAGCGGCTTCGCCATGGTGCCGAATTGGCGCTTGCCGCCCGAGGCGAGGCTGGTGGTGAGGCCGAGCGCGGCGGTTGTCTTCGCAGCATCGAGGCGGAGCAGGCGGGCGCAGGCGGCAGCGGCGGCGGGTGTGCCCAGGGTCGACGTGGTGTGCCAGCCCCTGAAGTAGTGGGTCGGGTTGAGCGCTTCGCCGAGGCGGGCCAGCACCTCTACGCCTACGATGAAGGCATCCACGCAAGATGCGCCGTCGGCGCCCCGCTCCTGCCCGAGCGCGAGCAGGGTCGGCACCAGCACCGCGCTGACATGGGCATTACTGATCTCCAGAATGTCGTCGTAGTCGAGCGCGTGGGCCGCGGTGCCGTTCACCAGCGCGGCCCAGGGCGCAGGCAACCGGTGCGGCGTGCCGACGACGGCGGCAGCGCCGCTCCCCCACCCCGCGACGGCCTCGCAGGCTGCACGGGGCGCGTCGTCGTCCGCACCCGCCAGCATGCAGGCGGCGGTATCGACGAAGGCCGCGCCTGCCCTTTCGAGCGCGTTCCCGCTCCAGTCGCGGGGCGCCCCGGCGACCCACTGCCCCAGCCGCTGCGTGGCGCCGGTCGCGCTCGTCGCCTCAGGTTCGCTCGTCACCCTCCCTCTCCGCTTGCCCTCGGGCACGCCGATGGTACACCGTGGCGAGGCGCCCGCAATCGCGGGCGGAGCGTCGGCCATGCCCAGGCAGCGAAGGAGGATCCATGAGAGCGCTCGTCCAGCGGGTCTCGGAGGCCCGCGTGGTGATCGACGGCGAGACGGTCGGCGAGATCGGCGCGGGCATGCTGGTCCTCGTCTGTGCGATGCAGGGCGACGGCGACGACCAGGCCGCCTTCCTCGCGCGCAAGATCGCCAACCTGCGCATCTTCGAGAGCGAGCCGGGCAAGATGAACCTCTCGGTCCTGGCGAGCGGCGGAAGCGCGCTGGTGGTCAGCCAGTTCACCCTCGCCGCCGACACCAGCCGCGGCAATCGGCCGGGCTTCTCCTACGCCGCACCGCCGGACGAGGGCGAGCGGCTCTACGAGCTCTTCAAGGCCGCCCTCGGCGAGCACGGCGTGCCGGTCCAGACCGGGCGCTTCGGGCAGGTGATGCAGGTCCACCTCGTCAACGACGGCCCGGTCACGATCTGGCTGGATACCGCCGGCTAATCTTCCGGCTCGTTGCCGGGCAGCGGGATCGCGAGCATGAGAGAGGAGAGGCTCTTGCCGTGGATGTCGAGCGCGCCGGTCGCGGTGACGCCGCCGCCGTGCACGCGCTCGATGACGAAGTTGAGCGCACCCAGCCCGGGCAGGGCGTAGCGGCGCACCGGGCCCTCTGCCAGCGCGGCGAAGGCCGCCGCCACGCGCGCCTCGGTCAGCTCGCGCAGGAGCCGCTCGTAGCCCGCCTCGTCGAAGGCGATGACCGAGACGTTGACGCTGTGCCCCTTGTCGCCGGCGCGGGCATGCGCCAGGTCGTGCACTCTCAGCATTCCACCACCTCGACGCGAGGCTTCACCAGATCGCGCGGAAGCAGCACCGATTGCACGGCGAGGATCTCGCGCACCGAGGCGGCGTCGCCGGCACCCCCCGCCGGCCCGTTGGTGTAGAGCGCGGCGACCTCGAAGCCCACGGCCTCGGCCGCCTTTCGGTCCTGCGTACGACCTGTGACGCGGAGCCTCACCTCGTAGGGCTCGGGCCGGTCAGCGCCGGGCCCGTGCAGGCTGTCCAGGCCGATCAGGCGGGTCTCCAGCGCGTCGTAGGCGAAGCCGCGCAGGCCGAGCCTTTCGGTCACGATCTCGCCCGCGAGCCGGGCGCGGGCCACGGCGCCCGGGCCGCCGTAGGAGAGCTGCCCCTCGCCGAGGTAGCCGTCGAAGTAGCCGACGCTCACCTTGTGGGTGGGCGTGCGCGGGCGCGCGCGGGCGCCCGAGACCGCGACGCAGTCGGGCCCTGCCTGCCGCAGCGCGATGCCGGTCATGTCGAGCACGCAGTCGGGCGTGACGTAGGCCGCCGGATCCTCGACCTCGTAGAGGAGCTGCTCGGTGCAGGTCGCGGCGTCGACGCGCCCGCCGGAGCCCGCGCACTTGCCGATGGTGACGTCGCCCGCCGCCGTCACGTCGGCGAAGGGGAAGCCGAGGCGGGCGAGCCCGGCCACGTCCTTGACGCCGGGGTCGGCGAAATAGCCGCCGGTCACCTGACCCGCGCACTCCAGCAGGTGGCCCGCCGCCGTGCCCTGGGCGAGGCGCTCGTAGTCCTCGTAGGGCCAGCCCAGCGCGTGGAGGACGGGGCCGAGGAAGAGCGAGGGGTCGGCGACCCGTCCGGTCATCACCACCGGCGCGCCCGTCTCCAGCGCTGCGGCCACCGCGTCCGCGCCGAGGTAGGCGTTGGCCGACGCCATGCGCGGCAGGATGCTCTCCAGCGGCTCGTCGGTCTCCATCAGAGGGAGGTCGGGGCGCGCGGCGACGGCGTCCCGCACGTCGTCGCCGAGCAGCACGGCGCAGCGCCGGTCGTCGAGGCCGAGCTCGGCGGCGATTTCAGCGGTCCTGCGCCCGGCGGCCAGCGAGTCGGCGGCGCCCATGTTGCTGAGCACCCGCACGCCCCGCGCCGCCGCCGCCGGCAGGACCGCGCGCATGCGGTCGGCGAGCTGGGGGTTGTAGCCGCTCCCCTGCCCACGCTGCAGGGCCAGGGTCTCGCGCGCGATGGTGCGCTCGGCCAGGCACTCGAAGGCGATGTAATCGAGTTCGCCCCGCTCGACCAGCTCGACCGCCGGCTCCCAGCGGTCGCCGGCGAAGCCCGCGCCGGAGCCGACCCGCACCTGCCGCGCCGCCATCCGCCCCTACCGTTGCGGCGCGGCAGGGAGCGCCGCGATCAGGAGGCCCCGCGCGCCGCCTGGATCTGACGCCAGAGTGAATCCGGCCTGAGCGGAAGCTCCGTGATCTCGATGCCGAAAGGCTCGAGCGCGTCGCAGATCGCGTTGCAAAGCGTGCCCGGCACGTCCGAGGGCCGCCCCTCGCCGATGCCGCGGCTCCCCAGCGGCGTGTAGGGACACGGCGTCGGCGCGTGCGTCACCTTGATGTCCGGCACGTCCGCTGCGGTCGCGAGCTTGTAGGTCTCGAAGTCGGCGGTGAGCTGCTGGCCGTTCTCGTCGTAGACGAACTCCTCGAACATGGTGTTCGACAGGCCCTGGACGATGGCCCCCTGCATCTGCCCCTCGACGATCTGCGGGTTGATGATCTGGCCCACGTCCTCGGACGTGGTCCAGCTCAGGATCTTGAACTGGCCGGTTTCGATGTCGACCTCGACGGTGCAGACATCGGCGTTGAAGGCGATCATCGGCTTCTCGGCCTCGAAGAAGGCAGTGTGCTCGAGGCCGCCGGATTCGCCCGCCGGCAGGTTGATCGGCGCCATGATGATGCGCTCCACCGCCTCGCGGAAGGTCTTCTTGATGTTCGTGTCCTTCTCGTAGGTCACGAAGCCGTCCGCGAAGGAGAAGTCGGCGGGCGCGGCATCGGCGAGCTCGAGATCGTGGGCCATGATGCGCGCGATCTTCTCCTTCAGGACCTCGCAGGCCTGGACCGCGGCACTGACGAAGTAGGAGCCGGCGCGGGCGCCGACCGTGCCGGAGCCGAAGGGGGTGGTGCCGGTGTCGCCGGTGGTCACGATGATGTCGTTGGGGTGGATGCCGAAGCTGTGGGCCACGGCCTGGGCGACGGTGGTCTCGTGCCCCTGCCCGCCCGGCGCGTCGCCCTCGAAGACCAGCACCTTGCCGCGCGGGTCGAGCCTGACCGTCGCTGCGCCGTAGCCCGGCTGGTTCTCCATCGGCACGAAGAGCTCCGAGGCCACGCCCGAGAGCTCGACGCCGAGGCCGAAGCCGATGCCGAGGTAGCGGCCTTCGGCCCGCGCCGCCGCCTGGCGGGCGCGGAAGCCCGGCAGGTCCGCTTCCGCCATCAGGTTGTCCCACACCTTGATGAAGTCGCCGCTGTCGAAATACTCGTTGGTGATCGAGGTGTAGGGCAGCTCGGCGACGAGGTTCTTGCGGCGCACGTCCGCAGGCTCCATGCCGCAGCGCCTGGCCACCATGTCAATGGCGCGCTCCATGGCGAAGCGGGTCGGCAGCTCGCCGAAGGCGCGGGCCGGCGAGAGCGCCGACTTGTTGGTGATGGCGACCTTCACCTTGATGTCGCCGATCGGCCAGTGGTAGGCGTTGGGAAGCTCCACCGCGCCGAGGAAGGGCATCAGGAAGCCCCAGTAGACGCCCTCGCAGCCGTCGCCGCAGTCGGCGAGGCCGCGGTCGCGGATCGCGAGCAGGGTGCCGTCCTTCGACGCCGCGACCTCAAGGTCGTGGATTTGGTCGCGCTCCTGGCTCACCGCCATCAGGTGCTCCTGGCGGCTCTCGATCCAGCGGATCGGCCGCCCCAGCTTCCGCGCCAGGTAGGCGATCAGCATGGGCTCGCGGTAGAAGGGCGCCTTGACGCCGAAGCCCCCTCCCTGGTCGCGCGGGGCGATGATGCGGAGCTTCTCGGCCGGAATGTCGAGAATGTCCGAGAGCGCGAGGCGGTCGATGTGCGGGCGCTGGGTGGTGAGCCAGCCGGTCATGCCGTCGGACTCGTCCCAGTCGAAGAGCGCGCCGCGGGTCTCCATCGGCGTCACGCCGCAGCGGTGGCAGGTGAAGCGCTCCTTGATGACGATGTCGGCGCCGTCGAACACCTTCTGGACCTCGGCCTCGTGCGCCTTCTGGCTGTCGGCGTCGGCGCCGCCGGTGAAGTCCATCTGGAAGATGACGTTGTCCTCCCAGCCCTCGTGGATGATGGTCGCGCCGTCGGCGAGGGCGCTCTCGGGATCGCCGACGTAGGGCAGCGGGTCGTACTCGACCTCGATGGTCTCGGCCGCATCCTCGGCGATGTAGGGATCGCGGGCGACCACCGCCGCCACCGGCTCGCCGTGCCACTTCACCCTGCCGACCGCGAGCGGCCAGTGGCGGGGGTAGTTGGCGGGCAGCGCCGGCTGTACCACCGGCTGCGGCATGGGCAGGATTTCGTCCTTGATGTCGTCGCCGGTGACCACCGCGATGACGCCCGGCATCGCCTTCGCCGCGCTCACGTCGATGCGCGCGATGCGGGCATGCGCATGGTCGCTGCGCCTGAACACGATGTGGACCATGCCCGGCACCACGAGGTCGGCGAGGAAGCGGCCCCGGCCGGTGGTGAGGCGATGGTCTTCCTTGCGGTGGAACTCGGTGCCGACCCAGCCTTCGCTCGTCCCACTCATCGGCTTCCTCTCCCTCACCCGGTCTCTTTCGCGGCCTGGCGGACCGCGTCGACGATGTGCGCATACCCCGTGCAGCGGCAGAGGTTGCCGACCAGCCCGTGGCGGATCTCCTCATCGCTGGGATCGGGGTTCTCGCGCAGGAACTCGTCCATGTTCATCAGGATGCCCGGCGTGCAGTAGCCGCACTGCAGCGCATGCTGCTCGTTGAAGGCCCGCTGCAGGGGCGAGAGCGTGCCGCCCTCGGCCAGGCCCTCGACGGTGGTGATCGCGTGCCCGTCGGCCTGCGCGGCCACCATCAGGCAGGACTTCACCGCCTCGCCGTCGAGCTGGACCGTGCAGGCGCCGCAGACGCCCTCGTAGGTGCAGCCGATGTGGGTGCCGGTGAGCCCCGCGCGCTCGCGGATGAAATCCACCAGCAGCATGCGGACGGGCACGGTCTCCTCGATCGTCTCGCCGTTGATCGTCACCGTGATCGTGGTGGTGCTCATTGCCCGGCCTCCTCTCCCGCCGCCCGTCCGAAGGCGCTGGCCGCGACGTCTGCGCCGAGCGAGCGGATGAGCTGCTTGCGATAGTCGCTGTCGGCCCAGAGGTCACCCTGGGTCTCGATCTCGCGCGCCGCCGCGTCCATCGCCGCGGCAATGCCGGCGTCGTCATCGGCCGCGACACCCGCCAGCGCTGCCTCGGCTGCACCCGCACGCTGCGGCCCGCCGGCGAGCCCGCCGACCGCCACCCGCGCCGCGGTGCAGCGCCCGCCCTCCGCCTCCAGCGCGATGCAGACGCCGATCACCGGCAGCGCGTCGGTCACCAGGCCCCACTTCTTGTAGGCAGAGCCCGCGTTCGCCCCGGCCGGCGGGATGGTGATGGCGGTGAGGATCTCGTTCTCCTCCCGCGCCGTCTCCAGCGGGCCGCCCAGGAAATCCTCCGCCGCCATGCTGCGTGTGGACCCGTCGGCCGCGGTGAGCTCCAGCGTCGCGCCAAGGCCGATCGCGGTGGGCGGCATGCAGGCGGCGACGTAATTCCAGCAGAGGCTGCCGCCGACGGTGCCCCGGTTGCGCACCTGGCGATCGCCCACGCGCCTCGCGGCATCGCCGAGCGCGCCCCAGGCGCCGCCCAGCCGCGCGTCGCGGGCGATCTCCGCGTAGCGGGTCATGGGCCCGATGCGTAACCCCTCCGCGCCGACCTCGATGCCGGAGAGTCCGTCCACCGCCTGCAGGTCGATCAGGCAGCGCGGGCGCACCAGCCGCGCCTTGACCGCCTGCATGAGGCTCTGGCCGCCGGCGATGAACACGGCGTCCCCCTCCTCGTAGCGGCCGAGCGCGGCGAGTGCATCCGCGACCGTCGCCGGCCGCACATACTCGTCGATCGGTGCTGGATACATGCTGGCTCCCTGTCTCTGGCGGCCGCGCCGTCCCCGGCACGCCCCTAGCTGGCGCCATTATAGGTGCGGGCGCCGGCGGCGTGCACGGCTGATTCGCTGGAGGTCACTCGATCACGGGAACGTCGAGATCCTTGCAGATCTTGCGGGCCAGATGCTCGTCGATCTCCGTGCGGCGCGGGACGGCCGAACGCCTGTTCGCCGATGGGTTGTGCCACCAGGAGTGCCGTCCTCCCTCACGCAGCAGGGCGCAACCGTGCTTGCGCAGATGCCGCAGCAGCTTCCGTCGCTTCATACGACGACGGACGTTTCCTCGTAGTCCTGCCCGGCGGCTTCGATGGCTTCCCGGCGATTCAGTTCCAGCGCTTCGCGCAGCGTCACCCGCAGCGTTTCCAGCAACTCCTCCCTCGTGCGCTCCTGGCAATTGACGCCGGGAATCTCCTCGATCCAGCCGATCCACCAGGGACCGGACTGCTTCATGATGGCCGTGAACCCGTCCTGCATGGCAATTCACTCCCGTTTCGACGCCGGCGCCTGACGTCGGGCCGCGCCTAGCGCACGAAGGTGTTCGCGTAGTCGGCGCCGAGGCCGACCGCCTCGTAGTGCTGGCGCGCACGGTCGAGGCGGTGGAAGACGTCCTCGGCGCGGACGTCCCGGCCATCCTCGTCGACGTAGTTGACCGAGCCCGAGATCGCGAAGAAGCAGTGCATCTCCGGGCAGTCCTCGTCGACCACCAGGGTGTGCACCTCGCCGGGCGGCTCGTAGATATAGGTGCCCTTGTCCGCGATCCAGTCGTGCTCGAGGTAGCGGAAGGCGCCCTCGAGGACGAGGCCGTGCACCGGCGCCGGGTGGCGGTGGCGCGAGACGAAGCCGCCGCCCGTGACCTTCACCACCTCGCACCAGCCGCCGGAGACGGTGTTGAACATCAGCGGGCGCAGCCACACACCCTCCTTCAGCGGCACCCAGATGCGCTCGTCCTCCGGGTCGGTCTGGAGCACGATGTCGGGCGGCGAGAAGGGATGCGCGCTCGGCGCGGAAACCCGGGCGACGGGGGCGGCGGCCTGGCTCATGGAATGCTCTCCTCAGGGTGGCGGGCGTGGCGCGACACGCGGCCCGAGCCTAGCCCATCGGCACGCCGGCGCAAGCGGACTGCGGGCTCGGGCCTCCCCCTACCCGCACCGGACCTTGATCGCGCGCCCGATGCTCTGCGTGGCGTCGCAGGGGCGCCCGTGCCGCCCGCCGGCACTCGGTCGCGCTCGGCCAGGCACTGGACGACGGTGTTGCAGCTCAGCCGGGCTTGCGGGCAAGGAAACAATAGAGCGGTGTGAATATGCCCGTCTTGCCGCCCGCGACATAGGCGTCTGCCGTTTTGTCCATCAATTGGACAACAGCTGCGGAACCATGCGGAAAGAGCCGGAACACCTCCGCCAATCGCAGACCCGCGAATATCGCCTTGCGACCCAAGGGCGTCCTGCGAAATGTATTGCGCAACGTCCCGCTCTGACCTTCCATGGGTCGATACCAAGCTATGCCTTGGCCTTCCCTGTCGTCCCTGTTCGTTGCTTCGATCACTTCGAATCCTGCAGACTCAAGCGCGCGATTCACCTCCGAGAACGTGGCGATCTCTTTCAGGGCAATTCCCAGCTTGAGTTCTTCCTTGATAGTGCGGTGAAGGCTGTCGTCGGGGTCAAACTTTTCTGTCATGCACATCTCCTGACCCCACAGCAGGGCTCCTGGTTTCAGCACACGATAGATCTCCGCAAACGCGCGCTCCTTATCTGGTGCGTGGCACGTCGACTCAATCGCATAACCCGCATCGAACGAGTTGGATTCAATCGCGCTCATATCCATGAAGTCGCACTTGATGTACTCGGCCAAATCGTCGAGCCCCGTCTCGACGTTCCTCCGCTTGGCCTTTTCCAACTGCTGTTCGTTATTGTTGATGCAGACAACCCTGGCACCGCTTTCGCGGGCGACCCGCCGCATGGGACCGCCCACCCCGCAGCCGACATCGACGACCACCATGCCTTCCCGCAACTCCAGTCGTTCGATCATCAGGCGCTGGTGGCGAACGATCGATTCCTCCAGCGATTCATCGCGCGCCAATGGCGCGAAGTGTAGAGACTCGTTCCATCCGAATTGCATGAATTCACTGCACAATGAATAGTATTCGTTCACCGTCTCCGTGAAGTCATAATTTCCGCTATCGGCATCATCCCGTCTCGTTCTATCGAACCGATCGCCAAAGCGTGCAACGCGACTCCTGACGTCCCAGCCGTGGTAGACGCGCCACAGGGATCTGGACAGATTTATCAACATGTGCTGCCTTGTTTGTTGATTGCCCAACAACTTTAGACCCTTCCGTAGCGGATGACAACAGCGTCGGAAATACTTGCCAGTCCTGCAGCGGCTTATCTTGACATCACAAAGGAGGGATCCAAGCGAGGGGCGGCGCCGCTCGCCGCCCTCACCGGGGAAAGAGACCGAGCGCAGCCGGTCAGCGTGACCCCTCCCCCGCGACCGAGCGGCTACCCTTGGCCTGCCGCAGCCTCCGCTAGAGGTCGAGCGCGGTCACCTCATCGGCGTGCGACTGGATAAAGGCGAGGCGGGATTCGGGGCGGCGGCCCATCAGCGCCTCGACCCGGCGCGCCGTGGCCGTGGCTGCCTGCGCGCCGATCTCGACCCGCAGCAGCGTGCGCCGGGTCGGGTCCATGGTGGTTTCCTTGAGCTGGGCCGGCGGCATCTCGCCCAGCCCCTTGAAGCGGCTGATCTCGACCTTGCCGGCGCCGGCGAATTCCTCGGCGAGCAGGCGGTCGCGGTCGGCGTCGTCGCGGGCGTAGCGGGTGGTGCCGCCGCGGGCCAGGCGGTAGAGCGGCGGCTGCGCGAGGTACAGGCGGCCCGCATCGATCAGCCCCGGCATCTGGCGGTAGAAGAAGGTCATCAGCAGGGCGGCGATATGGGCGCCGTCCACGTCCGCATCGGTCATGATGACGACGCGCTCGTAGCGGAGCCCGTCCGCATCGAAGCGCGCGCCGGTGCCGCAGCCCAGGGCCTGCACCAGGTCGTCGAGCTCCTTGTTGCCGCGCAGCTTGTCGGCGCTGGCGCTGGCGACGTTGAGAATCTTGCCGCGCAAGGGCAGCACGGCTTGCGTCTCGCGGTTGCGCGCCTGCTTGGCCGAGCCGCCGGCGGAATCGCCCTCGACCAGGAAGATCTCGGTGCCCTCTGCCGCCTCGCGCACGCAATCGGCGAGCTTGCCCGGCAGTCGGGTCTTGCGCGCGGCGCGCTTGCGCGCGACCTCGCGGTCCTTGCGCCGCCTGAGCCGCTCCTCGGCGCGCTCGACCACGCGCTCCAGCAGCAGGTTGGCGGCGCCGGGGTCGGCCGAAAGCCAGTGGTCGAAGTGGTCGCCGAGGGCGTTCTCCACCAGGCGGCCGGCCTCGGGCGAGGCCAAGCGCTCCTTGGTCTGGCCCTGGAACTGCGGGTCGCGCAGAAAGACCGAGAGCAGCGCGCAGGCGCCGCCCGTCACGTCGTCGGCGGTGAGCTGGGCCGCGCGCTTGTTGCCCACCAGCGCGCCGTAAGCCTTGAGCCCGCGCACCAGCGCCGCGCGCATGCCGGCCTCGTGGCTGCCGCCCTCAGGCGTCGGCACCGTGTTGCAGTGGGAGGCGACGAAGCCCTCCTCGTCCTCGGGCCAGGCGAGCGCCCACTCTAGGCGGCCGGCGTCGCCGTTGAGCGCGCCCTGGCCGGCGAAGGGAGCGGGCGTCAGCGTGTGGCGCTTGCCGAGGGTGGCCTGCAGGTAGTCCACGAGGCCGCCGGGATAGTGCAACACCACGCTCTCGGGCACCGCACCGTCATCTGCGAGCAGGGCGCGATCGCAGGACCAGCGGATCTCGACGCCGCGGTAGAGGTAGGCGCGAGTCCGCGCCATGTCGTAGAGCCGGGCCGGCCCGAAGCGCATGCTCGTGCCGAAGATCTCGGGATCGGGGCGGAAGCGCACCAGCGTGCCGCGCCGGTTGGTGACGGGGCCGGCATCCTCCAGCGGGCCGGCGGGGAGCCCCTGCGCGTAGGCCTGCCGCCACAGCCGCCTGTCGCGTGCGACCTCGACCGTGAGCGCCGACGAGAGCGCGTTGACCACCGAGAGACCGACGCCGTGCAGTCCGCCCGATGTCGCGTACACCTTGTCGCCGAACTTGCCGCCCGAGTGCAGCGTGGTGAGGATCACCTCCAGCGCCGAGACGTTCTCGTACTTCGGATGCGGGTCGACCGGAATGCCCCGGCCGTTGTCCCTCACCGAGGCCGAGCCGTCGCCGTGGAGCGCGATCTCGATACGGCTGGCGTGGCCCGCGATCGCCTCGTCCATGGCATTGTCGATCAGCTCGGCGAGGAGGTGATGCAGCGCCCGCTGGTCGGTGCCGCCGACGTACATGCCCGGCCGTCGGCGCACCGGCTCCAGCCCCTCGAGAATCTCGATGTCGTGGGCGGTGTAGTCGCCGTTGCCGGGCCGCGTCGGCGCGGGCGCCTTGGCCTGCCGCTCGCTGCGGGCGGCAGGACGCGCCTTGCGCCTGCCCTTCCCCTTCTTGGACGGCGCGGCGGGGGCGCTCTCGTCGAGCCCCGCGAAGAGATCGAGGGTGTCGCCCATGACGCTCAGACGCCGTTGTGGTGCGCCGGCGGCTCCGTGCCCTGCCACGGGGAACGGCAGGCTGCCCGCCGACGATATTCCGACATTTTGTACATGACCGCCCGCCTTATACCACAGGTTGTTGCTTGAAGCCGTGCCCGGCGACCCCAATGTTCCCGGCATGCGCCTCTGGAGTCTTCATCCCCGCTATCTCGACCGGCAGGGGCTGGTCGCGCTCTGGCGGGAGGCGCTGCTCGCCCAGGCGGTGCTGGGCGGCAGGACGACGGGATACCGGCGTCATCCGCAGCTCGAGCGCTTCCGCGCGGCGTCTGCCCCCGTCGCAGCCATCGCCATCTATCTGCGCGCGGTGCATGCGGAAGCCCGAGGCCGGGGCTACAGCTTCGATGCCGGCAGGATCGCGAGCGCCGGCGATGCAGCGCGGATCGCCGTCGCGCGCGGCCAGCTCGCCTTCGAGTGGCGCCATCTGCTGACGAAGCTCAAGGCCCGCGCGCCTGAATGGCTGAGCACGCTGGGGACGCCGGACCCGGTGCTGCCGCACCCCCTGTTCCGCGCGGTGCCCGGCGGCATCGCGGAGTGGGAGCGGCCCTAGCCGAGTCCCTCCTTGGTCTCGGCGAGCACCTGGTCGACCACGCGGCGTAGCGCCTCGTCCTCCGTATCCCCCTCCAGGCGACGCAGGCGGTAGAGGTCGACCTGCCGGTCGGCGCCGGTCCCCTCCCTGATGATGGTGAGGGCGCGGCGCAGCTCCGCCTCGCAGCCCAGCGCCCGGGCGTCGTCCGCAAGCTCGTCGACCAGCGCCGCCGCGTAGTCGTCGATGTCCACCCGCCCGCTGCCCCTCGCCCTGTCGCCAAAGAAGGCGAGCACGCCGTAGCGCTGGGCGATCCAGCGGTCGCCGGCGATGAGCTCGGTGAGCGGCTCGGGCGGCAGCCCTCCGTCGCGGTCCCGGCGCAGGAGCCGGCGGATGAGGCTCGCATAGAGCGCCGCCACGCTCACCGCGTCCTCCAGGCGCGTGCACAGGTCGCAGATGCGCAGCTCGATGGTCGGATACGCACTGGCAGGGCGAATGTCCCACCAGAGCTCCCTGGCGTCGCCGATGTATTCCATGCGCCGATGCTCGTCGACCAGCGCCTCGTACTCCGCCCACGAGCCGAGCGGGCCGGGCAGGCCGGTGCGCGGCAGTGCGCCCATCACGGTCAGCCGGAAGGACCTGAACCCGGTCTCGTGCCCGCCGTTGAAGGGCGAGGAGGTGGAGAGCGCATGCAGCAGCGGCAGGTAGCGCCTGAGCGCGGTCATCACGCGGATGCGTGAATCCGCATCGCCGAAGCCGGCGTGGATGTGCATGCCGCCGACGAGTGTCCGGCGCACGGTCTCCTGGTAGGTGGATGCGAAGCGCCGGTAGCGCTCGCCGGGCGTGGGCGCCTGCTCCCGCCACGAGGCGAAGGGATGGGTGGAGGCGGCCATGATGCGGGCGCCGTGCGCCTCCGCGGCCTCTATGACGAGGCGCCGGGTCTCGCGCAGCGCCTGGCGCACCTCGGCCACGGAGCCGCACACCCGCGTGTTGGTCTCGATCTGGGAGCGCAGGAACTCGTGCACCACCTTGTGCGGCCCGCCCGCCTTCTCGCAGACCTCGAAGATGCCCTCGTCGGGATCGGCGAGCAGGTCGCGGCTCTCGGGATCGACGAGGAAGAACTCCTCCTCGACCCCCAGCGTGATCTCGAGGCTGTCAGCATCGGTGCCGCTCAAGGCCCCCCCTCCCTCGTTCGGCAGGCGAAGCGCCGGTCGATTCGCCGGACGCGCCCCGGCACACGATATACTGTATTTTCCCTCCCGGGGCCCCTGCCGACGTGATCGACGCCCGGACACGGGGCTCGGACGCGAAAGGAGACCGGTGCAGCCCGAGACCGAACGACGCCTCGCGGCGGAAGCGCTCGACCGCATCGAGCGCCGCGCCCTGCCCGAGGCCGAGGCCACCATGCCGATCGACGGCAGGCGCTACACCTGCGCGTCCGCGCTCGCGGGCGAGATCGAGGGGATCTTCCGCCGCCATCCGCTGCCCTTGGCCTTCGGCTGCGAGGTGGCGGAGCCCGGCGACTACGTGACGCTCGACATCGCCGGCGTCCCCGTGCTGCTGATGCGGGATGACGCCGGGGCGGTCCACGGCCTGCTCAACACCTGCCGCCACCGCGGCGCGCGCCTGCTGGAGGGCGCCGGCCAGGTCGGCAAGGCCTTCGTCTGTCCCTACCACAACTGGGCCTACGACCGCTGCGGCGTGCTGCGGGCGCAGCCGGCGGGCGAGCACTTCCCCGGCATCGCGGTCGGCGAGGAGCGCCTGCTGCGCTTCCCCACCGAGGAGCGGGACGGCCTCGTCTGGCTGCTGCTGGACCCCGCCGGCACCCTCGACCTCGACGAGGCGCTCGGGCCGCTCGGGCCGGAGCTCGCGGCCTTCGGGCTCGGCGGCTACCGCCACCGCGGCAGCCACGACTGGACCAAGCGGATGAACTGGAAGCTGGGCGTGGATACCTTCCTCGAGTACTACCACGTGCCCATCCTGCACCGCGCCTCCATCGGCAAGACGCTCTTCGGCACGGTCTTCCTCTACGAGGCCTGCGGCCGTCACGCGCGGCTGGTGGCGCCGCGTCGCAGCATCGAGGACCAGCGCGGCGACGACCCGGCGACGTGGCGGGTGCTGCCGCACGCGACCATCGTCTATCGTCTCTTCCCCAACGCGGTGCTTGTCAGCCAGGGCCCGCACGTGGAACTGGTGCGCTTCTTCCCCGACCCGGCGCGGCCCGACACCACGGCCTGCCGCTTCAGCTTCGCCTCGCCCGCCGAGGATGCCAGCGGGCGCGACTGGGAGGAGATGATGCGGCTCGCCTTGGGCGTGCTGGACAACGAGGACTTCGCCGTGATGGAGGGCGTGCAGGCCAACCTCGCCGCCGGGCTGCAGCGCGAGATCGTGTTCGGCCGCAACGAGATCGGCCTGCAGAACTTCCACGCGGTGCGCGACGCCGCGCTCGGCCCCTGAGCGCCCGCCGGAGAGCGAGAATGGCCAAGACCTACCTCTTCACCGTCAATCCCGCGACGCCGCCGGCGATGACCGTCGACCCCGGCGCGGAGATCGAGGTGACCGTGGACGGTGCCTTCGACGACATCGAGGACATCGCCGAGGTGCCGACGCCCTTCACGCCCGCGTCCGAGGGTCATCCGCTCGCGCCGGTGACCGGCCCCATCGCCGTACGAGGCGCGCGGCCGGGGGATTCGGTGGCGATCGAGCTGCTCACGATCGAGCCCTTCGGCGAGGGCGCCAACGCGGTGCTGCGCGACTTCGGCGTTCTGAAGGAGGAGTTCGCCGAGCCCGCCATCGTCTCCTGCCCCATCCGCGACGGGAAGGCGTGGTTCGGCGACCGCGTGGCGATCCCGCTCGCGCCCAACCTCGGCACGCTCAGCACCATGCCGCCCGAGGGCTACCGCCCCTCCCACGCAGGGCCCTACGGCGGCGACTTCGACCAGCGCGACGTGGGCGTGGGCGCGCGCGTTCACCTGCCGGTGATGGTGGACGATGCGCTGATCTTCATGGCCGACCCCCATGCCGCGATCAGCGACGGCATCATCAGCGGCACCGGGGTCGAGTGCTCGGCGCGGGTACGCGCGCGCATCGACCTGGTCGAACGGAGCCCGGTGGAGCGGCCGATCTTCGAGCACGACGGCACGGTGCAGATCGTGGGCTACGGCCCCTCGGTCGAGGCGGCGACGGAGGACGCCTCGGAGGCTGCCGTGGGCCTGGTTGCCGGCTGGACCGGGCTTTCGCGGCGCGAGGCCTACATGCTGCTCGGCATCGTCGGCGAGCTGCGCATCGGCACCTCGCCACGACCCACCATGGCGGCGCGGCTGATCGTAGACAAGGCGGTGCTCGCGTCGGCCGGCTGGGACGGCGCGGTGGTGCCATCAGCCTGAGGCGCACGGAAATGTCTCGCCTGAGACGCGCGGGGCGGGAGCCTGACCGTCACGCCCGGGAACGCCGGGGCAGTCGCGCCGCTCGAGCCTTCGCTTGACCCTCCGCCGCCCTCTCCCTATCGTTCCGCGCCCGGGCGCCCGTAGCTCAGGTGGTAGAGCATCTGACTTTTAATCAGAGGGTCCCTGGTTCGAGTCCAGGCGGGCGTACCACATAAATTCAATGGGTTAGAAGGAGATACGTCAACACTCCTGCCCCTCGATTTACACTATTTTCAGGACGGCTTTAACGCACAGTGGGATTCGAGGCGTATGTCGCGCAGGACGATCATCTGGTCACAGGCGGCAGTCTTCTCGAAAGTCGTGGCCAGCAAGGCGACCGGGTCTTCGGCGTATCCGGCGAAGAATTCCTCGTAGGCCCTGACGACACTCCCGGGCGTTCCCTTCAGCCCCTCCCGGTCGGGATCGTCCCCGGCCCACTCGATCGGCGTGCCAACGGCGGCCTCCGCCCCGGCGCGGCCGACGGCGCGCTTCCGAGCCAGTGCGCGGCGGAGTCGAGCTTCGATGCTCGACGACTGCACTGTCCATGTCCCGGCCATTCGTTGATGTCGGGCCGTCCCGGACAGCGGCTCTCTTCCGAAACACTATGACATGTTATAATATATCTTTATCTTTATCTTTATCTGTATCACAAGGTGAGACAGGCGATGACGAAAGCGCCGGTCCGACCCCGGCCCTGCACCGATATGGATAGCCGCGGGCGGCACTCGGCGCGCGAACGGGTCGCGCTCGCGGTATCGATTTGCGAGGGGCGCGGCGTACAGATGACCGCGCTGCGGAGGCGTGTCCTGGAGCTGCTGTGGGCCAGCGGTCGGCCGACGGGCGCCTACGAACTGATCGAAGCGGT
>JAJDXK010000126.1 GCA_022823305.1 Alphaproteobacteria bacterium
CCCGCGCTCGTGTGGAGTTCGGGATCGCGCCCGACGTGGCCGAGCAGGGTGACGCGGTTGACGTTCAGCATGGGAGGTCTCCTACGGTGTGGAGGGTGGATCGGACCAGGGCGACGGGCAGTGACGGGGCGGGAAGCGCGGAAGATTCCCTTTTCGTGCTGCATGCGTATACTGCGGCTTCATGCACACAGTACCGACAGATAGAGATTCTTCCGGCACAACCGTCACCTGGCGTGAACGTCTTTTCGTGTTTGCCGGGATCGGGGTCGCCGCGGCCGTCACGGCGGTCTCGCTGGCGCTCGGGGCCGGGATGGAGCCCGTTGGCCTGGTCTGGGCCGTGGCGATCGTCTGGACGGTCCTCGCCAATTTCGCGCACGTGCTGTGGCGGGGCTTCCGCCTCGGCGACTGGTCGGCGTTCCGCGACTACGAACCGCCCGGCGTGAACCACGATGCGGGCGACTTCGCCACCGGCACCGGTGCCTACGCCTACCGGCAGCTCACGGATCCGTGCTGGCGCCACTTGCCCGGCAACATCCACTACTCGTCCACGGACGACGGCACCCGGTTCACCACCGACCCGGCCTACGCCTCTTTGCCCGGCAACATCCACTACCACTCGTTCTCCGACTAGCGCGGCCCTCACGGCCCGACCCCATCCGGTCCGGACCGGCGCGACGGCGATCCTTCGCCCGCCGGTTCCGCAGCCACGTCCGGCGCGCTGTTCCTGGCCGTGCCGTAGAGCTTCCCCGCCAGCCGGTCACCGATGATCGGCACCCCCTCGGTTGCATGCTCGCCGAACGGGCGATCGCGCTCTGCCGCCACCGCGGCGCGGCCCTGACGGACCGCTTCCTCCGCCAGTTCCGTACGCGACCCGCGGACTATCCCGCGCTGCGCGAGGTCGCCTTCCGCGGCGGCACGGTGGGTCCCCGCCTTAGCCCCGACTTCGCCTGCTTCAGGCGCCCCCGCCGACGCCGCGCGGCTGCGGACGTCCTCCGCCCAGCCGGCGTGCGCCGCCGAGGTCGCCGGGCCGTGGGTCTCGCCGAACCCGACCCGGGAGGCTTCGAACTCCGCCATCCCGCCGACGGACGACGGGTCGGGTCCGGCCGGCGCCGTGAACCGCTCGGCGATGAACGCGGCCGCGTGCTCGCGCAACGCCTCGGCGTCCTCCGGGGTCTGCGGCGAGGCGAGGCGCATGGCCCCGCCCGGCCCGATCGGCCGACCGTCCACGCCCTCGCGCTCCGCCAGCCAGGCGAAGAACGGCTGCCCGAGCTCGCGTTCTATCGCCTGGGCATCGGAACGCACCGCCGCCGCCTGCTCTGACCACTGCTCGGATTCGCCGTAGCTGAGCGCCGCGCGATCCTCGAAGCGCTCCATGCGCGTGAGATTCGCGCCGAGGCTCTCCTCGAGGCTCGCGAGCTCGCTGTCGCCCGTCGAGGTCGAGTACCGCCTGGACGCCTCCTGGACCCGCGACCAGAGATCCGTCACGCCGTGCTGGCGGTCGTACTCCTGCATGCGGTTCCAGACATCCTGTTCGATGGTCTCGCCGCGCCATGTGGCCGATCCGCTGGCGCCGAAGCGAAGGAGCCCGGGCAGGCTCCCGCCGAGCGAGGCCTCCCCCGCCAGGTGCATCGCCTGGTTCTTCGTGAGGTTGCCGATCTCGGCGAGCTTCTCGACATGCGATGCCAACGCCTGCGCCTGCGCGCTCTCGCTCTCCGTGACCCCCCGCGTGTGCGCCGTGCCGACGCTCACGTCGCGGGAGTACCGCTCGACCATTTGCGTCGCGTCCGTGGCCGCGGCCGTCCGCGCCATCGCCGCCTGCACGTCCCAGTTGCGCCCCAGCGAGTGCGCCTCGGCGGCGCGCTCCTCGTGCGAGACCGCGAGCGATTCCGACAGACGCACCCCCGCCGCCGGCACCCGGCTGGTCGCACTCCCCATGTCCGCGACCGCGGTGCCGTCGGGCGTCACCGTGAAGGCAGCGCCCGCCGGCGCGTAGCCCGTGTACCTGTCCGTGTCGACGTGCATCGAGGTGCGGAGCTGGCGGCCCTCCTGGCTCGCGAACCGGTGCGTGTCCCACTGCGTGTTGGCAAGGGCGAGGTTCCCGGTCGTGCCCTCGTGCGCCGCCGAGGTCGCGGCGTCTTGCCCGACGGCGAGCACGGAGGTTGCGAGCACCGTCGCCTTCGAGAGCCCGTAGGCAAGAGCCGCCGCCAGGAACGGGATCGACATCGAGAGGTACCCCGACATCACCGCGACGTCGGCCGCGACCGCCCGGATGCCGGCCTGGGCCACCAGCGAGATGCCGACGTCGCCGTTCGGCATGACGGCGGCCGCCTGCATCCGCTCCGCTGCCTCCCCCATCGAGATGCGGTGGAGCACGGCGTAGAGCGGCCCCCACGACTGCAGCCAGATCAGCCCCGTCACGTACGACTTGAAGATCGGCAACCCGGCGGGCGTCAGCATCAGGAGCACCGCCAGCGGGAAGGCGCCGACGTAGAGACACTCGAACACGATGCGCAAAAGCGGCACCCAGGTCTCGGCCTGCCTGCCGATCGCCCGGTACGCGGCGGCGGTCTGGGCCTCGGCGCGCGCCTCCGTGTACGTCGCAAGTGCGGCCGCATTGCCCGCCTCGGCCGCCCACTGCTCGCCGGCGTCGTGGACGGCGTTCAGGACCATCTGCTGGCGAAGGATCTCCGCGGCCGAGCGCGAGGCGCCGATCAGGAAGTCGTGCGCCGCGGGAAGCGCGGCCAGCAGCTCGGCCCGGGCCAGCGCCTGGGTCCTCGCATCGGGGAAGATGCGCCGCCCGAAC
>JAJDXK010000071.1 GCA_022823305.1 Alphaproteobacteria bacterium
TGCGAAGACCGGTCGACGGCGGCGGAGAGCGCGCCGGACGATAGGACTCGGCCCGTACGGGACGATTGATTCCCGTGGACGGTGTCGCTGGCGCGTCGGGCGGAAGGGAGGATCGCCGCGGCGGCGCATGCAATGAGGGATGCACCGGGGGAAGGACTATCGAGAGAATCGTAACACTCTTTTCTTTGCCGCGTGCAGGACGCTTCAGCGTCCTGATCGAGACGTTCGCGGCGTTGGCGAATCGCTCTCAAGTCGTTATCGCCGAGATGCTAGCGGCCCTTGCGCCGCTCCTGCCGCCAGGCGCGGATCCAGGCCATGCAGTGCTCGTCCCGGCCCAGCATCACGTCCTCCGCGAGCTTGTAGCGGGGGTCCGCGCGGTCGATCGCGAGGATGGTCCCGGGCGGGCTCGCCACCGGGTCGAGGATGCCGCCGTCGGCGCCGGCCTCGACCGCCAGCAGCACGAAGATCTCGTTGAGCGCCTTGCGCGCCGGCAGCCCGAACGAGACGTTGCTCATGCCGCCGGTGATGTGGATCTCCGGCCCGAAGCGCGCGCGGAGGCTGCGGATCGCGTCGAGGCAATGGTTGCCGTAGCGGGAATCGACCGAGATGGGGAAGACCAGCGGGTCGATGTAGAGGTCAGGGGTGGCGAAGCCGCGCTCGAGCGCCGCCTCCACCATGCGGCTCGCGTTGACCACGCGCTCGTCGGCGCCGTCGGGCATGCCCTTCTCGCCCGCCGCGGTCACCACCACGCGGCAGTCGTGCAGCCTGGCGAGGTCCAGTGCCTCCAGCCGCTCCAGCGAGGCGGAGTTGAGCATGGGGCGCGCGCGGGCCGGGGCGATCGCCTCCAGCCCGGCGCGGATCACGTCCACGCTGGAGGAATCGATGGAGAGCGGCAGCGCCGTCATCCCCTGCACCGTGTCCGCGAGCCAGGCCATGGCGCCGGTCTGGACGCTGAGCTTCGGCGCGATCTCGTCCACGTTGAGGTCGAGGAAGGCCGCGCCCGCCCGCTCCTGCTGGCGCACCAGCGCCTCGATGTAGCCGAGCCCCTCGGCCGCATCGCCGGCGGCGGTCCCCATCGCCGTCTCGATCGCGACCTGGACGTGCTTGACCCGGCCCTCCTCGTAGTCCCTGGTCCGCTTCGCCTCGGCGGTTACCGGCAGCGCGCGCGCCTCGCCGTCCGCGCTCTCGTAGAGGATCGCCTCGGCGCCGTCTCGCTCGGCGATGCGGCTCCCCTTGCGCAGCGCCACGCGGGTGCAGTGGATGTTCTCGCCGATGACGACGAAGGGAGGGGCTTCGCTCATGCGGCGCTCCCGGCCGGCGCGAGGCGCGCGGGCATCGGCTTGAACTGGCAGCCGTCGACGAAGAGGTCGAAGAAGTCGGGCGTGGTCTCCAGCTCGATGTGCTCGATGGCCTGCACCTCGCGTTCCAGCGCCCGGCGCCGGGTGGCGGAGAGCAGGATGGCGCGGGCGCCCCGCAGCGCCGCGTTGCCGGCCTTGACGACGCGCGCCTCCGGCACCGGCGCCAGCAGGCCGATGGAGACGGCGTTCGCGACGTTCACGTAGTTGGCGAAGCCGCCGGCGAGGTAGAGCCGCTCCACCGCGGCCGGGTCGACGCCGAGCGCGCGCATGACGATATATTGCCCGCAGTAGTTCGCGGCCTTGGCCTGGCCGAGGTTGCTCGCGTCCTCCTTCGAGAACGTGATGCCGTGCGCGGGCACCACGGTCATCTCGCGCTGCTTGCGGTCGGCGGCGAAGACGCCCTTGGGCGTGAGCAGCCCAGCGCGGCGGAGCTCCGCCAGCAGGTCGATCAGGCCGGAGCCGCAGAGGCCCTGCGGCGCGCCTGCGCCGATGGTCTCGCAGGCGAAGGCGCCGTCCGCGCCGAGGCGCACGCCCTCGATGGCGCCGTCGGCGGCCGGCATGCCGTAGCGCACCAGCCCGCCCTCGAAGGCCGGCCCCGCCGGGCAGGAGGCCGCGAGCATGCGGCCTTCGTGCTTGAGCACGACCTCGGTGTTGGTGCCCATGTCCACCAGCATCGCGGTGCCTGCGGCGGCGAAGCCCTGCTCCAGCGCCACCAGCGCGGCCGCGGCGTCACCGCCGACGTGGCTCGCGATCAGCGGCAGGCCATAGACGCGGGCCGCGCGGTTCGCGCGCAGGCCCAGCCGCACGGCGCGGGCGCGGAGCGCGGTATGCGCCCGCTCGCCGGCGAGGAAGGCGCGCTCGACCTCGGACTTGTAGGGCTTCTGGCCGATCCCCTGCACGTCGAGCCTGAAGAGGATGTCGCGCATGGTGGGGTTGGCCGCGACCACGATCTCGTAGATCGCCTGGCGGCTCAGCCCGAGCCGGGCGCAGCCCTCCATGACGGCGCGGTTGATGGCGGAGGCGGCGGCCTTCTGCAGCTCCTGCGCGGGGTCTTCGCGGTCATAGGAGATGCGGTGCATCACGTCGCTGCCGCCGAAGGCCTGCGGGTTCTCGAAGGCGGCGCCGTGCACGCTCTCGCCGGTCTCCAGATCGACGAAGTCGAGCACCACGGTGGTGGTGCCGAGGTCGAGCGCGAGCCCCAGCATGCGCCCGCGGTAGCGGTCCACCGCCTCGCCGTCGTAGAGCACGTCCTCGCCCCGGCGCGTGACCACGGGGTCGAGTGCCTGCGGCGGGCCTGCGGCCTCGGACGCGGCGTGCGTCAGGATGCGCGCGCGCCGGCGCAGCGGCGCGAAGTCCACGTCGATGCCGGTCCGCTCCACCAGCGCCTGGCAGGCGAGGCGATAGGGCGGGCGCAGGAAGCTCTCGGCCTCGGTGCGCGCACACAGCGCCTCTGCGCCGCCCCTCACCTCGACCACGCACTCGTGGCAGCGGCCGTTGCGCTGGCACGAGGTCGGCACCTCGACGGCGAGCTCGTCGGCGCAGTCGAAGAGCGTCATGCCGGCGGCGAGCGGCTCGCTCCTGCCGTCGTGCGTCGCCATGCCCGGCCCCGTCGCGGGCGCGCCGCCGGCGCGGCGGGCCGCGGCCGCCCGCCTTATCCGGTCGAGCCGCTCCTTGGCGCGCGTCTCGGCGCCGGGGTCGGTCTCCCAGGCGAGGCTGTAGTCGAAGGTGCCGTCGTGGCCGCAGGTCGCAGGCTCGCCGGCTGTCTCCGCCTCGATCTGGTTGGCGCAGGAGAAGGCGGCGGTGCAGCGGTCGCGGGCGTCGCGGTAGGGGCAGCGGTGCGCGGCCTGCGCATCGGCGTGGCTCACGATGTCCGAGAAGATATCGGTCAGCCGATCCAGCCGCTGCTGGTAGTCCTCCCGGCTGATCTTGCTCACCGGCCCGCCTGCCCGTGCTCTTCCATCAGCTTCTTGGCGAGCGCCACGCAGGAGAGCGCGTCCTTGCCGTAGCCGTCGGCGCCCATGTCATCGGCGAACTCCTGGGTCACCGGCGCACCGCCCACCATCACCATCACGTCGTCGCGGAGGTCGGCGTCGATCAGCGCCTCGATGGTCTTGCCCATGTTGGGCATGGTCGTGGTCAGCAGCGCCGACATGCCCATGATCGGCGCCTCGTGCTCCTCCAGCGCCGCGATGAACTCGTCCTCCGAGGTGTCCACGCCGAGGTCGATCACCTCGAAGCCCGCGCCGGAGAGCATCATGATGCAGAGGTTCTTGCCGATGTCGTGCAGGTCGCCCTTGACCGTGCCCATGATGACGGTGCCGGCGGGCTCGACGCCGGAGGCGGAGAGGATCGGCTCGATGTGGGCCATGCCCGCCTTCATCGCCCGCGCGCAGGCCAGCACCTCGGGCACGAAGATGAAGTTCTCGCGGAACTTGATGCCGACGATGCCCATGCCGGCGATCAGCCCGTCGTCCATGATCTCCAGCGCCTCGGTGCCGTCCTCGAGCGCCCTTGCGGTGAGCGCGTCGACGGTGTGGTTGTCGCCCTCGATCAGCGCCGCGGCGATGTCCTGCATCGCGGGCCGCATCGCCGCGAAGAGCGCGACGTTGCGCTCGATCTCGTCCGGGCGCTCGAGAAACTCCTCGATCTCGTCGCGGATCACCGCATTGGCGATGTCGGAAAGCGCGGGCATGGGGGTTCGGGCGGTGAGGAGGGCGAAGAGCTACCGGGCGAGGCCGTGCTCGGCGTGCCAGTCGCGCACCGCCAGCGGGATCTCGCGCAGGTTCTCCACCGAGGTCTGCAGCGGGATGGCGCATTCCGGCCCCACTGCCTGCACGCCCGCGTCGAGGTTGGCATAGACCTCGCGGCGCACGTCCTCCGGCCCCTTGGCGAAGAGCGTCTCGGGGTTGTTGATGTTGCCCACCAGCGAGACGCGCTCGTCCATCACCGCCATGGATTCCGCCGGCGCGTTCTTGGAATCGAAGTGGAAGGCGGCGATCCCGGTCTCGGCGATGTAGCCCATGCGGTCCACGGTGCGCCCGCAGATGTGGAGGATCAGCGGCACCGGCAGGCGCTCCACGAACTCGATGTGCAGGTCCTTGAGGAAACGCCTGTAGTAGTCCGCGCTCACCAGGTCGCCAGTGGCGTGGTCGGGAACGGTGAGCGCATCCGCGCCCGCCTCGATCTGCGCCAGCCCGAAGATGATGGTCGCCTCCTTCATGCGGTCGAGCGCGAGCTTGGTCTTGCCCGGATCGTCCAGCGACATGAGCAGGAAGGGCTCCACCCCGAAGCAGTGGTAGCCCAGCGTCCACGGCCCCATGGTCTTGCCGATGATCGCCACCTCGTCGCCGAACTCGCGCCTGAGCAGGCGGATCGCCTCGATCACGCAGGCCATGTCCGGGTGCAGCAGGAAGTCGTTGGGGATGCGGATGTCGTCCACGTCCTCCCAGATCGGCTCGCGCATGCGCACGGTGGGCCAGTTGTCCTTCTGCTCCCACTGCATCTTGCAGCCGAGCGCCGACGATTCCTGGATGATCGAGAAGACCGGCATGATGCTGTCGAAGCCGAGCTCGGTGTGGCTCGTGGCGGCGAGGCGCGCCATCAGCTCTGGGTCCCGGTTGGCGAGCGGGAAGTTGGCGTCCACCAGGTCCATCAGCTCGACGGTGGCGACCGAGGTGGGGTTGCATACGGGCGTCCGGTCCACCGGCGCGCGCTTCAGCGACGCAAGCACCCGCTCGCGGCTGGTCATGGAGGGTACTGCCGATCCTTGCCTCATGGTCTTCGCTCCCGACCCTCAGGTCTGCTGCTGTGCACTCGGCGCGGCGAGGACCCCGCGCGCCGCCGCTGCTTCCGCCTCGCGCATGGCGGCGCGGACGTTGAGCGCCCGCCCGAGCAGGAGGCCCACCAGCGCGTCGTGGGCCGAGCCGCAGGCGAAGCGCACCTCGCCCAGTGCCTCGCCCGGCTCCATCTCGGCGAGCTTGATCAGCCCGCGTGTGACGCCGTCCACACGCCGCGCCACCTTGTCGTCACCCTCGCCGCCGGCGGCCGCGAGGCGATAGCGCCCGTCGCCGAGGCCCGAGGCGTCGATGGTGAGGTCGTTCTTCTTGTCGTAGATGCTCATGGGCAGCGCCGCGACCTCCATGCCCGACGCCTTCTTGCAGGCCTCGAGGAAGAGCCGCTTCACTGCTGCCCTGTGCTCCGCCCCGCAGGCGAAGGCGATGCGCCCCGGCACGCCCGGCGCAGGGACCATGCCGCCCATGACCGCCATCGCGCGCATCACGAAGCCGAGACGCTCGCGTGTGCCCTCCCTGCCGCTGTAGCTGTGGGCGAGATAGGCCGAGGCGCCCCCCTCGCCGGTGCTGCGGTAGAGGGCGATGCTGATGTCGTGGAAGTGCGGGTCCATGGAGACGAGCTCCACCCGCTCCCCGAGCTCCAACAGGCGGCCCATCGCGCCCTCGCTGCCCCGGCCCGGTTCCGGCCGGACCTCTCCAATGCGCGCCAGAATTTCAGATCGGACGAAGGGAAACAAGGTTGCAGCCTCGGCAGGAATTGGAGGCTATCCCCAGAGATCGGGTCCGGGCGGCGCCATGAGCGCGCCCTCGTAGCGGAGCCCCGGCTCGCGGTCGCGGGCCAGCAGCAGCGGGCCGTCGAGGTCGACGTAGTCGGCATATCCCGCGAGCAGCGCCGCCGGCGCCATGGCGAGCGAGGTCGCGACCATCGAGCCCACCATGATGCGGAAGCCCATCTCCTTCGCCTCCGCGGCCAGCGCCAGCGCCTCGGTCAGACCGCCGGTCTTGTCGAGCTTGATGTTGACCATGGGGTAGCGCCCGGCGAGGCGGGGCAGGTCGGCGCGGGTGTGGCAGCTCTCGTCGGCGCAGAGGGGGAGCGCGAGGCGCCGGCCCTCCAGCGCCTTGTCGTCCGCAGCCGGCAGCGGCTGCTCCACCATCTCGACGCCGAGCGCGGCGAGCGCCGGCAGCAGGTCGTCCAGCATGGGCGGCGTCCAGCCCTCGTTGGCATCGACGATGAGCCGGGCGGCGGGTGCGTTCTCGCGCACCGCGCGGATGCGGTCTGCGTCGCCCTCGCCCGTGACCTTGAGCTTGAGGAGGGGGAGGTGGGCGTGGCGCGCTGCGGCCGCGCCCATCCGCGCGGGCGTGTCCAGGCTGAGCGTCACCGCGGTGATGCAGGGAGCGGGCGCTTCGAGGCCCGCGAGCGCCCAGGCCGGGCGGCCGGCCTGCTTCGCCTCCAGGTCCCAGAGCGCGCAGTCGAGCGCGTTGCGGGCGGCGCCTGCGGGGAGCGCCGCCTCAAGCCCCTCGCGCGTGAGGCCATCCGCGATGGCCCCCCGCAGGCTCTCGATCGCCGCCTGCGTGCCCTCCGGCGTCTCGTCGTAGCGCGGGTAGGGCACCGCCTCGCCCCGGCCCGTGTGGGGGCCGTCGGCGATCTCGGCGACCACCGTGTGCGCCTCCGTCTTCGCGCCGCGCGAGATGCGGAAGGCCTGCGCGAGCGGCCAGGTCTCGATTCGAACGTCCAGCCGCCGGCTCACCGGCGTCATCCTCGTTCTAGAGCAGGCGGTCGGCGATGGGGCCCACGCCGGTGCGGATGGGATCGACGCAGGGCAGGCCGTGGGCCTTGCCGAGCTCTGCCAGCAGCGCCTGCGCCTCCGCCTCGCCCAGCGCCTCGGTGTTGATGCAGAGCCCGGCGCAGACGACGTCGGGGTTGGTGAGCCGCGCCGCCTGCAGGTTGGCCTCGATGCAGGCGCCGAGTTCGGGCAGCGGCCACGCCGGCAGGCCGCGCATGTGGGTGCGCGTCGGCTCGTGGCAGACCACGATGGCGTCCGGCTGGGCGCCGTGGATGAGACCGAGGGTGACGCCCGCGTAGGAGGGGTGAAAGAGCGAGCCCTGCCCCTCGATCAGGTCCCAGTGCTCCGGGTCGTTGGCGGGCGCGAGCCACTCGGTGGCGCCGGAGATGAAGTCGGCCACCACCGCATCCACCGAGACTCCCTCGCCCGCGACGAAGATGCCGGTCTGCCCGGTCGCGCGGAAGGTGCAGGCGACGTCGCGCCGGCGCCACTCGGCTTCCAGCGCGAGGGTGGCGTACATCTTGCCGACCGAGGCGTCGGTGCCCACGGTCAAGAGACGCTTGCCGGGGCGCCGCGTGCCCGAACCCACGGCGAAATCCTGCGGCGGGTGGCGCGCGTCGAAGAGCAGCCGGCCCTTCGCCTCCGCCGCCTCGCGCACCGGCGGCAGGTCGCTGAGGCGCACGTGCAGCCCGCTCGCCACGTCGAGGCCCGCGTCCAGCGCCGCGACCAGAGTGTCGATCCAGCTGTCGGGGAGCACCCCGCCGGCGTTGGCGACGCCGACGATGAGGCTTTTCGCGCCCCCGCCCGCCGCTTCCTCCACCGTCATCTCGGGCAGGTCGAGGCGGGCATTGCAGCCCGGCAGCCGGAGCTGGCCGAGGCACCACTCCGGGCGGAAGACGAAGACGCCGCGTGCGGTCTTGGCGGCGAGCGCGTCCTTCGCGTCGCCGAGGAAGAGCAGGTAGGGCGGTTCGATCTGCGGACGCGCGCTCATGTGCCTCCCTTCGCGAAGACCGCCGCGAGTGTGGCGAATGGCGTCCGGCGCCGCAAGGCGCCGGCACGGGGCGAGGGGACCTAAACCAGCGGGTTCTCGTCGGTCATGTAGATCGTCACGCGCCTGAAGCGGCCGTCCTCGACCTGGAAGAAGTTGCAGTTGCGCATCTCGACGTGGCGGCCGTCGTCGTAGTCGTTGCGGGCGACGAACTGCGAGGCGATCCACTGGTTCTCCACGTCGACGACGTGGCTGAAGTCGCCGTGATAGATGGTCCCGGTCGCGGCCATGAAGTCGCGGAACATGCGCCTGATCTGGTCGTGGCCCGTGTGGCTGACGTGGGCCGACTGGATGCGCAGCTCCGCGTTCTCCGCGAAGCACGCGACCGCGAGCTCGAGGTTCTTGTTGTCGACGTTGAAGAAATAGGCGTCCTCGACGAGCGCGATCAGTTCCTCGCGGCTGAGCATGGGCGTCGGTCCTTCCGTCGGGCGAAAAAGGGGGCGCCGAGGGTAGCGGACGGGCCTGCGTTTGCAACCGGGGCAGGGCCGGCGCATGGTTCCCCTCCCGGGCCGGAGCAAGGACGGCGAGGCTTGCATGCGCGTGTTGATCTGCGGCGGCGGCGTGATCGGCGCCTCGATCGCCTACTTCCTGAGCCTGCGCGGCATCGAGGCGGTGGTGATCGAGCGCACGGGCATCGCCAACGCGGCCTCGGGCAAGTCGGGCGGCTTCCTCGCGCTCGACTGGTGCGACGGCTCCGCGCTGGAGCCGCTGGCGCGGCGCAGCTTCGCGCTGCACGCCGAGCTCGCCGGGCGCATCGACGACGACTGGGGCTACCGCAGGCTCGACACGCTGGGCGTGGTCGCGAGCGCGCGCCGGGACGTGGGCTTCTACCGCAAGCTCGCTGCGCCCGCCTGGCTCGCGGGCGATGCCGCGGTCCACGCCCGCCTCGGCACCGCGGACAGCACGGCCCAGCTCGATCCCGCAGACTTCACCGGCGCCATGATGCGGGCCGCGCTCGCGGGCGGCGCGCGCGTGCGGATCGGCACGGTGACGGGCGTAGCCCGCGGCGGCGACGGCGCGGTGCGCGGGGTCACGGTGGACGGCCAGGAGGTCGCCGGCGATGCGGTGGTGATCGCCATGGGCCCCTGGTCGGTGCTGGCGAGCCGCTGGCTGCCGCTTCCTGCGGTCTACGGCCTGAAGGGGCACAGCCTGGTCTTCCGCTATGCGCCGGAGCCCGAGCCCCACGCCCTCTTCGTCGAGTTCGAGACCGAAGCGGGCACGCTCGCCTCGCCCGAGGTGATGCCCCGGCCCGACGGCACCACGTATGTCTGCGGCCTCTCCAGCGAGGCGCCGCTGCCGGTGGACCCCGCCGCCGTGGCGCCGGACGAGGGCGGCTGCGAGCGGCTCCGTGCCATGACCGCGCGCTTCGCGCCGGCGCTCGGCGGCGCGGACGTGCTGGCCGCGCAGGCCTGCTACCGCCCGGTGGTCGAGGACGGGCTGCCGCTGATCGGCGCCGTCCCCGGCGTCGCGGGCGCCTACGTGGCGACCGGGCACTCGGTCTGGGGGATGCTGAACGGCCCGGCCACGGGCGAGGCGATGGCCGAGCTGATCGCCGACGGCGCGACCGCTACCCTGGACATCGCGCCCTTCGATCCGGCCAGGCTCCCGGCTCTCGCCGAGGGCGCGGTGCGAGTCGAGGTGTGACGCGGGGCCGGGCAGGAGATGCGTGCTAGCCCGGCTGCCGTCGATGGACCTCCCGCCGGTGGCCGACGCGGACGACCAGCACGATGAGCGCATCGTCCTGAACCTCGTAGACGACGCGCCAGTCGCCGACGCGCAGCCGCCTGAGCCCCCGCAGGTCGCCCTTCAGCGCCGTGCCGAGGTGCGGCGTCTCCGCGAGCCGGTCGATGGCCGCGACGATCCGCGCCCGTTCCGGCCCGGCGACGCGCCTCAGCTCCCTGGCCGCGCTCTCCTTAATCCGTATCGAGCAGCTCACGCCGGACCCGGTCCCAGTCCAGCACCGGATCCGCGGGATCGCGGAGCCGGTCGACGGCGATGGAGAGATCGTCGAAGTCCTCGAGATAGCGCTCGACGGCGAGGCGGATGACCTCTGCCCGGCTGCGCCGGAGCTCGCGCGCGGTCGCGTCCAGCGCTTCGACCACCGGGTCGGGCAATCGCGCGGTGACCTGCTGGGGCATGGGCGTTCCAAAGTCGTCTGATGTCAGTTACATCACACTACTTCGAGCCGGCGCGCCGCGTCAATCTGGCGGCCGAGCGCCGCCCTTGCGAGGCAAGCGCTCGCGTCGAGTCACTCCGATCGGGGAGCAGGATGGCGCGCTCGGGAGGATTCGAACCCCCGACCCCCAGATTCGTAGTTTCGAAGCTCTATATGGCCTCTAGGGGTCTGGAAAGGTACAAATGGTGATAGATCAATGGGTCATGTCATTCGGTTGTGGGCTGGAGAGGTCTCGAGAGGTCTCTGAGTTATTCGATTCTGTTTGCCAATAGTTTGCCAGCTTGCTACACCTTGCCGCTATGGCCAACCGAATTCCGCGTATCACCAAGCGATCCGTCGACGCCGTCAAGCCCGACGGCACCAATTCCGTCTACTGGGACGGCGAACTCACCGGCTTCGGGCTGCGGGTGCGGAGATCGGGGCGAAAGGTCTTTGTCGTTCAGACCCGCGTTGACGGGAAGCTTCGCTGGTACACCATCGGCACTCCTGGGGTGGTGAGCGTGGACCAGGCTCGAACACGGGCGCTGGAAATCCTGTCCCTTGCGAAGAAGGGCATCGACCCCCGGGACGCGGTTGCGCCGCGCAAGTCCGAGCCGACTGTGGCCGAGGTGACCGCACGGTTCCTCAAGGAGTATGTGTCCGACCACTGCAAGCCGAGCACCCAGCACGAATACCGCCGCTCGGTGAAGCTCTACATCGATCCTGTCATCGGGGAGATGCAGGTCTCGGAGGTACAGCGCAAGGACATCGCCGCATTGCACCACGGCCTGAGGGACAAGCCCTACCAAGCC
>JAJDXK010000003.1 GCA_022823305.1 Alphaproteobacteria bacterium
GGGGGGCGCGGCCCCCCCCCGGCTGCGGTTTTATGTTGAAACCCGAAACCAGAACCGGGGGGGGGGGGGTCCGCGCACTGGCGGACCCGCCACCTTTCTTGATCTTGTTGGACGACATCCTGTCCCTCCTTTCATTGCGCGCCACGATGGCCGCGCTTCCGCTTCAAGCTTTCGCGCACGCTCGGTCCCGCATGCGGACCCCGAGGCGACGGGCAACACACGTGTTCCCACCACGCGCGCGTCGACAGCGGCTGCGACGAGCCCCGTCACGACCCGCCCTCCGGACCGGCCTTCGCGTCGCCGGTTCCGACGCGGTTGATCCGGCTCTGGAGCCGCGACCCCAGTTCCTTGCTGATCCCGCGCTCCGCGCCGAGCTTGCCCCAGTTGATGCCGCCCTTGAGCATGCCGGCAAGCGCTCCTGCGCCGCCCATGGGCGCTCCGGACGTCGCGCCCTTCGCGGCGCCGGCCATCGCACCCATGGCCCCGCCGGACGCAGCGCCCGCGACCGCCGCCCCGCCGGACGCGGCGGCGCCCGCCACCATCTTCGCGCCGGTTCCCGCCGCGTCGCCCACAGCCGATCCCGCGACGAGCCGTTCCACCGCGCCTGGCAGGAGGATGATCATCACGGCGCCAACGACTTGGAGCAGGACCGCGCTCAGAGCGCCCTCCAGCGTTGCGTCGGCGGCCGTGCCCACGGCCGTTCGCGCAAGGCGTTCCGTGGCGTCGACCAGGATCAGCAGGGTCATGAGCTTGAAGCCCTTGCCGAACAGGCTCATCACGTAGCGCGAGGCGATGCCCCGCGTCTGCGACAGGCCCGCGAAGCCGAGCGTGACGATGCCGACCATGCCCACGAGGTAGAGCTCGGCGTAGGTCATTATGATCATGGCCAGCACCGCCGCCATCACGATGATCGAGATGAACGCGCACACGACGTACACGAGGCTTGCCGGGTTCCAGACCGATATCTCCTTGAGCCATCCGAACGCCCGGTCCAGCCCCGTCTTCATCATCTGGGACGGCTTCAGGTTGTCGGGAGTGACGGCGGCGACGCCCAGCTGCGCGCTGTCCGCGACATCCACCGCCGTCTTCGCTATCCACGTCGCCACTTCCGGCACCGCGGCTGCAAAGGCCCAGGCCATGGTGACGATCCCGATCGTGTAGACCATCGGCTCGGCGAACTCCCCGACCGACTGGCTGGAGATCACCCACTTCCCGGCGCGCCAGACGAAGTCGCACACGACCAGGAAGAGCAGCATCGCCTGCGCCGCCCCTGCGAGCGACGCGCCGGCCCGGTCGAGCGTGGCCTTCATCGCGTCGATCGCATTGTCCAGGGCCCCGCCTCCGACGAGCTGCGCGAACGCCGGATCGGCCCGGAGCAGGAAGACAGTGAAGGCGACGCCGGCGATCATCGGTGCAGGAAATGTCCGGAGGACCGGGCGACGGTTCGGCCGATGCATGGTCACGGCCGTCATTTCCCCACCCCGAAGAGCTCGTTCAGCGACCGGCCGTCGCCCTGGCTCTGCAGCCTCCCGCGCGTCTCCTCGACCTCGGTGCCGTGCACGCGCTCCGCCGCCTCCCGGCGGTCCATCTCCTCCAGCCTGCGCGCCCACGCGATGCTCGTCTGTTCGGACTGCGTCGCCGTGATCCGCCGCAGGTCGTTCAGCTGCCGCGCCATGGACGCCGCGACCAGGTTGCCGCCCTGCAGCACCTGCATCTGGCCCTCCTCGGTGCCCATCCGCGACTGGATCCTGTCGATCAGCCGCGCTTCCGTCTCCACGTCCTCCAGCGTCATGCCGGTCTGACGCAGGTTCGTCTCCATCGACGCGTTCCACTGCGTCGACCAGCCGTCATAGCTCTCGGCAAGCTTCGCGCGGTCGAGGCCGCGGCGGTCGTAGAGCGGGTCGGTGACCAGGTCCGAACGCAGGAACGAGTCGATGCTGCGGCCGTCGATCGCGATGCTTCCGGCCTGGCCCGCGATGCGGCGCAGCCGCAGGATCGGCTCGATCACGTTGCCGACGTGGCGGGCAGGCAGCTTGCGCACGTTGCGCCGCATGATTTCCAGCGCCTGCAGCTCCGTCTCGAGCTGCCGCGTCTCGACGGCAAGGCTCTTCGTCTCCGTCGCCAGGGACCGCGTCTCGATGCCCAGCAGGCGGCCGAGCTCGGCGTTGTTCAGGAGCTGCGTCCATTCCGTCGCCATGCCCGTGAGGCCGCCGGCCACAACGGCGAGCGGCGCGACTGCGAGACCGACGGCCAGCGCCAGCGTGCGCGCCGCCGGGCAAGCGCGCGCGTCAGGCCGCGTCCTGCGGGCGGCCAAGGTCGATTCCGGTGTCATTCGCGAAGTCCTCCTTCCAGAAGTCGGGGTTGCGGGGCCGGAGCCTCAGGGCGCGCGCGCTGTCGTCGGCGCCGGTACGGCCAAGGATCGAGAGCGCGGCGGGACCCATCGGCAGGCTGATCACCCGCCGCCCGCCGGGCTGGACGAGATAGAGTTCCCGCTTCGGCGCGATCCGCGCCACCAGCCCGACCTGCGCGGGATCCAGCCCCAGAGCGTCGTAGTGCTGGCGGGCCACGCGCGTCTCGGCCTCGGGATTGGGCAGGAAGAGCCGCGTCGGGCAGCTCTCCAGCAGGTCCTCCGTCAAGGCGCTGCGCGCCGCGTCCGCCACGGACTGAGTCGCCATCAGCACGGCCACGTTCAGCTTCCGGCCCTCCTTCAGCCAGGACCGCAGCCTGTCCACCCAGAGCGGGTGCGCGAAGAACGACCAGGCCTCGTCCAGCACCACGAGCGTCGGCCGCCCGTCGAAGCGCCGGTCCGTCTCCGCGAACACGTAGTCCATCGAGAGCATCGTCACGTCCGGCCGGGCCTCGAAGAGGGTGTGCGTCTCGAACACCGTCAGCGCCGACGCCTCCAGCGCCGCGCCCACGTCCGCCTCGTCGGCGTCGAACATTCCCGCTTCAGGACCCTCGAACCAGGCCTCGAGCACCTGCCGGAGCGGCCGGGACTGGACGTACTCCCAGGCGTTGCGAAGCGTCGGGCGCTCGGTTCCCTTCAGCGACTCGACCGCGCCGCGAAGCTCCGCCGCCTCCTCCGGAAACGCGGGACGGCCAAGCCCGGCCTCGACCAGCGCCGTCAGCCACGAAAGCCCCCACGTGGCGCCCAGGCGGCCGAGACGGGCGAAGGGCGCGATGCCGCTCGATCCCGGCACGCCCGGCTCCATGAACGTGCCGCCGAGCGCCGCGCAGGCATGCGCGCTCGATCTCTGGCGGTCGAACCAGATCACCTGGGCGTCCGGGTAGCGGAGCCAGGCCGCCGCGATGCGGCCAAGCAGCACCGACTTGCCCGCGCCCGTAGGTCCGAACATCAGCGTGTGGCCCACGTCGCCTTCATGCAGGTTGACGTTCACGTGCTCGCCGGTCCTCGCCCGGGCCTCAAGAAGCGCGGGCGTGCCGGGGGGCAGGCGCGGCGAGGGGCACGTCGCGTGCCCGCGCCAGATCGACCGGACCGGCATGAGGTCAGCCATCGCCTGCGCGCGAAGCACGGCGCGGCGGGAGTTCACCGTCGTGTGGCCGGGCAGGGCGGACATGAGCGCGGGGACCGCGTTCACGCGCTCCTCCCGCAGCCCGTAGTGGCCGTCGTCCGCTGCGGATCGGAGCAGCGAAAGCGACGGGGCCAGCGCCGCTCGGCTCTCGCCCTGCAGCAGGAAGACGGAGACGTGGTAGCCGTGGCCCTCCTCGCCGCGCGAGATGCGGGCCAGGACCGGGTCCAGGCTCTCGGCCATCGCGTCGCCGTAGAGGTCGCGTCGCCCGCCGCCTTCGCCGGCGACGTTCGCGACCAGATCGGCGGAACCCTGCAGCCAGAAGCGCTGCCGTCTCCGCACGGCTCCGCGCGCCTTCGCCGCCGACAGCGCCTCGTACCGCGTGACCCACGCGAACGCGCAGGGCAGGTCCTGAAAGCGCTCGAACGGCGCGATCCCGTAGGTCACGGGCAGGCCCTCCAGCGCCAGGATCGCGACGGCGCGCCCGTCCAGCGTCAGCGGTCCCGTGCGCTGCGACTGCAGCACCCCGGCCCCGAGCAGCATGTCGATTCCCACGGGCAGGTCGTCCTCCCCGAAGCGGGGCGCGGTGCGCGACTGGCCCAGGAGGCCCGCCAGGGCGCCGCAGAACGGGCAGGGCGCACCCGGACCTTCCGGCACGAGACGGTCGAGGCCGAGCATGCCGCCGAGTCGGCTCTCCATGTCCTGCAGTGCCTCGTCAAACCCGGCGAGCGTCTCCCCGAGCGTGCCCGGGGCCTCCGGCATCCAGCCGAGGAACAGGAGCAGCCGGTCGCTCCAGGTCGTGCCCTCCGCGGCGAGCATCAGGTGCGATTCCAGCTCCAGCGCGTCCAGCGCCTCGTGACCCGTTGGGCCGGGCTCGGAGTCCGGAACCCAGGGCCGGCGCTCGAAGACGGACCAGACCGTCTCGCCGTCGGCCAGCTGGGACAGACCGCGGCCGAGGTGCCACAGGCGTCCCGCGAGCGCGTCCGGCTCCATGCTCTCGGTGTCGAGGCCGGCGACCCTCCAGCCCGCCAGCAGCGAGCCGTCCTTGCAGGCCATCACGCCGGGCGCGACCAGCGCGCCCCAGTTGAGGACGTCGATGAAGCGGCGCGCCGTCATTGCTTGACCTCGCGCAGGGCAGGGCGCATATGATGATGAATGAAGGCCGGACCTGGCCGGGAGCGGCACGGAAAATGACCGACATTCCATTCGACACCATGGCGACCGCGCGGCACCTTCGGGAGAGCGGCATCGAGGAGCGTCAGGCCGAGGCGATCACCATCGCGATCAGGAATGCCGTGACCGGCAATGTCGCAACCAGAAAGGACGTTGCCGCAACGAATGTCGACGTCGCGAAGCTCCTCGCCGAGATCAAGACTGATCTCAAGTGGATCAAGCTGATCAGCGCGGTCGTCCTCGCTGTTCTCGTGGTGCAGAGAACTGCCGAAATTGTCGCCGCCCTGACGCACTGACGGGCTCGCCGCCGTCCCGCCATTGCGACCCCTTGCCGTTCGCGGCATCACCATCTGACGCCCCTCGCGAGATAGGTGTCCGGATCGAGCTGCTGGACCGTGACGGCCGAGGCCGCGAGGACGCC